>CAYWVR010000001.1:0-157062 GCA_964461715.1 uncultured Anaerolineales bacterium
CGAAGCTGCGGCGCCTGGCCGTCGAGAGCGGGGTGGACGTCGTGTTCGTCGAGATTGGCGGCACGGCCGGCGACTTCGAGAACGCCTACTACATCGAGGCCATGCGCGAGCTGGCCTACGAGGAAGGGCCGCACAACGTGCTCTTCGTGGCCCTGACGTTCATCCTCGAGCCGAGCATCCTGGGCGAGCAGAAGTCCAAGGCCGCCCAGCTCGGCATCAAACGGCTCCAGGAGATGGGCATCCAGCCCGGCATCATCGCTTGCCGCGCCGCCAATCCCGTCACCGACAAGGTTCGCCAGAAAATCTCCATCTATACGAGCGTGCCCATGTCGCGGGTCTACTCGATGCACGACGAGCCGTCGATCTACCTCATCCCGACGCGGATGCGGCGGGAGCAGGTGGACCGGCAGGTCGTGCACCTGTTGGACCTGATCGACCGGGTCGAGCCCTCCCGCGAGCAGTCGGCCATCGCGGCGTGGGAGCACTTCTCCCGCCGCATCCGAAAGCCTCGACACAGCTGCACGATCGCCGTCACGGGCAAGTACACCGCTCTCCGCGACTCCTACGCCAGCCTCATCAAGGCCCTGGAGCACGCCGGGGCGGCCCTCCATGCCCACGTCGATTGCCGATGGATCGATACGACCAGGCTGGGCGAGGACGACGCCGCCGAGGCCCTCGCCGACGTCGACGGCATGATTGTGCCGGGTGGGTTCGGGACGCGCGGCACGGAGGGGAAGATCGCGTGCATCCAGTACGCCCGCGAGCACGTCCTGCCGTACCTGGGTCTGTGCTACGGGTTCCAGATGGCCGTCATCGAGTTCGCCCGGAACGTGTGCGGCCTGGACGGGGCCCACTCGACCGAGATTGACCCCAAAGCCGCCCACCCTGTCATCGACCTCTTGCCTGAGCAGCTCCAGGTCGACGAACTGGGGGCTACGATGCGCCTGGGCGGCAAGGACGTCGAGATCCGCCCGGACACGCTCGCGCGGCGGATGTTCGACGGGGCGGCGACGGCGAGGCTCCGGTTCCGCCACCGCTACGAAGTGAACCCCAAGTACATCGAGCGGCTCGAGGCGGGCGGCCTGGTCTTTTCCGGAAAGGCCCCGGGGCAGCCTATCATGCAAGTCCTGGAGCTGCCCGGCCACCCGTACTTTGTGGCCACCCAATCGCACCCGGAGTTCACGAGCCGACCGCTGCGGCCCAGCCCGTTCTACCTGGGCCTCGTGGCCGCGGCCCTGGGACATGGCGCCGTCGGACCCGTGCCGCAGCCGGGACGGGCGGTGACGTAAGGAAGATTGCCTATGTTTGCGAGGCGGGTCTGCCGACCCGCCGCGGTTCGACAGAGACAAGGACCACCGACCATGCCCGACACGCCCACACCCGGCGAAGCTCCCGAGCAACGGGACCAGGACGAGTCCAAGCCCGGCGCCCGGCCCCGCTCCGACGCCGACTGGAAGGCCGAGGCCCGGGTCGAGAAGGAACGCCTCGCCCGCGAGGCCGGCGACGCCGCGGCGAAGGCCAAGGCCCGTCCCCGCGAGGTTCCGCCGGCCGGCTTCGCGGGCCTCGTGCACAGTCTGGCCGCCCGGGCCATGATGTTCCTCTCCGACCGCACCCATCCCGAGACCGGCGAATCGCTCCAGGACCTCGAGCTCGCCAAGCACACGATCGACCTGCTGGCCGTCCTCGAGGAGAAGACGCGCGGCAACCTGGACGAGGAGGAGCGGCGACTCCTGGACGGCGTACTATATGAGCTTCGCATGGCATACGTCTCGGCCGCGTCTTAGAATCGAAGACGCACCAAGCACGGAGGTGGGCCATGACACGCAAGACCAGGCTTGCCCTTGCGGGCGCGTTGTTCCTTGCCCTGGCCGCCGGGCCGGGATGCCAGACGAACGCCCTGACGGGCGAGCGCCAGGCCAACTTCCTCTCATGGGAGCAGCAGATCGAGCTCGGCCAGGAGACCGCGCCCGAGCTCGAGAAGGAGTTTGGCGGACGCCTCGACAACCTCGCCGTCCAGGCCTATGTCCGGAACGTCGGCCGGCGCGTGGCCCGGGCGGCTCGCCACCCCGAGCTGCCCGAGATTCCCTTCGAGTTCAATGTCCTGGCGAGCGACGTCGTCAACGCTTTCGCCCTGCCGGGCGGGCCCGTCTACATCACGCGGGGCATGCTCGAGAAGATGGACAGCGAGGGCGAGTTGGCCGCCGTCCTCGGCCACGAATGCGCCCACGTTACCCTCCAGCACTCGGCCACGATGATCACGCGGCAGATGGGCCTCCAGGCGGTGGTGGCGGTCATCGGCGTCGTCGGCGGGGAGGGGCGCGGCGGGCAGGCCGCCGAGGGGCTCGCCAAGGTCGTCTCCAACCTCATCGGACTTAAGTACAATCGAAACATGGAGAGCCAGGCCGACAAGTGGGGGCTCGATTACCTCGTCGCCGCCGGCTACGACCCCGGGCAGATGGTCGGGCTCCTCCAGATCTTCGTAACCATGGAGGAGGGCGGCCGCGCGCCCGAGCTCCTTGCCACCCATCCCAACCCCGACAACCGCGTCGGCGCCGTCGAGGCCCTCATCCAGCAGAAATACCCAAGGCGCACCGGCCGCGTGGCCGATGCCGAGTACAAACGGGAGGTCCTCGACCGGCTCTGACCGGTCCCGGACCCTCCCAAGCGCGAAAGGATAGGCATGCGAAAGGCCTCGATCTGGATCCTCGTGCTGGCGGCGACGGCGGCGGGGTGCGGCGGGCGCGCCGCGCTGGAGCGGCGGGTCGACGCCACCTTGGTGCAGCTTGAGACGGCCCGGGCCTCCGCTTCGCCCGTCCAGGAAGGGCCGCCGGCCCCGCCGGGCATGAGCATCTATCTTGCGCCCTTGGAGGAGGGCGAAACGGACGTCCCGGTCGAAGCGGCCGGAACCGCGGGGGAGACGACGCCCCGGGCGGATCGTCCCTTTGCCGACTTGTCCTTCGGCGAGATCGTCAAGCGCGACCTGAAGGCTACCCCCGCCGCCCTCTGCCGCGGGGCCAAGCACTCCTTCGCCAAGCCCGAGAACCTCCTCGTCCTCGGCCTGGCCTTCGGCGCCGACCGCATCGTCCGCCACAACCTCGACGACGACGTTCGCGAGCACCTCCGCGACAACGACACGAGCCTCGCCGAGACCGACGACTTCGGCACCATCATCGGCAACCCCGCGCTGCACTTCGGGATCGCCGGGGCGTGGTACCTGGCCGCCGTCAAGCAGCGCGACGAGGCCCAGCATGGAAAGGCCGCCGTCATGATCGAGGCCCTCGCGGTCAACGGCCTCGCGACGATGCTCTTGAAGGTGGGCATGGACGACAAGACCCCCAACGACGAGAGCTTCGGCTGGCCGTCGGGGCACACGTCCTCGAGCGTGTGCTTCGCGGCGGTGATGCACGAGTACTACGGCTGGAAGGCCGCCCTCCCGCTCTACGCCCTGGCGGGCTACTCCGCCGCCACCCGCCTCGAGGACCGCGAGCACGACCTCTCGGACGTCGTCTTCGGGGCCGCCCTCGGGTGGGTCGTCGGCCACAGCGTCGTGCGAGGCGAGCTGCCCGAGGTGGCGGGCTTCACCGTCCTTCCCTACGCGAGCCCCGACGGCGGCGGGGGCCTCCTCTTCGCCCGGCAATGGTAATCCATGCCTCTGAGTTATCGACCTCTGGTGAATCCTGTTCGTCGCGACGCCGCAGGCGAGCGCTTCCGGCGAGCCGCCTGGCTCCTGGGCGTGCTCGCGCTGCTTTCGGGCTGCGCCGCGCCCACCCCCGACGCCCCCGACGCCGACGGCCCCACGCTCCTCGCCGCCGGCAACCGCAACAACCTCTTCGTCGGATGGGCTGAAGAGGGCGAGACGGGCGGCGTGCGGCTCTGGGCCCGCGACGCCCTTGGCGTCTGGCGGCCCCTCGGTCGCGGACCCCGCCGCCCCCGGACCGCGGCCGCCTGGCGCGAGCGGCTCCTCGTTTTCCTGCCCTCGGGGCGATGGGGCCTCTACGGTCTCGCCCGGCCCACCATCGGCGAGCCGCCCGTTGCCTCCTGGGTCCCCGCGGCGGTCTGCGAGGACGGCCTCGCGCTGGACGCCTTCGGCTGGGACGCCGCCGGCACGCCCGTCTACGCCCGCCGCACCGGCGAGGCTTGGACCTGGCAGCGCATGGAGACGGACCTGGAGCGCGAGCGGGTCCTCGACCCCGTGGCGGCACGGTTCGCAGGCCGACCGTACTTCGTCTGGCGGGTCCGCATCACCGATCCCGTGACCGGCGACGCCCGGTACCAGGTTCGCCTGCTCTATCGCACCGCGGACGGATCGTGGGAAGGGGGGTCCTCGCGGCTTCGCGTCGCCTCCCCGCCGCGCCTCGCCTCGACGTCCGAGGAGATGCTCTGCCTCTACCGCGGTGAGGGCGCCGACGGCGCCGAGGGGCGCTGGGCCGTGGCCGCCTACGCCACCGCCGACGAGGACTTTCATGAGGTCGGCCGCCTCCAGGGCGCCGGGCTCGAAGGCCCTCTGACGCTCGCGCGGCAAGGCCCGCGCTTCGTTCTCGTCGCCGTCCGCGAGGGCGTGCCGCACGTCGCCCCGCTCGACCTTGAGGACGACGGCGTCCGGGTCGGGGAGTTCGAGCCCGCGGGCCAAGTGCGGCGGCCGTCCGGCGGGACGTTGAGCGACTTGGCGCTGCTGGCCCTCGTGATGGTCGGCTTCCTTCTGCTGCTGATGTGGCACGCGCGGCTCGTGGCGCGGCGGGGCGGGGGCGAGACCGTGGACCGCGGGCTCGTGACGGCGCCGCTCCCCCGACGGGCGATCGCCGTGGCCACGGACTACACCCTCGTGGCGGCCGTGGCGGCGCCGATCCTGATGGCCCTCTTTCCCGATCTGGCCGACCGCCTGCCCCGCTGGTTCCAGGGCGAGGTCGACACGACCGAGTTCCTCGCGATCCTGGCCGTCGAGATCGGTCAACTCACCTACTTCACCGTCGCCGAAGCCGTCGCCGGGCGGACCCTCGGCAAGGCGGTGATGGGCTTGGAGGTGCGGCACGAGTCGGGGCGGCGGCTGCTGTGGCGCCAGGCGATCCTGCGGAACGTCGCCCGGGTTGTCGACGAGCTGCCCATCCTCTACTTCGTCGGGCTTATCTCCATTCTCGTCGGGCCGCGTCCGCAACGGATCGGCGACCGGCTCGCCCACACGCTGGTGGTCGTTCGGGTGCCGCGTCCCCACCCGGAGTGAGGCGCCGCCCCTGTTGCGCCCCACCGGCGCCCTAAAATCTCCCACCCATAGAAGATTTTTTCACGCGCGAGCCGGCCTTTTCGATGCTCCCCCTCGGTCGACTAGCCCTTGGGGTCTTCTGCGCGCGGAGCCACAATATCTTGGACTCCATCCATTCACTGCGGAGGCCGGGAATCCGCGTCTTTCCGGTTGCCGAGGGGGTTTTCTGTTGACAGGTGGGAGAGAGAGGGTAGAGTAGGGGGTAGAAGTGGGACGATAAGCGGTAAGTAGAGTTGCCATGTAGGGCATTGTGGGGCACCTCATGGGCTGTCACGAGCCGTTCACAGGCGAGTTTTTCCACGCCATTGACACGAAGTCGCGGCTCACCATCCCCGCCAAGCTTCGCGACGCCATCCGCCCCCGGGAACAGACGGCCGCTTTCTACGCCGTCGCCGAGTACGACCGGGCCCTGTGCCTCTACACGCCGCAGGAGTACCGCGAGCGGGCCCCGCAGTTCGGCCCGAGCGACCTGGCCGACGAGGACGTCCGGAATTTCCAGAGACTCTACTTTGCTATGAGTGAATACCTCGAAGTCGATCGGCTCGGGCGCGTGCTGTTGCCCGAGCGCCTGCTGGCCCGGTGCGGCATCACGAAGAACGTGGCCATCATCGGGGCCGCCGACCACATCGAGGTCTGGGACGAGACGCGGTGGCGGGAGTGGGTCGAGAAGCTATTCCCCAGCCGCGACCAGTTGGCCGTCCGCGTCGCGGGACGCGCGGCGGCGCGGCCGGAAGCGCCGGCCCCCGACGAGGCCGCCGCCCCCGAGGCCGCACCCTAGCCCCCTTGGGGGTCGTCCGGGTGGGCGCGAGCCCGCTCGGGCGGCCCTTTACAAATAGACGCCCCGCCCTCGGGGGAGCGGGCGGGCGAGACGCATCGGTCACATCCGTTGGTACGGGTCGGACGTGGGAAGGTCGGCCGGCGCAGGACACGCCCCGTGGGGACGCCCGGTCGCGAGACAAGGGGAGGAGATTGCCGTGGATCGCACGACTTCGCCGCAGGAACACGATCTGGTACGCTCGGCTTTGCGCGCCCCGGAGGCCGACGCCTACCTCTCGGCCGACGCCCTCCACCGCGCCGTCCGCAACCTCGAGACCCGCCTCGCCGGGGTCCAGGCGCGCGGCGGGGCGTACGGCGCCGTCGAGCTCTCCAGCGACGTCCGCGACCTGCTCGTTCGCCTGGAGGCGGGCGCGGCCCTGAGCGGAACCGTGCATTAAGTCCCGAGGGCCGACCCCCGTGGACCCTGATCCCGGCCACGTGCCGGTCATGCTCGAAGAGGTGCTCGAGCACCTGCGGCCCCGTCCGGGCGACGTCGTGCTGGACGGGACGGCCGGCGGGGGAGGCCATGCGGCGGCCCTGATCGAGCGGATCCGGCCGGGAGGCCGGCTTCTGCTCCTGGACCGCGATGACGAGGCCCTGGCGCGGCTGAACGCCCGATTCGGACGCGCCGACGACGTATCGATTCAACACGCCAACTTCTGCGATTTCCGTGAGGCGATGGACGAGGCCGGCCTGGACCGCCTGGACGCGGCCCTGTTGGACCTGGGGCTCTCGAGCCCCCAGCTGGCCTCGGACCGGGGTTTCAGCTTCGCCGAGCGGGCCCCGCTGGACATGCGGTTCGACCGCCGCCAGGACCGGACGGCCTCCGACGTGGTGAATCACTGGCCGGAGCGCGACTTGGCGGACCTGTTCAGCGAGTACGGCGACCAGCCGTTCGCCCGTCGCATTGCCCGGGCCATCGTCGAGAGGCGGCCGATGCGGTGGACGGACGAGCTGGCCGAGGTTGTCGCGCGGGCCCAGCCGCCCTGGTATCGCCGCAAGAAGCGCGTGCACCCGGCCACCCGGGTCTTCCAGGCCCTCAGGATGGCCGTCAACGACGAACCGGGGAGCCTGGAGCGCTTCCTGGACCGGATCTTTGAGAACCTAACCGCCGGCGGCCGCGTGGCGATCATCGCGTTTCACAGCGGCGAGGACCGGGTGGTGAAGGTCGCGTTCCGCGATGCCGCCCGGGCGGGGGAGGTCACCTTGCCCTTCAAGAAACCGTGGACGCCGACGCCCGAGGAGACCCGCGCCAACCCGCGCAGCCGAAGCGCCAAGCTGCGGGTGGCCGAGCGCCTCGGACCGGCCGACGGATCTGCATAGAGCGGGACACCGCTCGGGGCGCGTGGGGACGCGCCGCGGGCACCGCCGGGTGTCGAAACGAGACGTGGGGACGCAGCAGGAAGCAGTGGGGGATGTCACGTGGGGCCTGAGACGAAAGTCGGATTGACCGTTGGGGTGATCTTCATCTTCCTTTTCGGCGCGATCCTCTGCGTTCGCGCCAGCACGCAGGTCGAGCATGCCGATTTCCTGGCCGATTCGAGCGGCGACCTCCAGCGGATCGCCTTCGGTCGCATTCGGTCCGGCGGGGCCGGCGACCGGGCGGCCGCCCTCGAAATCCCGACTTCGGCCGACGCCGGACCCGGCGAGGTAAAGCTCGTCCAGACCGAGACGCGCGAGCCCGAGCCGGCCGGCGGCCGCGTCGCGCCGGTGGCCGAGGAGACCCGCGCGCCCGCGCCGCCCAAAACGGAGCCCGCCGCGGCGCGCACGTACGTCGTCCGCGCCCGCGACACGCTGACGGTCATCGCGCGGCGGTTCTACGGGGCGGAGGGCGGCCGGCTCTGGCGCCGCATCTGGGAAGCCAACCGCGACCGTCTCGATGACCCGAACACGCTGGTCGTCGGCCAGAAGCTGGTGATCCCGGGCCTCCGCACGGCGCCGCCGGAGCCGGAGCGTTCGGCGCCCGCGCCGCGGCCGGGCCCCGCGCGCGACGGGGTCCGGACCGTCACGGCCGACGAGCTCGAGAAGATGCTGGGCGCCCGGACGGACCTCGTCGAAGCCCGCCGCCCGGGACCCGAGACGTACACTGTCGGCAAGGGCGAGACGTTCTACAGCATCGCCATGCACCTCTACGGCGACCCGAAGTCGGCCCGGCTGCTGGAGCTCAGGAACCGTCACCTGGTGCCGGATGCCCGCCACCTCAAGGTGGGCCAGCGGATTCTGCTGCTGGAGGGCCTGGAGGCGGCCCCCGGCGAAAGGACGGCGATGCGATGAGATTGTGGGTGCGGCTGGGGGTGGTGGCGGCGCTGCTGGTGGGCGTGGCGGTAGCCCTGGCGCACCTTCGGACCGAGAATTACCGGGCGGGCAACCGCTTGCACGATCTGTACGCCCGGAAACGACGCTTCGAGAAGGCCTGCTGGCAGGAACACCTGGCCCTGGCCGCCGAGAAGAGCCCGCCGCGCCTCCGCGACCGGGCCGTCCGGCTGGACGCGTGGCGTGGTCCGACCGCGCCGCCGCCCCCGACCGTGCCCCTGCCGCGCGACGGTCCGCCGGTTATGGTGGCCCGGCGTCCGGGCGCACCCCCGCCGTAACCGGCCGGTCCCGCCGTCTGGGGGCCCGCCTTGATACGAAGGACGTTCGCCGTGGCCGTTGTCCATCGCCAGAAACGCGTCGCGTGGTCCATCACGGCGGCCCTCGGTCTCATGCTCGCCGTCCTCGCGGGTCGCCTCGTCTACATCTGCGTCGCCTCAGGCGAGCCGCTCGCCGAGCGCGTGGCCGCCCAGAGCTACATGCGCGTGCCGATCCGGGCGGAGCGGGGCCACATCCTGGACACGCGGCTGCGGGTTCTGGCCGGAAGTACCGAGGTCGAGAGCGTTTTCGCCGACCCGAAGATTCTCGAGGACCGCACCGCCGCCGCCGCCGCCGTCGCCCCGATCCTGGACCGCGACCCCGAGGCGATCTACGCCCTCCTCTCGGAGAATCCCGACCGGCGGTTCGTGTGGCTTGCGCGGCGGGTGACGCCGGAGGTGGCCCGGGCCGTCCGCGCGCTTCGCGTCTACGGGATCGGCCTGGTGGCGGAGGGCCGGCGGCACTACCCGAACGGGTCGCTCGCCGCCCATGTCCTCGGCTTTGTTGGGCAGGAGGAACAGGGCCTGGAGGGCTTGGAGCGCCACTTCGAGCCCCGGCTCTCCGGCACTCCCGGCATGGCCTACGTCCTGGCCGACCGGCACCGGCGGCCCATCTGGTCGGAGCCCAACCAGTTCGTCCCGCCCCGCGACGGCCAGCATCTGCTCCTGACCATCGACGCGGTGATCCAGGCCTTCGCCGAGGAGGCCATCGCCGAGGCCTGCACGACGTACCGGGCCGAGAGCGCCGGCGCCGTGGTCCTCGACCCGCGAAGCGGCGCCATCCTCGCCATGGCCAACGTCCCGACCTTCGACCCGGCCCGCTACGGCGATTACCTCTCCGAGGCCCGTCGAAACCGGTGCGTCACCGACCCGTATCCGCCGGGCTCGACGGCCAAGCCGTTCATCGCGGCGGCGGCCCTGGAGGCGGGCGTCGTGAATCTGGGGCAGGTCATCCACTGCGAGCATGGGCACTGGCCCGCCTATCGGCTCCACGATGCGGGTCACCGCTACGGCAACTTGACGTTTGAGATGGTCGTCATCAAAAGCTCGAACATTGGCATGGCAAAGCTGGGCCTGAGGCTGGGCAACGCCCGGCTCCACGCGGCCCTGAAGCGGTTCGGTTTCGGCGAGCCGACGGGCGTCATGCTGCCGGGCGAGGCCGCGGGCCTGGTGTTCCCGCTCTCGCGGTGGACGAAGTACTCGACGACGCGGGTGCCGTTCGGCCAGGAGTTCACCACCACCCCGCTCCAGCTGGCCACGGCCTTCGCGGCGATCGCCAACGGGGGTACGGTGCTGGCCCCGAAGATCGTGCGCGGCGTGCTGGATTCGAGCGGGCGGACGGTGGTGGACCTCTCGGAGCCGGAGGTCTTGGGGCGCGCCCTCGACCCCCACACGTGCCGCACCATGATCGACCGGGTCCTCGTCCACGTGGTGGAAGAGGGCACCGGGAAGCGCTGCCGCATCAACGGCTACCGCGTCTTCGGCAAGACCGGCACGGCCCAGGGGGTGGACCCGGACGGGAGCATGAGCCACACGCGGTACATCGGGTCATTCCTGGCGGGCGCGCCGGCGGACGATCCGAAGGTCGTGGTGCTGGTGTTGGTGAACCGTCCGGACAAGTCGCTGGGGTACTATGGGGGGACCGTGGCGGCGCCGGCGGCGCGGGCCATCCTGGCCCAGACGCTCGAGTACCTCGGCGTGCCGCCCACCGAGGACGTGCCGCCCGACCGACCGCCCGCCCTGCTGGTCGGGCAGCCGTCGGCCCCGTAACTCGGCGGCCGTAGCGTGGTTAGAGAACCGACCCTGCGCAGGCAGACCGAACGATGGAATCCGGAACCCGCACGATGATGACCGTCGAAGCCCTGGCCAGCCACGTCTCCGGGGCCCGGGTGCGCGGCGACGGGACCGCCGAGGTGGCTCGCGTCGTGCACGACTCGCGGCAGGTGCGGGCCGGGGACCTGTTCGTCGCCCTGCCGGGGACGAAGGTCGACGGCCACCGGTTCGTCCAGGCGGCCTTGGACGCCGGGGCTGTGGCGGCCGTCGTCGAGCGCGAGCCGGCCCTGCCGGGCGACCCGGCGCTCGTTGTCGTGCCCGATGCGCGAGCGGCTCTCGGCCTGGCCGCGCACGCCTTGGCCGGCGATCCCTCCCGGAAGCTCCGCGTCGTCGGCATCACCGGCACCAACGGCAAGACGACCACCACGTACCTGGCGCGCGGGGTGCTGGAGGCGGCGGGGCGGCGGACGGGCCTCGTGGGTACCATCGCCCACCTGATCGGCGACCGCCGCATCCCCAGTCGCATGACCACGCCCGACGCCCCCGACCTCGCGGGCTACTTCGCCGAGATGGTCGGGGTCGGGCTGGAGGCGGCGGTCATGGAGGTCTCGAGCCACGCCCTGGACCAGCGGCGTACGGCGGGCATCGCCTTCGACGTGGCGGCCCTGACGAACCTTACGCCCGAGCACCTCGACTATCACAAGGACCTGCCCGGCTACCGGGCGGCGAAGGCCCGGCTCTTCGCGGGCCTCGGGCCGGAGGCGTGGGCGGTCCTGAACGCCGACGACGACGAGGTCACCGCCTTCCGGGCCGCCAGCGCCACCGACCGCGTCCTCCTCTATGGACTGGAGCGCCCGGCGGACGTCCATGCCGAGGCCGTTGAGGCCACGATCGCGGGCAGCCGTTTCCGCCTCGTCACGCCGCGCGGGAAGATTGAGGCGCGCACGCCGCTGCTGGGGCGGCACAACGTGATGAACGCGCTGGCGGCGGCGGCGATCGGGGTGGCCCTGGAGATCGAGCCGGAGGCCATCGCGCGGGGCATCGCGTCGGTCGGCCGGGTCCGCGGTCGGCTGGAGCGGGTGCCGACGGAGCGGCCGATCACCGTCCTCGTCGACTACGCTCACACGGCCGACGCCCTCAGGAAGGCCCTCGAGACCGTGGGCGAGGTGGCGGGCGAGGGGCGGATTCTCGTGGCGTTCGGGTGCGGCGGCGACCGCGACCGCTCGAAGCGGCCCGCCATGGCCCGCGAGGCCGAGCGGGGCGCCGACCGCGTCATCGTCACCAGCGACAACCCGCGCAGCGAGGACCCCGCCGCCATCGCCGACGAGGTCATGGCCGGCTTCCGGGACCCGGCGGCGGTGCTCGTCGAGTTGGACCGGCGCGCGGCCATTGCGCGGACCGTTTCCGAGGCCCGGCCGGGCGACGTCGTCCTCATCGCCGGAAAGGGCCACGAGACGTACCAGGAGACCCGCGAGGGGACGATCGACTTCGACGACCGCGAGGTCGCGCGGGAGATTCTCGAGGCCGGGTGATGCCCGCCGGCCTTGCTTGCTAGGGATGTGGGATGAAGTTCACGGTGCATGAAATCGTCGAGGCGAGCGGCGGGCGGCTGCTGCGCGGCGACGTGGCTGCCGACGCCGGGCGCGTGGTCACCGACACGCGGACGGTCGCGGCCGGAGAGACGTTCCTCGCCCTTCGCGGCATCCGGTTCGACGCCCACGCCTTCCTCGGCCAGGCCGCCGAGGCGGGGGCGGCGTGCGTGGTGGTGGACGATGCCGAGGCGGCCCGGGACGTCGAGGGACCGGCGGTCGTCCTCGTGGAGGACACGCTCGCGGCCCTCGGTCGGGTGGGAGCGGCGGCGCGGGAACGCGTCCGCTGCCCCGTCATCGCCGTTACCGGCTCGTGTGGCAAGACGACGACGAAGGAGATGATCGGGCAGGTTCTCGACTCGAAGCTCCGCGGCCGGACCCCCGAGAAGAGCTACAACAACGCCGTGGGCGTGCCGCTGACGCTGCTGGCGGCCGAGTCCGACGACGAGTTCCTGCTCGTGGAGCTGGGCACGAACGCCCCCGGCGAGATCGCGGCGCTCGCGACGGTCGCGCGGCCGACGATCGGCGTCGTGACGCTCGTGGCGGAAGTCCACCTGGAGGGGCTCGGGTCGATCGAGGGAGTGGCCCGCGAGAAGGCCGCCCTCGTCGAGGCCCTGCCGCCGGACGGCCTGGCGGTCCTGAACGCCGACGACCCGCGGGTTGCGGCCATGGCCCATTGCTGCCGCGGGCGTGTGATCACGGTCGGCCTGGAGGCCGGGGCCGACCTTCGGGCCGAGGATGTGGCGGCGACGGAGGAGGGGCTGCGGTTTCGCGTGGGCGGCGTCGCGTTCGGTTTGCCGGTGCTGGGGCGGCACCAGGGCAGGGCGGCGCTGGTGGCCCTGGCGGTAGCGCGGGAGATGGGGCTCGAGGACGAGGACGTGGCGGCGGCGCTGGCGCGGTTCCGGGCCCCGCCGATGCGTTTGGCGGTCCTGCGCGCCGGCGACGTGGTCGTCGTCGACGATGCGTACAACGCGAATCCCGCGAGCATGCGAGCGGCCCTGGACTTGCTCGCCCTCTGGCCCGACCGACGGAAGGTCTTTTTCGCCGGGACGATGCTCGAGCTGGGCCCGGCCTCGCGCGAGGCCCACCAGGCCCTCGGCCGCGACGCTGTCCGGGCGGGTGTCGAACGGCTCGTCGCGGTCGGCGCCGAGGCCGACGCGACCATCCGCGGGGCGCGGGAGGCAGGACTGAGGGAGGAGGCGGCGGCGACGTTCGAGGATGCGGACGCCGCGGCGGCCGAGGCGGTCGGGATCGTCGAAGACGGCGACGTCGTCCTTGTCAAGGGCTCGCGAGCAGCGCACATGGAGAAAGTGGTCGACGCGCTTCGCCGCTGCCCGTGTACGGAATGAACGCCCCGGCGGAGGCCGGGCCGATCGCTGGATAAGCATCCCACACGGCCACGGTGGCCGGTTCCGTCAACGGGCGCGGACGGGACGCAGGGCTCCCGGACGCCGGCGGCGTCAACGCCCGAGTCGAGCGCCGACCGGGTCCGGGGGCCGTGGGACGTCCAGGAAGGACGCGACGTGTTCTACTGGCTGCTCTTCGAGACGGACCTGCTGAGGCCCCTGCTGCAAGATGTGGGCCTCTGGCGCTTTGTCTACGTCTTCCGGTACCAGACGTTCCGGATGAGCTTCGCCATCGTCACCAGCTTCTTCGTGTGCATGGTCTTTGCGCCGATGGCCATCCGGATGCTCCGCCGGCTCAAGGTCCGCGGGCCCGTCGATTTCAAGAACGAGGTCGTGGACCGGATGTACGCCTCGCGGGCGGGGACGCCGACGATGGGCGGGGTGCTCATTCTGCCGGCGGTGTTGCTGGCCACGCTCCTCTGGGCCGACATCACGAACTTCCTCGTGTTCCTCGCCCTCCTGACCGTCACGTGGCTGGGGGTGCTGGGCGGGGTGGACGACTATCTGAAGCTCGTCAAGAAGAACCGCGACGGGCTGCGGAGCTGGGAGAAGCTGGTGTTCCAGATGGCCCTGGCGGTGCTTTTGGCGTGGTTCCTCAAGGCCACGGGCGACCAGATTCGCCTGCCCGAGCCGCTGCCGGACGGCGGCCAGACGGGCATCGCCCTGAACCTCCCGTTCTACAAGTTCCCCATCGCGCTTCCGTTTGCGGCGTTCGCGCTGATTGCCGTGCTCGTGGTGGCGGGAACCTCGAATGCCGTCAACCTGACGGACGGGATGGACGGGCTGGCCGTCGGCAGCATGGTGCCGCCCACGATCGTCTTTCTGGTGATCAGTTACGTGGCGGGGCGGGTGGACTACTCCTCGTATCTGTATTTGCCCCACGTGCCGGGGGCGGGGGAGCTGGCCGTCTTCTGCGGGGCCCTGCTGGGGGCCTCCTTCGGGTTCCTCTGGTATAACTGCAGCCCGGCCCGGGTCTTCATGGGCGACACGGGCAGCCTGGCCCTGGGCGGGGCCATTGGGTACGTGGCCCTGGCGACGCGGCAGGAGGTGCTGCTGCTCTTTGCGGGGGGCCTCTTTGTGCTGGAGGCGCTCAGCGTTATGAGCCAGGTTGTCTACTTCAAGCTGACGGGCGGGAAGCGGATCTTCCTGATGTCGCCGATCCACCACCATTTCCAGCTCAAGGGCTGGACGGAGACACAGACGGTCGTGCGTTTCTGGCTGCTCGGGGCGATGTTCGCCGCCCTCGCCCTGGCGACCTTGAAGCTGCGGTAGCGGGAGACACACGATGACAATCCTGGCGTCGCGCGAGCTTGCCGCCGGTCGGACCGCGGACGAGGTCCGGCCCGTGGCGCCCTATGCGGCCCTGGTGGCGACGGTGCTGGCCCTGATGGCCGTCGGGCTGATGATGGTCTTCAGCGCGAGCCGCACCGTCGAGGCCGAGCGCGACGGGTACTACTTCGGTCGGCACATGGTGTTCCTGCCGGTGGCGCTGGTTGTCCTGGCCGCGGCGACGCGGTTTCCGTACGCGAAGCTGAACCGTCGATGGGTGGGCCTGGCGGCCCTGGCGGTGACGGTGGGTCTGCTGGTGGCGGTGCTCTTTTTCGGTCAGGAGCGGAATTACGCCCGCCGCTGGTTCGCCCTTCCCCTCGGGTCGTTCAGCGTCAGCCTCCAGCCGTCGGAGATCGCGAAGCTCGGTCTGGCCCTTTTCCTCGCGTGGTACTTCAGCCGTCCGGCCGTCGAGGCGCGGCGGTTCGTGGCCGGATTCGTGGTGCCGATGGCCACGGTGGGGGCGGTGGCGGCACTCATCGCGGTCGAGGACCTGGGGACGGGGGCCCTCGTGGGGACGATCGGGGCGCTCGTGTGCCTCATCGCGGGGACGCGGCTGCGGTACTTCCTCCTGGCGCTGCCGCCGGCGGCCCTCGGGTTCTACGTCTTTGTCGCGCGGGTGCCCTACCGATGGGAGCGGCTGGTCGTCTTCGTCGACCCGTGGGCCCACGAGAGCGGGTCGGGATGGCACGTGATTCAGAGCCTGATGGCCATCGGGCGGGGGGGCCTGTTCGGCGTCGGAATCGGGGCGGGCGTCCAGAAATTCTACCTCCCGGAGAACGCGACCGACTTCATCTTCTCGGTCCTGTGTGAGGAGATGGGCATCCTAGGCGGCATCCTGGTCCTGGGCCTCTTCGGTGTCCTGGTCTGGCGGGCCGGGCAGGTCGTGCGGCACGCTCCGGACCGCTTCGCGCTGCTGCTGGCGTCGGGGCTTACGCTGGCCATCGGACTCCAGGCGGCGATCAACATCGGCGTGGTGACGGCGGCCCTTCCTGCGAAGGGCATCGGATTGCCGTTCGTCAGCTACGGCGGGTCGGGGCTCGTGATCATGAGCGCGGCGGCGGGTCTGCTGGCCTCGATCGCCCGGCGGACGGCTCGCCCACGACCCGAGGCCGTCCCGCTGGTCCATCGCCACGCCACGTCCGAGGACGGAGGATAGAGACCCGTGACGGAGCTCCGCGAGAATCGGCGGCGCGTTTTCCTGGCCGGCGGCGGGACGGGGGGGCACCTGTACCCTGGCCTCGCCGTGGCGCGCGCCCTCTGCGCGGCGCGACCGGAGACGGCCGTCGCCTTCTCGACGACGCGTAAGACCATCGACCGGCGGATCCTCGCCGAGACCGACTATCCGGCCACACCCATCGCCGCCGTCCCCTTCCGCAAGGCCCCCTGGACTTGGCCGCGCTTCCTCTTGAGCCTGGCCCACACGGGCCTCCAGGTGCGGCGTCGGTTCCGCGAGTTCTGCCCGGATGTCGTGGTGGGCCTCGGAGGCTACGGGAGCTACGCCCCCGGGCGCGTCGGCCGCAAGTATGGTTGTGCGACGGTCCTCCTGAACCCGGACATCGTTCCCGGCAAGGCGAACCGCGTCCTCGGCTTGTCGGTCGACCTGGTCTGCTGCCAGTTCGAGGAGACGCTGGAGGTTTTCGGTGACCGGGCCCGACTGACCGGGTGCCCCATCCGTCCCGACCTCCTGGACGCGACGCGCCCCGAGGCCCTCGAAGCCTACGGCCTGGACCCGGAGCGCAAGACGCTGCTCGTCACGGGTGCAAGCTCCGGCGCGCGGACCGTCAACCGGGCCGTCTGCGCGATGCTCCGGGAAGGGCGGCTGCCGGACGGCTGGCAGATGCTCCACCTCGCGGGGCCGGCCGACCACGCCCACGTCGAGGCGGTCTACGGCGATGCCCGCGTCCCCGGGACGGTCCTCGCCTACGAGCACGCCATGGGCCGGGCCTACGCGGCGGCGGACCTCGCGATCGCCCGGGCGGGGGCCTCGACCGTGGCGGAGCTGACGGCCTGCGGCGTGCCCGCGATCTTCCTGCCCTATCCCTTCCACCGGGACCAGCACCAGATGCGGCAGGCGCGGGCGGTCGAGGCCCAAGGGGCGGCGGTGGTCGTCGAGGACCGCCCGGAGGCCCCGCAAGCGACGTGGCGGGACCTGGCGGAGACCGTGGCGACGCTGGCGCGGCACGAGGTTCGGCGGGCGGAGATGCGGCGGGAGGCTCGCCGTCGGGGCCGTCCCGACGCCGCCAAAGCCGTGGCCGAGGCCGTTCTGGAGCTGGCCGACGCCGCCTGCCGCCGCCGCCATGCCGCCCTTCGCGGCGACGTTGACAAGGCGCCGCCCGCGTCGTACACTCCGCAAGGAGAGCCGCACGGATGACCCCCGATGCCACCCCCAATCCGCAGGGCCCCTTCGCCGGCCGCGCGATTCATTTCGTCGGCATCGGCGGGTGCGGAATGTCCGGGCTGGCGGCGTTCGTGCTGAACGAGGGGGCGAGGGTCTCCGGCTCCGATGTCCGCGCCGGCGCCGTCACCCAGCGCCTCGCTTGTCTCGGCGCGACCGTCCACGTCGGTCACGCCGCCGAGAACGTCCCGCCCGAGGCCGACACCCTCGTCGCGAGCGCGGCCGTCCAGGGCGACAATCCGGAACTGGTCGAGGCCCACCGCCGTGACATCCGTGTCGAGAAGTACGCGGTGTTCCTTGGGCGGCTGATGGCCCTTCGGGAGGGCATCGCGGTCAGCGGCACGCACGGCAAGAGCACGACCACCGCGATGCTGGCGTTCGTCCTGAGGGAGGCGGGACTGGACCCGAGCTTCGTTGTCGGGGCCGACGTGCCGCAGCTGGGTGGCGGGTCGCGCGCGGGGCAGGGGCGGCACTTCGTGGCGGAGGCGTGCGAGTTTGACCGCTCGTTCCACAACCTGAGCCCCCGGGCCGCCGCCGTTCTCAACGTCGACGAGGACCATCTGGACTGCTTCCCGGGTGGCATCGCGGAGATTCGGGCCGCATTCCGCACCTTCGCGTCCCGCGTTGCCCCGGACGGCCTCCTGATCGTCAACGGGGCCGACCCCGACACGGCCGACGCGGCGCGGGGCCTGGAGCGGCCCGTCACGACGTTCGGCATGGGCGGCGCGTACGACTGGCGGGCCGAGAACCTCGAGGAGCACACCGGCTGCTACGCCTTCGACGTTTATCGTGGGGCGGATGTCTACGCTCGCATGCAGCTCTCGCTACCGGGGCGGCACAACGTGCTCAATGCCCTTGCGGCCGCGGCGCTGGCGGACTGGGCGGGTGCGGAGGCGGAGGACGTGGCCGGGGCCCTCGGACGCTTCGCGGGCTGCCGCCGGCGGATGGAGGTCCTCGGCACGGCGGGGGGCGTGACGGTGGTCGACGACTACGCCCATCACCCGAACGAGATCGTCGCCACGTTGAAGGCCGCCCGCGAGCGGTTCAAGCCGAACCGGCTCTGGGTCGTTTTCCAGCCGCATCAGCACAGCCGGACGCGGTTCCTCCTGAAAGACTTCGCGCTGGCGCTGCTGCATGCCGATAAGGTGATTGTGCCGGACATCTACTTCGTCCGGGACAGCGAGGTCGAGCGGCAGCAGGTGCACAGCCGCCATCTGGTCGGGCAGATGGAGGGCCGGGGGGACGCCCTCTACATGAAGGACTTCGAGAGCATCCGGCGGTACCTCACGGAGAGCCTGGAGCCCGGCGACGTGCTGCTCGTCATGGGCGCCGGCGACATCGGGCGCATCGCCCCGCCGCTGATGGCGAACCTGGCGGCCCGCGCCGCCTCTTCGGATCGGGCCGCGGCCCCCGGAGCAAGGACAGAGAATGGCCATCTTCAAGGGACTTGACGAGATCATCCAGACGGACGCCCCGCTGGGGGCCATGACGACCTTCGGCGTCGGCGGGTCGGCCGAGTACCTGGCCCGGCCCCGCGACGAGGGCGAGCTGCACCAAGTCCTCGGGCAGGCCGATGCGGCGGGCCTGGAGGTCCACGCTATCGGGCGCGGCTCGAACATCCTCGTGCGCGACGAGGGCGTCGAAGGCGTCGTCGTCCAGCCCGACCGCAAGGGCTTCGGCCGCATCGAGGTGACCGAGGACCTGATGCGGGCCGGGGCCGCGGCCCCGCTCCGCAAGGTTGTCGAGGAGGCCGCGCGCCAGGGACTTTCGGGCATGGAGTGCCTCGTGGGCATCCCGGGCACGGTGGGGGGCGGGGTGCGGATGAACGCCGGCGGCGCCTTCGGCGACATCGGCCAGACCGTCGAGCGCGTCAAGGTCATGGACGTCCACGGCCAGACCTTCTACCGCGAACGCGACGACCTGGCCTTCGGCTACCGCACGAGCAACATCTCCGCCCGCTTCGTCCTGGAGGCCGAGCTGCGGCTCCTGCCGGACGCCGAGAAGGCCATCCTCGCCCGCATGCGGAAGATTTGGATCGCCAAGAAGAACTCCCAGCCCACCGGGTCCTCCAGCGCCGGGTGCATCTTCAGGAACCCGCGGGGGCTCTCGGCCGGGGCCCTGATCGACCAGGCGGGCCTCAAGGGTGAGCAGGTGGGCGGGGCCATGGTCAGCCACAAGCACGCCAACTACATCGTCGTCAAGGACAGGGCCGCCGCCACCGCCGCCGACATCCTGGAGCTCATCGAGACGATGCGCGCGGCCGTGAAGGAACGCTTCGACGTGTATCTGGAACTCGAGATTCAGGTCTGGCCGTGACCCGAACCGCCGCGACCGCCGGAGCCGAGACCCGCATGGACCGAACCGTACGCACGGTCGGCGTGCTGATGGGCGGATGCTCGAAGGAGCGCGCCATCAGCCTCCAGACGGGCCGCGCGATCGCCGACGCCCTGGGCCGCGCCGGCTGCGACGTCCGTCCCACCGACGTGAGGCCCGGTCAGGTCACCCGCGACCTCGTCGATGGCCTCGACGTGGTGTTCCTCGCGTTCCACGGGACGTGGGGCGAGGACGGCGGCGTCCAGAACGAGCTCGAGGCCCTCGGGGTCCTCTACACCGGATGCGGGCCGGAGGCCAGCCGGTTGGCGATGGACAAGCCCGCCGCCAAGGCGCGGTTCCTTGAGGCGGGCGTCCCGACCCCGGCGTTCCGGATCGCGTCGCGCGGCGATGAGGCGGCCTTGGCCGAGGCGCTCGAGACGCTGGGACCGAAGCTGGTGGCGAAGCCGACTGCCGAGGGCAGCTCGATCGGCATTCACATGTGCACGGGTCTCGCGGCGCTGCGGCACGGGGCGGAGGCCGTCTGGGCCGACCACGAGGCCGTGCTCATCGAGCGCCGTATCGAGGGACGCGAGCTGACCGTCGGAATCTTGGGCGAGACGCCGCTGCCCGTCACCGAGATCGTCCCGCCCAAGCCGGGCCGCTGGTTCGACTTCGAGAACAAGTACCACGCCGATTGCGCCCGCTTCGACCACGATCTGTCGCCCGAGGTCGAGCGGCACGTTGCGGAGACGGCCCTGGCGGCCCATCGGACCCTCGGCTGCCGCGACCTCTCGCGCGTGGACCTGATGCTGACGGCCGAGGGCGAGCCCCGTGTCCTGGAGGTCAACACGATCCCCGGCTTCACGGATCACAGCCTGGTGCCGAAGGCGGCCGAGCGGGCGGGCCTTTCGTTCGCGCGGCTGTGCGAGCGGATCGTCGAGTTGGCGTGGGCCCGCCGCACGGAGACGGGCTGACCCAAGGAGCTTCCCATGCCGCGCAAGAGAAAGGTCAAGATTCAGAAGGCCGGCCGGTTCCCGGGCCTCAGCGTCCGCCTCGCGAAGGGGGTGGGGGCGGTGGCGGCGGTGGCGGCGGGGGTGTGCGGCCTCGTCTGGGGGTTTCAGGAGCTGGGGGCCTCGGTCGCGACGCATCCGGACTACGTCGTCTCGCGGGATGAGTTGGAGCTGGCCGCCGGGCCGTCCTGGATGACCCCCGCGATGCTCGCGGAGCTGGACCTTCGGACGCTGGACCCGGAGTTCCCCGCCACGTTCAGCCTGCTGGACCCGGCGGTGTGCGCCCGGCTGGCGGCGGCGTACGCGCGGTCGCCGTGGGTCGAGCGGGTGGAGCGGGTTGTGAAGCACGACCCTCGATTTGCCGCCCGGGCCCAACGGGCCGCCGCGGATGATCCCGAGGCCGACCCGCCGCGCGCACTGGAGGTGCAGCTCGTGTTCCGGCGTCCGCTGGCGTTCGTCGAGCGGGCCGGGGGCCTGGCCCTGGTAGACGAAAAGGGCGTCCGGCTGCCCGGCACGTATCGCGAGCCGCGCCTGCGGCCGGTCGGGGCCACGGAGGACCTGAGTCTCCTGGTCATTACCGGGGTGCGCTCCGCGCCGCCGGAGCCGGGCCGGCGCTGGGACGACGCGACCGTGGAGGCCGGCGTCAAGGTGGCCCGGGGTCTGGCGCCGCGGCGGGCCCGGTTCGACCTGGCGAAGATCGACGTCTCGAACGTCGGCTACCGGCAGGACTCGCAGCGGAGCGAGGTGGCCGTCTACACGAGCCGCGGCACGGAGATTCGTTGGGGCAAGGCCCCGACGCGTCAGGCGGCCCTTCTGGAGGAGAAGACGGTCGGCGAGAAGGTCGGGTTCCTCGACTACGTCTACCAGCGGTTCGGCGGTCTCGACGGCCGGTTCGAGTACATCGACGTCCCGAATCACGTGTACAAGCCCCGGGCCACGCCCCCGGTCCACCGGTTGCGGAGCTGACCCGTGGACGCCCCCCCGAGTGCCTCCTCCCGCGTGCTTCTGCCGGCGGTGTGGTGCGTGTGGCTGGCGGCGTGGCTCGTGCCCGCATTGCTGATCGCGCCGCACCTGGACGTCGTGCCCGCGTGGGTGGGGGCGGACGCGGCCCCGGCGGCGACGATGGCCGGGGCGGTCGTGTTCCTGGCGGCGCTCTGGCCGTTTTGGCCGGCGTGGGCGGGTCCCGTGAACGGGCGGATTCAGGCCCGGTGGGTCGGACTCGGCGTCCTGGAGCTCGCGACGCTCCTGGCCTTGGCCGCCCCGTTCGTCCTGGTGGCCCGGGCGGTGGGCAGCCGGGCGGTCGAGGTCACCTGGGTCGCGCTCGGATTGGCGGTGGCGGGCGCGCTGGGCCTCGGGTTCCGGATCGCGTGGGGTGGATGCGGACCGGCGGCCGGACGGTGGCTGATGATGGCGGCGATGCTCCTGGTGGCCCTTCCCGTAGGCCTTGCGTACGTCGTCGCGGAGACCATGAACATGGCCCTGGTGCGCGTTTTCGAGGCCGGGCCGATCGCGGCGTCGATGTACGTGGCGCTCGAAGGGGCGCCCGAGACGACGTGGCGTCTCTTCACGGGTCTCGTTCTCTGGCCCGTGGCGGGCGCGGTGCTCGTGGCCGTCGGCCTCTCAGAGCAGGCGTGGCGGTATCGGCGCGGGGAGGGATGATCACTTCTTCGCCCGCCGCTCCTCGGGCGGACGCGTCTTCCAGCGGCGGTGGACCCAGAGGTATTGGCCGGGGGCCATGCGAACGAGGCGCTCCAGCGCCGTCGTGTAGCGCTGCGTGATTGCCAGGGCCCCGTCCACGCCCTCGTAGCCCGCGGGGTCGATGACGTCCGTGACCGCGGTCCGAAAGCGGCAGCGGTGGCCCAGGCGGTACGTTCCCCCGACGTAGATGGGCACGCCCATCTCCATCGCCAGGTACGCGATGCTCTTGTAGGCGGAGGCTTTGCGGCCGAGGAACTCGACGAAGAAGCCGCGGCGGCCCGCGTCCTGGTCGGCCGGGAAGGCCAGCCGCTCGCCGCGCGCCAGCCTCGCCACCGCCTCCTCCGTCACGCCGAA
Source organism: uncultured Anaerolineales bacterium (assembly GCA_964461715.1). GTDB lineage: Bacteria > Planctomycetota > Phycisphaerae > FEN-1346 > FEN-1346 > CAYWVR01. The sequence continues at coordinate 22,568 of CAYWVR010000001.1, forward strand.
CTTCGAGAGGATCGTCTGGCCGGCCCGCTGGCGAAGGGTGAGGATGTGGCGGTCGAGGTAGGGGTTGTCGAGCGGGCGCCCCACCGACACCGTCGGGAAGCCCATCTCCGCAAGGATGTAGGCCCCCACCTCCCAGTTCCCGAAATGCCCGCCCACGAGGATGCACGGGCCGCCCGCCGCCACGCGCTCCAGGGGCCCCACGGCGCTCGGGTCCAGCTCGATCCGCTCGAACCAGCGGTTGAACTGCATGGTGCGCGGCATGGTGAGGACCTCGACGCCGACCATGATCATGTGCTCGAAGCTCTTGCGGGCGAGACGACGCAGCTCGCGCTGCGAGGCGTCCGGGAAGCTTGCCCGGAGATTGGCCAGAGCGATCTTCCGGTGTCGCCGGTCGAGGAGATAGAGGAGCCACCCGACGAAGCGGGCAGTCCGCAGGTTCGCGTCGACGGGGAAGCATCCGAGGAGCATCTCGACGAACCGCAGGGCCCCGTACTGGAGGAGCCAGACGAAATGGCGGGGGGGCTTGCTCACGGGCGGTAATTGTACGGCGTTGCCGGGCCCTCAGCAAGCGACTACAATCCTTTGCCCATGGATGCCCTCGCCGACTACGATTACGACCTTTCGCCCGAGCGGATCGCGCAGGCGCCCGCCCGGCCGCGCGACGCGGCGCGGCTGATGGTGCTGCCGCGCGAGACCGGCCGCATCGAGCACCGCGGGTTCCGGGAACTGCCCGCGTTGCTGGACCCGTCGGATCTGGTGGTGATGAACGATACGCGGGTGATCCCGGCGGCGGTGACGGCGCGACGAGCGACGGGCGGGCGGATCGAGGGCTGTTTCCTGCGCGAGCGCGCCGACGGGCTCTGGGAGATGCTTCTCGCGGGAAGGGGACGCATCCGGGAGGGCGAGACGCTGGCGCTGGTCGATGCCGAGGGCGAAGCCGCGGCCGAGATCACGCTCCGCAAGCGCGGCGAGCGGGGGCTCTGGCATGTGCGGCCGCCGGCGGGAACGGACGCGACGGCGCTGCTCGAGCGCGTGGGCCGCCCGCCCCTGCCGCCCTACATCCGCCGCGACGCCGCCGACCCGCTCGACCGGGAGGACTACCAGACCGTCTACGCTTGCCGCGACGGGGCCGTCGCCGCCCCCACCGCCGGGCTCCATTTCACGCCACGCGTCCTGGCGGCGATGGACGCGCGCGGCATCGAGCGGGCCCGGGTGACGCTGCACGTGGGCCCGGGCACGTTCCAGCCGATCACGGTCGAGCGCCTGGCTGCCCATCAGATGCACGAGGAGGCGTACGAGGTTCCGCCGGAAACCGCCGAGGCGGTGCGCGCGGCCCGGGTGGCCAGGCGGCGGATCGTGGCCGTGGGGACGACGACGGTGCGGACGCTCGAGTCGGCGGCCGGGGAGGGCGGCGAAGTGCGGGCCGGGCCGGGGATGACGCGGCTCTTCATCCGTCCGCCGCACGCGTTCCGAGCGGTCGACGCGATGATCACGAACTTCCACCTGCCGCGCACGACGCTTCTGGTGATGGTGGCGGCGTTTGCGGGGCGCGAGCGGATTCTCGAAGCGTACGAGGAGGCGATGCGGGCGGGGTATCGGTTCTACAGCTACGGGGATGCGATGCTGATCGTGTAGACCCGACCAGCCGTCGCGGCGGGTCAGGAAGCCCACCGCGCCAAGGGCTCCCGGATGGCTACAGCTCCGGCCCCAGGTACAGGTCCTCTGTCACCCGGCGTATCCCTCGCCGCGCGATCTCCTCCTCGAGGGCCGGCCGGTCGTGGGCGGCCAGGGGGCTGATCTCGACCGCGTGGACGGGGTCGCCGGACGGGTCGCGGGGCACCTCGACGCCGACCTCCTCGAGACGCGCCGCATCGAGACGGATCATGTCGCGGCGGGCGGTGGCGGGGGAATCCTCGCCCTCGGCGTTCTTGACGGGGCTGAACTCCTTCGCCCGGTCGATCTCCAGCACCAACGGGTTCTGGGCCCGGGGCAGGGCGTCGAAGACGAACGTCTCGAACTTGACGCCGTTGGGCGCCTTGGGCTCGTGCACCTCGCCGTCCTCGTTGACGCGGGGGATTGTCTTGTCGGCCCGGTGGAAGGGCAGGCCGAACCGCTTCCCGCCTCCGATCCGCTCGACGAACTCCCGGCGGAGGGCGTGGATGGCGATGCTTCCCGCCTCGAACTGCAGACGCCCGTCCTCGGTCCGTTTCCGGGCCAGGTCCGCCGGCATGTCGCTGTACTCGACGACGTGGAGGCGGCCCTCCGAGACGACAAAGTGTCCCAGCCTCTCCCGGGGGTCGCGTTTGCGGGCCATCTTCGAGCTCATTTCGCTGCCCGTCTCGTCGTGGTACCCGAGAAACACCGGGTCCAGTGGGGGGACGAGCGGGTTATCGACCTGGAAGTAGCTGACGTGATCGATGCCGCGCGCGGCCATGTCGTCGGTCATCCCCGTGCGCACGAGGGCCCGCAGGGACCCGCCGTGGCCGTCGGGGCTCCAAAAGAGGCGGTCGGTGTCGGCCAGGATCAGCTTCCCCTCGAAGTCGACCGCGGGCATCATGCCCTGGCGGAAGAAGCGGACGTCGGAGCGGGGCAGGTCGAAGTAGTTGTGGGCCTCGAAGAAGTCGACCGTCGCCTGATGGTTGGTGCGGCTGGTCATGATATACCAGGGGATGGAGGCGCCCGAGGCCCGGCGGGCGGCCAGGATGCCCTCGGCGAAGATCGCGAAGAGGGGTTTCTCGGAGATCGGGCCGACGGGGAAGGCCCCCTTGGGCCCGTCGTATCCGAGGCGGGTGCCCTGGCCCCCGGCGACGACGAAGGCCGCGACGCGTCCGGCGGCGATGAGGGCCTCGCCGCGGCGCTGCATCTCGGCTCGCTCGCGCCGCTGGGCGTCCGAGGAGGGCCGGGGCACGAACGGGGCCGGCTCCATGTCGGGGGGCAGCTTGTAGGCACTCTCCGAAAGGACCAGCTCCTCCACCAGCTCGGCGAGCTCCTCGAAGTCGACCTCGGCCACCTGCCCGAGGAGCTGTTCCCGCCCGGCCTCCGAGAGCCGGTCCCAGAATCGGAAGACGTGGCCCTGACCGGCGTCCTCGGCCCGCTGTCGGAGGGTGTTAAAGCCTTTCGCGCTTTGCGTCACGGCGATTCCTTTCGCACGGCGGGGTGCCCCGAGGCTAAACCTAGCAGAGGGCCGCCTCGCCGACAAGGCTTTTGGGCCTTCGTCGGGGCCCGTTCGGGGGCTGTCGCGAGCTTTTGCGTTTGACAGGTTTTGAGGCAGGCGCGATAATACGGATAGGAAGGGGGCGCCTGCCCCGAAGACGCACCCGTGCAGAAGACAGGCAGGATGGGGGAGAAGGGAAAGGAGGCGATGCTCGAACTGCCGTAGCCGTACCGCCGTACCTTGTAGACCGGCCCATGTGGCCTTGTTTCAACTTATTTTCCTTTTCCTTAGTGGAAGGCGCTTCCCGAAGCGCCAAGATTCGGAGGACACCAGATGAAACGTCGTGCGTTTACTCTGGTCGAGCTCCTCGTCGTCATCACCATCATCCTGATGCTCATGGGCATCCTGATTCCGGCGGTGTTTGACGCACTGGAGCAGGCCCGCCGCACGCAATGTGCGAGCAATCTCAGCCAGATCGGCAAGAGCTGCCGAACCTGGGCCTCGTCCCACCGACAGGCGTGGCCGGACGTTTTCACGTCCGATTCCGCCGAGTGGGACGACGTCGGCAACACCCGGGTCGACGAGTACGACCCCGCCACGGCGACCGAACAGCCGAGTATGGTCCCCGAGGACGAGCCGGACGACGGCGATCCGATCAACTCGAACACCGGGAACTTCTGGCGGCTTTGCAGCGGCATGGGGCTGGACCCCGAGATCTTCATCTGTCCGTCGCAGAGCAGCCATCAGCCCGACCAGGTGGTCGACTACACGCAGGTCCGGGATTTCCGCGGTGAGAACTTCGTCAGCTACTCCTACCAGAACGTCTTCGGGGCCTACAAGCTGACCGAGGCGTCCGGCAAGGCGGCCCAGCTGGCTGTCGCCGCCGACGCCAACCCTCAGCGCCAGGACTTCTACGGGTCTGCCGAGTTAGTCACGGACCAGTACCTCGCCGGCGAACCGAAGTTCCAGCCGTCCGACGCTGCCGACGAGTGGAACCAGGACGTCGATGCCATCACCGATCCCTGGGACCTGAACAGCCCGAACCATCAGTTTGCCGGACAGAACGTCCTCTATCTGGACGGTCACGTCCTTTGGCAGGACCATCCTTACTGCGGCTCGCAGTGGGACAACATTTGGACCTCCAAGGACCTGACGGTGACCGATTCGATCGATCCGACCGACATCACGTCGCTCCAGGGCTTTGTCGACACGGCGTCCTACACGACGAACGACGAGGGTCTGACCGCCGGCGCGATCGGCGACTCATTCCTCGTGCCGTAGGGTTGGACCTAGAGGCAGGCGCTTCCGGCGGCCTCGGCTCCTTGCGAGTCGGGGCCGCCGCTCTTTTTTCTTCTGAAGGCTACACGGGCCCCTATAATGGCCGGACTTGTTCCACAGGTGGATGCAGCGCATGGCAGAAGAGGTGCGACAACCGGCGGTCCTTGGCATCGACGTGGGCACGAGCGGCATCAAGCTGCTGGTCGTCCCTGTCGACGGGACCGCGGAGCCGCGCGTCAGCCGCGCCGGTGTCCGCGTCCGCCGCGCCCCGGACGGGACCAGCGAGATCGATCCGGCCGCCTGGTGGCGGGCCGTCGTCCGGGCCGCCCGCGGGCTTGATCTCGACGGGCTGCGCGTCGTCGGCGTCGGGACGAGCACGCTCTTTCCGGCGCTGGTGGCCCTGGATGCCCGGGGTCGGGCCCTGCGGCCGGCGGTCCTGTATGACGACGCTCGCAGCGGTCCCCAGGCCCGGGACCTGGCCCGGCGGCCCCTGACGAGCCCGGCCGTCCAGCACCTGCTGACCGGCAACCGGGTGCGGCCGGGGACCATCAGCCTCTCCAGCCTCCTGTGGCTGCGGGAGACGGAGCCGGAGGTGTATCGGCAGGCGTCCCTGTTCGGCCATGCCGGGACGTACCTGGGGCACCGGCTGACCGGCCGCTTTGCCATCGACGCGACCAACGCCAGCCTGACGGGCCTCTATGCGGCGGCGTCGGGCGAGGCGTGGTTGCGGGGGGTGTGTGCGGCTGGCGGCTTGGGGCCCCACGAGCTGCCCCGGCGGCTCGGGCGGCTCACTTGCCGCGCCTACCTCGACCTGCTGGCCCGGGGCCGGCCGGAGCTGCGGGATTCGTTCTTGGCGGACCTGCCGCCCGGCGTCGACGCCGAGTCGCTCCTGGCGGAGCACGTGGCCCTGCCGGAGCGGGGCTGGGTGGCGGCCCTGCTGGATGCGGTGGGCCTGGCGCAGGCGCGGCTCCCGGAGGTCGTGTGGCCGACCGAGCGGCTCGGTGAGCTGACGGAAGAGGCCGCCGAGGCCTTGGGCCTCGATGCGGGCCTGCCGGTGGCGGCGGGGGCGGGCGACACGGTCTGCGGGTGCCTGGGCGTGGGCCTGGAGGCCGCCGACGAGGTCGTGGCCCTGTGCGGGTCGACCGACTGCATCGCGGCCGTCCAACGGTCGGCGGTCTTCTCGACGCGGACCGTCAACATGGCGTACCTGGACGAGGAGACGTGGGTGGCCGTGGCCCCGATGAACGCGACGGGGTCGGCGGTGGATTGGGTAGCCCGGACGCTCCTCGGAGGGGGGAAGCGACGGTTCGACCGTCTGTTTGCCCTGGCGGCCGAGGCGGAGGCGGGATCGGGCGGCGTAGTGTTCCTGCCGTATTTGGCGGGGGAGCGAAGCCCCGTCTACGACCCGGACGCCAAGGGCATCTTTTTCGGCCTGACCCTGGCGACGGGCCGGCCGGAGATGGCCCGGGCCGTGCTCGAGGGTATCGGCTTCGGGCACCGCCAGATTCTCCGGCACGTGGATTTGAGGGCCGGCGCGCCGGTGCGGCGGGTCCGGGCGGCGGGGGGCGGGACGGCGGCCCCGCTCCTTCGGCGCATCCGGGCTGATGCCGCCGACCGTACGTACCTTTACGCCGGCATGACCGAGGTCACCGCCCTGGGGGCGGCCTTGCTGGGCGGCGTGGCGGCGGGCGTCTGGGGGACATGGCAGGAGGCGGCGGCGGAGGCGCGCCGGCGGACCGACTGGGAGGCCGTCGAGCCCGACCCCGACGCCTGGCATTGCCTCAAACGCAACTACGAGGTCTACACGAGCCTCTACGGGGCCCTGGAGCACTGTTTCTAGCGACGAAGGAGCACCATTAGCGTGTCGAGGAAACGCATTGGATTCCTGGTGGCCGCGGTCGGCGTGGTCGTGCTCCTTTCGAGCTGGGGACGCGTCGCGGACTGGACCGAGGCCGTGCTGCGCGGCGAGGAGCAGGTCCGTTCCAAGAAGGTCGTTTACTGGACCACCTCCGGCTCCCCCGAGGTCAACCTGAAGCGGGCCCGCCAGTTCGAGCAGATGTACCCGGACATCAACGTCGAGCCGAACTTCCGCGAGACGGGCGGCATCCAGGACATCCTCTTCGTCTCTTTCCTCAGCGGCAACCCGCCCGACTTCATGGGCAACACGAAGGTCAACGAGCTCCGCAAGTACATCCTCATGGGGGGTGTGCGGCCGCTGGACGACCTGATGCGGCGCGAGGACGCCTTCCTCCGCAACCAGTACCTGAAGCGGGGCCTCAAAGCCTACCGCGAGGTCCGCGAGTACGAGCCCGGCGAGCTGATCCAGACGGACGTCCTGCGGCGCGAGAATCCGAATCTGGAGGCCGAGCTGCTGGGCCATCGCCTGCGCGAGTGGACCGAGTCGTTCCGCGAGCGCCAGGGCCGCGCCCCCACCGAGGCTGAAACGGACGACGCCCGGGCTCGCCTCGCCCGGGCCCTGGCCGCCGAGACACAGGACCTCTACTTCCGCCAGCACCTCATGGGCGAGGCCCGCCTCTTTCGCTTCAAGCTGAATCCCGAGGACGCGTATCTCCAGAACCTGGAGGCCAACCCCCTGGAGGCGGCGCGCCTGCTGCACATGAACGGCAAGGCCGTTGCCTTCCGCGACATCGCCATGCCCCGCATCCTCACCTACAACAAGCGCCTCTTCCGGGAGGCGGCGACGATGTTCCCGGAGGCGGGGCTGGTGGACGGTCATGGCGACCCGGTCCCGCCGTCGACGTGGCTCGAATTCTACCGGACGGCCCGGCTCCTCTCGGAGTACGGTCGCCGCGCCGCCGTCGACCGCGGCCTGGCCGAGCCCATCTGCTACGGCCTGACGATGCAGGGCCAGCGCGACCGCGACCTGATGCGGGGCATCTGGCCGCTCGCCCGACGGGCCGGGTCCATGCAGTTCGAGTACCGCGGCGACACGGAGCGCGTGGCCCGCCACTTCGACCGCGAGACCGAGGCCGGCCGCGAGGCCGCCCGGGCCTTCGGCGACCGGCCCATCGGGTACTTCGATTACGAGGACGACGCTTACCTGGCCGCCTTCGCCCTCCTCTATAAGCTCCGCCAGGACGGCTACGTGCTGCCGGGGGTCGAGTCGCGGCACTACGAGGACGTGCGGACGGCCCTGGCGTCCGGTCAGGCGGGCATGTTGCTGGACGGTTGGCACGCGGCCCTGATCGGGGCGGAGCGCGTGCCGTGGGCCGCCCAGGACCTCGGCAGCGCCCCCGTGCCCTTGCCCTATCACGACGTCGACCCCGACGCGGGCTGGCCCGCCGAGGCCGTCGCGAAGGAGAAGGAGGAGCTTTCGGAGCTCCTCTCGCTCGACGAGGCGGGTGTCACGCTGCCTCCCGGCAACAAGCTCCCCCAGTCGGCCGCCGACAACGTCACGCTCTTCACGAGCCTCTGCCGCGACCCCGACGCCGCCTGGGAGTGGAACCACTTTGCCAACCGCAACATCGAGGTGATGAAGACCGAGACGCGGCGCGGGACGGTGCGGATGGAGCGGGAGGCCGTGGCCCACATCGGCGACCCGGAGTGGTTCCCCTATCCCTACCAGGAGCAGGTTTACGGGATCATCGAGCACCACTGCGCCATGTGGCCGGAGCGGCCGCTGCACGGGCCCGTCGAGGTGCCCAACGAGCGGGAGATCTTCTACCGCTGGTTCTACCAGACCGACACGAACGACCTCGGCCTCATCCTCACCCGGGCCCGCGAGCAGCTCCAGACCTTCTCCGACGCCGCCAACGCCGACCTCGCCCGACGCATCCGGGACGGATTGGTGCGGCCGGAGAACTGGACCTTTCCCGATTTCGAGCCGCAACGGGCCGAGGCGTTCTTCGCCCGCCAGCAGAACCCGGAGGTCGACCCGGACGCCGAGGCGCGCCTCGGCGAGGCCCGGGCCAAGCTTATCGCCTGGGCCCGGGCGCACCCCGAGGCGGGACTGCTGAACGAGGCGGGGACGGACATCCGCGAGGACATCTGGCAGTGGAAGGCCAGCACGTCCCCGTGGCAATTGCTGTGGATCCCGGGCCTGATGGCGGGGGTGGTCCTGGGCTGGTTCGCGTGGACGGGCCTCCGGCACGCCTTCGGCCGGAAGCCGACCGAGGGACGCTTGCTCGGGCGGGCTCGCCGCGGATGGTGGGGCTACGTCTTCGCCCTCCCGGGCATGCTCGTCGTCTTCGCCTTCGCCATCTACCCGTCGCTCTACCAGTTCTTCCTGGCCCTGCACACGGGCGACGGGCTCGGGCCCATGCGCTACGTGGGCCTGGGGAACTTCCATCGCATCTTCACCCGGGACATGACCTTCTGGACGACGGTCCTCCCGAACACGGCCGTTTTCATGGTGCTGGTGGCCGTGGGGCAGATCGTGCTGGGCCTGTTGTTCGCCTCGCTCCTGAACCTGCCCTTGAAGGCCAACCGTCTCTACCGCCTCCTGTACTTCATCCCCCTCGTGACGAGCCTGGCGATCGTCAGCGTCATCCTCATCGGCCTCCTGAAGGGCGAGGCCTCGGCCCTCAATGCCCTGCTGACCTCGCTCTCGTGGTGGCACCTGGCGCTCGCGGCCCTGGCGCTGGTGGCCCTGGGCCTGGTGCTGACGCTCCTGTTCACCCTCTGGCTCCGGCCGCAGGGCTCGGCCGCGTCACGGGTCGCGCAGGGCGTGGTGCTCCTGGTCCTCCTCGCCGTAACGGGGCTGGGCCTGCACGCTCTCCTGGCCGGCAACAGCCAGATCGCCGCGTGGCTGGGCTTGGCGCGGCCCCTCGGGAACCTCGCCTTCTGGCTGGGCCTGGCGGACGAGCCCGGCAAGCAGGTCGACTGGCTGGGCCAGGACGTGGGCCTCTACACGATCGCCGGCGTCGCCATCTGGCACGGTCTGGCCATGCGCATCATCCTGCTTCTGGCCGGGCTCCAGTCGATCAACCCCGAGCTCTACGAGGCGGCCAAGGTGGACGGGGCGGGGCCCTGGAGCCGGTTCTGGCGTGTCACCTTGCCGGAGATCATGCCCATCCTCATCATTATCGCCTTCATGGCCTTCATCGCCGCCGCCCGCGCCTTCAGTCCCGTCTACGTCCTGACCGAGGGCGGCATCAATCACTCCAGCGAGGTCGTCGCCACCTACATCTTCAAGAAGGGCTTCACGAAGCCGGAGGGCACCGAGCCCGACCTCGGCTACGCCTCCGCCCTCGGCATCGTCTACAGCGGCATGCTCGCGGTGCTGACCCTGGCGAACGTCATCATCATCGTCCGACGATGGAAACGCCGCCTCCAGATGGAGCGGCAGGCCGGCGGGCCCGCGACCGAAAGGGCCAAGGCATGACACGAGACGGTCCCCGCATCGACAAGGCCCTCCTCCACCGCTACCGGGCGGGCTTCTGGACCTGGATTTGCTACCACTGGCCCATGGTCCTCGTGCACCTCGCCCTCCTGACCCTCGGCCTCGTCAACCTCTACCCCTTCATCTGGATGCTCGGCACGAGCTTCAAGTCCGAGCAAGAGGCTTCCATCGAGAAGCTCCGGCCCGTGCCCGGGCCCAAGTACAAGCTGGCCGAAGGGTTTGACCTGGAGACGGTCGTGCCCGCCGCCCTGGAGCCCGACCTTGCGGCCGCCGAGGGCGAGGCTCGCCTCGATGCCCTCAACCTCGTCCGCCGCAAGCTCGAGGTGCTTCACGACCTCCAGCGACGGGCCTGGGCCGAGCGCGTCGAGCACGAGGTCAGCTTGGTCGTCGGTCCCCTGGACGATGAGATCGTCCGCCTCAAGGCCGAGGCGGACCGTCTGGCCCGGGTGTGGGACGCCAAGCGCGAGGCCGCCCGGCGAGGCGAGGTGCCCTGGCCCGAGGTCGACGCATTCGAGGCCCGGCTCGACGCCGCCCGACGCGCCTACGAGACGGCTCGCGACGCCGCCACCGGGGCCGCCGTGCGCGGGCTTCTGGAGCGCGGCGTGCTTGTGGAGGACCCGGTCCATGACAGCCTCTGGTTCTCCGAGGCGGGTTTCGCCCGGACCTGGCCCAAGGCCCTGACCCCGCGCCAGAGGGCCGCGTCCGAGGCCCTCTGGGACCATTTCACCCTCGGCCCCATCCGCTACGCGAACACCGTGGCGGTTGAGCTCGAGACCGCCCGCCGCCAGATGGCCGAGTGGGCCACCATCGCGGGCGGCATCCTGGTTCCCGTCGGCGAAGCGGTCGAGGGCGAGACGGTTTATCGCCTGGCGGAGGGGGGGCGCGGCCGGATCTACCGCGACCTCTATCCCCGCCAGATTCTCGCCCTCTGGCTTATGCACGCCGAGAACACCCGCCGTGCCGAGAGCCGCAACACCTTTGCCACCGACCGCTGGAGCCCGGAGGATTACGGCAAGTATTTCGGTCTGGCCGACGTCGAGCAGGCCCGGGCGGAGCTCCGGGAGGCCGTCGAGGCCGGGTACCTGGCCGACGGGACGGCCCAGCCGATTAACTACTGGGTCGTGCTGAAGGAGGAGAACTTCCTGCTCCACTTCCTGACGAGCCTCCTCATCACGAGCGTCGTTGTGGTGGCCTCGATCCTGCTCTCCTCCATGCTCGGATACGCCCTGGCTCGCGGCTCGTTCCCCGGCAAGATGCTCGTGCTGGGCGTCCTGATTGCGGCCTCCATCCTTCCGACCGAGGCCCGCATCATCCCCATCTTCAAGATGCTCCTGGCCGTGGGGGCCCTGGAGAACCTGTGGGGCATGGTGGCCTGGCTCTCGAGCGCCGGCGTGGGCCAGACGCTCCTGATGGCGGGCTTCTTCCTGACGCTTCCGAAGGAGGTGGACGAGGCGGCCGAGGTGGACGGGGCGGGCATCTTCCGGAAGTTCTTCGACATCGCTCTGCCCATGGCCCGGCCCATCGTCATGACCGTGGGCCTCTTCGCGTTCCTCGGGGCATGGAACAACTTCCTCGTGCCGCTCCTGTGCACCATCTCCCGCCCCAGTATGCAGCCGCTGGCCGTCGCCGTGTACAGCTTCCAGCAGGGCCACCCCGGCAAATGGCACCAGATCAACGCCGCCGCCGCCGTCATGATCATCCCCGTCATCGTCATGTTCCTGTTCGTGCAAAAGCATGTCGTCAAGGCCATCGCCGTCGGGGCGGTCAAGGGATAAGGACGTCCGGCCGTCGAGGGGAAGGGGTGATGAGGCATGCGCCGGCGCCGCATCGCCGCCGCCACGGATGACGGGGTTGGCGTCCGGGGCGGCGCGACGGGCGAGCCGGTGGCGGCCCTACCCGCGGGACGCGGCGTCAAGCGGCTGGTCTTCTCGCCGGACGGCCGCACCTTCACCAGTGCGAGCGACGACACGACGCGGCTGGCGTGGGAGAAGCCGAAGGACCTGGCCGAACATTCGCAACCGGCCGAGGGACGCTTACCGGAGCACGAAGTACCCGTGCCCGACCACATCGAAGACCTTCTCCTCGAGGATCGCGAGGCCCGCCGCGCGGAAGAGGGCGCGCCACTCGGCGGCGGTGCCGATCGTCTGGTTCGTGAGGTCGTGGTAGAGGTGGTGCTCGAGGAAGGCGGTGGGGCTCTTGCGGAGCTTTTCGTGGGGCTGCTTGCAGAACTCGCCGATGTAGAGCAGGGCCCGTGGGAACTGCGTCCGGAGCGACCTCAGGAGACCCACGATCCGATCCGGGCCCTCGTCCAAGTACTCGTGGTACGTATCGACGGCGGTGACGGAATCGACGTCCGCGTGCTTTTCTGCGACGGCCGCCAAGTCGAACATGTCGCCGTCGCGGACCTCGATCCGCTCGCTGAAACGGCTTTCGGCCAAGACCTCACGGGCGTAGCGGACCGTGGGCGGGTCGTTGTCGACGCCCACGGCCCGGATCGCCGGGTCCGTCTCGGCCAGGTAGAACAGGAACGCCAGGTCCCCGCAGCCGAGGTCCAGGACCTTGCGGGCCCCGTGCCGGTGCAGCATGTCCGCGAGGACGGGGTAGGGCAGCGTGCGGCAGAGTTGGCCGCTGCCGCGCCCGACGTACTTGCCGATCCTCTGGACGTCGTCGGGATAGGCGGCCTCGCCCCTGAGGAGGTCGGGCAGGGCGTCGAAAACGGGGGCGTAGGCGTAGGTCAGCTCGAAGAAGCCCCGGGGCTCGCCCATCAGGCGTCTCAGCTTCGGCAGGGCCCGGACCCCGCCGCCCTCGACGCGCACCAGGCTCAGGCCGTCGAGGTAGTCGAGGACGCTCTCGAGGACGCGGCGGTCGAGCTTGCCCTTGCCTGCCAGGTCCTCCAGGGCGACCGATTCGGTCTCCAGGAGCCGGTCCAGGACGCCCGTCTCCAGCAGGGCCCAGAGACACCCGCAGGTGGCGTAGCCGCGGACGTAGGGCAGGGCCTCGTCGAATCGCCGCTTCAAGCGGATGCTGCGGCGAAAGCCCAGCAGCTTCATCACTTCGAGGGCTTGGCTCATGGCGTCGGCTCCTCGGCGGGGGCGGCCTCGATGACGAGGGCGTCGTAGCGGGCCCGGACCCGCTCTCCGGGCGACAGGACGAGGAACCGCTCCGGGTCCCATCGTCCGTCCAGGCCCTCCTGCACCAGCCCCAGGTCCCCTTGGACGTCCATGAACTCCCATCCGCGCTCGGCGCAGATCTCGCGGACCCGCTGCTTCAGCTCTGGCGGCCGGTGGAAGGGGAACTCGATCAAGGCCCCGTGCGTGTAATGCTCCTCCCACCCGCCCATGACCTCCGCGAGGTACCGGGCGTTCTCCTCGCCGTACTTCGCGACCCGCTCGTCCCACTTGGCCCGCCTGTACTCGGGACCCAAGCCGCTCTTGGCCATCGGCTCAACCTGTTCGGCCCGGTCGCGGCATTCGAGCCACCCGCTCGAGTACCAGTACGTGCCCGGGTGCCGCTCGAAAAGCTCTGCGTACCGTTCCTTGGAGCCCAGAAGGAGCGTGATGCAGTCGTGGGCTCGCGGGACGACCAAGGGCACGCGACCCGCCCGGATGCCGTCCATGGCGTTGTTGCAGAGGCCGTAGCCTAGGACGAGGGCGTCGTAGCGGTCCGGGTCGGTGTCGTCGACGAGGGGCTGGAGTCGGTCGCGGCAGAGGTCGCTGTTGTCGTGGAGGCCCTGGGGCAGCAGGACGACGTCGACGACGGCCTCGGCCCGGGCGGCGCAGCGGTACATTTCGCGCCGAAGCACGTCGCAGGCCACCACCCGGAGTCGCATCACGCGTCCTTCCGTTCGCGGGCGACCCTGTAACACGCGCTGCCGGGGAACCGGCGCTCGAATTCCACGTCGCCGACGAGGAACTTGTGCTTGTACTGCTCGACACGTCCGCCCGTCCGGTCGATGGCCTCCGTGTCGTAGGCGTGCCACGTGCCCGGCGGGAGCGTCCGGACGCGGATGGGGTCGAGGCGTCCGCTGGCCCGTTTGGCGGCGTACTCGATGTTCAGGTCCACGAGGGCCCGCTCCACGGCTTCGGCCAGGGCCGGCCCGCGTTCGGGCGCCACGGCGGCCTCCTCAACGAGGAGGTCGTAACAGGGCGCCTCGTCCCAGACGGGGCAGAGGCAATAGCTCTCGACCGGCAGGCCCAGGGCCGCCACGGCCCCGTTGACGGCGGTCACGACCTGGTGCTCGGTCAGCTTCTCGCCCGTCAGGCTGGAAACGTGCCCCCCTTTGTTCAGGAACCGGATGACGGGGACGGGACCGGACCGGCCGGTCACCTCGACCAGATCGCCGATATCGTAGCGGAAGAGTCCGGAGGGGGTCGTCAAGACCAGGAAGTACCGTTCGCCCACCTGCGTCTCGTGCGGCAGGAGCGTCGGAGCGTCGGGCCGGCCCGCCTCCTCCTCGGGCAGGAACTCGAACACGGTGCCCCGGACGTCCAGCACGCCGGCCGATCCGTTCGTCTGGAGGGGCACGGAGAAGCGGCCCTCGCTGGCCAGCAGGCCGATGTCGCGGACCGGGACGTCGCCCCACACCTCGGGCATCCGCCGCAGGTAGAGCTCCAGCGTCCCGCCCTTCCAGGTTCCGATCAGCGGCACGTCCCAGGTGTCCTTCGGGTAGAGGTGGCCGGTGGCCCGGACGATGCGTTCCAGGGCCCGGGCGCGGTCGGGCATGGCCTTCAGGGCCCGCTCGATGCGGGCCCGGTGCTCCCGGTCGAGGGCGAGGTCGGTCCGCAAGGTCCCGTCTGAAAGGTCGCGCAGCAGGTCGTCCTTTGCCTCGTCCATCGTCCGCGCGAGGCCCAGCAGCGTGCTCGGATTGGCCGTCAGCGGCATCAGTCGCCGCACCTGGAGGCCCAGGCGGCACGCGAGATAGTACTTCGTGGCCGTGGTGCCGCTATAGGCGCTCTCGGGGGGCATGATGTAGAGCCAGCGGATGCTGCGTCGCTGGGCCTGGGCCGTCAGGCCGCTCATGGCCCCGGCGGGTACGCCGGAGGGCGTCGACTCCTCGTCCATGCGGCTGGCGAGTTGGAGGAGCTTGGCGCCGAAGGCGTCGTAGTGGTCGTTGAGTGCATGGACGCCCCAGACGTGCCATCCCTCGCGGTAGGCCTTCAGGAGGGCGTCCGTCACGGGGATGTACTTCGGCGTGCCCGTCGTGCCGCTCGTCAGGGCGAACATGTGAACCGGGGTGTCGGGGCCGAAGAGGGCGGAGAGATCGCCCTCGCGGACGCGTTGGATGTAAGGCTCGGCCCTCTCGTAGCCCGCGATGGGCATGGCTCGGCGCAGGTCGTCAAGGGTGCGGACGCGGTCGAGGCCGTGATCGCGGGCGAAGTCGCTGCCCTCGACGATCTCGAAGATGCGGCGGAGGACGCGGGACTGGATTTCCGGCCCGCGCTGGACGGCCCGGTTCCAGCAGGCGACGTGCCGACAGGCCTCCAGGCGCAGGGGCGTCCAGAGGACCCGTCGCATCCGGATGGCCAGCGGGGTACCCACGGTCGCTCCCGTCATCCCGCCTTCTGGCGGGGTTCCTCGGCGGCGTCCGGGCCGCACAGATACCGGTCGAAGAACGCCACCAGGTGGGCGGCATAGGTCGCCCGCTCGGCGACGACGGCCTGGTTATGCTTGGCCCCGGGGCAGATCCAGAGGTCTTTCCCGCCGGGCTTCTGCTCGTAGAGGGCCCGCGTGTGCTCCGGCCGCACATACGTATCGCGCTCGCCGCTGATAAACAGCATGGGCACATCCCTCAGCCGCGCCAAGGCCTTTTTCATGCTGGGGAAGCGGCAGCGGAGCTTCAGCTCGACGTAGAGCATGGTCATGGCCCGCATGAAGCGGCAGACGGGCGGGGAGGCGAGGTTGACGCGGGCGAAGATCTGGCCCCACCGCGTGATGAGCTGCTCGATCGTGTAATCGGTCGAGAAGACCCCGTCAAGGGCCAGGCACCGGATCGCGGGCTCCAGTACCGCCGCCACCGCCGCGGCGCTCGCCCCGCGACTGACGCCCAGGACCCCGAGGCCCCGCCGGCCGAGGTCGCGGCAGCTCTGGACGTAGGCGACGGCGGCCCGCACGTCGTTGACCTCGTGATGGCTGGGCCAGTGGCGGGGCTCGAAGTGCGGCGGGGTGAAGCTGCGGCCGTGGCCGCGAAAATCGAACGTGAAGACCTCGTAGCCTGCCTCGACGAGCGGCCAGGCGTACCGTCCCGCGCTGAACATGTCGCTGGCGAACTCGTGGCAGAAGATCACGAGGCCCCGTTCGGGCGCCCCCTTCGGACGCTCGACGAACATGCCCCGCAGGCTCCGCCCGTCCAGGCTCGGGAACGCGACCACTTCGCCCGTGGGAGGCTCGTAATCCTGGAGGTTGGCCGTGACGGGCAGCGGCGTGTCGAGGAAGATGTTCACGCAAAGACGCAGATACCGGGCCAGAATGACCATCAGGACCAGCGCCGCCAGGCTGAGGACGGCAATGATCACCAGAGCGGGCCAGTGGTCGGCGAGGGATGCGGGCGCGGATTCCGCGAGAAACCCGGTGCTCGGCCCTATCCATGCCGCTCTCACGGGTCGGCCTCCTGCGAAGTACCCGGATACCTCCGTAGCCGGGCGAGCGGGTGCAGAGAACGGCCGCGCCGGCGCCCCGGATCAGGACTCCGCGTACTTCCTCACGATGAGGGAATCGTTCTGGCCGCCGAAGCCGAACGAGTTGGACATGGCGACCTCGACCTCGGCCTGGCGGGCGGCGTTCGGCACGTAGTCCAGGTCGCACTCCGGGTCCGGGTTCTCCAGGTTCATGGTCGGCGGCAGAATCCCGTCGCGGATGGCCATGACGCAGGTCATCAGCTCGGTGGCCCCGGCGGCGGCGATGAGGTGCCCCAGCATGCTCTTGACACTCGAGACGGGCACCTTCGTGGCCGCATCGCCGAAAACGACCTTGATGGCCCGGGTCTCGACCTTGTCGTTCTCGGTCGTTCCGGTGCCGTGGGCGCTGATGTAGTCGATCTGGCCGGGGGCCACGCCCGCGTTGTCGAGGGCCATCTGCATGGCGGCGGCCGGGCCGCGACCCTCCGGATGGATGTCGGTCATGCGGTAGGCGTCGCTGCTGGTTCCGAAACCGATCAACTCGCCGTGGATGCGGGCCCCGCGGTCCCGGGCGGCCTCCAGCTCCTCCAGGACCATGATCGTCGAGCCCTCGCCGAGGACGAACCCGGCCCGTTCTCGGTCGAAGGGGCGGCTGGCCCGCCAGGGCTCGTCCTTCGGCTCCGTGGAGATGGCCGTCAGCAGGTTGAAGCCCGTCACTCCGAGGGGGTGGATCATCGAGTGCGTGCCCCCCGCGAGCATCCGGTCCGTCCGCCCGGTGCGGACCAGCTCCAGGGCCTCGCCGATGGCCTGGGTGCTGGCTGCACAAGCCGTCAGACACGAGAAGACGGGCCCGCCGAGGCCGTACTCGCTCGCCAGGTGATTGGCGGGCATATTCGGCTCCTGCTCCAGCTCCCGCATGGCCTGGAACGTCTCCTCGCCCTTTCGGGCGAAGCGGGCGATGTCGAGGTCGCCGTCGGCGCCGAGGGCGTAGAGTGTGGAGACGGCCAGGCTCTCGAAGTCGATGGCCCCTTCGCCGCTCCCGAGGTAGATGCCGAACCGGTCCCGGTCCACGGCAGCCAGGTCCAGCCCCGAATCGTCCAGGGCCATCCGCCCGGCGGCGGCGGCGAAGCGGACGTTGCGCCCCCCGGCCGCGTACCGGGACGGGTCGCGAACGTACGCTGCGAGGTCGAATTCGGGCACTTGGGCCGCGAACGTCGTCGGGAACGTCGACGCGTCGAAGATCTCGATGGGCCGGATGCCGCTCTTGCCCGCCACCAGGCCCGCCCACGTCTCTTCGTACGTGAAGCCGAGGGGCGTGATCGAGCCGATGCCCGTGATGACGACGCGTCGCTTCATGGTCCCTCGCGCGGCGGGACGGGCCCGCACGCCTCTCCTATCGGTTCAGGCGGACGACGGTGGCGGCGGTCTGGCCGCCGACGCCCCCGCTCGTGATGAGGGCTAGGTCGGACTCCATCGCCGCAGGTTCGCCCCGAACGAGCCTCAGGGCCACGTCGGGGGCGGGATCGTCACAGTTCAGGACAGGCGGGACCTGGCGGGTCCGGGCCAACTTGCACAGGACCGCCAGGTCCGCGGCCCCGCTGGCGGCGCCCATGTCGCCCGTGACGCCTTTGGTGGCGGTCACCGGCACGCGGGAGGCGGCCGACCCGAGGGCGGCCTCCAGGCCCGCGGCCTCGCTCGTATCCTGCGGCGGATAGGCCGATCCGTGGGCCACGACGGCCCCCAGGTTCCCCGGATCGACACCGGCGGCGTCCAAGGCGGCCTCGACCGCGAGGCGCGTGGCCCGTCCGTCGGGGTCGCACGCGTTGACGCCCGCGACCGTAACGGAGGCCCCGCAACCGAGGATTTCGCCGTAGACGCGGGCCTCGCGGGCCTCGGCTCCCTCCGCCGACTCCAGCATCAGGATCGCCGCCCCTTCGGCCGCCACGAAGCCCGTCCGGGCGGCGTCAAAGGGT
The DNA here is from genome assembly GCA_964461715.1 of uncultured Anaerolineales bacterium. Classification (GTDB taxonomy): domain Bacteria; phylum Planctomycetota; class Phycisphaerae; order FEN-1346; family FEN-1346; genus CAYWVR01. The sequence continues at coordinate 40,949 of CAYWVR010000001.1, forward strand.
CGGGAGGCGGCCGCGGGGTCGCCCTCGGTGGTGGCCAGGCGGCCCAGCATCTGCATCCGCAGCATCAGGACGGGGTTGACGCGGCTCTCCGCGCCCCCCGCGAGCATCCGGTCGGCCGCCCCGCGCGTGAGGATCCGCGTCGCCTCGTCCAGGGCCAGCAGCCCCCCCGCGTCCCCGCACGTCAGCGAATTCGAGGGCCCCCGGGCGTCCCAGAGCACGCCCGTGTGGCAGGTGTGCATGTTCGGGAGGTACTTGAGGAGCCACAGCGGGAACATCTGCGGGATGCCCCGCTCGCCCCAGCCCGTCATATCGAACTCGCCGTCCTCGGCGGCAGCCCGGACCGGACGGGCGATGTCCTCGATCTCGGTGGGGATGAAGTTCGTGCCGAAGACGAGGCCGAACCGTGCGGGGTCGATGTCCGGAAGAACGGGCTCCTTGGCCTTGAAATCGCCGATTCTGAGGCCGGAATCGAGGATTGCCAGGTTTGAGGCGGCCACGGCCATTTGGATGTCGACGGCCATGACCTTGGCGTTCTTCTTGATGTAGCGGCTCTGGTCCTTGCGGACGCCGGCGGCGGGGTCGAACTCCAGGACCTCCCCGGTCACGTGGCTCGAAAAGGCGGACGGATCGAAGCGCCGGAGGGTCCGGACGGCACTGCGGCCGTCGCGAACGGCCTCGGCGAGGGCCCCGGCCCCGACGCCGGGGGGGCTGACCACCCCCAGCCCGGTGATCACGACACGACGTTCCACGGTCCGGGTCGACTCCTCAGCCGGCGGTCTCGTCCGACGCGCCGAGCTTCTTCAGGTCGCGCATGCGGAGCATGCGGACGAAATCCTCGTTGAAGACGAAATTCTCGCCGCCGGCCTCCACGGGGGCCCGCGACTGGTCGAGGTGGGCGAACATCAACTCCACCTCCCCCACCACCTCCTCGCCGCGCGTAATGCGGCCCTCGATGGAGGCCCCCTCCGGCCGCACCTCGCCCCGCACCGTCGCCTCGAAGCGGATCTGGTCGCCGGGGAGGACGAGACGGTGGAACGTGGCGCGCGTGACCTTCGCCAGGACCACCTTTTCCCGGAAATCGAAGGCCTCGCCCACCAGCACGCCGCCCGTCTGGGCCATGCCCTCGATCATCAGCGTGGGCGGATGGACGGGAAAGCCCGGGAAATGGTCGTGGAGATGCTCCTCGGCGAGCGTGACGTTCTTGACCGCGACGGCCCGCCGCCCGCTCTCGAACTCGAGGAACTTGTCGATCCAAATCCAACGCATGGGGCGCTCCGCCGCTTTCGCTGCCGCGCGGCACGCGCCGCCGGCGGCTCGGGAGTCCGGCCGTCGGGCCGACGGGCCTCAGGCGCTTTCGCCCTCGAGCTTCGCCTCGATGTACTTGACGATCATGTCCACGGTGAAGAGGTCGGACATGTCCTGGACGGTCGGGTTCTTCTCGAACTCCTCGAGGTCGGCGTACGGCATCCGCTCCCGCAGCTCCGCCAGGCCCTTCTCGGTGAATTTCCCGTCCTGGACGAACTCATCGCTGTTCAGGACGTTGTCGGGGAACAGGTCGCCGCGGGGCACCTTGATGTTGAAGGTCTTCTCGAGGCGGAAGACGATGTCGAGGAAGTCGATGCTTTCGGCCCCCAGGTCGGCCTGGATGCGGGCTTCCGGAGTCACCTCGTCCTCATCGACGCCCAAGGCGTCCACGAGGGCTTCCTGGATCTTCTCGAAGATCTCGTCGCGGCTCAAAGCCATCTCGCTTGACCTCCACCTAATGTGTGTCGCGCCCGTCCCCGCCCCAAGATCGTCCGCTCAGCGGGCGGCGGACGCCTCCAGAGCCCGGGGACCTCCCATCAGTCGAAACCGCTCCCTCAGGTGCTCTCGCAGCCGGTCGTCGATGTCGGTTCGGGCCGGGTCCTCGTCGACCACGTTCCGATGTGTCAGGACGAGCCGGGCCTGAATCCCCACCGTCCCGTCCCATCGTCCGAGGGCCTTGAATCGGCTCTCGTCGGGGCCGATCTCCCGGGCCTCGCACTCCAGGATCATCTGCCCGCCCGGCCGAAGAAAGTTGCCGTATCGGACGTTCCGGGCCTCCTTCAGGAGCACCAGCGTCCGACCGTAATCCGTCTCCAGCCGCACCAGCCACGCCGCCGCCTGCACCAGCGCCTCCAGCATCATGACGCCCGGCAGCACGGGATACGCGGGAAAATGGTCCGCGAGGTACTCCTCGCCCAGGGCCAGGCTCTTGACCGCGACGATCTTCTTGCCCGGCACGATCTCCTGGATGCGATCAACGAGATAGAATCTCATGGCATCCCCGGCGGCCGTATTCTATCGCGGCCCGGCCTCGGCGTGCAAAGCTTTTCGCCCGCAAGCCCCGCACGGGGCCCTTTCCCCCCGGGAAAGTCGAGAAACTTAGCAGAACCCTCACGGACACGCAAGGCAAAAAGCGCTTCCGCCGCCTTCAGGCCATCTGTTCCGCCACCTTCGAGAGCACCTCCAGCCCCCGCTCGATTGCCGCGGGCTCGGCGACGTACGAGATGCGGAAGTGCGTGTCCCGCTCGCTGAAGACGTTCCCCGGGATCACCAGGACCCCCGACTCGATGGCCCGGGCGCAGAAGGCCGTCCCGCTGCCGCCGGGGGCCTCCGGGAAGATGTAGAACGCCCCGCCCGGCCGCACCACCTCGAATCGCTTCGAGAGGCCCTCGTAGACGAGGTCCCGCCGCGCGCGGAACGACTGGGCCAGGTCCGTCGTATCGGTCTCCAGGGCCGCCACGGCCCCCCATTGGAGCGGCGACGGGGCGCAGACGAACGTGTACTGCTGGAGCGTGGTCATCGCCCCGATCACCTCGGCCGGCCCGGCCGCGTACCCCATCCGCCAGCCCGTCATGGCGTGGGTCTTGGAGAACCCGCGAAGCAGGATGACGCGGTCGTAGAGGGGCCAGGGCGTGGGGCTGGGGCCGTCGTAGCTGAACAGGTTGTAAATCTCGTCCGAAAGAACCACGAGCCCGTGCCGCCGGGCCACCTCCACCGCCCCCGCCACCTCCTGCTCGGTATAGACCGCTCCGGTGGGGTTCGTGGGGCTGTTCAGGACCAGCATCCGCGTCCGTTCCGTCACGGCCGCCTCCAGCCGGTCGGCCCGCAGACGGAAATCCGGGTACGTGTCGACGAAGACGGGCGTCGCCCCGATCAGGTTCACGAGGTGCTTGTACATGACGAAGTACGGGTCGGGAATGAGCACCTCGTCGCCGGGGTTGACCGTGGCCAGCAGGGCCAGAAGAATTCCGCCGGAAACGCCGCTGGTGATCAGCAATGGGGCCTCGAAGGTCCCGAATTCCTCCGCCAGGCGCCCCCGCACCGCCTCCCGCAGGGCCGCCTCGCCCTGGGTCACGGTGTACCGGTTCGAGCCACGGCGGATGGCCTCGATGGCGGCTTCCTTGCACGCTTCGGGCACGTCGAAATCCGGCTGGCCGATCGAAAAGTTGATCGGGTTATCGAGCTTGGCCGCCAGCTCGAACACCTTCCGGATGCCGGAGGCGTCCACGAGGTCCATGCGGCAAGCCAGGCGGGACGATTCGGCCACGGACAGGCTCCTTTCGGCTCTGGAAGGGCCTCTTCGTCGGAAACAGCCCCGCCCCGCGGCCCGCTTCCATCGGCGGACAGGGGGCGGACGAATCGGTCTCGGGCGACGCACGGCGGCGACCGGGCTCAGCTCTCCTCGGTTTCCGGCACGGTCTCGCCTTCGGCGGCTTCGAGGGCGGCGGCGGCTTCGGCGGCCTTTTCGGCGGCGGCGGCCTTCTTGCGGGTCTGGACCTTGCGATGGGCCACTTTCGGCAGGCCGAAGACGTCGCCCTCCTCGTCCCAGCGATCCTCCTCCTGGAGGACCTCGACCCGTTCGGCCCGCGTCAGCACGTTCCGGTGCCGCTCCAGCTCGCCCTTACTCCGAAGACTCTTATCCATCGACATCGGTGACTCCTTGTCCTCCGGGGGACCCGAGAAGGCCGTTCTCGGCTATTCAACCAGCACCGTGTACGCGTCCGCGGACGTGTACCAGCCGGTCTCGCGGCCGAATTCCCGGAGCAGCTCGTTCATCGTCCGTGCGTAATCGTTCGTCTCGGCCTCGGTGGCGAATCGACGTTTCGTATACAAGATGTAGTACCCGCCCCGCGAGACGATCTCCAAATCTATGCCCCGCTGCTGGAGGAACGCCAGCAAACGGTTCGTGTACTCCTCCTTCGCGACCGATAGACGCATTAACCGGACGCGATACCGCTCGGCGGGCGTCTCAGGCGGCATCTCCTCGGCCCCGTCGGGCGTCTCGGCGACGGCTTCTTCCTCGCCCGCAGTAGCGTTTTCGGATGCGTCAGGGCCGATTTCGCGCTCTTCGCCCGCTCCCGGTATCTCGGCCAGGCCCGGCGTCACGGCCCCCTTTCGGACCGCCTCGAAGGCCGGCTCGCGGGGCGGGGAGGGCAGCTTCTCGCCCGTTTCGCCGCCTCCGCCGCTCAGCCGGGCCCCGAGGAAGTAGAAGATCGCACACAGGCACAGCACGGCGACGATCACCACCGCCAGCCAGTAGTACGAAATCCACACCCCGCCGTACGCAATCGGCGTCTGGAGCGGCACGCCGGCACGGGCCGGTTTTTCGTCCCCCCGGGCCGCCGAAGGTTTCTGAGGCCGCCGTACGACCGGTTCCGGCCGGGCCGGCGCCTCCCCCTTTTCGTCCCGCTCCTCGCGTTCCCGGGCAAGGAGCTCAAAGAGGGCCCGGTGCTGCGGTTTCTTGGCCATCGCGTCCTCTCCGGGCGCACCATCATCGCCGGGCAGTGCGCAGAGTATAGATGCCTCGGCCGCCGGCCGTCAAGGGGCAAGGGAACACAATCGGGCATCTATACGCGTAGGGCACCGGAGCCGTGACGGTCTCGGATGGGGCGCGCCCTCCCGCGGGTGTTAACCTGGGAAAGATGGGTAAGCTTCCCGCCCCTTTTGGCGGGATTCGTGAAACGTTTTACCCCTAAGCGACACACTTTTCGCGACTTTTTGGGGGGTAGTCGGGGGGTTCTCGAACGTTTTGCCCCCTTTCTTGCGCGAACTTGCCCCCCTTTTGACCCCCTTTCGTCCGCATCTTCTAGATCTTCGTCGGCCGATCTGCCGCATAGAGCGAAACCGCCTGCGCAAAAACGAACGCCCTGCCCGAAATCCCCGGCGTCCGCGCCCGCCGTCGCCCGGTGCTCGGCGGCCCCCCCGTGCATCCGGGGCTTAGGATATCTGGAATCTATATTGTACACAAGCCCCGGCCGGGGCGATGGTCGGGACGGTCGGCGAGAGCGTCGCGCCGCCGCTGCGGGGACCGAAAAAAGGATAGATATAAAGGACGGGCCGTATCTCGATCCTGCCCGGAGCTTGCGCGCCCGGCCCGCTTGCGGGCCGGCGAAACGGGCGCGGGGGTGCGCGGGGGCCCGTTGTCCCTTCGGCCCTTCCGTCTTTGACGTTGCCCCTGCCGCGCTCGCGCGGTTCAATAGGCGGCGGGGACGGAGGGAACGCGGATGCGGATCGGGTGGATGATGGTGACGATGCTCGCGGCGGGGAGTGCGGCGATGGCGGCGACGAACGACGCGCTTTCGAGAAAGGCGATCCAGGCGCGGATCCGGGAGCATCGGACGGCGGACCTGGAGGTCACGGTCGTCGATGCGGGCGGGGAGCCCGTGCCGGGGGCGAAGGTGACGGTTCGGCAGGTGCGGCACGCGTTCCTTTTCGGGGCGAACGCGTTCCCATTGAAGCCCGGGGATGCGAGCGAGAAGCAGCGGGCGTACCAGGCGAGGTTCACGGACCTCCTCAACTTCGCGACGCTCGCCTTCTACTGGGGATCGTTCGAGCGGCAGCCCGGCCGCCTCGCCACCGAGGATCGCCGCGCCCGGGCGGCGTGGCTCCTCGAGCGCGGCATTCGCACCAAGGGGCATCCGCTCCTTTGGAACATGGTCCCGCCGCGTTGGCTGCCGGAGGACCTGGAGGAACTCGAACGGCTCCAGATGGGGCGCATCACGCGGGAAGTCGCGGCGTGTAAGGGACAGATCGACACGTGGGACGTCGTCAACGAGATGGTTCGGATGCCCGACGACAAGCAGCATGTCAACCCCATCACGCACCTCGCGAAGAAGCTCGGACGGGTCGAGACCGTGAAGCGCGCCTTTGCCCGGGCCCGGGCCGCCCACCCGAAGGCGACGCTCCTCATCAACGACTTCCGCGTCGACGCGGCTTACGAGCGGCTGATCGAGGCGTGTCTCGAAGCGGGCGTCACGATCGATGCGATCGGCCTTCAGTCGCACATGCATCGCGGGGCGTGGCCCAGCGAGAAGGCGTGGGAGGTGTGCGAGCGGTTCAAACGCTTCGGCAAGCCCCTTCACTTCACGGAGGTCACGATCATCTCCGGCCGCCTGCGCGACGACATGCGGTGGGAAGGGCGGCACGAGGACTGGCCGACGACGCCGGAGGGCGAGGCTCGCCAGGCGCAGGAGGTGCGAGACTTCTACACGGTCCTTTTCTCGCACCCGGCGGTCGAGGCGATCACGTGGTGGGACCTGGTGGACGGGCACTGGCTCGGCGCACCCGCCGGCCTCCTGCGCCGGGACATGAGCGCGAAGCCCGCCTACGCGGAGCTTAGGAAGATGATCAAGGGCGAATGGTGGACCGACGAGACCGTCGAGACGGGCGAGGATGGGCGGGTGACTGTGCGGGGGTTCCGGGGCGAGTACGAGGTGGCGGCGCCGGGGGCGAAGCCCGTGATGGTCCGGATCGAGAAGGGCGGGGCGAAGGCGACGGTGAAGCAACAAGAATGACGAAGGAACACGCCATGAAACCCACGCGATACGCCCTCCTCCTCGCTTGCCTGACGGCCCCGGCCCTCGGCGCCGCCCCCGAGAAGCCCGACGCGCCCGAGGGCGAGAAGCCGAACCCCGGCCGCATCATCAAGGGGGTGCTGACGCCGCCCGAGCGGGTGCTGGAGGCGTATCTCCGGGACCGGGGGCCGGATACGAAGGTCCCGATCGTCGTCGACCCGAAGACGGGGGCGTTCGAGGCGACGGGCCTCAAGCTCGGGACGTACGACCTGGTGATCCGAACGCCGTGGGGGCGGCTGGAGGGGCTCGACATGGCCCCGACCGTCTCCGAGTACGACGCCCTTATCCCCGAGGAGTACCGCACGACCGACCTCGGCGGCAAGACCGGGGGCGCGCTCGATGAGGCCGACCTCGCCGCCATTCGCCGCCACATCCACGAGGTCAAGCGGCACGAGAACCGGATCCGCGACCTTCGGATCGAGGGCGACGCGAACCGCGCGGTGGCCCTGGTGGAGTTGATGCTCGATCAGGACTTCGTCGGCCGCAAGGGCGACGAGGTCATCTGGCGGGTCGAGCAATGGTATTACGAGAAGAACTACGATGCGTGGACGCGCTTCCGGACGCGGGTCCTGACGCGGCGCCGCGTCTCGAAGAAGACGTGGGCGACATGGGGATGGATGTTCGAGCCGAAGCTCGGGGGGCTCCACGTCACGGAGGAGCGCGCGGAGCCGATTGTCGTTGCGTACAGGGTCCCCGAGAAGCCGGACCCGGCGATGGGCCTCGCGGGGACGGGCATGCCGCCGGCCGATAGGAAGTGATGCGTCCCGTGGGGGCGAACGGGGCGCGCGGCGCAAGCGCCGGGACGACCGAGGCAGGCAGGAAGCAAGGTCCGGTTCGGCCCCCGCGGGCCCGGGGCGCGATCGAACATGACCGTCGTTCTGCCTGCCTCAGTAACGGGCCAATCGACGAAGGGCGCGAAGGTTCGTCGGGTCCATATCCTGGCCCTTCGGCCCTTTCTTCGGCGTCTCGAGGATGAAGGGCAGGGGGGCGAGCGACGGGTGGGCGAGGATCGCCCGGAAACCGTCGCGGCTGATCCGGCCCCGCCCGATGTGGGCGTGACGGTCGCGGCGCGAGCCGAGGGGGCCGGCGGCATCGTTGGCGTGGACGAGGGCGACGCGGGCCAGGCCCCCCGCCGTATCGAACGCGCGAACCGTCGCGTCGACCGACTCGGGCGTCCTCAGGTCGTACCCCGCGGCGAGAAGGTGGCAGGTGTCGAGGGCCACCCCGAGCCGCGCCCCGCACCCGCACGCCGCGAGGACGGCGGCCAGTTCCTCGAATGTGCCCCCCAGGGCCCCGCCGCCCCCCGCGGTCGATTCGAGCAAGATGCGGCACGTGTGGTCGGGCCGGGCCTCGTGCAGCCGGTCGAGGGTCTCCGCAACGCGGGCGATCCCGGCCTCGGCGCCCGATCCGACGTGCGAGCCCGGATGAAGGACGAGCCCGGAAAGCCTCAGCTTCTCGGCCCGGTCCCACTCGCGTCCCAGGCAGTTCCGCGACCGGGTCCGCAGCGGCCGGTCGGGGCTCGCGAGGTTCAGCAGGTAGGAGGCGTGCCCGACGACCGGGTCGAGCCCGGCCTCCTCGGCCGCCTCCCGGAAGCGGGCGACCTCGCTCGGTCCGAGCCGCGTGAAGCGCCACCGGCGAGGGCTTTTGACGAAGATCTGGAGACAGTCGCACCCGAGGGCGACGGCCCGCTCGACGGCCATCGAGGGACCGCCCGCGACCGAGAGGTGGGCGCCGAACCGGGGCACTATTCGGCTCCCGTGCCCGCCGAAGCCGGGGGCGCCACGACCGCCGCGGCCCGCCGCTGTGTCGCGAAGACCGTCTCGGCCGCGCGACGGAGATCGTCGTTCGTCACGGCTTCGAGGGCGTCGGCCAGTTCGGCGGGGGCGAGACCCAGTTGCCGCCGCCGCCCGATTCCGAACGCCACGCCGTAGGGATTTTGGGCCAGGGCCCGTTCCGGCAAGCCGGGCAGGCCCAGAACCAAGCCGAACGCGCCGCGGGCGCCGTTGACGTCCTCGCGCGTAAGTTCCGCCGCCGTGGCCGTGTCGACGAACGCTTGGAGGGCGGCGAGGGCCTCGTCGGCGGTCGACCCCGCGACCGCGGCCTGGATGAAGATGACGTCCGGGTCGTCGAGCGGGGCGAAGCGGGCCTGCGGCATGGCGTGCAGGGGGCCGCGCGTCTGGGCCTGTCGCCACAGCCGCGCCACCAGAACCAGGAACGGTGCGTAGTGCGGGTCGTCCGGCTCGGGCGCGGCCCACGCGAGACAGGCCGCCGACCCGTCGGGGAGGGGGCCCTCGGCCGGCCCGACGATCTCGTGCGCCGGAAGCGACGGCGCGGGCGATTCCGGCGCCGCGGGGACGGCCTCGCCCTCGGGGAGCGTGCCGAAGTAGTATGCGATGCGCTCCTCGACGGCCGCCGGGTCGACGGCGCCGGCCAGGACGAGCGTCGCGTTGTTGGCCCGGTAGAGCGCCGCCCAGCGATCCTGGAGGGCCTCGGCGGTCAGCCTCTCGATGTGCTCCGGCACGCCGCCCTTGCGCCCGCCGCGCGGCCGGGGACGGACCGCGGCCCGGGCCCGGTTCATGGCGGCAAGCGCGGGCATGGTGCGATACATGTTAGCTAGTTCGGAAAGGACGCGGCGTTGCTCGCGGGCCACATCCGCCGGCTCGATATGCAGGTCCCCGAGCCTCGAGGCGGCGTCCCGCAGCTCGTCCTCCAGTTGCTCGGGCGGGAAGACGCACGCCACGACCGTGTAGTCGGCGCCGGTCTGGGCGTTCCAGCCCTGCCCGTAGCGGGCGACGTACTCGGTCATCGTCCGCCCCGGGGTGCGGCCCGCCCGGGCGGTGACGTAGCCGTGCTCGAGCAGGTGGCCGAGGCCGCTCGCGCCCTCGGGGTCGTGGCACTCGCCGACGGGGAAGAGGACGACCTCGGCGATCTCCGTGGCCCCGTCGAGCGGCCGGACGAGGACCGTCAGACCGTTGTCGAGACGGAATTCGTGCGGGGCCTCGGCGGACCCTCCGCCGCATCCGGCCGTCAGGGCGATCAGGACGAGCAGCATCAGGCGTCGGGTCGGCATGGGCGGAGTCCTCCCGAATCGTGCGACAGACGCGGCGCGCCGGGCCGCGGCGGCCGGGCCCCTAGGGGGCCGCGATGGCGTCGGCGCGGAAGCCCTCGGCGCGGTGCAGGAGGGCCTCGGGATCGGCCGGGCGGCGCTCGGCCATCGTGAACGTGAACTGGTGCGTGTCGTAGCGTTGACCCGGCACGACCGTCTCGAACGCCAGGTCCGCGGGCACCCACTGATAGGGCGGGGCGTTGACCTTCGCCTCCGCCACGAGCGGCTCGTAGCCCGGGTGCTCGAGCCGCACCGCGTACGTGCCGTACCACGTGAAGGGCACCGTGACGGGGGTGCGGCCGATCTCGTTGTCGTTGAGCCAGACCCGGGCCCCCTCGGGCTCGGACTCGATGGTGATCATCCGGTGGACCTGGCCGTAGCATCCGCCGACCAGGAGCGTGAGGGTGGCCAGCGCGAGCGGGGCGAGCGTGCGGGTCATGAGGCGGCTCCGAAGCGTGAGATCTCGACGACGTCCGCCGAGAACGTGTCGGTGTCGACGAGGGCGACGGTGGCCCGGCCGGTCACCCACCCGCAGGTTTCGCCGGGGTTGACGACGAGGCGTCCCTCGTCGCGCTCGACCTGGGGCCGGTGGGTGTGGCCCACGATGAGGAGGTCGGCGGCCTCCTCGTCCTCGTGATGGAGATTATCGCGTATATGGATAAGGCAGATCTTCCGGCCGCCCAGCTCCAGGTGCTTCGGCCCGTCCGAGAGCTCCGGCAACAGGGCCGCGAGGCCGGTCCGCTCGCCGTCGCAGTTGCCGAAGACGCCGTGGACGGGCAGGCGCGATTGGAGGATGCGCTTGAGGGCGAACGGGGCGCAGTAGTCGCCCGCGTGGATGAGGGCCTTGACGCCGGCCTCCCGGAACACCTCCAGGGCCGCGTCGATGGCCGCCACGTGGTCGTGGGTATCGGAGAGGACGCCGATCTTCATGGCTGAGTGGCTCCCGCCGCCGTCGGCACGCGGAGTATAGAAGCGGCCGGCGGTGCGTGTCAAGGCAAACGGACCCTCCCCACGACGCGAAAACATTTCCATTCGCCCCCGAATTCGCTATCGTGACCCCCCGTGGATTCCGCGCGAATAGGGCCCCGGCGGGCGGCGTAGGCTATGGGTGTGGGACGGAACAAGGTCCAGCGGCCCATGGACGCATCGGAAGCGGCGATCCTCCAGCGATGTCGGCGCGGCGACAAGGAGGCGTTCGGCGAAATCGTCAAACGCTATGCCGGACCCGCCACCGGCGCCGCCACTCTCCTCCTCGGCTCACGCGACGACGCGCTCGATGCCTCCCAGGAGGCCTTCGTGCGGGCTTGGCGGCACATTCGGCGGTTCGACCCGGCCCGGCCCTTCTATCCCTGGTACGCCACGATCCTCCGAAACATCTGCATCAGCCGCCTCCGCCGCCGCACGCGACGCAAGACCGTCGAGCTGCCCGACGGCCATCCCGACGGCCGCCGCGACGCGAGCCCGGAGGCCCTGGTCGAGCGGTCCGAGCGGAAGGACCGCCTCTGGCACGCCGTCGGCGCGCTGCCGCTCCATCATCGCGAGATCCTCGTGCTCTACCACTTCCAGGACCTTGCGTATCGCGAGATCGCCGACGCCTTGGGGGTCCCGATCGGAACCGTCATGTCGCGCCTGCATAACGCCCGGCGGGCGCTTCGGGAGAAACTGGCAGGTGAGCTTCCATGAGCTGTGACGCGTTCGAGCCGCTTCTGACCGGCTACGTCGACGGCGAACTGAGCGACGAGGATCGCCGCCGCGTCGAGGATCACGTCGCGTCGTGTCCCCGGTGCCGCGAGGCGCTGGCGGAGCTGCGCGGCCTGAAGGAGGAGCTGGCGATGATGACGTTCAAGGAACCGTCGGACGTCGAGCTCGAGCGGTACTGGGCCTCCGTCTACAACCGGCTCGAGCGGGGCCTGGCCTGGGTGCTGCTGTCGGTGGGCGCGGGGGTCCTGCTCTCGTACGCGGCCTTCTGCCTGATCGAGGACTTCATCAAGAACCCGACGGTGTCGCTGGTCCTGAAGATCGGCGTCGTCGCGCTCGTGGTCGGCGGGGTGGTTCTTTTCATCTCGCTGCTGAGGGAGCGCCTCACGGTCGGCCGGTCCGACCGCTACTCGAAGGAGGTCGACCGATGATCCTCACTACCACCGAACACATTCCCGGCCGGCGCATCCAAGACGTGCTGGGGATTGTGCGCGGCAACACGATCCGCGCGCGGCACATCGGCCGGGACATCCAGGCCGTGTTCCGCAACGTGATCGGCGGCGAGGTGACCGAGTACACGAAGCTCATGGGCGAATCGCGCGAGCAGGCCCTCGACCGCATGATCGCGAACGCTCGCGAGCTCGACGCCGACGCCATCGTCTGCGTCCGATTCTGCACCAGCCAGCTCATGGGGGGAGCCGCGGAGCTCCTCGCCTACGGAACGGCCGTCAAGATCGAATGACGCGAAGGGGCGGCACTCGAACCGAATCGATCGTCAGGAGTCAACCCATGCATCTCATTCGCATAGCCGTCGTCGTCCCGACCGCGCTCGCCTGCCTGGCGGGACTGCTCGCGGCCGCCGAAGACGTCTCGCTCGAATCGATCCTCGCCCGGGTCCCGGCCGAGGCCGCCCTGGTGATCGCGGTGAAGAGCCCGGAGGTCGCCATGAGGGATGCGGCGGCCCTGGTGGGGCCCGCCCTCGAAACCGACAAGGTCCGGGAGGCGATCGGCGAAATCTTCCGCCACGGGACCCTCGCCGTCATCGGTGACCCGGCGGGGCCGGTCGTCTTGGCCGTCGTCATGGACGAGGAGGGCCGGCCCGTGGTCCTGGAGGCGCGTCGTCTGGCCACGGGGTCGGCCTTGCCGGGCGAGGTTCTGGAGGGCGGCGTGATGAAGACCTTCCCGCCGCATATCCAGATGCCCGGTCCGGAGGGCGGTCCGCCGCGGGTCCCCCCGCCGGAGTACCTGCGCGAGATCGGGCCGTGGGTCGTCCGGTCCGCGAGCGAAGCCCTCGTCCGAAGCGTCGGCACCGGGGCGACGTTCGCCGGCGCCGCGGCGCTCGCCCGGCGGATGGAGACACAACTCGTCGCGGGGACGATGGACGTGCCCCGCTTCAAGCCCCTCATCCAGGCCATGCGGCAGCAGATGGAGGCCCAGAGGCAAGGGGCGGGCCCCGGCGGCGCGCCTTCGGGGCTCGGAAAGCTCTTCGACGGGTACGGGGCCCTGGTGGACCAGATCGAGACGGTCGACTTCCGTCTGCGGATGGGCGCCGCCGGCGCCGAGGCGGCCTTCGACGTTCGGCTCCGCGAGGGCGAAGCCATGCTCGAGGCCGCCCGGGCCCTCCACCCCGTCGACCCGAAGGCCGGCCCGGCCTTGCCCGCCGGCGACGGGCTTTCCATGGCCGCCTGGGCCCGGCTCGATTGGCCGAAGGCGATACCCGCCATGCAGGCCCTCTACCAGCCCCTCATCGACATCGTCGCCGAGGGGCTCGAGCCGGAGCCGCGCAAGCAGCTCGAAGCGTTCTGGGAGGACGTCGGGAAATGGAAGGACGTCCTCGGACCGGGTCTGGCCTTCAGCCTCGAGCCCGCCTCCCCCGGTCACGGCATGTTCGCTTTTGTCGAGACGTTCGACGTTGCCGACGCCGGCGCCTACGAGAAGCTCATGGGCGAATGGATGACCGCCGGCGAGGACCTGATGAAGGCCTACCTGCAGCAGTTCGGCATGCTGCCCGGCGGCGTCCAGATGGATACGACCATGGCGTTCAGGAAGAAGGCCGAGACGATCGAGGGCGTTGCCGTGGACCACATGACTTTGCAGTGGGAAATCCGGGCCCCCGAGGGGGCTTCGCCCGAGATGGTCGCCGGGATGCGCCAGGCCCTCGAGGCCATGTACGGGCCCGGCGGCCTCGTCATCCGCATGGCCCTTGTGGAGAAGGTCGGCGTCGTGACGCTGGGCGGCCCCCGGATCATGGCCCGGGCCGTCCGGACGGCGCGCGGCGGGGCTCCGGCCCTGCACACGGTGGAGCCGGTGGCGTCGGCGCTCGCGAAGATGCCCCCCGGGGCCATCGGGGCCGCGATCCTCAACGCGCCGAGCCTCATCCGCCAGGGGCTCACGATGACCGACCGGATGATGCTCGACTCCCTGCCGAGCGAGGTCCAAGAGCGGGCCGCCACCGAGGCCCCGTGGCTGCCGGTCGTCTCGGGCGAGACGCCGCCGGCGCGCATGGCGGTGGCCCTGGAGGATCGGACGCTGGGGATCGGCGTCGCCGTCCCCGCCGAGCAGGTCCGGGCCACGGTCCGCCTCTTCGCCGCCGTCGGCGCCCGCATGGAGTGGTTCATGCACGAGCACCGCAAGCTCCAGATGCGGCAGATGGAGCCGGCCTCCGGCGAAACGCCGCCGAGCGAGTAGGCCGCCCAGAGGCCCTGGTGGCACGGGCAGCCTGTCTGGCCGTGCGTCTCCCGCTTGCGCACGAGCCGCGGCCGCTCACGAGCCTCGCCGCGCCAAGGGGTTGACGTGCGCCCATACCTCGTCCTCCTCGATGGACGCCATCTCCCCGTCGGCCGCGCGAACCACCCGCACGTGTTCGCCGCGCGGGGCCCAGACCCGTGGGTCGGTCGGTCCGAAGAGGGCCACCGTCGGTGTCGGGCGTCCGTCCGGCCGCCGCACCGCAGCCGCGAGGTGCGTGATGCCCGAATCGTTGCCGACGTAGAGCCTCGCGCCGGCGAGCGCTGCCGCCACCTCCGCCAGCACCCTCGGCCCGAGCACCTGCCCGCGGCGCGGTTCAGTGCCGCGCTCCCGCTCCGCCGGGCCGAGAAGCCACCGTACCTCCAGATGCGCCTCGTCCTCGATTTGCCGCGCGAGCGCCTCGAACCGCGGGAGGGGCCAGTTCTTGCGCACGGAACCGCTCCCCGGATGGAGGACCGCGCGGGGGGCGAGCGATGCGCCGGGGACGGGAATCTCGGGGACCGGAGGAGCGGCGGGCGTGTCGAGCGCGGTGGCCACCTCGCCGAGGAGCCACGCCGCCGCACCCCGCGTCCAGTCGGCCGGGGGCAGGGGGGCGATCGTCGCGACCTTCCCGCCGAGCGCCGCCTCCAGACGGCCGCGCGTCAGGAAGTCGATGATGCGGTCGGCGGCCGCGAGCGCGGGCGCGGTCTCGGGCCGCTCGAGGCCCGCCGTCTCGATGCTCCGGCACCGGTCGGCTGCGCCCGCCATGACCGCGAGCGCGCCGCGCTCCGGATGCCCGAGGAGCGTCACCCGCGCCCCCGGACGGGCCGCCCGCGCCGCGCGCATCGCCGGGATTGCCTGCACGAGGTCGCCGATGCCGCCGGTGTGGATGATGACGAGCTGAGGCATCCTCAATCCCTGAGCGCCCTTGCGATCCATCCCCCGCCGAGGACCCGGTCGCCCTCGTAGAACACCGCGGCCTGGCCCGGCGTGACGGCGTGCTGCGCCACGTCGAAACGGACCTCGGCCCCGTCCGGCCCGACCGCGAGGACCGTCGCGGGGGCCGCCGTGTGGCGGTATCGCACCTGCACCTCGGCCCGCACGCCCTCGGTCGGGGCCGGGGCGTGCCAGACGACCTCCTCGGCCGCGAGGCCCGCAGCGCGGCAGGCCTCGGCGGGTCCGATGACGACGGCCGCGGTCTCGGGCCGGATTTCGACGACGTATCGCGGCGCGCCGACGGCGACGCCGAGTCCCCGCCGCTGCCCGATCGTGAAGTGGACGATCCCTTCGTGCCGCCCGAGCTCGCGCCCCTCCAGGTCGAGGATCGGCCCGGGCCGCACGAGGTCCGGCCGCCTCGCGCGCACCAGCTCGCCGACCGTCCCCTCGACAAAGCAGATGTCCTGGCTCTCGGCCTTCTCGTGGACGGGGAGCCCGAGCTGCGCCGCGACCTCGCGGACCTCGGCCTTCGTCATCTCCCCGAGCGGCAGCCGCACGCGCTCCAGCGCCGCCGGCGCGAGGGGAAAGAGGACGTACGACTGGTCCTTCGCCCGGTCCGCCCCGCGCGCCAGGCGCGCCCGCCCCTCCTCGTCGCGGACGATCCGGGCGTAGTGACCTGTCGCGACGTGCGACGCGCCGAGGAGATCGGCGTACTCGAAGAGGCGGCCGAACTTGAGGTCGCGGTTGCAGAGGACGCACGGGTTCGGCGTCCGCCCGGCGCCGTACTCGGCCGAGAAGCGGTCGATGAGGCGCTCGAAATCCGCCGCGAAGTTGAGCGCGTAGAACGGGACCCCCAGCCGCCGCGCGACCTGCCGCGCATCGAGTGCGTCCTCCGCCGAGCAGCACCGCGGGGCGCCCGATTCGTCCTCGCGCACGTGGACGCCCGAGCGCATGAAGACGCCGAGCGGCGCATCGCCCGACTCCTGGACGAGGTGCGCGGCGACCGACGAATCCACGCCGCCCGACATCGCCACCAGGACCTTCGCGCCGCTCATGGCCGTATTGTAGCGGTCTTGCCCGGCGAGGGCCAATCGCCGGTCGCCTCCTCAGGGCCGAAGCGCTTCAGCTCCTCGGCCCGGAACGTCCAGGTCGGCGTGCGGAGCGCGGCCCCGAAGTCCGCCCGGTACCACGGGTCGCCGGCCCCTCGCGCCGGGTTCGCGAGGACGTGCAGGTCCTGGGCGGGCATGAAGCTCTGGGCCAACAGCATCGCCCGCTGCCCGGCATCGTCCGCGGCCACGTCCACGACGATGGCGGCATGGCCTGGGTGGCCGCCGCGGATGAAGACGTCGCCGATCCGGACCGTCGCGGGGTCCGCGCCGCCTGAGAGCTCACGACTGAGCGACGTCGTCCCGGCGTACTGAAAGACGACATCCAAATACAGGCGGAAGTTGTCATAGGAGCGGTCGGGGGGCGCGCCGCGGGCCCACTGAACGCGATCGTTCCGGACGATCGGGCGCCGGCCGGCGGCCCAGCCGGTCCAGTCACACCGGTCGCCGCTCGTGAAGTTGAAGGCGATGGCGTCCTCCAGCCCCCGGGCGAAGAGGTACTCGGCCCGCAGGCGGATCACCGCGTCGGCGCACTGCTGAAGGTCGCGCGGGCCGACGTCGAGGTCGACGACCGCCACGTGGACCGGAGGGCCGCCGGTCGCGCGGCCGTTGTAGAGTCGCACCGGCGGGCGACCGGGCTTGAGCGGCAGGTGCCGCAGCCAGTCGCCGAACGTGCCGGGCGCAGCCGGCACGCGCGCCATCCCCGGCGGCGCGGGGATACGGGCGACCAGGCTCTGGGCCGGGTCGTAGTGCTCGATCCACGGGTACGGCACGGCCGGCGGATCGGACGGGACGAAGCCCGGGGGCGCTTCCGCCGCGGGCGCAGACTCGGCGGCGGGCACCGGTTCGGCCGATGGCGTGGAAACCGGGTCGCAGCCCCCGAGACCGGCCGTCGCCGCGAGATACACCAAGGCCCACACGACCGGCCGCATGTCAGGTCCCCTCGGGACAAAGCGGCCTCTCCGTCGTCTCGACCAGCACGACGGCCCAGGGCGCGAGCGTGAGGTCGAGGCGGAACGTCTCCGGGGTGTCCGTTTCGAGGACGGCCCGCGCGGCCTTGGGCGTCGCGTGACGGCGTAGCCCTCGCCCTCGGCGAGGAGCGTCTCCCCCAGCCGCGCGAGCATCGCGAAGGCCCAATACGTCGGCTTCGGGAGGCCCTGGAAATCGGCCCTGAGATTAAGGGTCGCGTGCCCCGCCCGCACGCACTCGGACCAGATCGGCGCGAGCCTCCGCCCCTCGTCCGCAAGATTCGCCCTGACCGTCCTCATGCCGCCCGCTCCGCTCGTCCCCCGCCGGCCGCCGTCTCTACCGGACGCGGGCGGCCAGTTCAACCGAAAAGCAGGCACGATGGGTTCGGCTTGATTCGCGGCGCGCCCCTGCTAGAATGCCGCCCGCTTCCCTGCGACACGAAAGGACGAGACGACCGATGGCCAAGCGCAAGACGACCCGGAGACCAAAACCCGCCAAACCCTTCCAATTCGGCAAGTACGGGCGGTTCTCCGACGACGGGCGCGAATTCATCGTCACGCATCCGCTGACGCCGCGCCCCTGGATGAACGTCCTCTCGAACGGCCTGTGGTGCGCGCTGACGTCGCACATGGGCGGGGGGTACTCGTTCCTGGAGGACCCGCTCCTGAGACGCATCACCCGGTGGCACGTCGACGGCGTGCCGCGCGAGACGGTCGGCCGGTTCCTCTACCTGCGCGACGAGAAGACCGGCCGCTGGTGGTGCGCGAACGGGTACCCGCCGACGCGGCCGCTCGACGCATGGGAGTGCCGCCACGGGCTCGGGTACACGACGATCCGCTCGGAGCACGAGGGGATCGGGGCCGAGATCACGTACTTCGTGCCCGAGAAGGACCCGTGCGAGGTGTGGCTGGTGACGCTGGAGAACCGGACCCGCCGGACGCGGCGCCTCTCGGCGTTCGAGTACGTCGAGTTCGGCCTCGGGAACTATAAAGAGGAGGTGACGTGGCGCGAGTTCTATAACATCTTCAACCGGACGCGGATCGAGGCCGGGACCATCTACGCGACGAGCACCCAGTGGATCAAGCACTCGGCCGCCTGGCAGAGCGTCGGGGCCGAGGGCAACAACATCACGCTCGACGTCCAGGCCTTCCTCGCTTCCAGCAAGAGGCCCGCCGGCGCCGAGACCGACCGGTACCGCTTCGTGGGCCTGTACCACGACCTCAAGGACCCGGCCGCCGTGGCCGACCGGGGCGACCTCGCGGGCGCGCCGCGCGTCGAGGGGCGCGACGCCTGCGGGGCCCTCCAGCAGAAGGTGACCTTGAAGCCGGGGGCCAAGACCACCTTCGTCGTCCTCCTCGGCACGATCCCCTGCGACGCCCCGAATGCCGACAAGCTGAAGAAGAAATATCTGGTCGTGGCGAAGGCCCGGAAGGCCTTGCAGGCGCGGGTGGCGTACTGGGACCGGATGCTCGAGAGCCCGACCGTCGAGACGCCCGACGGGGACCTCAACCGCTGGTGCAACATCTGGCTGCGGTACCAGGCCGGGAACCTGGCGTGGTGGTCGCGGAACGTGGGTTATTGTTACATGGGGATTTACGGATACGGGACGCGGGACGAGTGCCAGGACCTGATCGCCCACCTGCCCGGCGACCCGGCCCACGTACGCCGGTGGATTCTCGAGCGCCTCGCCGTCTGGATGTACGAGGACGGGCGCGTCGTCCATTCCTCCAGCCAGACGACCCGGTCCGGCACGTTCACGAACCACGCGGACGACCCGGTGAACCTGATGTTCATCGTGTCGAAATACATTCGCGAGACGGCCGATTGGGCGGTCCTCGACGAGTCCGTCTCGTACTACGAGTCGGGCGGCAAGACCGGTTCCCTCTATGAGCACTGCATGCGGGGGTGGCGGCGGTTTTTCCGCCGGTTCTCGAAACGCGGCCTGCCGCTCATGCTCCAAGCCGACTGGAACGACGCCTTCGACCAGGCCGGGCACAAGGGGCGCGGCGAATCGATCATGCTGGCGGGGTGGGCGTCGTATATTCTGGACATGTTCATCCCCATCGCGCGGCGGTACGGGAAGAGAAAAGACGCGGCGCAGCTGAAGCGCAAGCAGACCGTCATGAAAAAGGCGGTCAACCGATACGGCTGGGACCGGAAGGGCGAGTACTACATCCGCGCGACCCACGACGACGGCACGCGGCTCGGGGCGTCCACCGAGGCCGAGGGCAAGATCTGGGCCAACGCCCAGAGCTGGTCCATCCTCGGCGGCATCGCGGACGAGGCGCGCACACAGAAGTGCCTCGCGGCCATGGATAAGAATCTGACGGTCTCAAAGGGGAGCCTGACGTTCTGGCCGGCGTTCACCGAGCCCGACAAGCACTACGGCGTCATCAGCCGTTTCGCCCCGGGCGTCAAGGAGAACGGGGCGGTGTTCAGCCATAACCTGATGTGGCGGCTCATGGCCGAGACGCGCTGCGGGCGCGGCGACGTGGCATGGTCGATCCTCTCGTCGAACCTGCCCACGCGGCTCGCGGCCGAGGACCCGGACCTCTACAAGGTCGAGCCCTACGTCCAGCGGCAATACACCTACGCGCCGATGAGCCAATGTTATGGCGAAGGCTCACATTCCTGGGCCACCGGGGCCGCCATGTGGAACTGGCACGTCGTGCTGGAGGGCATCCTGGGGGTCGTCCCGGAGCTCGACGGTCTGCGCCTGGACCCGTGCCTGCCTTCGACGTGGAAGAAGGCCCGCCTCGTGCGGCGCTGGCGCGGCAGCGAATTCGACATCCGGGTCCGCAACCCCCACGGCGTCCAGAAGGGCGTCGTCGAGGTCCGCATCGACGGCGAGAGCCAGGGGGCCGATAACCTCCTGAAGCCTCCCGCGAAGAAGGGGCGGCACACGGTCGAGGTGGTGATGGGGTAGCGCGGCTTACCATTGCTCGAGCGGCGCGAAGTCGATGTCCGGCCGGTCGAAGGTGTCGGTGCCGACGATCGTCTGGTCGTCGCCGGCGCGGCGCCAGTAGTAGTTGCGGCCGGCGGCCACCCGCCACGTCTCGCCGGTCTCGGGGTCCCGAAGGTCCGTCAGGCCGAGCGTCGTGTTCGACCACTTCCGGGCGACGTCGTCCCGGGCGGCTTGGGTCGTCTCGTAGGTGTCCTGGATGATCTTCGAGACGGCACGGGAGGTCTGGCTGACGATGTCCGAGACGTTCGCCGTCACGCCTTGTTGCATGCGGACCCACTCGGGGTTGAGGCGGACCGAGGCGACCACGTGCCCGAGAATCCGCGCCGCCCGCGGGGCGGCTTCCCGCGTCGCGAGGAACCCGTACAGATCGCTCACCTGCCACGTGCCCGTGCCCTGCATCTCGGTCAGCATCGTGCCGGCGAAGACGTACCCCTCGCATGGACGGTCGCCGTCGGTGAACGTGAACGAGACGTCGCCGCAGTCGAGCCGCGTCATGGCGCCGGTGGCGGCGCCGGCCTGTCGGTAGAGGGCGTTGAGGCGGGCCGCCAGCTCCGACCGGTCGCGGACCTGCATGAACGCCAGGTTCTGCACCGCCGGCGCCACGAACTGCTGGACGTAGTGCCGCGCGAACGCCGCCCCGCCGGTGTACCGCATCACCTGGAACGTCTGGCCGTAGCCCGGCGAGTACGCCGAGCCCTCCGTAAAGCCCGTCTGCTCGAGCATGGGCGTGGGGGTGACGAAGGCCGGGACGCGCGTGTCGCCGCCCAGCAGGTGGATGGCCCCGTCGGGACTGGAAGCCCGGAGGATGGACCGCGGGTCGAGGGCCGAGAGCCGCGCCAGGCCTCCCTCCACCTTCCACCCCGCGGGCACCTGCATCGTGAAGGCCCCCTCGTTCGGGTCGCGGAACGTCGTGTAGCGGACCCGGGCGGGGGGCGCTTGGACGGGGCGCGTCGGCTGGGCGAATCGGACGCTCCGAAGGATTCCCAGCAGCGTCGGCCGCCGCGCCTCGAACCGGGCCGCCGGCGCCGCGACGACATAGAGCATGCCGCTTCGACCGACGACGCTCGCGAGCATCCGCGCCCGGCCCGGGCCTTCGGGCGACTGCCAGGCCAGTTCGGCCCGGACCTCCCCCGTGCGCCCGGGGACGGCCTCGAAGCGGGCGATGTGCGCGCCCGGCAGGACGGGCGCCAAGTGCCGGGGCGCCTGGCGGGCCCACGTTGCCGCGTCCGTCGTCTCGCGGGCGAAGATCGGGACGACGATCACGGCCTCCGCGCCGCCGGGGCTGCGGGCGACGATGAACCCTTCGTCGAGGGCTTGGACGCTCCAGCCCGGCGGCGTCGCGAGCGAGAAACCGCGCGGGTCGTCGCGGCGGGTCATCGGCTCGGCCGGCGGGGGCGAGGCCGGCGCCGGCGGGGCCGCGGGCGTGGGCGTCGGATGCGGCGGCGCGGCCGGGGTGTGGCCGAAGTCGCGGGCCAGATCAAGGGTGCCTTCCGGCAGAGGCTCCTCGCGCGGCGGGGTCGGGGTTGGCGCGGCCTCGGCCTCGCGGTGCCAGGGTAGGGCGGCGTCGCCGGCGGACGGCGCCGGCGTGGCACCCTCGCCGTCGGGGCCGCGGTGCCAGGGCAGGGCGCCGGCGGCCGGGTCGCGGGCCGTCTCCTGGTCAGGCAAGGGTGCGGGCGCGTCGGAATCGGAACCGGAGCAGGACGCGAGGGCGACCGCCCCCGCCATGAGAAGGGCCGCAAGTACGGGTCGCATGGCCGACCTCCTTTTCTCGAACGCTCGACGCGTGGATTATAGACCCGAAGCGGGGGCGCGACGCAAGGTCAAAAGGCCGGACGGCCGTCGCCGCGCCGCCCGGCCCGCCGGGTGTCGGCTTTTTGCCGCGCGCTTGCGTCGGCGCGGCCGCCGACGGTAGGATGGGGTCAAGCTGGAGGAGAAGGGGGGGACCCCGAACGAACGGAGACCTGCGATGCTCAGCAAGAAGATGGAGAAGGCCCTCAACGATCAGATCAATGCCGAGTTCTACTCGTCGTACCTGTACCTGTCGATGTCCGCGTGGTTCACGGACCAGAACCTGCGCGGCATGGCCCGGTGGATGGGCCTCCAGGCCCGGGAGGAATGGGGCCACGGGATGAAGATTTTCGACTACGTGCAGGAGGCGGGCGGCACGGTGAAGCTGGCGGCCCTCGAGGCCCCGCCGACGACCTTCAAGTCGCCGCTGGCCATCTTCCAGGCCGCCCTCAAGCACGAGCGGAAGGTCACCACCCTCATCGACAAGCTCGCCGACACCGCCGCCGCCGAGAAGGACAAGGCCACGGGCATCTTTCTCCAGTGGTTCATCACCGAGCAGGTGGAGGAGGAGGCGAACGCCACGGAGATCGTTGCCCGCCTCGAGATGGTCGAAGGCGGCGCGCCCCATGCCCTGATGATGATCGACTCGACCCTCGGCCGGCGCGGCGAGGAATAGGTCCGAAGTCGGAAGCGGGTTGTCGGAAGGAAGGGCTCCGGCCGCGTGGGCCGTCATTATCCCGCGCGCACGCCCGAGACGCCTTTCCACCGAGACGCCTTTCCATTGCGGCGCGCGGCGGGGGCCGGTACACTCGCCCGACCCGACCCGCGCGTGGAAAGGACCTCGGATGGGCGACGCGCCCGTGACGATGCCCGACGGCCGGCCCTTCGAGTTCTGGGACGACGAGACCGCCTGCACGCAGGTCTACCACGTTGCCCGGGCCCATCCGAAGGCCGCCGACACGAACCCCGGCACCGAGGACGCGCCGTGGGCGACGATCGGCCGCGCCGCCAAGGCCCTTGAGCCCGGCGAGAAGGTCGTGGTGCACGCGGGTGTGTACCGCGAGTGCGTCCGCCCCGCGCGGGGCGGGACGGGCCCGGACCGCATGATCGCCTACGAGGCGGCGGCGGGCGAGGAGGTCGTCGTCCGCGCCTCGGAGGTCCTCGCGGGGCCCTTCGAGCCGAGCGAGGGATGGAAGCTGGGCGACGCACGCGAGGGCGTCACCGTCTGGATGGCCGACCTGCCGCGCGACGCGTTCGGTGGATACAATCCCTTTGCCGTGCCGAACCTCTCCTCCGAGTACACAACCTTCACGAAGGACTGGTCGTGCGAGGAGACGGAGCGGCAGCTCCTTCGGCGCGGGATGGTGTTCGTGGGCGGCTTGCCGCTGGCGCAGGTCTATCGCTCGGAGTCGCTCGGGACGCGGGACGGGACGTTCTGGGTGGAGGAACCGGGCCTGCGAATCCACTTTCGCCTGTCCGGCGATGCCGATCCGGGCTCCGGGACGATCGAGGTCAGTGTCCGCGAGCAGTGCTTCGCGCCGTCGGAGCGCGGCGCGGGGTTCATCCGCGTCCAGGGCCTGGTGTTCGAGCATGCCGCCAACGGCCTCCCCGTGCCGCAGCGCGGGATGGTGAGCGCCGGCCGCGGGCATCACTGGATCATCGAGGGATGCACGATCCGGCATGCGAACGCCCTGGGCCTGGACCTGGGCAAGGAGAGCTGGCACGCCCCGAAGCCGTCGGAGGAGGCGCGATGGACGCGCCACGTCGTCCGGGGCAACCGGGTGTCGGACTGCGGGGCGTGCGGCATTGCGGCGGTGGACACGAACGCGGGGACCCTGGTCGAGGACAACATCGTCGAGCGGATCGGCGGCCTCGACGTCGAGCGGGTCTGGGAGACGGCGGGCCTGAAGTTCCACCGGTGCGACCACGTCCTCATCCGCCGCAACGTCTTCCGCCACATCCGAGGCGCCCCCGGCGTGTGGCTCGATTTCCTGAACCGGAACTCCCGCGTCACCGAGAACGTCTTCGCCGACGTCGAGGGCATCCTCGGCGGGTGCTACGTCGAGGTCAGCCACGCCCCGAACCGCATCGACCACAACGTCTTCTGGGACATCCGCGGGACCGACGTGCCGGCTGACCGGGCGTACGCGGGCCCGGCGTGCAACGTCGACTCGGGCGAGCTCTGCCAGGTCGACCACAATTTTTTCGGCCGCGTCCGCGACCATTACGCCGTCGCGGTCCACCTGACGCAGAAGGCCCGCGTCGTGGGCGGCCGGGTCGGCTTGGGGGTGCGCCACACGGTCACGCGGAACGTCTTCGTCGAGACGCCGCGCCGCGTGTTCCTCTCGCGACGCGACGAGAACACGTGCGACGCGAACCTGTACGATGCGCGCGACGACCGCATGTCCCTCGCCATCGAGTATCCCGAGCCGCGCGCCGACCTGACGCTGGCGGCGTGGCAGGAGTACTTCGGCCTCGACACGTCGAGCACGCAGGCCGGCCTCGAGGCGTCGTTCGACCCGGAGACGCTCGAGCTGGTCCTCAAGATCGACGGCGATCTTCCCGAGGGCGGAGCCGGGCCGTGGGACCTCGAGCCGGGGCGGCACGCGTACCGGCTCTTTTCGTAGCGGTTCTCTTGAGCGCGGCCGCATCCTTTTGCTCAACTTATCGGACGCTCCGCGCCGATGACCAGACCGGGCCTTGCCCCAGGGGGATGGTGGGGGATTCCTGTACGGGGGCAAGCGGAGGGACCGCCATGAGCACCATGCTCGTGTGGGCGGCGGCGGCCGTGGGGGGGGTGCTGGTGACGGGGGCCTTGTTCTGGATCGCGGCCAAGGTCGTCCGCGTCCAGAGCGCGGGGCTCGGCGGACGGGCGATGCTCTCGGCCGTCTTCTGCGCAATCGTGGCGGCAGCGGTGCTCGCCTCGATCTGCATCCTTACCAGCTACGGCCGCGCTGGATGCACGTTCCAGGTCCGATGGCTCGCCGGGCTGCTGGCGATGATCGTGTGCGTGGCGGTCCTGAAGACGGGCCTCGAAGCGACTTTCGCCAAGGCCCTGGCCGTCTGGTGCGGGGCCTTGGGGATGGCGGCGGTGCTGGCGATGGTGGCGCTGCCGGGCATTGTCTATGCGTGTGCATATCTGGGATTAGGCACTCCGGGGGAATGCCTGAGCCTGCTGGATACGCCTCGCTAGGGGCGGCCGTTTGGGTCCGCGGGCCTTCAGGCTCCGGGGCGTCGACGCCCAAGGCCAGGGCGGTCATGGCGTCAGGGCCCGGAGCCGTGGGGCTACGGGCTTGAGGATGCGTCCGATGGGCGTCCCTCCCCCGCGGGCTCCGGCGCGGCCTGGCCGACGGCAACGGTCTTGGCGGTGCGGTAGTCCTCGGGGGCGGGCTCGGGGACCGTGGTCAGGAGTCGCTGGACGATGTGTTCGGGCGTGATCCGCTCGGCGTCGGCGTTGAAGTTCGTGAAGAGCCGGTGCCTGAGGACCGGTGCGGCGATGGCCCGGACATCGTCGCAAGTGACGTGGACCCGGCCGCCGAAGATGGCATGGGCCTTGGCCCCGAGGACGAGGTACTGGCCGGCCCGGGGGCCCGCACCCCAAGTCAGCCACTCGTTGATGAACTGGGGGGCGTCCGGCGTGTCGGGCCGCGTCGCCCGCACCAGGTTCACGGCGTAGTCGACGACGTGCTCGGAGACGGGCACCTTCCGCACGATCTTTTGGATGGCCAGGATGTCCTTGCCGCCCAGGACGAACTTCAGGTCGACGTCCCGGTCGCTGGTGGTGGTCTTGACGATGGTCCGCTCGTCGTCGCGTGGTGGGTAGGAGACGTTGACCATGAACATGAATCGGTCGAGCTGGGCCTCGGGCAGGGGGTAGGTGCCCTCCTGCTCGATGGGGTTCTGGGTCGCGAGGACGAAGAACGGGAGGTCCAGCGGGTAGCTCTGGCCTCCCGCCGTGACGTGGTACTCCTGCATGGCCTGGAGGAGGGCGGCCTGGGTCTTGGGCGGGGTTCGGTTGATCTCGTCGGCGAGGATGATGTTGGCGAAGATGGGGCCCTTGATGAAGCGGAAGCTTCGTTCGCCGGTGGTCCGGTTCTCCTCGATGACGTCCGTGCCCGTGATGTCGGAGGGCATGAGGTCGGGGGTGAACTGGATGCGGTTGAACTTGAGCTTGAGGACGCTGGCGATCGTGGAGATCAGGAGCGTCTTCGCCAGGCCCGGCACGCCCACCATCAGACAGTGGCCGCGCGAGAACATCGCCAGAAGGAGCTGCTCGATGACCTCGTCCTGGCCGATGATGACCTTGTGAATCTCGCCGAGCAGGCGGGTCCGGGCGGCGCCGAGCTGTTCGACGACCTTCATCTCTTCGGGGCTGCGGGCGGGGCGATCGGGCAACGCGGAGTCCTCCCTACGGTCAGAGCGCGCCGCGGCGGGTCACCGACCCACCGCGCTCATCGTTGCGGCTCGCGATCAGTGCGTCATGGCGTAGACGAGGATGTTGATGCCCACGCGGAGGGCGTCCTCGCGCTCCAGGCCCCGGGCGTACGGATTCGGGGCCCCGGACCACCCGTTCGTCATGCCGTACGAGCTGTAGACGACGCGGAGCTGGTTCTCCAGGATGATCCCCTCCAGGGCCGGTTGCACCATCCCCGGCTGCTCATGCAGGACGAGCGGCGTGTACTCGATCCGCGTGATCGGGTAGACGCTCCGATAGACGGGATGGTCGGCGGGGAGACGGCCGAGCTTATGGTCGGGCAGCACGCGGCGGATCTCGCGTCGGAATGCCTCGTCGAAGGAGGTCCGGCCGCAGCAGGCGTTCGCGAACAGGACGCCCCCGGCCGCCAGATACCGGCGCAAATTCTCCACCTCCTCGGTTGTCCACGTAAAGTCCTCGTGGCCCGTGAGGTAGAGGATGGGGTGGGCGAAGGCGTCGATGGTCTTGAGGTCGACCGACTCCTTCGTGAACTTGACCTCGACGGTCGAGTTCTCCGCCAAGTGCTTCAGCAGGACGGCCATGGCGGCGGGCTGGGGGTCCCAGTCGCCGTCGTGGCGGACCTGGGCGATGACGAGCTGGTCGCGGGTCGGGTCGCCCGCCTGGTGGTAGATGGGTTCGGTGGAGAGGAACCGGGCCAGCTCGTAGGTGGCCAGGCAGTAGGTGACGATGTTGGCCCCGAGGTTCCGGGCGTCGCCGGGCATGATGCGTTTGCCGTGTTCGTGGAGGTGCCCGTCCCAGCCGCACGAGCAGTCGTAACCGCCCGTGTAGACGATGGCCGAGCGGCAGCCGAGGTCGACCGACTCGAGGCAGGGCCGGTCGGTCCACTCCCGCTTCTCCTCCTTATAGCGGACGGTCGTGATGTGGTAGAAGCTGGAGTAGAGCGGGTGGTCGGGCGGGACCCGCTTCATGGGCCGCTGCGGGAAGAGGCTGTGGGACAGGGCCCGGAAGGCCCGGTCGAAGTCCTCCGCGCCGCAGCAGGCGTCCCCGAGGATCGTCCCGCCGTCGATGCAGTACTGCCGCAGCTTCGGCAGGAGCGTCTCGGGCACCTCGAAGGCGTCGTGGCCGGTAAAGTAGAGGATGGGCAACTCGGTCGGGTTGTAGGAGAACTCCGGCAGCGACGAGTCGACCGCGCGGTACCGGATGTTGAGCTGGCGGTTGGTCCAGCGGAGCAGGTTGCGGATGTCGTTCGGGTCGGTCATCCAGTCGCGGTAGCTGTAACGTTGGCCGTCGCGGGTGACCCACTTGACGTCGCCGAGGATGACCTTGCCGACGAGGGCGGGCGGGCTCGGCTCGCGCTTCTTCTCGGAGCGGCGCAGGGGTGTGGCGGGTAGCGGCAGCGGTGGGAACGATTCCGCCGCCGTCCGGCGCTGCGGTTTGGCGGGCGGTGGGGGCCCGCACGTGCGAGGCTCGGCCCGGGCCTCGACGGCCAAGGCGGCCGCCACGGCAACGAACGTGAGCACGCCGAACAAGCGAACCGCATGGGCCGACGTCGGCATCACGCGAGACATGCGCCGTCCTCCCTGGATCGGGACTCGCCGCAGAACACGGAACCTTGATCGTCGCCGCCGCGCCCCGCGGGCTCCCTTGCCTTAAAGCCTTAAATCGGCGCGCGCGGCGCAAGGGACCGCCAAAAATGAGCACATCCTGTCCGCCGGCGCGCACCTCCCACGGGCATTATACCTCAGAAAGGGCCGGAAATCGCACGAAAAGGGCCGGGGTTCGCACTCCCGGGCGGCCCGCGGCGGCGCAAAATTCGGAGCCGGGTCGGCCCCGCGCCGGCCCGGCTCCCTGCCCGACTGCCAACGTCCTGCGATTCCAACCTCCCAAAAGGCGTCTTCCCTGACGCGTCGGTTACAGGCCCAGCTCCTCCATGAGACGCCGGACGGTCCCGTCGATCCGCTCCGGGGTCTCGAACTCGCCCCGAGCGATCAGCTCCCGCATCCGCTGGACCTTCTCGAAGCGGATGTCGGGCATGCGGCTGATCTTCTCGAACAGCCGCACGGTGTCGCCCATGTCGGGCCCTTCCGCGAGGGGTGGGGGGACCGGCCGGCCCGTGGGGGCCGGGGTCTCCAACTCGTGCTTCATCAGCTCGCGTCTTCGGTCACGCATCTCTCACTCGCTCCTGTTTCGTCCCGCCGGCCCGGACGCGGCGACGCCCGAGGGCTGCGGCGGCTCCCAGTGCGGCCGGAGGCGTGGGTCTGGGCCGGTTCCGGGCTTCCCCTTGGTTCCGCGACCGGGTCCGGCGCCTCACGTCCCGGCTCCCCGTCGCGTCACTATTGGTATCGGCGTAGACGGCCAAGGCCTTGAGGCGAAGGGCCGCCGGCCCGATTCTTCCTAACTCTCTTTCCCACAGTAGTTTACGAGGATTTCGCCGGTTCGTCCAGCCGGATTCCCGCGAAAATTCTTGTGGCCCCGAAAGCGTTTCCAGTTAGCAAGCTTCGCCAGATTCCCTATCTTCTCAAGCGGGCCCCCTGAGACGCCGACAAACCGGGGTGGAGCACAAGGTGTTGCACCCGCTCGCGGGGACCTCTACCCCGGGGGCCGCCCGGCGTGCGGGGGAGGGCCCTATGACGAATCCCCGGAGACGCGCCGTCCTCCTGGCATCGACCGCGGCGGCGGTCGTGGCCCTGGCCGCAGTGGCGCGGGGCGGGAGTCGGGTCCGCCGCGAGGGCAACGACCTCTGCCTCGACACGACGCATTACACCGTCCGCACCGACCACGCCGAGGCCGTGCTTCGGACCGTCGCCGCCCAGCAGGAGGCCCTTCACACCGAGCTTCATCGCCGCATGGGCGGCCTGAAGCCCGCGGGCGCCCCCGGCCGCATGACCGTCCTCGTCTGCCGCACACGGGAGCGGTATCTCGAAGAGGTGGGGGAGGAGGGGGGCGGCTCGCGCGGCGCGTACATGCCGCCCCGGAACCTGCTGGCCTCGTGGGCGGGCCCGGAGGAGATCGACGCGCTGCTGGCGACCCTCCGGCACGAGGGCACCCACCAGTTCGTCGCCCACTTCGTCGGCCCGGGCTGCCCGGTCTGGCTCAACGAGGGCCTGGCCGTCCTCTACGAGCACGCCGAGTTCGCGGGCGGCCGGCTCCAGGTCGGGCGGCTCGTGCCGCGCCGGGTCACGGCCCTGAAGCGGGCCATTGCCGAGGGGACGGTGGTGCCCCTGGGGACGATGCGCCGCATGAGTGCCGAGGAGTGGCTCCGGCGTGTCGCCCGGGGCGGCGAGGAGGGG
The DNA here is from genome assembly GCA_964461715.1 of uncultured Anaerolineales bacterium. Lineage (GTDB taxonomy): Bacteria > Planctomycetota > Phycisphaerae > FEN-1346 > FEN-1346 > CAYWVR01. The sequence continues at coordinate 70,844 of CAYWVR010000001.1, forward strand.
ACGCGCCTCTACGACCAGGCGTGGGCCATGGTCCATTTCCTGGCCTACGCCGAGGGCGGCAAGTACCAACGACCCTTCTACGATTGCCTCGCCCTCCTGGCTGCCGGCCGCGACCCCGATGCCGCGTGGGCCGAGACCTTCGGCACGAACGACCGGGGGTTCCAAGCCTGGTGGAAGGCGTACGTGCGGGAGATGGTCGCTCCGCCGGACGCCGACTGCCGCACGCGGCTCGAGATTCTGGGCCGGGTGCTGGCGGAGGTGTACCGGAATCGGCCGGAGCTGGCCCGCGATCCGGAGACGTTTCGCAACGCGATGCTTGACGGACGCCTCGGGACGTGGCACATTCATCTGGCGGGCGGCGAGACGATCACGAGCGACGCGCGGGACCGCCCGGCCGCCCTGTTCCGCTGCCCGGCCGACCGGAGCGGCGGCGAGGTGATCCATACGTGGATTCCGGCGCGTGGCGGCGAGCCGCCGCGTCTGAAGTGCACGCACCACACGGGCGTGGTGCTGGAGACGCGGGTGGTCCGCGGCGCGGACGGCGAGACGGACGTGGTCGTCGTGGCGACGGCGGCGCGCCCCTGAGGACCCCGGCCTCCCGAGGAGACGAGCATGATCGACGGCGTCAAGGTCACGAAGCTGCGGGCGATCCCCGACGAGCGAGGTCGCCTGATGGAGATGTTCCGAAGCGACGACGAGGACTTCGAGCGGTTCGGCCAGGTCTACCTGACGACGGCCTATGCGGGTGTCGTCAAGGCGTGGCACTACCACAAGAAGCAGACGGACAATTTCGTGTGCGTACAGGGGATGATGAAGGTGGCCCTGTATGATGCGCGGAAGGATTCGCCGACCCGCGGCGAGGTGAACGAGTTCTTCCTCGGCGTGTGGAACCCGATCCGGGTCCGCATCCCGAAGGGGGTCTATCACGGGTTCAAGTGCATCTCGACCGGCGAGGCGATGATCGTCAACGTTCCGACGGAGGTCTACAACTACGACGAGCCCGACGAGCATCGCCTGCCCGCCCACACCGACGAGATTCCGTACGACTGGGGGCGCGAGGATCGATAGGGCTGGATCGGGGGAGGCACGCCATGGCGAGATCCGTCCCGGGCCAGGGCTTGGCGCTGATCGTTTTCCTGCTGGTGGTCGGCCTGGCGGCGATGACGGGGGGAATCCTGACGTCGGCGGGCGTGGGGTCGTGGTACCAGGAAATCATGAAGCCCCCCTGGACGCCGCCCGACTGGGTCTTCGCCCCGGTGTGGACGGTGCTGTACGTAATGATGGCCGTGGCGGCGTGGCTCGTCTGGCGGGCCGAGGCGCCGCGGCGGCTGCGGGGATGGGCGCTGGGGCTTTGGGGGCTTCCGCTCGTCCTCAACGTGGCCTGGTCGGGGCTCTTTTTCTACCTGCGGATGCCGGGGGCGGCCTTTGCCGAGGTCGTGGTCCTCTGGGCGGCCATCCTCGCGACCACCGCCGCCTTCTGGCGGGTCACGATCCTCGCCGGGGTCCTCTTCCTCCCCTACCTCGCCTGGACGACCTTCGCTGCCGTCTTGAATTTCGTGATCTGGCGCATAAATATCTAGTGTTGCTGAGGCCCAGGGCTTGGAGGCCCCGGGGCGTGAAGGGGCGCCCCTTGTAACTCATGCCACGCCGGATTATCCTGGCCCGCATGCCCGACCACGACGATCTCGCCCCGGACGCCCTCCGCGACGCGGTGCTTGCGCACCTTGAGAGCGACGCGGAGATCACCGCTTTCGAGCCCATCCCGACCGGCAAGTTCAACACCTCCTGGACCGTCTCCACGGAGGAGGGCGACTACGTCCTCCGTGTCGCCCCGCCGGACGACGCCGTCTACCTTTTCTACGAGCGGCGGATGATGCACCAGGAGCCCGATCTGCACCGGCTCCTCCGGGCCGAGACGAACGTGCCCGTGGCCGAGATCGTCGCCTTTGACGCCGGCCGGACGCTCCTGCCGCGCGACTTCCTCCTCATGGAGCGGCTGCCCGGACGGGCCCTGGCCGAGGCCCCGGCCCTCGACCACGACCGCGTCCTCTGGCAGACGGGGGAGTGCCTGGCCCAGGTCCATCGCCTGACGGCCGACCGGTACGGATACCTCGGGGCCCACCGGCCCATGGCGCCGCAACCGACGTGGGCCGAAGCCTTCCGCGTCATGTGGTCGAAACTCCTGGCCGACGTGGCGGACGCCGGCTTCTACGGCGCGGCGACGGTCCGGCGCATGGAGGCTCTGCTGGAGGAACGGCTCGACCTCTTCGCCGACCGGGGCCCCGCGCGGCTGCTGCACATGGACATCTGGAGCCAAAACCTGCTGGTCGACGCGTCCGGCGATCTGACGGGCATCGTCGACTGGGACCGGGCCCTCTGGGGCGACCCGGAGATCGAGTTCGCCGTGCTTGATTACTGCGGCGTCTCGGAGCCGGCCTTCTGGTCGGGTTACGGCGCCGAGCGCGATGCCTCGCCCGAGGCGGGCGTCCGCCGCGTCTTCTATCTCCTCTACGAGATCCAGAAATACATCGTCATCCGCGCCGGCCGAAGCGGCGATCGCGCCGCCGCCGACCGCTACGCCCGCCAATCGCTCGGCATCGCCGAGCGGGCCTTTGGATGTGCCCTCGCATGAGCCGCCGCCCGAACCTGCTCTTCGTCTTTGCCGACCAGATGCGGGCCATGAAGATCGGCGGGCCGCCCCCGCCCGGGCCGCACACGCCCGTCCTCGACCGCCTCGCCGCCGAGGCCGACCTTCGGACCGGCCTGGACGAGCCGCTCGACCGCACGTTGGAGGACGCCGGCGATGCCTTCCGGCCGCGGGACGCGCGGAAGCGCGCCCTCGGCCTTGTCGACCTCTGGAACGCGCGGGAGCTGCTGAGGCACGGCGAGTTCTCGCGTCTCGTGCTATAATCCCACCACGCCCGAAGCAAAGGGAGACCCATGCCGAAGCGCCTGACCGTCCACGTCCTCAGCCACACCCATTGGGACCGCGAGTGGTACCAGCCCTTCCAGAGCTACCGCAAACGGCTCCTTTTCCAGACCGGCAAGCTCCTGGACCTGCTCGAGTCGAAGCCCGCCTATAAGCACTTCCACTTCGACGGGCAGACGGCGCTCCTGGAGGACCACCTCGCCGTCCGCCCGCAGGACCGGCCGCGCCTCGAGCGCCTCATCCACGCGGGGCGCATCCTCGTCGGCCCGTGGTACGTCATGCCCGACGAACTGCTCCTTTCGGGTGAAAGCCTCGTGCGGAACCTGATGCGCGGGACGCGCTTGGCCCGCGACTTCGGCGGCCGGCCCATGTCGTGCGGCTATGCCGTCGATGTCTTCGGCCACGTGTCCCAGCTCCCGCAGATTCTCGCGGGCTTCGGGATCACCGCGGCCATGCTCCATCGCGGCACGAGCGGTCACGAGGAGCAGGCCGAGATGAGCTGGGTCGGGGCCGACGGCACGCGGTGCCTGCTCCTGAAGGTCCATCTCTGGTCGGGCTACAACGACTTCATCAGCCTGACTCGGTGGGACAAGTTCGACCTGCCGGAGTACGAGCGGCAGAAGCTCGAGTTCGCCTCCTCGACCGTCGCCTTCGCCCTTGACGGCAACGACCACGCCCCCGCCGATCCCGAGGTGCCCGAGCTGATCCGCGACCTCAACCAACGAAGCCGGGATTTGCGGTTCGTCCATTCCTCGATGCCCAAGTTCCTGCGGGCCGTCCGCAAGGCCATGGGGGCCCGGTGGTGGCAGGGGCGAAAAAGACTTCGCGGCGAGCTGCGAAGCCCCGCCCGCCAAGGCATGCACAACCAGAGCTTCAACGGCATCGGCTCCTCGCGGCCGTACCTGAAGCAGTGGAACACGCGGATCGAGACGATGCTGACGCAGTGGGCCGAGCCCTTCCACGGGTTCGCCCGCACTCTCGGCGCGGACGACCAGGCCGCCTTCCTCGACCTTGCGTGGCGGTACCTCCTCTTGAACCACCCGCACGATTCGATCGTCGGCTGCTCCGTCGACGACGTCCATCGCGACATGCTCTACCGGTTCCGCCAGGCGTGGCATCTCACGCGCGACGCGACGAACGAGAGCCTCCTGGCCCTTGCGGGCGCCGCCGACACGGCCTCCCTCCCGCGCGGCGAGCCGGCCCTTGTCCTCTTCCGGGCCGCCCCCTCCGGCGACCCCGTGACCGTCGTCGATGTCGACGTTCCCCGCGACGTGGCCGCGGCGGCCCGCGACGAGGGCCTCCTGCCGCGCGTTTTTGACGAGCGGGGCGAGGCCCTGGCGGCCCAGCTCGTCGAGGTCCGGGAGAAGGCGCCGCCCGCGTTCCCGATGAAGAAGACCCTCTCCCCGCGGCCCATCTACGGGAATCCGGCCGGGCGTCCCGGGGCCGCCGGGCCGGTCGACCGCCTGCGGATGGCCGTCGAAGCACCGGCACCGGCGTACGGGTACCGCGCCCTCGGCTTCGGTTTCGCGGAGGGCGACGGGCCGGCGCCGGTGGAGACGGTCGCCGTCGGCGATAGGTCGATGGAGAACGCCCACCTGCGCGTCACGGTCCGACCCGACGGACGGTGGGACCTCGCGGACAAGGCGCGCGGCATAACGTACCGTGGCTTGGGGGGCCTGGAGGACGCCGAGGACGCGGGCCATGGGTGGAACTTCATTCCGCCCGGCTCGGACCGGGACGGGTTCGACTTCCGTCCGGCCCGGGTGGAGACGACCCTGAGCCGCGGCGCGAAGGCCCGCGTCCGCGGGGGGCCGGCAGGGCCGCTTTACGCGTCCCTCGAGATTCGCTTCGACTGGCGCGTGCCGGACCACAGCCCCGGCGCCCGCCGCGGGCGCATGGCGACGCTGGCCGTCACGACAACGCTCGCGCTCGCTGCCGGATCGCCCGCCCTCATGGTCCGGACGGTGATCGCGAACACGGCGTCGCGGCACCGGGTGCGGGTCCGGTTCCCGACGAAGATCGACGCGTCGAGCTACTTCGCTGACACCGCCTACGACCTCGTCGAGCGGCCCGTCCGAGTGCCCGACACGCGCCGGTGGAAGGAGCACGCGTTCCCGTGGGGGCCGATGAAGGGCGTCCTCGCGATGCACGACGGGCGGCGAGGGCTGGCGATCCTGACGCGGGGTCTCCAGGAGGGCGGCGTGGAGGACACCGCCAGGCGGACGATGACCCTCACGCTCTTCCGGAGCTTTATCGAGCGGATCGGCGGCACGGAAACGGTCGACAGCCGCCTCCTCGGCGATGTCGCGAGCGAGTACGCCCTCGTGCCCTTCGCGCCCGACGCCGGATGGCAGGCGGGACTCCTTACGCGATGCCGCCATCTCAACGCCCCGGAGCGAGCCATTCTCATCGACAAAGCGCCGGGCGACGAGCCGACCGCGCGCAGTTTCCTCGAACTCGACGGGCCCGTCGTCGTCGAGGCCGTCAAGGCGGACGAGGATGGAAAGGGCCGCCGCGTCGTCCGCCTCCTCAACCCGTCCGAGGAGAAGGTGACCGCGCGCGTGCGGCTCGCCGGCGCGGGCGGCAAGGCGTGGCAGGCCCGGCTCGACGAGACGCACCGGCGCCCGCTTCGCGTCCGCAAGGACGGGGCTGTTACCGTCCGCCTGAAGCCCAAGGAAGTCGCGACGGTCATCCTCTAAGGCTCGCCGGCCGGCTTGAACCCATCGAGGCCCGGCCAGGGCTTCGTGAGGAGCACGTCGGCGGGCACGACCTGCCGGTCGATGCCAGGACCGCTCCAGGAGAGGGTGATCTCGCCGCCGGCGCTGCGGTTGTAGAACTCGACGACCAGCTCGTGGAGTCCTTCCTCAAGCGTCCCCTCCGCCTTCTTCTCCGTCGGCCCGTGGTCGGACCAGTCGTTGATCAGGGTCCGGCCGTCGATCTTCAGGCGCTGGCCGTCGTCGGAGACGGAGTAGAAGGTGTACGTGCCCGGCCGGTCGATCCGAAGAAAGCCCGTCCAGCGGACCGAGATGTTCTCTTCGCGCCCGCCGGGGAAGGGCGACGCGCTCGTGTGGAAGCGGACGCCGCGGTCGAGTCGCTCGAGAACAAGGTTCCCGAAGTCGGTCCCCTCGAAGTACTGCCCGTGCAGGCCGCGCGCCATAAGGTTGAGCTGCGGGGCCCGGGCCATGGCCCACGCGGCGGCGGCGGGGTCGCCGGAGGCCAGGGCCGCCTGGATCGTTCCGTGGACGAAGTCGAAGGCCCCCGGGTCGCCCGCGAGGCGTCCGAAGCGCTCGGCGTCGCCTCCCGCGGCCCGGCCGACGGCCCCCGCGAGGATGCCGACGAGCCGGCGCTGCGTCTCGCCCTCGGTGGCGCGGGCCCGGGCGAGGATCTCGGCCACGATCGTCCCGTGCGACTCATCCAGCACGCGGCCGAGGGCGGCGGCGAGGGTCTCGACAAGGGGGTCCCGGGGGTTCGCCAGGAGGCGCTCCCAGAGGTCGGGCGCGGCCGGCGCGTGGTCGATCTCGGCCAGCGTGCCGGCGGCCCGGGCGGCGACGGGCGGGGCGGCCTCGCGGACGGCTTTGCGGAGGTAAAGCGCCCCGACATCGCCGGCCTGGCGGAGCTCGCGGCGGGCGATGGCGACCACGGCCGGGTCGTCGGAGGCCAGCTTCCGGACGGCGTAGGGCAACCCGACCGCCTCCTGCTTCGCCTCCTTGAGACGAGCGACGAGGGCGTCCAGCTCGCGGCGCCGGGGGTGGGTGCGGAACTCGGACCGCGCCTCGCGGGCGGCGTTATGGGCTTCGTTCAGATCGGCGGCCTGCTCGAGCGCGGCGACGCGGATAAGGGCGGCCTCGAGGTCGGCCGGCGGCTGGGAGGGCGAAGGGAGCGGCGGCTCCGGCTCGGGAGGGGGAGGCGCAGGGTCGGGTGCGGGGGACGTCTCCTGGGCGGAAGACGGCGGCTTTGGCGCGGGCGCGGGGTCTTCGGCGCAGCCCCCGACCAGGAGCGCGGCAAGGACGAGAAGGACGGCGGCGCGGATCATGGCGCGGCCCTCGGAGAGCTGCGGTAGAGACGGGCCATCTCCTCCGGCGTCAGGGCCCGGCGGTAGACCCGCAGGTCGTCCATCATCCCGTCGTAATGGGCGTCGTTGGTGGTCTCCCAGTTGCTTTCGCCGATCAGGTTGCTTGTGCGGACGACGTCGCGCGGGATGCTGGTCTTCCCCCCGCCGAGTTTCTTGCCGCCGACGTACATGGCGACGTTGCCCTCGGCATCAGCGGTGCCCGCGAGGTGCTGCCACGTCTCGGTCTTCAGGGTGTCCGGGGCGGTGTTGATGCCGCCGGTCCGCTCGTCCTCGGCGTAGACGTAGAAGGTCAGGTCGTCGGAGCTGCTCTCGCGGGCCAGGACGATGTTATCCTCGCCGGCCCCGTTGCCGAAGTCCACGAAGCGGGCCCAGTTGCCGGGCTTCTCGAGGCGGGCCCAGACGGAGACGGTCACGCCCTCCGGGAAGCTCTTGAACCCCTCGGGCAGGCGGAGGGCATCGTCGACGCCGTCGAAGCGGACGGCCGGGCCGGTTTCGGTCTCGACGAGCGTGGGACGCTTCTTCGGATCGTCCTGGGTGGCGTCGACGCCCGCCGGGGAGAGGTCCTTCCACCGGACGACCGCCTCGCCCTTCGTCTCGACGCCCGTGTCGGCCCGGAGCCAGAGCACGAGGTCGGCCTGGGCGACGACCAGGCCGAAGACGGAGGCGTGGCGCGCGGCCCACGCGGCGGCCTCGGGATTCTCGGAGGTCGCTGCGCCTTGAGCGTAGGTCTTGAGGGCGGCGAAGGCATCCGGGTCGCCGAGAAGGGCGCCGAAGGCCTCGCGATCGCGTCCCGCGCGGCGGTCGAGGGCCGCCAGCAAGAGGCCCGCGGCGTCGAGACGCGCGAAGGCGTCGTCGGCCTGAACGCGGGCGTAGAGGGCCCGGAGGGTCTCGGGCGGGACGTCGGGGATCGTCTTTCGGACGGCCTCGACGAGGACCTCGCGCAGGGGGCCGGGCTCCGTGCCCGGGAGGCGCTCGCCGAAGGCGGCGGGGGCCTTCGGGTCGGCCATGTCGAGGAGCGTGCGGGCGGCCTCGGCGGCGACGGGCGGCTCGGCCTCGCGGACGGCCTTTCGGAGATAGGCGGCCCCGACGTCGCCGGCGGCGCGGAGCTCCTTGCGGGCGATCTTGACGACGCCCGGGTCGGGCGAACGTAGCTTCTGGACGGCAAAGGGCAGGCCCACGGCTCCCTGCCGCGCTTCCTTGAGGCGGGCGACGAGGGCGTCCAGCTCGCGGCGGCGCGGATGGATGCGGAACTCGGACCGCGCCTCGCGGGCGGCGTTGTAGGCGTCGGTGAACTCGGCGGCGTCGGCGAGGGCCTGGACGCGGGCGCGGGCGGCGTCGATGGCGGCATCGGCGTCCTCGGGGGCCGGGGCCGGCTCGCGTTCAGGCTCCGCCTCCGGTTCGGGGGCGGGCTCGGGCACCGGCGGCGGGGCCGGTTCCGGTGGGGGAGCCGGCGTGGGGGGCGGCTCGGGCACCGGCGGCGAGGACTCGCCGCAGCCGACGAGCACCAGCAGGGCCAGGAGGGGAATCAGGGGTCGTCCGTTCATCACATCGAGCCTCGTTGCTGATAGGCGTAGTGGACGATGTTGACGCCCGTCTGGAGGGCGGCCTCGACGGTCTCCGCCTGGAGGCCGGAGGTGCCGGGTTTCCAGGCGTCGCCTAAGTCGCCGGGGTGGTAGAAGACGCACCACCGGCCGCGGTCGCGGACGCCGAGGGCCCGCATTCCGCCGTGGTGCCAGAGGGCCGGGGCGCCGTGGGGCAGGGCGTAGGGCTCGCGGAAGATCGGGTCGTCGCGGGCGACGGCCATCAGCGGACGGTCGGGAAACACGGCCCGCATGAGCTTGCGGAAGTCCGGGTCCCAGCGGCGGCTGCCCGCGTCGGCGAGCAGCATCCCGCCCCCGAGAAGATAGCGGCGCAGGGCGGCGGCTTCGTCGGGCGAGAACTGGATGAACCCCGAGCCGGTCATCGTGAGGAGCACCGGCCCGGCGCCCGGCTCATAGCGGTCAAGCTGGACGGCAAGGACGCTGTGCGGGCCGGGATCGAGCGCGCGGCCGGTGGCCTCCTTGACGGCCGCGAGGAGGGCCGGGTCGGCGTCGTGCAGGCCGTCGTCCCAGTCGGCCCCGCGGTAGCGGAGGCGGACGAGCTGGACGCGGTCGAGGCGGACCTCGGGAGGCGTTGCGGGGGGCGGCGTGGGGAGCGTCGGCTCGGGGTCCGGCTCCGTCCGCACATTCGCCGGGGGCGGCTCGGGCGGACGTGTTTCTTCCGGACTGCAGCCGAGCAGCGCGAGGAGCGTGGCGAGGATGAGCGTCGGGGGTGCGGCGAGGCGTCGGGTCATGGCGCGATCCCCTGGCTTCTCGGCGCCTCCTCCGACATACCCGGAGGCGGGGCTGAAATCAAACGGCACTCAGGTCCACGCATTCGTCGAACCGGGCGGCATCGGCGGCGCCGGGCGCCGAGCGAGCGACGACAACCAGCTTCAGGTTGGCCTCCGACGCCAGGTACGCCAGCTCGTCGAACGTCTCATCGTCCAGGGGCGTCATGAAGTCCCAGACGACGTGGACGCTTCTCCGAGCCCGGGCGCGGGGGCGGTGCTTGCGGTCGAGATACGAAAGGAGCGCGTCGAGCATCTGCCGCGCGCGCTCCTCGCCGCGGAGGACGACGCCGTAGCGGCCGAACCACGCGGACTCGAAGACGAACGTCTCATCGACCGGGAGCGGCCCGGGGCCGTAGACGAGCTTGGCGAGGGGCCATGCCACCGACCGCCCGCGCACGGCGACGCGATGGAGCGCCTGGCGGTCGGGCCACGGGTCGTCGGGTCCGAAGTAGAGGAACGTCTCGCCCTTGCGGACCACGTCCTCGATGTATCGGGCGACGGCCTCGGGAGCGGGGGCGGTCAGGCGGACGGCGTGGGTCTTCGGGCTGAGAGCGTCGACCACCCGGCCCGCGATGGGCACGGTCCAGTGGCTTCCGACCGTCCGGTTGAACTGGCGGACGTAATCGACGAGGACCATCAGGACCGCCACCCAGAGGACGCTCCGCGCCGCAAAGAGGTTGGCGACGTCGAGGTCCTGGGCGACCTGGCGCTCCTGCGGCGGGAGGCTGATGCCCTCCTGGTCGTGCTCCGCCGGCGCGGCCTCGTCCCCCGAGGGGGGAAGGCGCTGTTCGGTCAGGGCCTTCTCCTCGCCCTCGCGGACGCGTTCCGCGTTCGGGTCGCGGCCCTGCTTGCCCCGTTCCCGGTATGCGTACCCGGGCGGGGCGGCCTCGCCCTCGTCGGTCACGGTGACGACGGTGCCGTCGCTCATGACCTTCTCGACCTTGGCCTTCTCGACGCCCGCGAGGTCGAGCGGGTCGGCGGCGGTATCCTCGGCGAAGGCGATGTCGGCGGCCTGGTCGCGGAGCTTGCGGAGCTCTTTCTCGCGTTCGAGGCGGCGGGCCTCTTCGGCGGCCTTCAGGGCCTCGGAGATGTCCTCGCGGATGACCTGTACGTAGTAGGTGCTGTTGAGGTCCGCGAGGAAGAACCCCGCCAGGGCCAGCCCGATGGCCGCCCAGTGGATCGCCCGGACGCGGCGCGTGAGCACAAGCACGATTCCGGCCAGGACGACCGCCACGACGACCGAATCGTCCGGCCACTGGAAATCGGCCCATCGAAGCACCGCCTGCCCCAGGAAGGCCGTGATGAGCACGAGGCCGTAGGCGGCGATGTAGAAGAGCGGCTGGCGCCGCCGCACGACGAGCATCGCGATCACCACGAGGGCGGCGGCGTAGACGAGGATCGCCAGGATCCCGCCAACGCCGAGATAGGTTGGGAGCTTGCCGATCATCGTCGGTATTGCTTCGTCTCTTCAAGGTACTGGGTGAAGGCGTAATGGACGATGTTGATGCCCATGTGGAACGCGCCTTTGGCGAGGCGCGGGTCCATGCCGCTGTGGCCGGTCTTCCAGGCGTCGTTGATGTCGCCGGGATGATAGAAGACGCACCAGCGTCCCTGGTGCTTGATGCCGAGGGCCCGCCGCCCGCCGTGGTGCCAGAGGGGCGGGGCCCCGTCCGGGAACTGGTACGGCTGCTGGAAGATGGGGTCGTCGTCGGCGATCACGAGGAGCCGCTTGTCCGGAAAGAGCGCTCGCACGAACGAGCGGAAGCTGCGGTCCCAGCTCTGGGTGCCCGCGTCCGCGAAGAGCATGCCCCCGTCGAGGCAGTAATCGCGCAGCGACCGCAGCTCGCGGCTGGAGACGCTGATGCGGCCCGATCCGGTCATGTAGACGAAGGGGGGCGCGAAGCCCTTGGGGTACTTGTCGAGGTAGTGGATGGGATGGGCCTCGCTGGTCTTGGCGGTCCGGAGGCCCGACATCCGCTGGAGCTCTTCGAGGAAGTTCAGATCGGCCCGGGAGTAGGCGTCCATGCCGTCGTCCCAGTCCGGGCCGTTGTACTGGAGTCGGATGAAGCGGATGGGATGGCGTCCGACGCCCTCGGGCCATCCGCCCGACTTGCCGCCCCCGGCGCCCATGGCCCCGTGGACGGCGTTGACGTCGGCGTTGTAGACGAGTTGGGTATCCTCGTCGATCTCGCGGGAGATTTCCGATTCGTCCAGGTCGGGCACGTGGAAGTAGATCATGGCGTTCGGGTTGAGGACGAACTTTTTCGGCTTCTTCTCGCGGGGCTTGACGAAGGCGACCTTGGCGACCGACGGCGTGCCCGAGCCGTGGGGGACGTAGTACGGATCCACGCAGCCCCAGAGCTGCAGGAGGATCGGCCCCGCGATGACGGCCAGGTGCGTGGCGACGCTTGTCAGCCAGCTCTTGCGGTAGCGGGGGTCGCGGCCGTGGGTGCGGACGTTCTCGAGGATGCGGTCGCCCATGGCCCACGTCTCGACGTCGCGTCGGGCGTAGAGGTTCAGCGTGGCCGCGCGCCAGGAGACCACGTGGAGGTACGCCAGGATGGCCAGCCACCCGAGCGCCGGCCACAGGTAATGCCACCGGGCCTCCCACACGTCGAGGAACATGCCGATGTTGAGCTTGTGGTCGGCGGCGACGGCGGTCACCTTGAAGACGGCGTAGACGTAGACGAGCAGGGCGAGGTAGGCGACACCGTAGCCCTTGCGAAGGAAGCGGAGGCTCGGCTTGCAGCGAAAGAGCCCCGCCACCGCCGCCAGAGCCATCAGGCCCGCGCACGCGCCCAGGATAACCGCGACGCCGGTGAAGAAGCTCGGCATCTCGGCGTTGGTGAAGGGGCCGCGGAAGTCGGCGCTTCGGACGAGCAGGTCGGCCAGGCGGTAGGGCGCGAGGATGGCATGGTAGCCCATCACCCCCGCCAGCGTGGCCGGCGGGACGGTGAGGAAGGCGGGCAGGGCGATGTGCTCGAGCGTGCGTCTCATCGCGGAGCCGGGTTACCTCGCACCCTCGGGGTTCGTCTCGTCGATGCCCAGGCCCGTGGTGCCGGGGACCTCGGGGATCTCCTCGGGATCGGCCGTCTCCGTCAGCTCGCGCACGACGGGGTGATCGCGCTTGTCCCCGGGGATGCCGGCGGTGGGGTCGTCCTCCGGGACGGGTTTCTCCTCGGGGGCAGGCTCCGTCTCGTTGGGCGCGGGCTTGGCCTCGGCGGCGGCTTCGGCGGCGGCCTTGGCAGCCAAATCCGCCTCCTTGCGCTCGCGCTGCTCGACCTCGCGTTTCTCGACGCGCGACGGGTCGAGCTTGTCCAGCACGTAGCTGTAGCTCGTGCCGCCGATCACCAACACGTGCAGGCCGACGGCCAAGGCGAGACCGATGACGAAGATGTCGATCCGCCGGAATCCGGCGACGAGCTTGTCGGGGCTGAGGCGCTGAAGGTCTTTATCCTGGGTCATGGCACGATCTCCGGCCCGAGGCCGGCAGCACGGCTCGGGCGTTCGGGTTTCCCTTCCTCGCCGACGGCGGCGATGATGCCGCCGGCTTCGCTGATGGCGTCGAGGACCGGTTCGAAGGTGGCTTTCGGGATGGTCCGGTCGCACTCGAACCAGACGGTGCGGGTCCGCGTGTCCTCCGGGGGCACGTCCCTGAGGCGGATTTCGAGGGCGTTGGTGAGGGCCTTGGCCGTGGGCACCTTGCTCGTGTCGAGGTAGATGATGCCGGCCTCGTCGATCTTGACCTTGATGCGGCTCTTTTCGAGCTGCTCGACGTCGCGGGAGACGGGCGGGGTGACCTTGACGCCGGCGTCTTTGGCGATGTCGGAGACGAGGACGAAGAAGATGATCAGGAGGAAGGCGATGTCGCCCATGCTCGTCAGGGGGATGAGGACCTTGGGTTTTCGGCGGCGGGCCTTCATTCGCCGTCGCCTCCTTCCTCGCCGTCGGCCTCGCGGACGATGACGAGGTTCCCGCCCGCCTTGGTGACGGCGGCCATGATCTCGAAGTACTCCTGCCAGGAGCAGCCGCCGGTGGCTTCAAAGAGGACGACCTTCTTCGGGTCGTCGTCGGGGAGCTTCCGGAGGTCCATGTCCGCGAGTTCTTCGCGGAGTCGCGGCATGGAGAGGACCTTGTCGTCGAGGCGGATCTGGCCCTCGTGGAGCTGGACGGTGGTGGTCTTCTCGGGCTCCTCCTCGCTCTTCTCGCCGGCGGGCAGCTCGCTTCGGAAGCCCATCGTCTTGGTGATGGCCAGCGTCAGGAGGAAGAAGATGATGAGCAGGAATGCGATGTCGGCGAACGAGGTCGTGGGGACCTCGTCGATCCGGTTGCCGCGATCGAGTTTGCGTTTCTTCGCCATGGCGATCCAGCTTTGCGTCGCGGCTGTTGCCGCGGGTCGGAGACCTGCCGCACCGACCCGCGGCCGCCGCTCCAAGCGGGGCCGTCGGGACTAGCCGCGGGCCGTGCGTTTGGCCTCGGTGGCGACGAAGTCGAGGAGCTCCGAGGAGGCCTCCTCGATCTCCAGGTTGATCTTGTCGGCCACCGACTGGAAGACGTTGTAGGGGATGACGGCGGCCAGGGCGATCAGGAGGCCCGTCGCCGTGGTGATGAGGGCCTCGGAAATGCCCAGGGCCACGCCCTCGGCTTCGGCCCCGGAGGCCGACAGCTCCGCGAAGGCCCCGATCATGCCGGTGACCGTGCCGGTCATGCCGAGGAGCGGGGCCGCCGAGCCGATCGTCGCCAGGATGCCCAGCCGCTTCTCGACCGCGCTCATCGCGTGCTGTCCGTAGTCGTCCATCGCCTTCTCCATGACGTCCGTCAGGTCCGCCGGACGGTCCGCGAGGTCGCGGTGCTTGGCGTAGGACTGGAGGCCCGAGAGGAGCACCGCGCTGACGGGCCCCGGCGTGTGGGTGCAGAGGCGCGCCGCATCGTCAATCCGTTCCTCCTCCATCAGCGCGAGGACCCGGGCCCGCAGGGACCGCGTGTCGTGCTTGGAGTTGGCGTAGAAGGCCCAGATTCGGTCGATCAGCACGCCGAGGGTCAGCACGCTGCACACCAAGAGCGGGATCATCAGCGGGCCGCCTTCGAGAAGATACTTAAGCATGGTCCGAATCCTCACAATGGATCTGGGCAAGCACTTGGCAGGCGTCCAGAGGCATCATACGGAGCTGTGTGAGCGTGGCCCCGTCGGCCGGGGCGAGCACCAGCTCGCCGGTCACGTGATTGTAGAGACTCTCGCGGAGGAGGCGGTACGGCACCCGCTCGGCCCACGGGCGCGGTCCGTGGGCCACGAGGACGAGGGCTTCGACCGTGGCGAAGCAGCGGAGCCGCCGCCGGCCGAGCCAACTGCCCACGTCGACCGGGGTGCCGGTGCGCAGGGCCTCGAAGACGTCGTCGCCTTCGAGGGTTTCGGCGGCGAAGGCGCGGGCACGGCGTCCGAGGCGGGCTCGGTCGAAGGCCTCGTCGGGCGCCAGCGGCGTCCGGCGGGCCGGGGGAAGGTTGACCGCCTGTGTCATAGTCGTTCCGTGAATGGCCAGCCGGTCGGCCGGCGCGCGACAGGCCCCCCGACCTGCCGCGCCCCCGGTCTCTGTCTGGAGCACGGGCGAACCAGCCGCCCGTGGCCTCCTCGCTTGATGCCCTAATCGATCTTCAGATCGGTCAGGCGTTCGTCGGTGAGCCTCCCGCGGGCGAACTTGGCCCACTTCGTCGTCGGGTAGTCCCAGGTGAGCTTCTTGAAGACGATGTAGGCGTTGCGGAGGGCGTCCCGGTTCGTCTCGGCGCTCTTCATGTACGAGTCGCCGCACCAGTACATGCTCTCGGCGACGAGATCCTTGTCGGCGCCGGGCTTCTCGATGACCTTCTTGAAGGTCTTGACGGCCTCCTCGTACTCGGCGGCCTGCATGAAGCACTGGGCCGCCAGGACCGTGGTCTTATCGGCCAGGCGATGCTCGGGGAACCGTTCGGCGAGGCGTCCGAAGACCTGGCCGGCGGTCTTGAACATCTCCTGGCTCTGCATGACGACCTTCTCGCGTTCGATGGGGTCTTCCCGGGCCTCGGCCCGGGTCTTGGCCTCCTTGCCCTTGACGAGGAAGTACTGTCCGAGGCGAGCGATCGTCTCGGCCACGAGCTCGTTGTCCGGGTAGCGGTAGGAGAGCTTGACGTACTCCTCGCAGGCGGTGTCGATCTTGCCCATCTTCTCGAAGACGAGGGCCTTCTTGTACTGGGCCTTGGGGGCGTAGATGGAGTCGGGGTAGGAGGCGACGATGTCGGAGAACCGGTTGATGGCCTCGACGTAGAACTCCTGCTTCATGTCCTCGTTGACGGCGTCGTTGGCGAACTCGAGGGCGAGGTTGGCCAGGAGGTAGTCGGCCTGGGCCCGGGCTTCGGTATCGGGGAAGTCGCGGATGGCCTCCTCCAGGAGCTTCTTGCCCTGCATGATTTCCCGCCGCGCCAGGCTCTGCTGGTCCAGCTCCCGGTGCCGCTTGGCCAGCTCGAAGTAGGCCTCGGCGATGGTGAACTGGGTCTGCATGGCGATGGCGGGGTCCTTGAAGCGTTTCGTAAAGGGCAGGACCTCGCCGTCGGAGCCCTTGTACACGGAGACGAGGCGTGCCAGCGGCGCCGGCTCTTGCTCCTTCGGCGGGGTGTAGGTCACGGTGACCTCGTCGCCGTAGGTGACGGGCAGGGCGAAGGGGTCCCGGGCCTCCTCGGCCTCATCCCTGTAGACGATCTTGGCGAATCCCTTGAAGACGCCGCTGTGGGAGAACGTCTCGGTGACCGAGGCCTTCTTGGCCGTGCCGCTGGAGGTGGTGACGTCCAGCTCGACGGTGTCCTTGTCGTCGGAGGCGTCGCGCGTGGGGTCGATAAGGCGGAAGTAGATGACCTCGCCGACGTAGATCCCGTCGACGGTCTCCTGGTAACGGCGGTCCATGATGTCGAAGAAGGCGTCGGCGGCCAGGGCGATGCGCCGCTGGAGCCAGTGGGTCTGGCCCTGCGGGTCGGTGTAGCGGTAGCCGATGAAGACGTCGTCGTCGCCCTTGATCTTGAGGACGGGCGGCTCCTCCGGGCCGACCGTCTCGTCCTCGAGGGCCAGCGTCTCCTCGGGCAGCTTGCCCAGCTCCATGGGGATGCTGAAGGTGTAGCGGCCGTCGTCGAGGGCTTCGAGGGCGTAGGGGTTCGAGCGGACGAGCACGCTCTTGTAGCCCGGCGGGGGCGTCAGGCTGCCCGCGTTCGAGGGGCGACCCGTCAACCGGATCGTGCCGGGCACGTTTACGTTGAACTCGGCTTCCTCGGCCAGACCCATGGCCTTGCGGCCCGAGGAGGTCTGCACGAAGATCTCGGTGGACGACTCGGGGCTCTTGGCGATGGCCGGGAAGAGGACCTCCACCAGCAGGGGCAGCCCGATCATGCCCTCGGCGGGCTCGTCGGGGCGGGGCAGCTCGGGCCACGTGGCGACGATGGTCCGCGTCACGGGGACGTACTCCTCGAATTCGCCGGCGGCCTCCTGTTGCTGGGCTTGGACCTCCTCCTTCTCCTCGGCCGCCAGCGGCATGCTCTCGATGTCGTAGGCCCGCAGCTCGGGCGGCTCGAACCAGACCTGCTCGACGATCTGCGTCCGGTTCCAGGGGATGCCGGGGTCGGTGTTTTCGGCGTCGACGTAGGTGAGGATGATGTCGTCGCCCTTGACGATGCGGATCTCGCTGTCGCGCCGGGGCGCGGCCTCGACGGGGAATACGCTGCCGAGGAAGATGCCGGAGTGCTCGGCCGTCTCGAGGGCCCTGTGCTCGGTGGGCCGGCCCTCGCTGGTGCGGACGGTGAACGGGACGGTGTCGAGCTTGTCGGAGACGTCCATGTCGGGGTCGTTGATGAAGACGTTGACCTTGTCGCCGGGCTCGAATCGGCGCATGGGGATGTAGCGGGCCGTCCGCTCGCCGCGCCCCGACATCTGGTACTCGACGAACGTGGCGCTGATGACGGCGTTGGTGTAGGTGGCCGTCAGGAACGCCTCGTGGTGCTCCTTGCCGCGCGTCACGAACAGCGGGTCCTCGTAGCTGACGGTGACGCGGTCGCCGGGCACGATTTCGAGGACCTGGTTCTCGCGCAGCTCCATGAAGTCGGTCTCGGTCGGCAGGACGGTCTCGCCGGCGGCGTCGGTGAGAGTGATCTTGTCGATGGCCGGGGCGTCCGTCTCGAAATCCACCAGGACGAGCCGCACGACGCGACCCCGGCTCCCGGCGGGGAACTCGACGGTGAAGGCCCCGTCGCCCTCTGCGGCGGTGATCTTCGCGGGGTCGACGGCCAGGGCCGCGGCCACCTCCGGCTTGCCGGCGACGTCGAACATGGCGGCCGGGCAGGGGACCATGTAAGGCGGCTCCGGCGTGTCGCAAAGGACCTCGAACTCCGGCGCCGCGGTGCGCGTGGCGATGACGAACACGTCGACGACGTGGACGCCCTTGCCCAGGCTCCGCTTGATCATCGGCAGCGGCGGGGCCTCGCCGCGCGATCCGCCGCGCGGCACCCGGCCCAGCTCGCCGTCGATGGCCCAGACGTAGGTGATGCCGTCGGTCTTGCCCTTGTGGTCAAGCTGGAAGGTGCGGACCTGGCGGCGATCCATGGTGAAGGTGCCGCGGAGGTGGGCGATGTAGCGGGTGTCGTCGGAGAGGCTCAGCTTGTTGGAATGGCCCATGACGCCGCGGTCCCACTTGGCGGCGAAGGTCTTCGGCTTGGACGTGCCTTTGCCGCGCCCGGTGGAGATGTAGCCCGTCTCCATCCAGTCCTTGAGGGCGTCGAAGTTGGTGGTGCTCGGGGCGTCGCGACCGGCGCCGAATTGAGCGAAGGTCAACTCCAGGGCCCCGTCCCACGGCGTGTGGGGGTTGGGCCAGGCGCCGACGGTCGTGAAGGACCGGGCGTTGAGGCTGGTCTGGACCCGGAAGTTCTTGAACTTGCGGCCGGGGACGTCGGCCTTGATGGCCATCTTGCCCAAGGCCACGTTGTCGTTGAGGTCCACGGAGAACGTCTGCGGCCGCGGGCTGCCCGGCAGGCCCACCCAGGCGGGGTAGTCCTTGGCCGAGATGACCATGTTCGGGTCCTTGCCGGCGTCGGAGTCGGAGGCGTAGGCCCGGGCCTGGCCGGAGGCCGTGGGCACGGAACCCTCGAAGACGCCCGTGTGGGTGCCGGTCTCGGTGAGGGTGTACTCGGCGATGGTGTCGCCGGAGGAGGCGGCAATGCGGACCTTGAGGGTGTCGGCCTTGGGTGTGCGGCTTCGGTCGAGGTCCTCGACGCGGACCTTGATGTCGTTGCCGGGCTTGATCTGGTTCCAGGGCCGGACGGTATTAAGGCTGATCGAGGGCCCTTCCTGGCCGCGCTCCATGGCCAAGCGGGCGCGGATCTCTCGCTCCAGGGCGAGGGCCTCTCGTTCCTCGTCGGAGAGAATCTTGCCGCTGGAGATGTCGAGACGGGCGTCCGTGCGGACGGTCAGGCTGTAGACCTCGCTGTCGGTGATGCGGTGCTCTTTCTTGAAGGCCTCGGCGTAGTCGTAGTAGACGGTGTCGGAGCCGAGGAGCTCGAGGGTGCCGCTGGCCTTTTTTGCCGGGGCGAGGGTCGTGGGGATCGTGCCGCGGAACTTCGTCTTGGTGTCGCCGAAGGGGACGAGGCTGAAAATCTCCTCGTCGCCGGACTCGGTCCAGACGCGCATCTGGATGTCGGTGGAGGGACCGACGACGGTGAGGTTGCGGTCCTCGAGGGTGATCTTCAGAGGCTTCGAGGGGATGAGGAACCGCTGCCGCGTCACCGGGCCGATCTCGACGTCGGTGGGCTCCTCGAGCTTGTTCATCTTGACGTTGGCGCGGGCCTCGAGGATTTTGGCGTTGGCGTGGTCGGGGGCCCGATCGAAGACCTGCTGGAGGTAGTCGAGGGCCTCGGCGTACTCGCTCTGGTCGAAGCTGACGAGGGCGAGGTGGTAGAAGCTCTCGGTCTGGAGGTAGGGGTCCTTGGCGCGGGCGAGCTTCTCGAGGCGTTCGGCGGCCTCGTCGAAGCGTCCGGTCAGGCGGTCGACCTCGGCGACGGCCAGCTCGGCGTCGCGTTTGGCATCGGTGCCCTCGAACTCGGGGTCGACGGCGATCTTCTCATAGAGGGCCCGGGCCCGCGGGAACTCGCGGCGCGCCAGGGCGATGTCGGCGTAGGCCAGTTGGAGGCGGCCCCGGACCTCGGCGTCGAAGCTGCCCGAGACGCTGTCGAACCACTGGATCATCCGCTGGGCCAGTTGCTCGGCCGGCTCGAACTGACGCAGCTCCGTGTGCTTGCCGATCAGCCAGATCAGGAAGTTCGGGTCCAGGTCCTTGTACATCTCGGTGACGAGGGCTCGGTTGGCGGCATACGTGTCCCAGGCGGTGGTGAACTTGCCCGTCAGGTACGAGGCCTGGGCCACGTAGATCGGGTACTCCCGCTCGCCTCGCTTCACGGGGATGACGTTGCCGATGTTGCCGATGGTCTTGGAGCGGACGGTCGTCAGGCCCGTCTTGACGTCCGAGGAGATGCTCGTGCGGAGGACGTCGAGGCCGCCGGAGCTGTAGACGTAGGCGAGGTCGTAGTGCCCCTCGTCCAGCAGGCCGCGGGCCAGCGAGGCCAACTCCTGGGCCAGGCTGCTGGAGCGGGTGTCGCGGGCGATGCCCCAGAAGAACGGAGCCAGCTCATACAGCCGCGTGGCCCGGTCCTGGGCCACGAGGGCCCGGTGCAGGTTCAGGGCCAGGTCCTCGAAGTGCCACCCCTCGTGCCACACGCTGGGCACGCCGAAGGGGAAGAGCTTCAAGAGGATGTCGACCTCGGCCTTCGTGGCCTTCGTCGGGTCGCCGAAATCGACCAGCGCGCCCATGTAGGGCGGGGTCACGCGGGCCGGCACGTCGACCTGGCGCTGGGTGTACGTGTCGAGCCGGTCGAAGAAGTCCTTGCGGCCGGCGGGGGTCTTGAGGTCGGCCTCGGTGCTGAAGTAGGCGCGGCCCATGGCGTAGGTGTCGAAGCGGGTCTTGCCCCAGGTGGCCTCGACGGCCCGGGTCATGGCGTCGCGGGGCTTCGGGTCGGCGCCGAGGGCCCGGGCCTGCCAGTCCCAGAAGTCCGACCGGCTATAGACCACGCCCTCGCCGTTGTAGCCGAAGGGGAGCGTCTTGTGGCCGTCGAGGACTTCGGCGGCACAGTTAACGACCTTCTTCTCGGTGTCGCGGCCGTAGTCCCAGTAGCGGCGGTCGAGGAACCCGGTTTTCCTGGCCTCCTCGACGAAGGCGTCGTCGAAGTGGGACTCGACGGGGTACTTCTCCTCGAGGCCCGCGACGTCGTGGCGGACCATCCACATGTAGGCGACGGTGGCGCTGCGGATGTCGGAGGGGCGCCAGTCGACCTTATCCAGGAGCCGCTTGGCGATGATCTGGTCGTAGATCCGGGCGCCCCAGTCCTTGTGCGACCACCCGTTGCCGACGCGCGTGCCGCGGAACCAGGCGAAGAGCTCGACCGGGAGGCGGCCCTTGTCGACGTGCGTGGCCAAGGCCTCGCCGAGGACCTCGTTCATGCGGAGGGCCATTTTGACGTCGTTGCGATGGATGCGATAGAGCGACCACTCGCGGCGCTTGAAGATCAGCGAGAGCAGGTTCTCCAGCCTGTCGTTGCCGCCGCCGGGCTCGTAGCTTTTCAGCAGGTCGGCCAGGGCGGCCATTTGGACGTCGAACGGGGCGACGTCGCGCGCGCCGTTGAAGATGTAGGCGAAGACGGCCGCCGCGAACGGCGTGCGGCCATTCGTGTAGTCCTTGACCATCGGGTAGAGGTCGGTGGCCGCCCGGGCATAGGCGGCGGCGTCCTTGCGGCGCTCGGCGAGGACGGCCTCGGCGGTCTTGCGGCAGAGGTCGTTGGGGGCCCGGGCGGGGTCGCCGCCGGTTTTCATGGAGACCTTGAAGGCCTCTTCGAGGGGCGAAATCTGTTCGAGCCGGGCGAGCTCGACCTCGGCGTCCTTCTTGCGGGCCTCCTTGCGGAGGTTGTCGGCCCAGCTCTTGAAGCTGCGGTAGACGCCCTGAACGATCTCGTTGCGGTCGCGCTGGGCGAAGGGCACCCAGTCGAGGGCCTCCAGGTGCGGGATGAAGTCGGTCTTCTTCTCGCCCGTCGTGCGCCAGGCCGACTCGAGGCAGCGCTTGGCGGCCTCCGGGTCGAAGATGACGGCGGGGGACTGGGAGAGGTACCGCTTGCCGAAGTGGACGAGAGCCCGGTGATAGACCTCGTCGGCGGGGGCCTTCTCGCCCTCGGTGTGGAGGGTCCGCCAGGCCGGCCACAGGCGGCGGCTAAGGACCTCGTACGCCTCCGTGAAGTCCAGGTGCCAGGCCTCGTTGCGCATGAGGTGGTCGACGGCCTTCGCGAGGTCGTCGCCCCCGGCGGCGAGCGAGTTGATGACGGCGGCGGAGCGGCTCGGAACGTTCTTCAGGAACGCCGCCTGCGTCTGGATGAGGGCGGGGTCGGCGATGTTCGTGGCGAAGGTGACGTCGCGGGCGCCCTCGGCCTTGGCGAAGAGGTCGGGGTACTTGCCTCCCAGCTCGGCCCACTGGACGGGCTCGGCCAGGAGGCTGCTCTTGTTGCGCACCAGCGAGGCGTTCAAAAGGGCGGTCCGCTCCTCGCCACCCAGCTTCTCAAAGGCCCAGACGAACAGGGCCCGCTTCGGCTCGACGAGCTTCGACCACGCATCGTCGCGGAAATCGTCGCCCCCGGCCAGCCCCCGGACCACGTCCTCGACGGTCTCGGCGGTGGGGTAGGCTTGGACGTAGGCGCGGGCGGCCTCGGCGACCCCCTGGAAGCTCCTGGCCAGGGCGGCGGGGTCCTTGCCCGCGCTGCTCGCCTCGAACTCCAGATTGGCCGCATAGAACCCGTACCGGGCCGAACGCTGCTTCGAGTCGCGGATGGCGGGGACGATCTTGCGGATGGCGGGGAGGGCGGCGTACTGGGAGGTGCGCGCGTGTCTTACCTGGTTCATCAGATAATCGAGATGCTCCCAGTAGAGGAGCCGCTCCTGCTCCAGGGGGAGCTTGTCGCCCATCACGGTTGCGAGGCCTCGGGCCAGGGCGGGGAAGTCCTGTCGCTTGGCCGCCTGCTCCAGGTACCAGGGCTCGAACTTGCGATAGGCGGCGGTCTGGCGGAACTTCTCGCCCTCGGTGCTCATGAAGAGGTACGCGTCGTCCTCGGCGCCGAGGAGGTCGATGTCGATCATGAGCATGAGAGCGGCGGCGCGGCTGGCGACCTCGCCCGGCTTGGTGAGCTTGAGGTAGGTCTTGTAGCGGGAGACGGCGCCGCGGTGGTCGCCGGCCTCGAAGGCGTTCTCGGCGGCCAGACGCATCACCTCCGGCGAGGGCTGGAAGTGATGGGCCAGGTAGCCCTTCATGGCGAGGGAGACGGCGTAGCTGCGGCCGAGCTCGCGGCCGGACTGGAGGAGCTTGAGGGCATCCTCCTCGCCGGCCCCGCCGGGGTTCGTCTGGACCTTCTGGAGGAGCTGCTCGAAGGCCTCGATCTTCTCTTCCGGGGCGTCGGCGGCGAGGGCGAGCGTCGCGGCGCCGAGAAGCGCCAGGGCCATCCACGTGAGTGGCAAAGTGGTCTTCATCGAATCCATTCCCCTATGGCGTATCGCGTTCCGGTAAACGGGTGACGGGCGCGGCTCATCGCTCGGCCGACGCGCTGGCGGTCTCGGCCGCTTCCAGGGCTTCCTTGACCTTCTCCAGCAGGTCCCGGGCCTGCTTGGCGTGCTGGCTGTTGGGATACTCGGTCACGAGCTGCGAGCACTTCTCGTAGGCCTTCCGGAGGTCGCCCATGCGGTAGGAGACGAGCACCCACTTCAGGAGCATCGAGTCGAGGAACTCGGCGTCCGGGTAGTCCTGGAAAATCTGGTCCAGGAGGTCGGAGGCCTGGGCGTAGTCCTTCGTCTCGATGTAGTAGTCCACGAGCTTCGCGAGCGACTCGCCGGCGAACCCGCTGTCGGGATACCGGTCGGCGCAAGTCTTGTACTGCTGGATGGCGGCCTCCGGGATGACGAACTGGCTCTTGGGGATGCCCGCGTCGGTGGCCGCGGCCAAGGCCTTCGTCTCGATGCACCGGGCGATCATGAACTGGGCCTCGGCCTTGGCCATCGAGTTCTCGAGCTTCAGGATCTCCTGGAAGACCCGCGACGCCTCGTCGTACTCCTTGTTCTCGAATCGGATGCGTCCGATGCCGACGAGGGCTTGGTCGACGAAGGGCGAGTCGGGGTAAAGCCGGTTGAAGAGCTGGCAGGTCTGGATGGCGGAGGCGTAGTCCTCCTGGACGATGTACAGCTCCCACTTGAGCTTGAAAGCCTCTTCCTTGAGGTTCGAGGGGATGGGGCTCTCGATGCGGATGATGGGATCGACGCGGTCCAGGCCCTCGCCGGCCTTTGAGCGGGCCCCGTCCATCAGGCCCATGCTCTTGAAGATGCGGGCCAGCTCCAGGAATGCCGTGGCCTCCACGAGGTTCTTCCTGGCCCGCAGGATCGGGTCGGGCACGACGTTCTGCCGCGGGGTCGGGCGGGTGGTCAGCTCGCCCGCGACCTTCAGCGACGCCGTGGCCTCGCGGGGCGACTCGCCGCCGATGTGCAGGTCGTCGATGTAGGTGGCCACGACCTCGTCCCCGAGGGCGCAGACGAGACGGTCGTCGGTCTTGTCGACCGGCTGGTCCTCGCGGTAGCGGTCGATCATGACGCTGCCGCCGAAGCGGCCCGTGTGGACGGGCTTCTCGCCCAGCTCCGTCAGCTTGAGGACCACTTCGTCGCGGATCTGGAAGGTCTCCTCCTCGCCGCGCCGGAGCCGTTCCAGGTCGATGCCCAGCTCGCCGATCGTGTCCTCCTGGTACCGGGAAACGATGCGGATTTCGGCCCGGTCGGCCTTGGGGCCGGTATCGAGGTCGGCGTCGTGGAGGACGGCAAAGAGGGGCTGGCCGAGGAAGGCGGCGCTGGCCGCCGTGTCGTAGGTGCCCGTGGTGAAGCTCACCGAGCCGGTGGAGACGACCCGGACGGTCTTGGCGCGCAACACGTCCTTCTGGCCCTCCTTCGTGTTGTCGTCGAAGTACTTGACGGCGATCGTATCGCCGCCGACGACCTGGAGGATGCCGTCGCCGGCCTCGGGGGGGGCGATCTCGGTGGCCGTCGAGGTGATGAACAGGCCCTGGCTGCCCGAGAGGGGGATGCACCGGAGCGTCTCGGTGTCGCCCTTGCCGCTCGCGACCTCGACCTGGATGTCCCGGCCGAGGCGGTGGAGGACCGGGAGGTCGGCGTCCTCGATCTTGCAGTAGAAGCGGCGCCCGGCCTCGACGTACTCGACGGTGGGGCTCGTCGGGTCGACGAAGGTCCCGACGAGGCTGAGGTTGCGGATGGCCTGCTGCCAGTTGCCCTGGGCGAAGTGGCACATGCCGATGTAGTAGTAGGCCTGGTTCGCCCAGACAGTGTTGGGATAGGCGTCGGTGATCTTGCGGAGGATGGGGAACGCCGAGCTGTACTGCTTCATCTGGAAGTAGGCCACGCCCGTCAGGTACATCGCCTCGAGATACATCTCCTGCTGCGGGCCCTTGAGCTCCTTGTCGCCGCGCTCCAGCTCCTTCAGGCGCCGCAGGTACGCGATGGCCTGGGCTTGCTGGTACTGGTCGAGGTGGTGCTTGCCGAGCTCGAGGTAGGCCTCGTAGCGGACGGGACTGTCCCCGTGCTGCTCGATGATGGTTTCGAGCATCTTGACGGCCCGGTCCTTCTCGCCGGCCAGGAGCAGATCCTGGGCCTTCTTGAGGAGCTGCTTGGCGGCGAAGTCGCTCTCGGGGTTTCCGGCGGGCGCGGCGGGGGCGGGTTCCTCCTGCGCGTGCGTCCCGGCCGTCAGGCCGAGCACGCCTGCCAGGATCAGGCTCCCTACGATCCATCGTCTCATGGCATTCCCCTGGTTCTGGGATCTCGTGATCTGTGCGTGCGGGATGCGGGAGGCACCATCCGCGGCCCCATCCCGCACCGTCCGGGGTCTGTAACCACGCGGAGCGGCGGTGGTATTGCCGAATCGCGCGTCGCGGCCGATCCGCCTATTCGGCGTCGACACCGCCTTCGATCCGCGTCACCCCGCGTTTCTCCAGCTCGTGGTGGGCGCGGCTGGACTGGCCGCTCTCGGGATACTTGTTGGTCACTTCGCGGAAGACGGCGATGGATTCCCTCTTCTGGCCGGCCTTGTCATAGAAGTAGGCGATGCGGATGCAGGCCTCGGGCGCGTCCCGGGGGAAGAAGCTCTCCACCTGCCTCAGCTCGCGGATCGCCTGGCCCAGCTTCTTCATCTGGAAGTAGCAGTTGGCGATCCGCCAGCTGGTCTCGGGGGGCTTGTTGATCTGCTGCCAGCAGGCCAGGGCCTGGTCCCACTGCTTCTCGGCCTCGTGCATCTCGGCCTTCAGGGTGAGGGCCTCGGTCGAGTACGCCGGCACCCCCGCCATCTCCGCCGCCAGCGGGATGCCGTCCTCGTGCCGCTTCGTCCCCGCGTAAAAGCGCAGCAGCTCCATCCGGCCGCGCGGCTCGTCCTCCATGCTGCGGCAGAGGGTCTTGACGATGTCCTCGTCCTTCTCCCGGAAGTAGCGGGCCAGCTCGGCGCGGCGGTCGTCGGAGAGCTGGTCGAGGCGGATTTTGTAGAAGCAGTTCTTGCCCATCTCCGCGTCCTTGACGCGGTCGTAGAGCAAGGTCATGAGCCTCTCGATCTCCGGGTTCTTCATCCGCTCGAACTGGAGCTTGTTGTAGTACTCCATGACCTTGCCCTTGTGGGCGGCATAGAGGCCGATCCAGCGGACGATGCGGGCGAAGTCGCCCTTCCCCTGATGCTCCTTGAAGTGGGCGTCGAGGCGGGCCATCCACTTGGCCGGCTCTTTCTCATGGGCCAGCCGCCACCCGGCCAGCGTGATCTGGACGTCGTCGTCGGCCTCATAGCGCCCCTGGAGGGCGTCGGCCCAGTACTGGAAGTACCGCTCCCGGAGCTCCGTCTGGTCCTCGCCGAAGTCCCGGGCGTGGTGGTTGACGCGGTGGATCACGGTGTTCCAGTAGTCGCGACTCTCGCCGACCTCGGCCGACACCTTCTGCGGGCCACGCCTGTCGAATGTGCCGCATGCCGCGTAGAAGTCCCGCAGGGCCGCCTCGTCGGGCTTGATGCGGACGTAGTACTCGACGGCCTTGCGGATGGCCTCGTTGGCGGCCCCGGGATTCTTGGTGCGGAAATCGAGGGCGACCTGGCGGTAGTAAACGGCGGCCCGGTCGTGCTCGCCGGCGCGGCTCATGTAGTCGCCGATCTGGTTGATGGCCCCGGCGGCAAGGGGGTGCTTGGAGTAGGCCTCGTCGTCGGCCATCTCCACCCACGTCTTGACGGCCTCCTCCTCGCTCCCGTTCTCCCAGTGGCACTGGCCGATGTGGAACTTGGCGGCGGCGGCGTACTTGACGCGGTTCGGCCAGTAGTCCAGGACCTCCTTGTACCACTTGATGGCGTCGAACCGCTTCTCGTCCCGGTGCAGGCACCGGGCCTTGCGGAAGACGGCGTAGGGGAGGGCCTGGGAGCGCGGGAACGTGAGGATGAACGCCTCGTACTGGGCGAACGCGTTCCGCCAGTCGCCCTTGCCGTAGGCCTGGTCGGCCTGGTTCAGGCTGTGGCCCTCGAAGGTGTCGAGCTGCTTGAACTCGTCGCTGGAAAGCTGGACCTCGTCGCCACTCGAGCTGCGGCGACGGGCCGTCGCGCGGGACGGCACGGCCGCCAGTGCCGCCAACGCCGTCGCGGCGGCCAGCGTCCACACGAGGATCGGTCGGTACGATCGCATCATCACCTCGGGTTTCCGGAGCTTCGGAAGGCGCCCCCCCGGTGCCTCTGACCCGTACGCTCAAACCCGCGGCTCGGGGCGAAGTTTCCCCGCTTTCGTGACCCTCAGCCGCCGTCGTACGCTTGGCGGCAGGCATCGACGAACGCCTCGATGTTGGCGATGGGCACCTCAGGCTCGAGGGTGTGGGTGGGCGAGAGGATCAGGCCGCCTCGGGCGCCGTACCGCGAGACGCACTCGCGGACCCGGCGGTGGACGTCCGCGGGCGTGCCGAACGGCATCGTCGACTGCGTGCCGATGCACCCGTCGAAGATGAGCCGGTCGCCCCAGCGGCGATGGACCTCGTCCCCGTCGAGGCACTCCGGCTGGAGGGGGTTCAGGATGTCGAGGCCCATCTCGATCATCTCGCCGATGATATGGAAGATGTTCCCGTCGCTGTGATAATGGATGCGGAGGTCAGGCTTGATCTCTTTGGCCGCCCCCCAGACGCGGGCCCAGCGGTTCCCGATGAAGTGCCGCCACATCTCGGGGCTGAACATGAGCGACTTCTGGTTCCCGACGTCGTCGCCGCAGTAGACCGCGTCCAGGCCGTGCTCGGCCGCGAGGCGGGCCGTGACGAGGTTGTTCTCGGCCAGCCGCTCCAGCAGACACTCCGCCCACGCGGGCCGCTCGATCATGTCCATCAGGAACGGCTCGTAGCCCCGGATCTGCCACGCGATTTCGTACATGTGCCCCGCCCATGTGCTCGTGGGGCGACCCTCGGCCCGGGCCTTCGCCACCGCCTCGGGGTAGTGGTCGGCCGTGTAGGTCGAGAGGTCGGGCAGGGGGTAATCCTCAATCTCGGCGAGACTCGTGGCGTTCCGGAGCGGCGAGACCGTCCCGATGAAGTGATATAGCCCCGCCGGCACCCGGGCCACGCCCCGTCCGTCAATCCGCGTCCCCGGCGGCAGTTCGACGCCGTGCCAGTAGCGATCGTAGTCGATCGGTTCGGCCCCCTCGGGGGGGCGCGGGGTCATCCGCCACGACGAGAAGCACCCGTAGTGCCGCGCGATGTCCCCCTCGCCGCCGACGTGGTCCTTGAGCCGCCGCTCGAGGTCCGGCGTGCAGGAGAAATGGTAGAGCAGGCGGTCGGGCCGCCGGTGGGCGACCGTGTCGAGCCAGACCTCGCGATCGGTGGGCATGCGATCCTCCGAAACGGATTCCTCTTGCGCCGGGCTGCCGCCGGATGGTACCCTGAACCCGTCCCCGAGGGAAGGAGAGGCTCATGAAATCCCATCGCAAGGAGCTCTGGTTCCGCACCGACACCCGCCGGGCGTACCTGAACATCACCCCCCGGGTCCGCGAGGCCTTGGCCGAAAGCGGCGTCACGGAGGGCCTGTGCCTCGTCTCGGCCATGCACATCACGGCCAGCGTCTTCATCAACGACGACGAGCGGGGCCTGCACCACGATTTCGAGGTCTGGCTCGAGCGCCTCGCCCCCGAGAAACCCCACAGCCAGTACCGCCACAACAACGGCGAGGACAACGCCGACGCCCATCTCAAACGCTCCGTCATGGGCCGCGAGGTCGTCGTTGCCGTTACGGGTGGCGAGCTAGACTTCGGCCCATGGGAGCAGATCTTCTACGGCGAGTTCGACGGCAAGCGCAAGAAACGTGTCCTCGTAAAGATTATCGGGGAATGACGTCGGCCCGCTCCACTTTCGCCGCCGGCGACCGGATACCCCTTCCTGCGAGCTTGCCGGCACAATGGCCGGGGCTCTCACGTGCGCCGGAGCTGCTCGCGGTATTCGGTGGGCGTGAGGTCGAGATAGCGGCGCAGGAGGATGCCTATGCGGGTGGGGCTGGAGAAGCCGGCCGCGTCCGAGACGTCCTGGATCGCGTCGGAGGTCTCGCGCAAGAGCCGCATGGCTCGTTCCAGATGGGCCCTGTGGACCTCCTGAAGGGGCGTACGGCCCAGGGCACGGCGAAACTTCTGCTCCAGCCGCCGGCACGATCTCACCACCGCCGAAACCACGTCTTGCACGCGGATGTCGCGGTCGGCAACGACACCTTCGACTTTGAGTACAGCACCGATGGCGGTGCGAACCGGGCCAGCCTCTACGGCGGGGCCCTGGGAAGCAGCGCCAGGCTCGACCATCTGGTTCCCATCGGCTCGCCCGCCCATCGACCGGACCCTACGTCTTCAGATCGTACATTTCCGCCGTCACGACGTGCTTCAGGGGCTCCCCCGCGGCGAAGCGGCGTAGGTTCTCGAGGACGAAGGCGGGTACGCGGCCGCGGGTGTAGTAGCGGTATCCACGCGGACGGTTCGGCGCGAAGTAGGACCCGGCGCCCGCCCCGACTCGGTGGCACGTCAGGATCGTCCACGGGTGCTTTGCCGGCGGCGAGCCCGGCCAGTTCCCCTCGTCGCAAATGACGTCCAGGGCGGCCAGAATCCGCCCTTGCTCCACGAGAAGCGCCAGGGCCTCCTCGTTCACGATGCCCCCGCGGGCCGTGTTCACCAGGATGCCTCCCTGCGGCAGGAGCTCCAGGAGTTCCCGCGTCACGCTACCCCGCGTCTCGTCCGTCAGGCCGCAGTGGAGGCTGACGATCTGGCACGTGGCAAAGAGCTCGCGGAGCGTGGTGCAGCGGCGGACGTCGTCGGAAAGATCGGCCGCGTAAGGGTCGTAAACCGCGATTCTCGCCCCGAACGGCCGCAACAGGTCTGCCATGTGCCGCCCGATGGGCCCGAACCCGTAGAGCCCGACGTCGCGCCCGCGCAAGGTGGGACGATACTCCTGGTAGACGCACCCGTGGGCTTGGCCGCGCGCGACGGCCGAGAGGGCCGGCAGTTGCTTGAGCTGGGCGAGGAGCATGGCCAGGGCCCCCTCGGCGATGTTCCAGACCTCGTTGCCCCAGTTCGTGACCACCAGCCCCGCCTCCAGGTGCGCCTTTGAGACGATGGGCCGCACCGAACCGGCGACGTGGCAAACGTACTTCAGCCGCCCGAGGTCCTCGGCCAGCTCCGGCGGGAGGCGCGGCGAGCGGTGGCTCGTGACCACGACGTCCGTCTCCCGCAGCCGCGACAGGAGCGTTTCCGATGGCCAGGACTCCCAATCGCGCATGTCCACCGGCCGGTAGGCGTCGGCCAAGTCGCCGAGGTCCTCGGGCCGCACCCGCTGGTCCTTCATGAGAAGACCCAGAATCAGCACGTCGCGTCCCTTCTTCCCTTTGTTCCAGGAAAGCGGCCATTGTAGCGGCGGCGGCCTTCGGTTACCATTGGTTCTCCCGGGCGAGGAAGAACCGTGATACGCACGTCGTTCTGCACCATCGCGTTCCAGAAGAACAAGTGGGGCCGCGATCGGACCGTCGAGGCGCCGCTGGTGGAGATCCTGCCCGTCGTGGCCGAGGCGGGTTACGACGGGGTCGAGATCTGGGGCCCGCATGTCGCGGATCTCGACGAAAAGGGCCTCCAGGCGGTCGAATCGGCTCTTCAGGCAGATGGCCTGGCCGTCGCCATGGTCTCGCCGTACTTCGATTTCACGACCGACGGGGACCGCGCCGCGGCGAGCGTGGCCGAGGGCCGAGCCCTCGTGCCGCCGGCCCGGCGGCTCGGCTCGCGGGGCATTCGCTGCTTCACCGGTCGCGTCGGCAGCGAGGAGGCCACGGAGGAGCAGTGGGTGCGGACCGTGGCCTGCCTCCGCGATCTGGCCGATGGCGCCCCCGACCTCCTCTGGGCCCTCGAAACCCACGATCGGAACCTCGTGGACACGATTCCGGCGGCCCTCCGTCTGGTCGAGGAGGTGGACCGCGCGAACGTCCGCCTCATCTTCCAGCCGGGCACGTTTCCGGAGGCGTATATGGAGGCTTGCCGGGCCCTCGCCCCGGTCTCGTGCCACGTCCACGCGACGAACCGGGCCGGGGGCGGGAGGAGCGGCCTGGAGGCCGGAGACATGGATTACGGGGCGGTCTTCGCCTGCCTCGCCGAGGCCGACTTCGACGGCTTCGTCTCGGTCGAGTGGATGGGCGAGGATCCCGCCGGAGCCGCGCGGCGGGAGGGGCCGTATCTGAAGCGTCTTGCGGCCGAAACGGCCCGGAAGGGGGCTTCATGAGGGTTTTCGCGCTGGCCGCCCTCCTCGCCCTGGCCGTCTCGGCCCTCGCCGCGGAGCCCGAGGGCGGGGTCCTGATCCGCTACGGCGTCCCCCGGGACGCCCTTGTCACGATCAACGTGACCCGGCCCGACGGATGGGTCGTCCGCGAGCTGGTCGTCGCCCGGCCCCACAAGGCGGGCCTGCACGAGGCCTTCTGGGACGGTCGCGACAACCTCGGCCGCATCCTCCCGCCCGGCGAGTACCGGTGGCGGATGCTCCATCACCCGGGCTTGGCGTGGCCGCACCTCGTGAGTTTCGGCAACAGCGGCACGCCCCCGTGGCGGACGGCCGACGGGACGGGCGGATGGGGCGGCAACCACGGCCAGCCCGTGGCCGTCCGGGCCGATTCGAGCGGCGTGTACCTGGGCTGGTCCTCGACGGAAGGGCCCGCGGCCCTCATGAAACGCACGCCCGACGCCTCTCGGGCCCTCTGGGGACGGGCCGAGTTCGGCGATTTCGGGGGCGTCACCCGCCTCGCCGGCGACGGCGAGCACATCTTTGCCGCCCGGCCGGACATGCTCTGGAAGCTCGATCCGACCACCGGCGAGACGGTCGCCGAGGTCCCCCTGGCCGATACGAAGCCGCCCCCGGACGCCGAGCCGCTCTTGGCCGACCCGACGGACATCTCCCACACGTTCCGCCCTCGGCCGGGCAAGGAGGCCATGATCTGGGGTCTGGCGGCCGGAAACGGGCACGTTTACGTCTCAAACCCCTGGCAAGACCGCATCGACGTCTTCGACGCGGCGACGCTGACGCCCCGGCCCGAGCGGGCCGTCTCCGTGCCCCGGCCGCGCGGCCTGGCGATGGGGCCGGAAGGGGTGCTTCTGGCCGTCAGCGAGGGCCGCGTCCTCGCCGTGGACCTCGAGACGCGACAGGCCAAGCCGCTCGTCGCCGAGGGCCTCGACGCCCCCTTCGACGTCGCCCGGGCCCCGGATGGTAGCCTTCTCGTCACGGACTGCGGCACGCACCAGATC
This sequence comes from uncultured Anaerolineales bacterium, assembly GCA_964461715.1. Lineage (GTDB taxonomy): Bacteria > Planctomycetota > Phycisphaerae > FEN-1346 > FEN-1346 > CAYWVR01. The sequence goes on from CAYWVR010000001.1 coordinate 103,154, forward strand.
AAGCGTTTCTCGGCTCGGGGGAAGCTTCTGTCGACCTTTGGAGGTGAGGGCGGGGGCCGCGACCTGACCGAGGGCGGCCCGTTCGTGGCCGAGGACTTCCGCTACCCCGTGGCCGTCGCCGCCGCCTCCGACGGGAAGCTTTGGGTGGCCGAGGACATGATCCCGAAACGGATCGCCCGCCTCTCGCCCGAGGGCCGGGTCCTGTATCAGGGCTTCGGATCGGTCAACTATGCCGCGACCGTCGCTCCGAACCCGAAAGACCCGTCGGAGGTCTTCTCGACGATGTGGGGCCTCTTCAGCGCCCGCATCGACCCGTCCGAGGGCACGTGGCGGATGGGCCGCATCCTCCGCCGCCGCTGGGGCGAGGGCGGACCGGGCGTCCTGGAGGGGGCCCGCATGGACACCAAGCCCCATCGCCTGATCCCGCGCGGCGAGGCCCTGTATCTCTGGAGCGGCCGGGCACTCTATCGTGTGGAGGCGGACCACCTGAAGCCCATGATGTGGTTTCGGCCCCGCCTGCTCGATGCACGGCCCAACGGCATCGACGTCGACTTCCCGGAGCCCGCCCGGAGCCGCCTGCTGGCCCTCCAGGCGGAGCGCGGGCTCGGGGGCCGGGGCTCACGCAGCCACGTCATCCTCTGGACCGACGAGAACGACGACGCGGCCGTCCAGGCCGAGGAAGTCCGTTTCCATGCCCTGCCGGAAGCCATGGGCCGCCTCCACTTCGGCTCGCGGGACATGGCCGACGACCTGGCCCTGGTGACCGTCGGGGCCGTCTGGCGGCCCTATGAGCTGACGCCGGGCGGCGTGCCTCTCTATCGGCCGGAGGAGATCGAGGCGGCCTCGGAGGCCGACCGCTTGCGGCCTTTTGCCGGGGAATCGCCCCACCGGGGACGGGACGGGGGATTCTACGCCCTCATTAACCGCCATAATCCCACCCTCCCGTTCGGCCAGGGCTTCTGGTCCAAGCGCGACAGCGAGAACTACGTCGTCGGCTTCGGCCCCGACTGGATCGTTCGCTGGGCCGTCGGCCGTCATGCCGTCGGTAAGGCCGACCGCCCCGGCGAAATCTACCACCTCCACCACATCGCGGGCGAGGCCGCCGGCTGCGTCTTCGCCGTCGATGTTGAGGGCGGTACGCACGTGGTGCACCGCGACGGGCTCTACGTCCAGCGGCTGCTCCGAGACCCTCGGACCGACCGGGAGCGCGGTCCGGATCGCATCGATTGCGAGAACTTCTCGGGCGCGGTCTTTACGGACCCGGAAACGGGAAGAGTGACGTACTACGCCTCGGACACGGGTGCCAGCCACGTTTTCGAGGTTCGCGGCCTCGATGAGATCAGGGTCACGGAGCCGCAGCCCGTGACGCTCGAGGCCCCGAGAATCGGCCTCGCCGCCCGGGCTGCTCGCGAGCTGGAGGTCTACTCGATTCGCCGCGTCCCGCCGGGGGCGGCGGTTGAAGCGCGGCACGGGCTTCTGCCGACCTCCAGCATCGACTGGTCGCGCGACGTCCCCGCCGCCGCGATCCATCGTAACGGCGTCCCGGCGGCCGAGATTCGCATGCTTTACGACGATACGATGCTCTACGTCCACGCGCACGTGCTCTCGGAGACGCCCTTCGAGAACCGCCGCCTCGAAGGGACCGAGGTCTTCGACGTCCAGCGGGCCGGCCATACGGTCGAGGTCCTCCTCGGGTGCGACAGCCGGGCCTCCGCCAGGCGCACGGAGCCCGTCCGGGGGGATATGCGGCTCGTTTTCGGGCAGGTGGTAGGCAAGGGCGAGGGGGCCGTCGTCATGCAGCCTGTGGCGGATTTGGAGAGCGAGATGCCCGTCGCACGACGCTATGAGGGGGCCCCGAACCGCACGCTGCGGCACGTGGGATGGTTTTCCGGGGCCCAGGCGCGGGTCGACCGGCCCATTCAGGGCAATGGCTACGTCCTCCAGATGGCCATTCCTCTGGTCCGGCTCGAGTCGCTGGCCCGGCCGGCCCCGAAGGACGACATCGTCGACCTCGTCGAGGGGCTCCTGGAGGCCGAGGAGACCGCCGATCGTCTCCTTCCCGGCGAGGAGGCCGATTTGGCCACGCGAGGCACCCCCGACCCGAGGAACGTGCCCGGGCGCAAGATCCGCTTCGACGTGGGCGTGACGTGGGTCGGCGCGAACGGGAGCCGCGAGAAGGCCTTCTGGATGGGCCGCCACGCCGAATCCGCCTCCACCGGAGGCCTTGCCGCCGAGGCTTGGCTCTACCCCTTGGCATGGGGCTGGGCGAAGTTCGAGCACCGCACCAGCGCCCCCGGCGACGGAGAGTAGGGCCCTCCAGAGGCCCCTACGAGGCCTTTCGCGGCCTACTCCAGTTCCGTCCCGACCTCTTCCCACTCCCGCCAGAGTGCCTGGAGGCGCTCATCGCCGGAGGCATACTCGGCCCCGAGGGCGGCGACGCGGTCGGTGTCGGCGGCCTCGCCGGCCTGTGTGATGGCCTCGGAAAGCCGTTCGAGGTCGGCTTCGAGGGCCGTGATTTCGGCCTCCAGGGCCGCATGGCGTTCCCTCAGGCGTTCGATGCGGGTTTCGCGGCGGCGCCTTTCGCGGATGGCCGCCCGACGCTCGGCTTCGCGGCGGGCCTTGGCCTCGCGGGAGGGGCCCTTCGAGGAGGCGGCGGCCTCGCGCCGCCCCCCCCTCCATCGTACGTATGCGTCCCAGGACCCCAAGATGTCGTGCACCGACCCGTCCTCCAGGGCCCAGACCCGCGTCGCCACGGCCTGGATCAGGAACCGGTCGTGGCTGACGAAGAGCACCGTCCCGTCGAACCCGCGGAGGGCCTCCTCCAGCACCTCCACGCTGGGGATATCCAGGTGATTCGTCGGTTCGTCCAGGGCCAGCAGCGTCGCCTTCTGGGCCGCCAGCCGCGCCAGCACCACGCGGCTCTGCTGGCCTCCGGAGAGGTTCCGGACGGGTTTCAGGGCCTCTTCGCCCGCCAGGAGCACCGATCCCAGCAGCGTCCGGGCCGCCTCCACCGTCAGGCCCGGCGCGCCCGCCCGGACCGCCTCGACGGCCGAATCCGCCGCATCCAGCTCCCCGCGGTCCTGCGAAAGGTACCCCACCGCCACGCCCGCCCCGTGCTCCACGTGCCCCGAAAGCGGTCTCAGCATGCCCAGAAGCGTCTTCAGCAGCGTCGTCTTTCCGCTCCCGTTCGCCCCCACGATGGCGACCCGCTCGCCCCGCGTCACCTCCAACCGCTCGGCCCGCACCAGGGGCTCCTCGTACCCCGCCGCCAGGTCCGTCGCCCCCAACATCTTGTCCCCGGTCCGCCGGGCGGGCACAAGATGGAGGTGGATGTCGTCGTGTCGCGGAGGGCGGGGCATGGCCTCCTCACGCAGGAACCGTTCGAGTTGCGTGCGGCGGCTCTGGGCCTGCGTGGGGTTGGCCCCGGCGATGTTGCGGCGGATGAAGTCCTCGGTCCTGGCGATATGGGCCTGCTGGGCCTCCCAGCGGCGTATCCGTTCCTTGTGGCGGACCTCCCGTTGCTCCAAATACGCCGCATACCCGCCCCGATAGGCCTCCAGGCCCCCAAACGCCACTTCCCACGTCCGCGTCGTCGTCCGGTCGAGGAAGTACCGATCGTGGCTGACGATCACCATGGCCCCGCCGGCGGTCCCCAGCCACCCTTCCAGCCACTCCACCGCTTCCAGGTCCAGATGGTTCGTCGGCTCGTCCAGAAGCAGTAGGTCCGGCCCCTCCACCAGCAGCCGCGCCAGGTACGCCCGCGTCCGCTGGCCCCCCGACAAACGGGCCAGAGGACGGTCCCAGAGCCCCTTCTCGAACCCGAGGCCCGTCAGGACCTGCTCGATCCTCCGCCGGTAGTCGTAGCCGCCCAAATGTTCGAATTCGGCCTGCAAACGCCCGTAACGCGCCAATCGAGCCGCATCCCCGTCCCCCAGCTCCCCCGCCAGCCGCTCCAGCTCGCGCTCCCGCCGCTGCAGGTCCGCGAAGACCCCCCGCAGCACCCCCGCCAGCGTCGTCCCCTCCAAGGGCGGCGACTCCTGCGGGAGGTACCCCACGACGAGCCCCGCGGTCCGGTGCACGGACCCGTAAGTTGGTTCCAGATCGCCACTTATGAGTCGAAGGAGCGTCGTCTTGCCCTCGCCGTTTCGGCCCACGAGGCCCACCCGATCCCGCTCCCCCACCGCGAACGAAATGCCCGCGAGGACCGGCCGCCGGGCGTAGAGGTGCGTGACGTTCTCTCCGATGACGAGCGACATGGCCCGAAGGATACGGTCCGGCCCGCCCGATGTCCATGCCCCATCGGGCGGCCTCGTCCGCGTTGCCCATCTGCCACGCGACGCGTTGCCCATCTGCCACGCGAGGCGTTTCCCGAAGTCAACGCGCGGTCGTGATCGCGATTCGCAGCGCGATACTTGATCGACGGGAAACGCGGACCTTCCACCCCCAACATATGGGGGGCGCCCAACTGCGCGGCGGGGCCTACTCTGGGTATCGGTTTCGATGCTCAGGTGTACGTGTGGCGGGATTCGTGAAACGTTTTATCCCTAAGCGACACACTTTTCGCGACTTTTTGGGGGGTACCGGGGGGGTAAGCGGGGGTGAAGCGGGTACTTCTTGCACGTTTTCGGGGGTTTGTGACGACGAACTTGGGCGTGCGCGGCGTTGCCGTGTCGCGGAGGCGTAAGGGGTTTCCGTGAGGGCGGCCACAAGGTCGAAGGTCGCGTCCTTCCCCTGGACAGCTCGCCTCGCCGGACGGATGAGACCTCGACGGATCGAGGGCGCCGGCGAACGTCAGGTTGTGCGCCGCGCCTTACGACCAGAGCACATCGACGCTGCCGGGCTCAAGGGGGAGGTCCTCGAAGTCGCAGGCGAGCGGATGAATGCGGTCCGCCAGGCCGCGAGCCCGGGCCGCATCCATGGCCCGTCGCGACCCTCACCGCATCCCTCTTCCGTCCAGGGCGAGGGGGCCTATCGCTGCCGCACGCCGCGAATGCGCGCGGCGCGCTGTTCGAGCGGTTGGGCGGCGGCGGGGCGTTGGGTGGCCCGGTAGAGGCCCGCGAGGTTCTCGGCGGCGGCGGCGGTGTCGGGATGGTCGGGGCCGAGGGTCGTCTCCTGGATTCCCAAGGCCCGCTTGAAGAGCGGCTCGGCCTCGGCGTAGCGCGCCTGGTTGCTATAGAGATACGCCAGATTATTGAGGCTTGCCGCGACGTCCGGGTGGTCCGCGCCGAATGTCGCCTTTCGGACCGCCAGGGCCCGCTCCAAGAGCGGCTCGGCCTCCTCGAAGCGTCCCTGGATGCGGTAGAGGCCCCCAAGGTTCGAGAGGCTCGTCGCGACGTCGGGATGGTCGGGCCCGAGGGACGTCTCGCGAATCTTGAGGGCCCTGTCCAGGAGCGGCTCGGCCTCGGCCCATCGGCCCTGCTGCCGGTAGACGCGGGCCAGGCTGTCGAGGGCGGCGGCGGTCCGGGGATGGTCTTTCGCTCGGCGGCCGTTCCCGATGGCCAGGGCCCGCCGGAGCATCGTCTCGGCCTGCCCGGTGCGGCCGGCGGCGGCATGGGCGAGGGCGAGGTTGTTGAGACTGGTCGCGACGTCCGGATGATTCCGCCCGAGGGCCTTCTCCTGGATCGCCACGGCCCGCTCCAGGAGCGGCAGGGCGGCCTCCTCCTCGCCCCGGCTGCGGTGCAGGGCGGCGAGGTGGTTGAGGGTGGCGGCGAGGTCGGGGTGCTGTCGCCCGAGGGCCGTCTCCTGGATCGCGAGGGCCCGGGCGTAGAGGGGCGCGGCCTCGTCGAACCGGCCCTGCGTCCGATGATAACCCGCCAGGTTCACGAGGGCGGCGGCGAGGTCCGGGTGATCGGGCCCGAGCGACCGTTCCCACACGCCGAGGGCCCGTCGGTACAGCCGCCCCGCCTCGTCGTAGCGGCCCCGCGTGTCGTGGAGCAGGGCGAGGTTGTTGAGGGACGCGGCGACGTCGGGGTGGTTGGGCCCGAGGGCTTTCTCGCGGATCGCCAGGGCCCGGCGGTACAGCGACTCCGCCTCGTCGTAGCGGCCGGCGTCGAGATGCAGCCCCGCCAGATTATTCAGGCCGCACGCCATCGTCGGGTGGTCCGGCCCGAGCTTCGATTCCCAGACCTGGAGGGCCCGTTCGTAGAGGGGCCCCGCCCGTTCGTCCTGGCCGCGCGCCGCGTAGAGGCGGCCAAGGTTGTTGACGCCGGCGGCGACGTCGGGATGGTCGGGCCCGAGGGTCCGCTCCCAGATTCGGACGGCCCGTTCGTAGAGCGGCTCCGCCTCGGCGTACTTGCCGCGCATGTCGTGGAGGAAGGCGAGGTTGTTGAGGGCGACGGCGGTGTCGGGATGGTCGGGTCCGAGCTTCGCCTCGCGGATGGCGAGGGCCCGGCGAAGGAGCGGCTCGGCCTCGTCGTAGCGTCCCTGCGTGCGGTGGAGCAGGGCAAGATTGTTCAGGGCCGTCGCCACGTCGGGGTGATCGGGCCCGAGGGCCTTCTCCCATATTTCGAGGGCTTCCCCATAGAGCCGCTCGGCCTCGTCGTAGCGTCCCCGGCTCCGGTGGAGCTCGGCGAGGTTGTTGAGGCCCCGGGCGGTGGTGGGGCGCGGCGGGCCGCCCCCGTTCTTCTTCAGCTCGAGGGAGCGGGCGTAAAGCTCCGCGGCCTTCTCGTTTCGGCCGCGGCTTCGGTAGAGGGCGGCAAGGTTGTTGAGGCACGTGGCCAGCGCCCGCGGCGCGCACCCGTCGGTCTCGCAGATTTCCCGCGACCGGCGGTAGAGCGGCTCGGCCTCCTCGAGCTTGCCCTGATGGTGATAGAGAATCGCAAGGTTATTGAGACTCGTCGCCACGTCGGGGTGCTTCGGCCCGAAGTGCCGCTCGCGGATCTCGAGCGCGCGGCGGTAATGCGGCTCGGCCCGGCGATAATCGCCGCGCGCCCGGCAGAGGCGGGCGACGTGGTTGTGGCTGGTGGCGGCGTCGGGGTGGTCTCGTCCGACGGTCCGCTCCGCGAGGTCGAGGGCCCGTTTCGCGACGTCCAGGGCCCGGTCGGTCTCGCCCGCGCGGCTGAGGCGGATCACCTCCCGGTTGAGCTCGATCCATTCGGGGCTCGTGCCGTCGGCCGGGGCTGCCGCAACGGCGCGGGCGAGGAACGTAAGGAACGCGAGAAGCGCGAGGAATCGTGCGAGGGCCTTCATGGCGTCCTCCTTCTCTAGTCTTCGTGCCGCCGCCGGCCGGGTCAAGGCGACCCCGTACGTTCCTCTCACCGTCCGGGGGTATCTCGACTACGCGAGACGGGGGGCTTAAGCGCGTTCGGCGGGAAGCGGGGGGCCGCCGCCGGGACGTGGCACTTCTGCCCGACGTGCGGCGGGCCGCTTTTCTGGAAGAGCGACACCGGCGCCCCGATCGACCTCCTCGCCGGCACCCTCGACGATCCGGGCGTCTACGGGGAGAAGGAGCAGCCGGGCGGCGGGGGGACCGCGGCAGGGCGGGACTTCGCATGGCGATGCGCGGGCGTCGTCGAAGGCGGCCTGGAAGGCGACGAAGCGGGCGTCGCAGACCTCGGCCGGCTCGCGCACGACCCTCCGCCCGGACGCCATCGGCGCGTGCCACGCCTCCGTCACGGCCCCGCACGGCAGGATGAAGGGTTCGCAGAGGACGAGCCGCGCCTCCGGCCGCTGCGTGCGCGTCCCGTCCCGCAGCACCCGGTAGACCTCTGCATATCGGTTCACTTCGACGCCGTTGCGCCGCCCCTCCTTCGCTTATTGTGCCTGCAAGAGCCGCATGCGCCGCGCGAGGTCCATGGCCTCGTAGCGGCACATTTCGTGGCAGCAGAAGCAGGCGATGCATTTCGCATAGTCGATCTCGGGGCCCGCCTCGGTCATCGTGATCGCCTCGACCGGACACGCCGCCGCGCACGAGCCGCACTTGACGCACCGCCCGGCCCGCAGCCGCGGCTTCGTGCAGAAGAGATACGTCGCCAGCCGCGCCAGCCACCCGCCCATGCCCATGCCGATGCGCGGCAAACGGAAGCCGGGGACGGGGTCCGCGGGGCCCTCGACGCGCACGCCGTCCATCCCCGCGGGACCGAGGCCGCGCGCGGCCGCGGCGGCCGGCGTCGGCAGCCGCTCGGGCACGAAACCCATCATCGTGGCCATGCAGACGTCGAGGGCGACGGCGTTGGTGGCGGCAAGCAATCGCCCGACCTCGCGCGGCGCTCCGCCGGAGGGGCCCTGGCCCTCCATCGCGACGACGGCGTCGAGGAGCGTCAGGTCCGGCGGGCGGACCTGGTAGACGTCGACGATGGCGCGGCCGAAGGCGTCGGGCCCGCGGGCCTCGCGATGGAGCCGCATCTTCTCGCCGCCCACCAGATAGCCATACGTATTCTTGACGCCGCCCGTGATCCCCGCCGCGACGTGCGTCTTCATCTTCGGGAGGCTGACCAGGAGGTCGGCTTCGAGCACCTCGCGGCTGACGGCGAAGGCGTCGGCGAACTCGCTCCCGGTCGGGGTGCGGACGGGCGAGGCCCCGAGGTTCACGTACCGCTCGCCCGCGACGCCGAGGATGCCCGAGGCTCGGGCGGCGTGCTCATTGGAGCCGTAGGCCCGCATGCCGGAGTTGTCGCCCACCCGGACGCGCCCCGCCCCGCGCCGCTCCAGTGCCGCGATCGTCGCCGCCACCAGGCTCGGGTGCGTACACACGTGCTTCTCGGGCGGCAGGGGCCCGAGGATGTTCGGCTTGACCAGGACGGTCCGTCCGCGCACCTCGACCCCGAACGCATCGAACGCCGCCTCCACCGCCTCCGTGATGCGGTCGTAATCGGTCTCGTACGCGACGACCAGGTCCATGGCGCCGTCCTTGCCCCAAGGTCGGGCGTGCGCTACGCCTCCTTCAGGAACATCTCGACCACCGGCACCGTTACGTCCGGTTGGACGACCGGGAGGGTGAGGGCGAGGGTGGTCTGGGCGTCGGTCTTGCGGCTCTGAGGATGGTCGGCGACGGTCTTCATGGCGACCTCGGAGGCGTCGTTCAGGAGCTGGGCGTACTCGACGCGGCCGGCGAGGCCCGGCAGGAAGAGCATCTTGAAGGGCCAGGCGAACACGTGGCAGTAGAGGCGGTTCGTCTCGGGGTTGTAGGTGTAGCGGCAATCGGCGGGGGCGACGAGGTCGTCGGGCGCGGCGGTGCAGCCGTAGATGGACCGGTCGTGGTATTTCATCCATCGGCCCATGCCGGCGAGTCGGTCGAGGGCCCGGGCGTCGAACTCGCCGCGCCCCGTGGGCCCGACGTTCAGGAGCAGGTTCCCGCCCTTCGAGACCGAGTCGACGAGCATGCGGACGAGAAGGTCGACGCTTTTCCACGTCATCTCATCGCGATCATATCCCCACGAGCCGGAGAACGTCTGGCACGCCTCCCACACCACGGGCGTCCCGTCGACGCGGACCCACTCCCGCGGCTGGAACTGCTCGGGCGTCTTGATGTCCCAGCCTTCCTCGAGGTCCAGCCGGTCGTTCAGGAGGATGTCGGGCGCCCGCTCGCGGATGATCTTGATGAGTGTCTCGCTCTGCCAGGCCTCGCGGCCCTTGCCCTCGGGCCCGCGGTTCCTGTAGGAGAAGTCGAACCAGAGGATGTCGACCGGGGCGAAGCGGGTGAGCAGCTCGCGGACCTGGCCGTGGAGGTACTCGGCATACTTGGCCTGGTCGCGGCCCTCGTTCATCTTCTCGCGGTCGCCGTGGTTGCGGTACGGGCCGAGGATGGGGTCGAGCTTGTACTGCGGGTGGTGCCAGTCGATGAGCGAGTGGTAGAAGCCGACCCGCATATCTTCCTTGCGGAACGCGTCGACCATCGGGGCCAGCAGGTCCCGCCTCGCGGGCGTGTTCGGGGCCTTGTAGTCCGTCCGGTCCGTGTCCCACAGGCAGAATCCCTCGTGGTGCTTCGTGGTGACGACGAAGTACTTCATGCCCGCGCCGGCGGCGGCGGCGGCCCAGGCGGCGGGGTCGTAGAGGTCCGGGTCGAAATGGCGGAAGTAAACGTCGTAGACCTCGTCCGGGATCTCTTCCCGGTGTTTCACCCACTCGTGCCGGGCCGCCAGGGCGTACAGGCCCCAGTGGATGAAGAGGCCGAATCGGTCGTGGACGAACCAGCTCGTGTCGCCGGGGCTCGGTCGGGTTTCCAGCATGGTTGGGCTCCTGTCGGGTTCGGAGTATTCCAGATAAAAATAGCGAGGGCCGCCCCGAATGCAAGCGCAAGGCGCGCGCGTCGCCTACGCCCCGAGCGCGTCGACGACCGTCTCGCGCATCAGGTCGGCGGGGGCCGCGCGGCCGGTCCAGAGCTCGAACTGCTCGACGGCCTGGCGGAGAAAGTGGTCGAGGCCGCGCACGGTCCGGCCGCCGGCGGCCCGGGCCTCGCGAAGGAGCCGCGTCTCGGCGGGGTTGTAGACGGCGTCGTAGACGACCAGGTCCTCGGTCAGCATCGAGGCGGGGACGGGCGAGGCGTCCGTCTCCGGGTGCATGCCGACGGGCGTGCAGTTGAGGAGGAGGTCGATTCTGACGCTGCAGTTTTCGATTTTCGATGGAAGGACCACGGCCCCGGTTTCCGACGCCAGGGCTTCGGCGCGTTCGGTGTCGACGTCCGAAAGCATCACCTCCGCGCCGCGCTGGGCGAGGCCGAAGGCCATGGCCCGCCCCACGCCGCCCGCGCCGAGAACAAGGGCCCGCTTGCCCGCGAGCCCCCCCTCGCCGACGACCGCCTCGATGGACGCCATCCCGGCGGTCCAATCCGTGTTCGTGCCGAAGAGCGACCCGTCGCCTCGGCGCTGGACGGTGTTGATGGCCCCGATGCGGCGGGCAAGCGGCTCGATCTCGTCCATCGCCGCCATCACGGACTGCTTGTGCGGGATGGTGACCGAGTAGCCCGCGAAATCGAACTCGCGCATCGCGGGGACGAAGCGGGCGGCGTCGCCCTCGACCCACAGGGGCAGGTAGACGGCGTCGAGCCCCAGGGCCGCGAAGGCCGCGTTATGAATCTGGGGGCTCAGGCTGTGGCCGACGGGGTCGGCGATGACGCCGTAGACGTCCGTGGCGGGGCCCAGCGCGTGGGCCCGGTACCGCTCGCGCATGAGTCGGGCCGTCACCTGTCCCGGCGCGGCCTCGCGCCCGCCGCCCTCGAACGCGCCGAACGTCAGGAACGCGCCGAACTTGCGGGCGAGGACCCGGGTCAGCACGCCGCGCTCGCCCATCGACAGGGCGATCGTCGGCACGGTTGCGTCGCGAAGGAGCCGCAGCACGGGCACCGTGTCGAGGATGTGGCGGGCGGTGACGGCGATTTTGACGACGTCGGCGCCGGTGGCGGCAAGGCGGGCGTGGAGGGCCGGGAGATCGTCCGGCGTCCCCTCGGGGTCGTGGAAACTGACGATGCGCCGGGCGGCGACGGGTCCGAGGGCCGCGATTGCGTCGTGCTCGACGTCGACGTAGTCGGCCCCGAGGTCGGCGGCGCGTCGGAGAAGGGCCAGGCGCTCGTTCTCCGGCCCGTCCCACAGGCCGCCCTCTCGCACGGGCCGACAGGTGACGATGACGGGGCAGGGGGGCGAGGCGAGGAGGCGCTCCAGGTCCCGCTCGTCCATGGCGTCGAGCCGCAGCTCGACGGCGTCGGCGGACTCGGCGGCGCGGACCATTTCGTCCAGGGCCGCGTCCGTCGAGGCGGGCATCAGGCTAGTGCAGAGCATGGGAGGCGGAACCCGAATCTCGAAGCGCCCCAGGCGCATGACGAAACCGCGGCGAGCAACGCCCGCCGTCATCCCGCGCGTCGCGCGTCCTTACACGTCCGTCGCGGGCGCGGCCGCTGCGGCGGCCAGGGCGTCGAGCTTCTTCTGCATGCGGCCGATGAGGCGGCCGGCGGTGTTGCGGTGCAGGGGCCCGTTGGCGGCAGCGCGGTGCATCAGCTCCTGGACGCGGCGGAAGGCGGCGCGGGTCTCGTCGACGTTCCCGGCCGCGAAGGCTTCGTCGAAGGCGCGGCGAACGGTGCGGATGCGGCTCTTGATGGCGCGGTTCCGCCGGCGTTGGCGGGCGTTCTGTCGGACGCGTTTGCGGGCGGAGACGGAATGGGGCATGACGGAGGTTCCCTTCAGGCCTGCTCGGAGGTTTCGGAGGTCTTGCGGCGGAGCGCTTCGAGGCGCTTGGCCGTGTCCCGGTACTGATAATCCTGCTGCACGATATCAGAATACCACTCGATGGCTTCCTTGTTTTTGCCCTGCTGTTCGAGGGTCGTGCCGAGGTTGTACCGCAGTTCCTTGCCGAGCGGGTCGCTGGCCAGCTCGTACTGGTGGATGCCCTGCTCGAACTGGCCCTGGGCCTCCTCGTAGAGCTTCTTGGCGTAGAAGCACTTGCCGAGCATGTTGAAGGCCTCGATGCGTCGCTTCGGGTCGCGGGTGGCCTGCTGCAAGGAGACGATGGCCGGGTCGTGCCGGCCGGCGCGGTACTGGCGGAGCCCCAGCTCGAAGCGGATCGCCAGGTCCGTCGGGTACTGCTTGTGGCGTTCCTCGTAGATGGCCAGCTCGGCCTTGTTGCGCTGCTCGAGGATTTCCTTCTGGCGGACCTGGAGGTCGGCGCGGTCGGGCTCGGCCTCGAGGGCCTCGCCGACCTCGCGGAGGCGGGCCCGGTAGTCGGCCATGCGGATGTCGTCCATGCGGGCCTTGTAGCGGTACTCGCCGCTGGTGGCGAGGGCCTGCTTCAGGAGGCCCGTGGCCTCGTCCGTGTCGCCCTTGCGCCAAGCGCACTCGGCGAGGGCCTGCATCTTGACGGGGTTCTCGGGGTCGGCGTCGAGGGCGGCCTTGAGCTCGGCGTACTGGCTTTCAAGCTGGTCGGCCGTGCGGACGACCTGTTGGGTGGCGGAGGCGGCGGCGGTGCGCCGGTCGCGGATCATGTCGCGGAAGTCCGAGACGCTCTCCAGCTTGCCCTGCTGGATGGAGGCGGCGGCGGAGAGGTTTCGGATGCGGCGGTCGATCTCGCGGTCCGCGGGGTCGATCTTGATGGCCTGGTTCAGGGCGGTGATGGCGTCGGCGAAGCGTTCGCGGCCCTCGTAGAGGTCGGCGAGGGTCGTGAAGATTTGCTTCTGGGGCTTCTTGGCGCTGCGCATCGACTCCTCGGCGGCCCATTCGCCGAACCAGATGGCCAAGTCCGTGTACTCCTGCCGCCGGGCCGTCTGCATCAGTTGCGACAGGAGCATGACGTTCTGAGGGGCCTTCGCCAGGGCCGCCTCGAGGTTCAGCATGGCGTCCTTGTTTCGGCCGAGCATCTGGGAGAAGGCGGCCTTGGTCTGACCGAGGAGGGCCCCGAGTCCGGCGCCTTTGCCCTGGCCCTGGCGCTTCAGGGCCGTCTCCTTCAGGCCCTGGTGCCCCCGGTCGATGTCGAGGGGATTGAGGCGGAGCCCTTCGAGGTAGCACCGGATGGCATAGTCGAAGTTGTCGCGGACCGCCGCCTGCTCGGCCCGGTCGAACCACCCGTCGGCCATCTGGCGGATTTCCGGCGAGAGCTCCTCGACGCTCGTCTCGCCTTCGCCCTCCGTCTCGCCCTCGGTCTCGGGGGTCGGTTCCTGGTTCTGCTTCTCGGGGTCCGGCACCGCTTGCGCCTCCCTGGGATGCACATGGCGGCCCCGGGACGAACCGCGCCCCGGAACCAAGGGGTTCAGTCTACTCCCGCGCGGGGGTCTGTCAACCCCAAAAGCAGGACTGCGGCCTTGTGGAAGGCACTCGGCGGGCCTATAATGGGCCAAGCAAAGGACCCACACGAGGAGCCGTGCGGTGGAGATTCGAATCTATCCCGACCCCGTGCTGCGCGTCGCGGCCGACCCCGTGACCGACTTCGACGACGATCTGCGCGCCTTCGCCCGCGCGATGGTTGAGACGATGCACGCGAACCGGGGGCTCGGGCTGGCGGCCCCGCAGGTCGGCGACCGCCGCCGACTCGTCATCATCTCGCCCGACGGCGAACCGGGCCACGAGACCGTCCTCGTCAATCCGCGCCTCACGCAGCGCGACGGCTGGGAGACCGGCGACGAGGGGTGCCTGAGCTTCCCGGGCATCTACGTCAAAATCCGTCGTTACGCCCGGGTGTCGGCCGAGTACGAGGACCTGGAGGGCAAGACGCGGGTCCGGGAGGCCGAGGGGCTGCCGGCCCGTGCCGTGCAGCACGAGATCGACCACCTCGACGGGCGTCTCCTCGTGGACCGCATGAGCGCGGTCCAGCGGATGAGCCATCGCCGGCGCTTGCGTGAGCTGGAGCGCCGCTACGCGCAGTCCCGCCCCCACGCCCCGGCCTCGGTCGGCGGGGGGGGGGAGTGACACTTGGCGGCGTCCCTGGCCGGGCGGCAGCGCGCGGCGCGCCCCGGCCCGAGCGCCCGACCGAGGACGCCCTGGAGCGGTCCATGCGCATCGTCTTCGCCGGGTCCGGAACCTTCGGATTACCCAGCCTGTGCGCCTTGCGGGACGGCGGACAGGAGGTCGCCCTCGTCGTCACGGCCCCCGACCGCCCCGCCGGGCGCGGCCAGGTGGTCCGCCCCGGGCCCGTCAAGCGATTCGCGCGGGACGAGGGGCTGGAGGTCCTCGAGACCGACACCGTCAACGCCCCGTCCGTCGTCCGCCGCATCCGGGACGCGCGGCCGGACCTCCTCCTGGTGATCGCCTTCGGCCGCAAGATCGGCCCGCTTCTGCTGGCCCTGCCGAGGTACGGGGCCGTCAATCTCCATGGGTCGCTCCTGCCGAAGTACCGCGGGGCGGCGCCCGTGAACTGGGCCCTCATCCGCGGCGAAACCGAGACGGGCCTCTCCGTCATCCGCATGACCGACCAGATCGACGCCGGCGACATCCTCGGCCAGCGGGCCACCCCCGTTGATCCCGACGAGACCGCGGGCGAGCTGCACGAGCGTCTCGCGCGGCTCGGGTCGCGGCTCGTGACGGAGGTCGTGCGGGAGCTGGTGCTCGAGGAGGTCGAGCCGCGCCGCCAGAACGAGACCCAGGCGACCTTCGCCCCGCGCTTGAAGAAGCGCGACGGGGCCATTGACTGGGACCGGCCCGCCCCGGACGTCCACAACCACATCCGCGGCGTCACGCCCTGGCCGGGGGCGTTCACCTACCTGCCGGGGAAGCGCGACAAGTCGCCACTGCGGATCGTCGTCAACCGGACGACCCTCCCGGAGGAAACCCCCCAAGGCGGCAAGCCCGGCGAGATGGTCGCCGCCTCCGAGGCCGGCCTCGACGTTGCCGCGGCCCGCGGGAGCGTCCGGCTCCTCGAGGTCACCCCCGCCGGCAAACGCACCATGACCGCCGCCGACTTCCTCCACGGATACCCGGTCCGGGCGGGCATCCGGTTCCTTTCGAGCGCGAAGGGCGCCTTGGCGTGATCGATCGCACCGTCGTTCGCCTCAATAACGTGGCCGTCAAGCTCCGACGCACCCGGTGCCGGCCCGAGGAGCTGTTGGTGCTCTTCTCGCGGTGCCTTCAGCGGTCGGCGTGCGAGTGCAACGTCGGCGACGATCTCGAGAACTGTAAGCGGTGCGGCCGGTGCGCCGTGGCCGACTTCCTCCGGCTTCGCGACGAGTACGGGGTGCGGGTCTTCATGGCCACGGGCGGGCGGCACGCGGTCGAGCGGGCCCGCGACCCGGAGATCAAGGCGATCGTGGCGGTGGCGTGCGAGAAGGAACTGAAAGGGGGCATCTTCGCGTCGCTGCCGAAAGCCGTGCTGGCTGCCGAGATCGCGTGGCCCGTCGGGCCCTGCAAGGACACGACGGTCGACATTCGCCGGGTGGAGGAGGCCGTGCGGTGGTTCCTCCGCTAGGGTCCCCTGTCACCGCCCGGGCCGCCGCCCTCGAAGCCCTCCGCCGCGCCGAGGCCCCCGACCTGTTCCTCCAGGACGCCCTCCACGCCGTCTTCGCCGAGACCGACCTCGCGCCCCGCGACCGGGCCCTCGCGACCCAGCTCGCCGCCGGGACGATGCGCCATCGACGGACGCTGCGGCTCGTCGTCAGCCACGTGCGCGGCAAGGGGCGGCGGGCGTCGTCGATCCAGCCGGCGCTCCTGGCGATCCTCGAGCTTGCGGCCTTCCAGCTTCTCTTCCTCGACCGTGTGCCCGACTATGCCGCAGTCAACGAGGCCGTCGAGGCGGCCCGCGCCACGGCCCGCAGCGCCGGTGCCGCACGCAAGACGGCCGGGTTTATCAACGGGGTGCTGCGCGGCATCGGGCGACTCGTCCGGGGGCATGAGCCCGAGGGCGTGCCCGGGCGCGAGGCCCTCCCGCATCCGGAAAGGGGCGTGGTGCGGCTGGCCGAGCCCGTCCTCCCCGACCCGAGGACGGACCGGGACGCGTTCCTCGGCGAGGCCTACTCGCTGCCCGACTGGCTCGTCCAGCGGTGGCTTACGACCTATGGGAAGCGGACCGAGTCGATCTGCGCGGCATCGAACCGGCGGCCGCGGACGATTGCCCGCGTCAACCCGATGAAGCAAGAGGCGCGGGCGCGGCTGGAAGAGGCGGGCCTCGATCCGGAAGGCGACGCGGTCGACGTCTCGCCGCTTGCGCCGGCGGAGTTGGCGGCCCTGCTCGATGAGGGGGTCGTCACGGTGCAGGACCGGTCCGCGATGGAGGCCGTGCGGCTGCTGGAAGCGCGGCCGGGGGAGCGGGTGTTGGACCTCTGCGCCGCGCCCGGCACGAAGACGACGCAGATCGTCGAGGCGATGGGCGATGAAGGGACGGTCCTCGCCTGCGACCGCGACGAGGGGAAGCTGGCCCCGGTGCGGGACGTGGCTGTCGCCCGAGGCTTCGCGAGCGTGAGGTGCTGTCCGGCAGCGGACCTTGCGGCCCTCGTTCCCGAAGGCGGATTCGACGCCGCCCTCGTCGACGCCCCGTGCTCGAACACGGGGGTCCTGGCGCGGCGGGTCGAGGCGCGGTGGCGGCTGCGGCCGAAGGACGTCGTGGAGCTCGCCGCCATCCAGTCGGAGCTCCTGGCGCGGGCGGCGGACCTCGTGCGACCCGGCGGGCGGCTCGTCTACTCGACCTGCTCGCTGGAGCCGGAGGAGAACGGGGGCGTCATCGACCGGTTCCTCGCCCGCGCGGACGGTTGGCGCGAGGTCCGTCGCGAGGCGATCCTGCCGACGCACGACCATGACGGGGCGTTCGTCGCGCGCCTTGAGCGGGGGATCGCCACGGTCCTTGCCGGGGGCGCCTGATCACGCTACCATGCCTCCATGCCCGCCCTCGACCCCATGCCCGAACCGGACGTCGCCCGCGTTGATGGGGCCGCCGGGACGCGGGTCCAGTATCGCCGCGCGGCGCGGGGAGCCTGGGTCGGCATCGTCGGGAACCTGGTGCTCGGGGTGGCGAAGCTCGCGGGCGGCGTCCTGGGGACGAGCACGGCCCTCGTCGCCGACGCCCTGCACAGCCTCTCGGACTCGGTTTCGAGTGTCATCGTCCTCTGGGGCCTGAAGTCCGCCGGCCGCCCCGCCGACAAGGAGCACCCCTTCGGCCACGGCAAGGCCGAGTTCGTCGCCGCCCGAACCGTGGCGATCCTGCTGATCTTCATCGCCATGGGGCTCGGGTATCAGGCGGTCACGAAGATTCTCGACCCGCCGGAGGCCGTGTTCCCGAAGCCGTTCACCCTCTGGTTCGTGATTGCGAGCGTCGTCGTCAAGGAGGGCCTT
Organism: uncultured Anaerolineales bacterium; assembly: GCA_964461715.1. Taxonomy (GTDB): domain Bacteria; phylum Planctomycetota; class Phycisphaerae; order FEN-1346; family FEN-1346; genus CAYWVR01. The sequence goes on from CAYWVR010000001.1 coordinate 120,826, forward strand.
TTCCAGTACAAGATCCGGCTGGGGCGGCGTGTGGGGAGCGAGAGCCTGATCGCCGATGCGTGGCACCATCGGAGCGACGCGTTCTCGTCGCTGGCCGCCCTGGCGGGGATCGCGGCGGCCATCGTGCTGGGGCACGAGTGGAGGATTCTCGACCCGATTGCCGCGCTGGCGATCGTCGGCCTCCTGGCGGCGATGGGCGTCAAGACGTTCCTGCGGGCCGGGTCGGCCCTGATGGACGAGGCCGCCGACGAGGAGACCGCCGCCGCCATCCGTCGCGCGGCCGTGGAGGTCGAGGGCGTCGAGGACCTGGAGAAGGTGATGACCCGCCGCTCGGGCCTCGAGATCCACGCCGAGCTGCACGTAGAGGTGGACGCCGAGATGCCCGTCGGCGAGGCCCACGACATCGCGACCGCCGTCACCGCGCGCATCCGCCGCGAGGTCCCCGGCGTGACCCACGTGACGGTGCACGTTGAGCCATATGTCCCCGGGGATCATTGAACGGCAGGCATGGGGCATCAGGCAACGGCGACGGCTCGGCCGTCAGTCCAAGGGATTGTACTTGTACCGTCCCCGGTGCGTCCCCGGCAGGTCCCCGGCCGTCAGCTCCGGCGTCCAATCGACGTTCAGGGGACGGTTGCGGGCGGCGTCGACGGCGGCGACGAGGCGGTAGCGGGTCGGGTCGCCGTACCAGCCCACGTCGTAGCGGGCGACGAGGCGGCTCTCGGCCCCCTCGCGCCAGAGCTCGATCCGTTCGCACCCGTCGAGGTCGGGCGGCGTCTCGGTCGACGTGAACCAGCTTCCCCGGAGCATCAGGTCCCTCGGCCCGGCCGCCAGGGGCGGCATGGGCAGGTCGCCCCGCTTCATCCACACGGCCACCGCCGCCCCGCACCCCGGCCGCGCGTCGCCGACGTAGGCGGCCATGGCGACGGCCCCCGCGAGGGCCGCGATGACCAGCACCGCCAGGCCTTCCTTCTTCATCCTCGGCGTCTCGCTCATCAGCGCATCTTCCGCACGTGCTGCATCTCGGCGCCGGGCCCGTCGCCCGGTCGCCTCTTGAACGCCGAGGCCGCGGCGAGGTTCCGTGGGATATCGTTGCGGCAGGGCGGGCACCTGTATGGTCGCCCCATTGGTTTGACGCGGGGGGTCTTTGACCCACGGCGAAGGCGCCGCGGACGGCGACGCCAAGAGCCGAAGCCTGAGTCCACCGCTTCCCCTTGCCCTTAGGAAGCGGACATTTCTACTGAGTCGCGACAGGCGCCCTGAAAACGGTTGGCATGGGGTCGGTGCGACATTACGATAACGGGCCGGCGGCACGGGCCGCCCAAGTTCAAGCGAGGACCCATGCGCATCCTTTCGACGAACGACGACGGCATCATGGCCCCCGGCCTGCTGGCCATGCGCCGGTCGCTGGCGGCCGTGGGCGAGGTGACCGTCGCGGCCCCCATGACGGCCCAGTCGGCATGCGGCCACGCCATCAGCCTGAACGAGCCGGTCGTCTGCCACCGGATGGACCTCGGCGACGGCGTCAAGGGCTACGGCATCGAGGGCAGCCCCGCCGACTGCGTCAAGCTCGCCCTGTTGGAGCTCTTGTCGGAACGGCCGGACCTCGTCGTCAGCGGCATCAACCTCGGGGAGAACGCCGGGATCAACGTCCTCTATTCCGGGACGGTGGCGGCGGCGATCGAGGCGGCCTTCTACGGCGTGCCCTCGGTCGCCGTGAGCCTCGAGAGCGCCGACGAGGTGGACTTCGAGCGCGCGGCCGAGGTCGCGCGGGGTCTGGTCGAGCAGATCGCGGCGCAGCGGCCGCCGGCCGGCACGATGGTCAACATCAACCTCCCGAACCTCGTGGCCGGGCCGCCCGCGGGTCTGCGCGTCGTGCCGCAGAGCATCCGGAGCTGGAACGACCGGTGGGACCGGCGTCAGGACCCGCAGGGGCGGACCTACTACTGGATGTACGGGGACCGGCCGCCGGAGGAGGGGGACCGCTCGGACGTCGCGGCCCTCGCCGGACGGTACGTCACGGTGACGCCCCTTCGGTTCGACCTGACCGACCACGCCCGGCTCGACGAGGTCGAGGGGTGGGGCCTGCATCTCTAGCCGTCTCTAGGGCCGGGCCCGCCGCACGAGCGGCACGAATTGCTCCGGATGGAACCGGTTGGGCCGGACGACCATCAGCGAGACGAGCCGCCACTGGCCGTCCGGGTCGGGCTCGAAGCGTCCCTCCCACGTCACGTTCTGGTAGATGCGGGGAATCTGGAACTCCGCCCCCGGCTTCGACCGCACCAGGGCGCCTTGCCGCACCGTCGCCGCACCGTCCTCCATGCGGATCGTGCCGGGCGTGGGGAAGGCGAGGGTGACCCGGGGCAGGCCGGCGTCGGCGAGGAGCATGAGGTCGTCCTTGCCGAACTTGCCGGCCCTGTAGCGGTCGCTGATCCGCTCGGCGAAGCGGACCACCTGGCCCCGCTCGGCGGCGTCCTTGAGGATGCGGACGCTGCGGCGGAGGGCCTCGCCGTCGGTCTCGACGAGGGCGTCGGCCGCCCCGAGTGCCAGGCCCGCCAGCGGCACGGCCACGGCCGCGACCAGCAGCCCCCGCGACCGCCGCCTCTGCCACGCCACCAGCAGGACGATCTCCGCGAGGCCCAGGGTCACCCACAGGGGCCGTGGGTCCTCCAGGATGAGCCACGTGAGGGCGTCGGTCATGGGGTCTCCTCCTCGGGGGTCGGACCGTCCAGCCCCATCCTACCGCCGCCCGGGCGCCGGCGTCAGCAGAAAAAGGGGCGCCTCGGGCGACCGCGGGCGAGGCGCGAAATCCGCGTTGCATCCGCCGCGCCGCCAAGTATAATCGCACCCCCGGAAGCGTGAACCGCATCAGGCGGGCGCCGGCCCTCGCCGGACCCCACGGAAAGGACGATGCCCTATGTTCAAGACGCGCCTGTTTGCCCCCGGCCCCACCCCCGTCCCCGAGGAGACGCTCCTCGCGCTCGCCAAGCCGATGTTCCACCATCGGACGGCCGAGTACCGGGCCATGCTCGAGCAGCTCACCCGGGACATGCAGGCCATCCTCAAGACCTCCGCCGAGGTCTACACCATGACCGGCAGCGGCTCGGCCGCCATGGAGGCCGCCGTTGCCAACCTCGTGGGGCGCGGCGAGACGATGATTGCCGTCCGCGGCGGGAAGTTCGGCGAGCGATGGAGCGAGATCGGCCAGGCCTTCGGCGCCGAGGTGGTCAACCTTGACGTCGAGTGGGGTGCCGCCGTCACGGCCGACTCGATCGAGGAGGCCCTCGGGGCCAACCCCTCCGCCGTCGCCGTCTACCTCCAGCACTGCGAGACGTCCACCGCCACCGCCTGCGACGTCAAGGCCATCGCCGAAGTCGTCGCCAAGACCGACGCGTGCCTTGTCGTCGACGGGATCACGGGCGTCGGCGCCCTGCCGTACCACATGGACGACTGGGGCGTGGACGTCACCGTCATCGGGAGCCAGAAGGCCCTGATGATGCCGGCGGGCCTGGGGTTCGTCGCCTGCTCCGAGAAGGCCTGGACGAAGATCGAGGCCACCGACCCCGGCATGTACTACAACAACCTCCGGGCCTTCAAGAAGAGCCTCGCGAAGTGGGACAACCCCTGGACCCCCGCGAACTCGATGGTGCGGGCGGCGCTGGTCTCGACGGGCATGATCCGCGAGATGGGCATCGAGACCGTCTGGGCCGAGACGCGCCGCCGGGCCGAGGCGATGCGCGCCGCCGCCGAAGCCCTGGGCCTGGCCCTGTTCTCGAAAAGCCCCTCCGACAGCGTCACGGCCCTGTGCGTGCCGGAGGACGTCGACGGCGAGGCCCTGCCGAAGGTCCTCGCGAATGACTTCGGCGCGCGGGCGGCGGGCGGCCAGGCCCAGCTCAAGGGCAAGATCGTCCGGTTCTCCCACATGGGCTACCTCGACGCCTTCGACACGCTCGCCGCCGTTGCGGCCCTGGAGATGGCCCTCGGCAAGCTCGGCCACAAGGTCGACTACGGCGCCGGCGTCGCCGCGGCCCAGAAGACGCTGGCCCGGGGCTGACCGTACAATCTCGCGAGAGGGACACGCATGAAGATTCTGGTTTCCGACAAGCTGGCCGACGACGGCATCGAAATCCTCAAGGGCGAGCCCGGCTTCGAGGTCGACGTTCGGACCGACCTGAAGCCCGACGAGCTCAAGGCCGAGATCGGCGCGTACGACGGTATCGTCATCCGCTCCGGCACGAAGCTGACGGCCGACGCCCTGGTCAAGCCGGGCAACCTGAAGGCCATCGCCCGGGCCGGCGTCGGCGTCGATAACGTCGACATCCCCACCGCCACCAAGCACGGCATCGTCGTGATGAACGCCCCGGACGGCAACACCATCTCGACGGCCGAGCTGACGATCGCCCTGATGCTCGCCGTCTTCCGCAACATCGTTCCCGCGTGCGAGAGCCTGAAGGGCGGCAAGTGGGACCGCAAGGCCTACATGGGTCGCCAGGTGGCCGGCAAGACCATCGGCATCGTCGGCCTCGGTCGGATCGGATCGGCCGTTGCCCGCCGCTGCCTCGCGTTGGACATGAAGGTCGTCGGCTACGACCCGTTCGTCGCGGGGGGCACGGACCTCGCGAAGCAGATCCGCCTCGTCGACAACCTCGACGACCTGCTCAAGGAGGCGGACGTCCTGACGGTCCACACGACGTTGACGGACCAGACGCGCGGCCTGATCGGGGCCGAGGCCCTCGGGAAGATGAAGAAGGGGTCGGTGGTTCTGAACTGTGCCCGGGGCGGCATCGTGGACGAGGCGGCCCTGGCCCAAGCCCTCGAATCCGGCCACATCGCCGGGGCCGGCCTCGATGTCTACACCTCCGAGCCGCCCGAGAATCGGGCCCTTGTCGAGCACCCGAAGGTCGTCTGTCTGCCGCACCTCGGCGCTTCGAGCCGCGAGGCGCAGGAGAACGTCGCCGTCGACGCCTGCCACGCCCTCGTCGATTACCTCAAGGGGCGGGACATGCGCAACTGCCTGAACGTCCCCGCCTTCGACTTCGAGAAGGCCGGCGAGCTCAAGCCCTACGCCGAGCTGGGCCACCGCATGGCCGCGGTGACCGCGGCTCTGGGGCAGGGGCGACTCAAGAAGATCACCGTCACCTACGCCGGCGAGCTGGCCAACGAATCCTACAAGATGGTCACCGTCAGCACGATCATGGGCCTGCTGCAGAACGTCGTCAGCGTGCCCCTGAACATGATCAACGCCCTGGTCGTGGCCCAGGAATGCGGGGTGGAGGTGGTCGAGCAGACCAGTGCCGATGCGCGCGGCTACGCCTCGAGCATCCGCCTGGCCGTCGAGACCGACCGGGCCCGCCACACGATCTACGGTACGGTCTTCCACCGCACGTACCCGCGGATCACGGCCATCGACGACTTCTACATGGAGGTCAAGCCCGAGGGCGACATGGTCATCACCTTTAACCAGGACCGCCCGGGCATCATCGGCGAGGTCGGCACGATCTTCGGCTCGCACCGCATCAACATCGCCAGCATGGGCTTCGGCCGCAAGATCGATCAGACCGAGGAGGCCTGCATCGTCCTGACGCTGGACCAGGTCCCGACCGCCGAGATCATGGAGGAGCTGCGGTCGAGGGAGTTTATGAAGGGGGTGGTCCACGTGAGCCTCCCGCCCCTGGTGAGCGAAGGTGAGTAGGACACCCCCGGCATCGGTCTGCGTTGCGGCGCTCGTCGCCCTGGCCTTGGTCCCGGGCTGCGAGCCCACGGCGGGCGACGCGCCCGTCCTTCTGTTCTCCGGCAACAACGACGGCGTCATTGCCGCCTGCGGGTGCCCGGGGAACCCCTCCGGCGGATTCGCCAAGCGGCAGGGGCTCATCGAGCAGTATCGACGCTCCCGCCCGAACGTCCTGCTCGTGGATACGGGCAACCTCTTTCCCGAGCGGGCCAACGCCGTGAAGGTCAAGTACCTGGCCCGGGCGGCTGCGGAGGCCGAGTACGACGTGCTGGCCCTCGGGGTGGGTGAGTTCCTGCTGGGCCTCGAACGGCTCCGCGAGCTTCGCGACGCATACGACCTGCCGTTCGTCTGCGCCAACGTCCGCGACGCCTCCGGCGCCCGCGTCGCCGCGCCCCACGTGGTGCGCGAGGTGAAGGGGATCCAGGTGGGCGTCTTCGCGGTGATCGCGGATTGGGTCTACGGGTTTCCGCGGCTCGAATGGCGCGAAGGTCTGGCGATCGAGGACCCCGTCGTCGCCGCCCGTCGCCAGGTCGAGGCCCTGGCCGCGTGCGACGTCATCGTCGCGGTCTCGCACCAGCCGATGGCCGACACGCGGCGGCTGGCGGAGGAGGTCGAGGGGATCGATCTGGTGCTGGTCGGGCACGAGCAGAAGCTCCTCAAGACCCCGCAACGCGTGGGCGGGACGTGGCTCGTCATGGCGAACGAGCTGGGGAACTTCCTGGGGGCGGTGGTCCTCGCGCCGCCGCCGCAGGTCGAGTCCCCGGTCTACAACGTTACGTTCCTCTCGGCCCGGGTGCCCGGGTCCCGATGGGTCGAGGACCTTTACTGGGAGTACGTCGAGGAGGCCAAGGAGAAGAAGCCGCCCACCTGGGACACCCCCGTCCCCACCGTCTTCGAGCCTGCCGAGGCCTGCCAGCCCTGCCACAAAGCCGAGTACGCCCAGTGGAAGACGACGACCCATGCCCACAGTTGGGACGTGATCAAGAAGGCCGGCCGCACCGACGATCCGGAGTGCGTCCTGTGCCACACGATGGGCTTCGGCCGGGAGGGTGGGTTCGTTTCGATGAAGAAGACGCCCGGCCTCGGGCGCGTGACCTGCCAGGGCTGCCACAACACGACGAGCGACCACGTGGAGCGGGGCCTGAAGGTCAACGCCCGGCTGGACATCTCCTCGCGTCTGTGCATGTCCTGCCATGGCCCGATCCAGAGCCCGGAGTTCGATTATTACGCGTACAAACCTCGGATTCTCCATCATCCGCCGGGGAAGAAGAAAGAGCGATAGGGCCCCCGGCCCCCCGTTTTACCGCCCCGCTTGCGGGGCGCTTTCGCGCCAGAGACGTTCGAGGGCCCCCGAGCACAAAGGGGCGCGGCGGGTCTTCCGGCCCGCCGCAAAAGCGGCGCCCCCGTTCGGACGCGGCGGCGGGGAAATGCGCAGGACGATGCCGGGCCAAGCCCGGCGTGGTACGGTGACCGGACCATGTACGGCTACGTCCTTCTGAGCCTGATGATGACGCTCGTGGCGATGGACCTCGCCCGCGGGGCCCCCGCGCCCGCGGGCGGGCCGGTGCTCACCGCCATGGCGGCGCTGGCGGTCGTGGTGCTGGTGGCGGGGCTGGCGCTTGGGTCGTGGATCGCGCGGCACCGGGACCGGGTGCACCTGGAGGAGCAACGGTTCCTGCGCCGGGCGGGCCTGCTGGGCAAGCTCTACCGTCTGCTCGTCGTGGCGGTCTGGGCGGGGATGCTCTTCGGGCTCGGGTGGCCGGCCCTGGCGGGGGCGTGGGCGCCCCTGGCGTGGGACTCGGTCCGGTTCGGCGTCACGCTCCTGCCGCTCCCGGGGCTCTGGCTCCTCTCGTGGGTCGCGCTCCACCGGGCGGACCGGCGGCTACGCGAGGTGATGTTCGAGCGGCTCGGAGTCCTCGTCCGCTCGGCCCAGTGGACCCTCGCGCGCTATGTCGTTTTCCGCCTCCGCCAGTACGTCCTCGTGATCCTCGTGCCGCTCTTTGTGTTCCTGTCGGTGCAGGACGCGGCGGCGGCGATCTGGGGATGGCCGCACGGCGGGCCGGCGGCGGTGGGTCTGGTGCTCGCGATGGTGGTGGCGGCGGCCTTGCTGGCCGGGGTGTGGCTCCGGGTCTGCTGGAGCACGGAGGTCATGCCGGGCGGCGACCTGCGTGCGCGCCTGGAGGCCCTGTCCGACCGCAGCCGCGTCCGTGTCGGCGACATCCTTGTCTGGCGGACGAACGTGACCATCGCCAACGGATGCATGGTCGGGCTCGTGGGCCCGCTTCGCTACATCATGATCACCGACGCCCTGATGCTCAGCCAGCCGAACGAGGAGATCGAGGCCGTCTTCGCCCACGAGGTCGCCCACGCTAAGTATCACCACGTCGCTATGTACATGGTGCTGGCGCTCGGCGGCGTGGGGGTGGCGACGCTGATCCTCGAAGGGGTCACGCTGGCGGCCCATGCCTTCGGCTACGTCCTGACGCAGGAGGCCCTGATCGGCCTGTTGGCCGCTTCGGTCCTCGGCTACTGGTGGCTCGTCTTCGGCTTCATCTCCCGGCGATGCGAGCTGGAGTGCGACCTCTACGCCGTCCGGGCCACGAGCTGCCCGGTCGGCTGCTCGCCGCCCGACACGGGGGCGCGGGCCTCGCGCGGATCGCTCGAACCCGACGCTCCCCGGGGCCTTTGCGAGCACCGCGTCGGTGTCTTCACCTCCGCCCTTCGCCGCATCTCGCGCTTAAACGGCTCTGCCGAGACGAGCCGTGGGTGGCGGCACTTCAGCGTGGCGCGCCGCTGCCGCTTCCTGGAACGGGTCCTGGCCGACCCGGCCAAGGGCGTCCGTTTCGAGCGGCGGGTCCGCCTCCTGAAGGCCGGGGCGCTCGGGGCGGCCGTAGTCGTTGTGGGCCTGGCGGCGGGGGTGTTCGTGCTCGCGTGGGCCCTGGCCTCAGGGCCGGATGACCCAGAGCACCCGGCAGGCCCAGAGGACGGCCGACCGGAGGAAGCGACCTACCTCGTGCGCCTCGTGGATGGGCACCAGATGGACCGTCTCTCCCTCCGGCCGCCAGAGCTTCACCGTGACGCCGATCCGCCCGCGCAGTCGGACGATCGCCGTCTGCCCCGGCTCCGGCCCGAGGCGCCGGTCGCAGACGACGACGTCGCCGTCGCGGATGCGGGGGACCATGCTGTCGCCGTCGACGCGCAGGCCGAAAAGGTCCGGCTCGGCCCGCTCCAGCCACGGCAAGTCCACGAACTCGGCCACCCCCTCGGCCGTCGGCTCGCGGAGCTGGACGAGCATGGCCGGTCGCCTCGGCCGCCCGGGCCAGGACGTCCGCGGGCGCGAGGCGGTTCGTCTCGTAGTAGTTGTACGTGGAAGGACGGAGGTCCAGCGCCCGGGCCATCGCCGCCCGTCCGCGCGGCCCGAAGACCCGCTCGCGAAGGGCCCTGAGACGCTTCGGAATCCCCTCGGCGGCTCCCTTCATTGCCCGTGCCTCCCCTCCATTGCCCGGAATCGACGCCATCGCGTGCGACTCCGCGCCCTTCGTTCGCATATGCGCACGATAGCCGGTTCCGGGCGTCGGGGCAAGCCTTACATGGCGATCTCTCCGGTCCCCTCCCGGCTTTCGCTTCCGATACGGCGGAACCTTTCGCCGACGGCCTGTTCCGTTCGTATAATGGAATAGGAAGGTGGAGTTTTCCACGAAACGGAGGGGTGTGAGGGCCGTCCAGTATGGTGGACAGAGGCATGGAAGGCGGAGATCGGCCCATGCATGCAGTGGCGGCGGCCGCGCGGTTGGACGCTGAGGCGCTCGGCTCCTTGAGCGAGGCGATGGCACGCAAGCGCGCCGACCTGGCCGGGCTTCTTGAGGTTGCCCGAAGCGGCGACGCCGACGCGTTCACGGAGCTCGTCCACCGGTTCGAGCGGAGCACGTACCTCTTTGTCCTGCGCATGGTCCGGCGGCCCTCGGTGGCCGAGGACCTCGCCCAGGACGTCTTCATCCGGCTCTGGCGCCACCTCGGCGAGTTCGACTCCGCCGAGACGCTCCCCGCCTGGATCCGCCGCGTTGCCGTCAACGCCGTCATCGACCATTGGCGCAAGACCGACGCTCGCCAGCGGAAGCTCCAGGCCTTCCGGGAGCATCCGGTGGCGCGGCACGCGGTGCGTCCGTCGGCGCGGATGGAGACGCAGGAGGCGATGGACGCGGTGCGGACGGCCATTGACCGTCTGCCCCCGAAGCTTCGGAGCGTGCTCATGCTGCGGACCGTCGAGGGCCTCGACTACGAGGAGCTCGGTGAAGTCCTGGGCCTATCCGCCGGCGCCGTTCGGAGCCGGCTCTTCCGCGCCCGGCAGGAAGTGCACGAGACGCTGAAACGCCTCAACGCCGCCGACTACTTGGCCGAGATGTACCGGACCGCCCGGCGGCAGAGCAACTGAGCAGGGCACCCGGACGGGGCTTGCGCGGGGTAGGGCAATGGGACGCTGCATGGCCAGACGAATCCTCAGCCAGTACCACGACGGCGAGCTCGCGCCCGTGGCGGCGCGGCGGGCCCGCCGCCACGTCGAAGCCTGCCCCCGCTGCGCCGAGGCCCTCCTGGAGATGGAGACCGTCGACACGGCTGTCCGGGCCGTCGCCGTCGGGGCCGCTACGACGCCCGACATCGCCCGGGCCGTCACCTCGGACCTGAAAGCCCGCGGGGCGTTCTTCAGCGCGCGGGTCGCCGCCGGCCGCCGCCGCCTCTTCGGCGGGCGCGTGGCCGTGGCCCGCGCCGCGGCGGCCGTGGTGCTGGCGGCGGTATTGGTGGCGGCGGTGTTCGCGGGGCTGGATCGACTGTCGCGGGAGGACTGGGCCCGCCAGACGGCTCCCGTCCTGGCCGACGCCGACCGTGTCCTCGTGCGGCTCGTCTACGTCGACCCGGAGGCCCGGCCCGACGCCCTATCCCGGGCGCGGGCCGAGGCGCGTCAGCTCGGCCTGCCGGAGCGCCTGGCCGATGTCGGCAGCAAGGCCGGCCCCGCCCTCGCCCCCGAGTTCGGGTACCTGACACGCACGTTCGAGGTACTCGCGGGGACGCAGGAGATCCCGGCCGACGTGGCCGAGGGCCTGGCGCGCGGCGACGTGCGGGATCGCGTGGTCCGTCTGCGCGAGGATCTCGCCGCACGGTTCTGAATGATCCCACTTCCCCTGGGTGGTGACACGGGACGGTTGCCTGTCCGTGCCATCGTGGCGACTGCTGAGCGGAGGAAGGGGGTCGACGGGTCGCCCGGCCGCGATATAATGCCGCGGCCCTTTTCGTCGGGAGGTCGAGTGGATGCGGCAGGCGTGGGTGGGTCTCGTGCTGATCGTCGCGGGGGCCGCCGGATGCACGCCGCACGTCCCCGCCGAACGGGTCACCTTCGCCACGCTTGCGGGCGTCTACTATGACGCCACCGGCGGGGCCAGCGTCGAGGCCGCCCTCGCCGAGGACGCCGACGTCCTCCTTTCCCGGGCGGTCACCCGCATCAACACGGTCGACGAGCCGGACTTCGTCCTCCTGGCCGGCGACCTGTTGGCCCGCTCCGACCCCTTGAGCCTCGATCGCCTCAAGGCTCGTCTCGACGACCTTGCCGTTCCGTACTATGTCGTCCTCGGCGACCACGACGGCCCCGTCGCGCCCGGCAAGGGCGAGACCGTGAGCCGCAGCACCATCATCTGGGCCTTCCAGGGTCACGGCTTCCAGGGGGCGCGGGAGTATTGGGCCGCCGAGGTGCGCCCGGGGCTGCTGCTCGTGGGGCTGGATACGGCGGTGCCGGGTCGGGCGGCGGGGCACGTCGGCGTGCGGCAACTGGCGTGGCTCGACCGGATGCTCGCGGCCCATCCGGCGAAGGCGGTGATCGTGGCCGCCCATCACGGCTTGGTCCCGCTGCATCCGCTGGACGAGGGCCAGGCGTGGCGGAACCTCATGGTCGACAACGCGGACGCTGTCCGGGCGGTGCTCCAGCGGCACCCGAACGTGGTGCTCGTGGTGACGGGCCACCACCACTTCGCCGAGGGCCGCGTCGAGGGACACGTCGTGCACTTGGCGGCGCCGAGCGTGTCGGTCTGGCCGCTGGCCTACGCGCTGGTGCGTCTGGGGCGGACCGAAGCCGAGGCGCTCTGGGTGCCCCTGGACGAGAGCGACCTGAGGCGCCGGGCCCAGGAGCGGCTCCTGGCGAGCTCGACGCTGCGCGGGCCGTTCCCGGCCGGCGAGGACGGCGACACGGCATGCGTCCGCCTTTTCGGCGGCAAGAAGCTGGAGAAGTATCGTCTGCCGACCATCCGACCGGACTGACCCGCCCGTCTACGGCCGCTTCGGCGACAGGACGCAGACGAACTGGCTGTCCTGGAGCGCCTCGTACTCGTGGTCGAAGAAGCAGTCCCACACGAGGCCCTCGCCCGAGCCCACCTGGTAGTCCGTGCCGCGCACCTGCACCCGGAGCTTCCCGTCCAGAACGTAGCAGTGCTCGTAATCGTTTCGGTGCATCTCCGAGGCGTTGCCGCGCGCCCCTTTCGGTGCGGTGACCAGGCAGATGCGCGTGCCGTCGAGGTCGATCCATTGGCACTGGCCCTCGCCGAGGACCTTGCGCTTCTGCTCCTTGGCGCGGATGGGCAGCTTGCCCTCGGCCAGGGCGAGCAGATGATGGGTCGGCAGATCGAGGGCCCGGGCGATGCGGTCGAGCGTCCGCAGCTCCGGGTTGCCCTGGTTCCGCTCGAGTTTCGAGAGGGCGACGTAGCTCACGCCGCACTTCTCGCTCAGACCGTTGATGGTCAGCCCGTGCTTCTTCCGCAGGCCCCTCAAGACACTGAAATCGTAGGTCATCGTGTTCCCCCCTTCGCCGGGTGAATCAGGGTTCCTGGATCTTGTCACCGCAGACTTTCTGGAACCGGCACCGGTCGCAGGCCTGACGGGGGCCGGGCTCGAACCGCCCGGCCGCCATGCCCCGGAGCGCCTCACGCGCCTCGGATTCCACCGCCTTCAGGTCCTCGGTGGCAAGGCTATGCCTGTGCGTGACGGCCGAATCGAGGAAGTAGACGGACCACGCCGCCGGCGGCCGCCCGAGCCATCGCGCCAGCGCCAGGGCATAGAGTCCCAGTTGCAGGCGGTAGCGCTCCGCCCCCTCGGCTGCGTCCTCCTCCGTGCTCGGCCGGCCGCTCTTGTGGTCGACCAGCTCCCACCGTCCGTCGGCGTCCTCGAACACCAGGTCCACGGTGCCCGCCACGCGGGTCGCGTCGAGGGCCAGAAGGACGGGCATCTCGCGCTCGGTGCGTCGGGCGGCCGCGACGCGGCGGCCGAGGTCGCTCGCGCGGAAGGCGGCCAGGGCCTCCTCGGCGGCGCGGCGACGGGCGTCTTCGACCGTCGGCGGCGCCGGCGGCGCTTCGCGAAGCGCGCCGGTCACGGCCGCCTCGACCGCCTCCTCCGATGGGCCTGCCAGCTCGAGGGCCCGGTGCAAGAGCTTCCCGCGCCCGGCGGGCGTCAAGCCCGTCGCGGGGTCGGGCCGCGGTTCGGCGGGCGTATCGACGCCGAGGACCCGCGTCCAGAGGTAGCGGCGCGGGCAGGCCGCGTAGGTGTTGAGGTCGGTGGCGGTGACCCGGGCGGGGGGGAACGCGAGGCGAGGCAGCGGGGCGATACGGGCGAGGGTTTCCTCGATCCGTCCGGCCGGGGCCGACTCGCGCCGGGCCCGAAGCGCCGACCAGACGACCCGACCCCCCTCGAATATGCCGCGCGGGCCGACCCGCCGCGCATCGCGGCGGACGGTCTCTTGGACGGGTCCGCAGGCGACCATCTTGACGTTCCCCCCGGTCGGCGTCTCGGCGTCGGCTTCGTCTCGGCCCGCGCCAAAGGCCGCCAACACCTGCTCGAGCCACGTTGCTGCGCGAGACCGATTGTATATCCTGGCGCCGGCCAGTATCAAATAATCTTTTGCGCGGGTGGTGGCGACATAGAGGAGGCGCAGCGACTCGGCCCGGGCGGCGCGGGCGTCGGCCGCCCGCGCCAGCGCCAGTGCGCACGACGGGGCCGCGTCGCTCTCCTCGTCGCGAAGCCGCACGGCCAGGCCCGTGATGGGATGCAGGAGCACCGGGTCGCGCGGCGGCTGGAGCGACCGGGCCAGGTCCGGCACGACGACGATCGGGAACTCCAGACCCTTGGCCTTGTGGATGGTCATCAGGCGGACGGTGTCGCCGCCGGGGTCCTCGACGGAGGCCTGCTCCTGGCGCATCTCGCTGCGGAGGAAATCCGTAACGTAGTGGATGTAGTCGCAGAGGGCATAGAGGCCCTCGCCCTCGAAGCGGCGCGCCAGCTCGACCATCTGCCGCAGGTTCGCGTAGGCCCGGGCCCCGCCGAAACGGCCCACCGCGCCGGCCGCATAGCCGGAGTCGAACGTGACCCGGTCCACGAGGTCCGCGAGGGAGAGGCGGTCCTTGAGCGCCGACCACTCCGCCAGGCGCGCCGCGGCACGCTCCGCGCCCCGGAGGTCCTCCTCTTCGAGGCCCTTGATCTCGGCGGCCCGCTCCAGGGCGCGGGCGAGGTCGGGTCCCGCGCGGCCGAGGCGCCAGAGTCCCTCGTCGCTGACGGCGAAGAAGGGCGAGCGCAAGAGGCCCGCGAGGTTCAGGTGGTCGTCGGGATCGTCGATCACCCGTAGGGCGGCGAGGACGTCCAGGACCTCCTGCTGCTTGTAGAACCCGCCGCCCGAGACCACCGTGTAGGGCACGCCTTGCCGCTCCAGGGCCTCCTCGTACAGGTGAAGGAAGCTCATGCGGCGAAAGAGAATGGCGACGTCGCCCCACCGGGCCGGTCGTGCGGTCTCCGTGTTGGAATCCCGGACCTGCACGTCGCCGTCGGAGACGGCGGCCTGGATGCGTGCGGCGAGGGCCCGGGCCTCCTCCAGGTGCCCCTCCTCGCTGCGGAACCAGCCCTCGTCGTCCTCGGGGTTGGTGATGACGAGGCACTCGGCGGGCGGGTCGTTCACCGGGGGTTGCAGCCCCTCGATCGGCTCGTACGCCTCGCCCATGAGCGGTGAGAAGAGGTCGTTGACGAGGTCCGCCAGACCCGCGCTCAGCCGCCAGCTCTCCACCAGCGGTTTCCTGCCGTCCGGGCCGACTCGGTCGCGGGCCTCGTCGAAGACCTCGACCTCCGCCCCGCGGAATCGGTAGATGGACTGCTTGGGGTCGCCGACGCCGAAGAACGCGCCGTTGCGCATCGCCCCCCCGCGTCCGCCCTTCGAGGCAAGCCGCTCGACGATCTCGAACTGGAGCGCGTTCGTGTCCTGCAGCTCGTCGACGAGGATCGCCCGGAAGCGGGCGCGGCAGGCGTCGAGGACCCGCCGGTCGCGGCGCAAGAGGTCGCGGGCGAGCACCTGGAGATCCTCGAAGTCAAGGACGCTGCGGCGGCGTTTCTCGACGTCGTAGCGCTCGATGGCGACGCGAGCCGTGTGGTCGAGGGCCCGGGCGACGGCCAGATGGGCCCGTTCCGCCGCCTCGTCGAAGGGGGGGAACCGCGCGCGCACCTTGCGGAACGTGTCGCGGAGGGTGCCGACCGCGTCCTTGGCTTCCTTCAGGGCCTCCTTGGAAGGCCACTTCTTCGCGCTGCCGCCCCGAAGATTCGCGCCGCAGATCGTCTCGACGGCCTCGGCGGCGATCTCCGGGGTCCGGGCCGTGCGCAGACGCCGGAGGGCGTCGTCGACGGCGGCCCGGGTCTCCTCCATTCGGTCGCCGACTTCGCCCGAGAGGGAGGCGACGGTGCGCGCGGCGTCGGCGACGGCCGCGCTGTCGAGGGCCTCGTCGGTCGCACGGCGGATCTCCTCGCCGACTTCCGCCTCCAGGGCCCGGAGAATCTCCACGTCCGAGGCCGCCAGCGCCGGGGCCGCGATCCGCTCGAGTTTCTCCCGCTGGTCGCGCACCAGGTCCGCGAGCACCGACCGGAGCGTCCGCAGGTCGAAGTGCGCGAGGACGGTTTCGGCGTCCGGGTCGTCGGCGTCGAGAAGATTCTCGATCGTGACCGTGACGAGCCGGTCCACCAGGAGGGCTGCCTCGGCCTCGTCCAGGAGGTCGAAGCCGGGATCGACGCCCGCCTCGATGGGGTACTGCCTCAGGAGCGACGCGCAGAACCCGTGGATCGTGTTGATGGGGGCGACGTCCACGTCCCAGTACCGCTCGAGCCAGCGTCCGAGCCTGACCGGGTCGCCGGCGCGGCGGGCCTGGTCGATGCGGTCCCGGCAGGCCTTGCGGATGCGGTCGCGCATCTCGGCGGCGGCGTTCTCGGTGAAAGTGATCGCCGCCAGCCGCTCCAGCGCCAGGTCCGGCATCTCGTCCAGGAAGCGGACGTACCGCTCCACCAGGACCCGCGTCTTGCCGCACCCCGCGCCGCTCGTGACGCAGGTGTTGCGGCGGAGGTCCTCGACGGCGGCGCGTTGATCGTCGGTGAGGGGGCTCACGCGTCGCCCTCCTCGTCGGTGCCGTCGGCCTCGCCGCCGAGGACCTCGAGCTCGGGGACCGGGTTCGCTTCCCACTTGCGGCGGATGCGCCACTCGGCGTAGCGGCAGATGTCGCGGAATGGGCAGAAAGCGCTGCACCCGTCGCGCGGATAGACGGGGAACGCCCCCCGGCGCATGGCGGCGACAAAATTATGGATGTAGGTGAGGGACCGGTCAAGCTGCGCGCCGTCGCCCGTGAGGCAACCCACGGTGGACGGCTTTCGGATGGGCAGGAAGAAGGCCCGCACCTGGTCGGCCGGGCCGCCCACCAGCCACCGGGCCGCCCAGATGTAGACCGGGAGCTGGAAGCTGGCGCCCGCCTGCATCGCCGCGAAGCTGGGGGCGGCCGAGCCGGACTTGTAGTCGACGACCTGGATGCCCTCGCCGGAGACGGCCCGGTCGATCCGGTCGATCCGCCCGCGCAGGCGCAGGGGGCCGTGGGGCGTCTCGAGGATCAGAGGGTCGGCCGTGCCCGGCGGGCGGGCCGGCCCCGCGCCGCCGAAGGCGACCTCCGTGTGCGCGGGCCGCCACCCGCGCTGGGCCTTCGCTTGGACGTGCCAGTCGACGAGCCGCGCGAGGTCACGCCGGATGTTGGCCCGTGTCACCTTCCAGAGGGCGGGGGAGCCGACGTGGCCGGCCCGCTCGATCGCCTCAAAGTGGGCCGACGCCGTCTCCTCCAGCAGGGCCAGGGCCGCCTCCCGATCCTTCTCGGGCAGTTCGGCGTCGATCTCGGTCGAGGCCACGAGGGCGGCGACGAAGCGCTCGAGCACGGCGTGGTAGATCGTGCCGAGGTCGGGGGCCGAAAGGTCGCGCGTCGGTTCCTCCTGCGGCTCCAGGCCGAGGACCGCCCCCGCGAGGTACGCGAACGGGCACCCGCCGTAGAGTTCGAGGCGGTGGGCGCTCAGCGTCTCGCGACCCGGGACGCGGGCGCAGAGGGCTTCGAGGATGTCCGGGGAGGCGAGTAGCCCGTCGAACCGGTCGAAGGCCTCGCCGTGCTCGCGTTGCCACTCGACGGCAAGCCCCGCTAGGGCGGCCCGCGCGGGGTCGCTCTTCGACGCCAGGGCCTCGATCGTCGCGAGCACGAGGTCCATCTGCGGCGTGGCCCCGGGCCCCCACGCTTCGTAGAGGGCCCGGGCTGTCAGCTCGCGCTGCGTCCGCACGCGAAGCGCGGGGAGGTCCAGGTCGCGGACCGGGGTCTCGATGCGCGGCAGGGCCGGCCCGTCGCCCTCGCCGGCAAAAAGGCCGTCGACCTGGTCGAGGTAATGACTTGCCAGCACCGGGCGGCCCCGGGCGTCGAGCGACGGGTACCCGAGGGTCAGCGTCCGCGTGGCGCGAGTGACGGCCATGTAGAAATAGAGCATTTCCTGCTCGGCGTCGCGGCCCGCGTCCTGGAGGGCGACGCCTTGCGTGCGGAGCGCGGCTCGCTCGCCGTCGGTGAAGAAGGGCGGCCGCCGCGCGCGGCGCGGGAAGCTCCGCTCCGCGAGGCCCAACAGGAAGACATGCTCGAACGAGAGGGCCCGGCCCTGGACGACGTCGAGGACGACGACGGGGGCGTCGGCGGGTTCCTCGGCCGGGACAGACTCCAAGTGCAGGCCGCGCGTCACCTCGGCGAGGAAGGTCTCCACGGTCACGTTGCCGGTCGCGGCGTCGGTGGCGATTTCCTCCAGGACGTCTTCGAAGGCGGCGAGGGCTTTGAGGTCGCGAGCCACGCGGGCGGGGTGGGTGTCGTCCGCGGCGGCGTCCCGGAGGCCGGCCTTTCGGACGATTTCGCGGAAGCGCGCGGCCAGTTTGGCGCGCGGCGCGCGGACGGGAAGCTCGATCTTCGCAAAGAGCGTCTCCAGCAGCGCCGCGGCCCGCTCGATCTGGGCGACCGTCCGGTCCACCTCGTCCTTCGGAGCGGGGAGGACGTCGGCGTCGGGGTCGCCCTCGGCCCGGCGGCGGACGCGGCTCGCGAGGGCCGCGAGGGCCCGGCCGTACCGGGCGCGTCCCTCCCAGACGCCCGCATCGCGTGCGTAGCGGACGGCGGCCCGGACGGTGGCCTTGTCGGCGCCGAAGGTCTCGGGCCGAAGGTACCCGCTCCTCGCGAGCCGTTCGAGGGCCCGGAAGGCGTAGTCCTCGGCCTGGAGCTGCACCAGGGCCATGGCCGCCCGCACCACGGGGCACGCCGCCAGCGACCGGCGATGCTCGACGCGGACGGGAATCCCGTAGCGCGGGAAGATCTCGCGCACCAGGGACGCGTACGGTTCGTGCGAGCGGACGAGAACGCCGATGGAGGCGCCGGGCGCGTTGCGCCGCAGGTCGACGATGCGGCGGGCGGTCTCCTCGACCTCGCGTGTGCGGCCGGCGGCCTGGAGGACGCGGATGGCCCCCGTGGGCGTCGGCAGGGGGCCCTTGGGGGACAACTCGAAGAGGTGCCGCCGCACGTGCTCGAGGTCTGGCGGCAGGTTCGCGACGGCGTCAAGTTCGATCTCTTCGAGGTGCTTCCCGAAGCGACTGCGAAGGGCGTCCCGCGTGCGGCCGGTGACGCCGAAGAGGCGCGGGCGGTCGGGCTGCCACGGGAGGGTGAGGATCGTCCGTTCGGCGCGGGAGGCGAGGGCTTCGAGCACGTCGAGCTGGGCCGGGAAGAAGTCCTGGAACCCGTCGACGGCCAGCAGCGCGAGGTCGCCGAAGGGACCGAACTCCTCCGCCTGCACGAGGTCGGCGGCGTGCCAGAACTGCCCGGCCTCGTCGTAGACCTCCTCGGCGTGGAGGGCCTCCTGGTACGCCCGGTAGAGTCGGGCCATGAGCCGATGCCGCGGGGAGCCGAGGGGGCCGGTGAGGGCGCGGCCGAGGTTGTCCGGCTCGACGCGGGCCTCCTTCAACTCGCGGAAGAGCCGGTCGAGCGCCTCGACGAGGCCGGGGGCCGTGCGCACGGGGCCCAGCAGGTCGGCGCTCTTTTCGTCGAGCCCGTCCAGGCACCCGCGGATGACCCGCCGCCGGGCGAGCTCCGAGATCCGGCGCACGGGCCGCGCGGCCGCCGCGAGGAGCCGGTCGGCCAGCTCCGGGAGCGTCAGGACCTGCGGCCGGACGAGGACGCCGTCGCCGGCGGCCGCGAGGAGGGCGTCCTCGGTGGTGCGGCGGCGTGCGCCGGTGGGGACGAGCAGCAGGCACCGGCCGGGCCGGTCGGGGTCGAGGGCATTCCGGTACGCCCGGCGCACGTGGGCTGCCTTCCCGCTTCGGGCGGGTCCGACGATCAGGGTGACGGGTGTGGCCATGGGCGCCCGAAGCTATCGCCCGCCCGGGGGCGTGTCAAGCGGAGCCCTTTTCACTTGCCGGTCGGGGCGGCTTTGGCCATAGTACGGCCCGCTTTCTCGCCGACAAGGATACCAGAGCCCGCACGATGAGCACGGACTACTCATCCGAACTGTGCCGCCGCCTCGCCGACGTGGCCGAGGCTCAGGACCTGCTGCGCGCGCGGCGGGTGACGCGGCACGAGGCGGGCGAAGAGGTGGAGCTGGCGCTGACGGGCGTGGCCCCGGCGTGGAAGGCCCGGGCACGGTTTGCGCTGGAGAAGTACGTCGGCGGAGGGTTCGCCGGCCAAGTCTACCGGGCCCGGGCCCTCGAGGTGCGGGCAACGGGCCCCGGCACCCCCTCGATCGAGGTGGGCGGCACGTACGCCCTCAAGATGATGGTCCCGTGGTCGCGGTTCGGGCGTGCTTTCCGCGACACGATCTACTCGATCGGCTTGCAGGCCCCCTTCGGGCTCCAGGTCAACCCCGACGCGATCCGGGCGGCGGCCCTGTGGCAGAAGCTCCTTCGGCGCGGCGCCCGCGTGACGCTCGGCCAGGAGCGGGCCGTCGTCGACGTCCATGCCACCTTCCACGACCCGGCCCTTCAGAGTATGGGCGAGGTGCTGGAGTGGGTGGACGGGCGGGTGTGGCGGCTGGAGGTCAACGACCGGCTGTTCGCGAAGGCCCCGCCCCCGGCCCGCGAGGTCGACCCGCTCGCCCCCGCCGGCGAGACGGAGTACGAGGCGAAGAAGGCGTTCATGCGGCAGATGGTGGACCTCTTTCACGCGATGGGGGCCCCGGAGCTGGCGCGGCAGTACGAGTGGTGGACGATGAAGAGTCAGCCGAACGTTCTCAAGCGCTGCGAGGCCGAAGGCGACCCGGCGGCGGGGCTGGTGGCGGTGGACTTCGGGGCGGGCCTGGCGCTCTTGCCGTTCCTGCCGATGAGCCCGGGGGACGTGAAGCTGATCCTGAAGGGCCTCGCCCGGGGACGGATGGTCCAGTTCGACCGCGGGGACCTCGAACGCCTGCACGCCTTCGTGGCCGAGCACCCGCAGGAGTTCACGGACCTCGGCGGCGCGGTGGCCGAATTGACCCGCGTCGAGCGGGTGTATCATCGGAGCCAGCCGGATCTTGCGCACCACGGGCCGCGCCTCGTGACGGACCGGGCCCTCGGCGGGCAAATCGTCCGGGGGTTCGTGCGGGCGTATCGGACGCAGGGCAAGCTGGACCTGGCGAAGGCCGACCATTTCCGTCGGCGGTCGGGCCGGGCGCTCCTGTTCATCGCACTGGGCATCCTGCCGATCCTCGGGCCGTGGCTCCAGCGGCTCTGGGGCAACGCCGCGTACCGCCGGCACGTGGCGCGGCGGCTGACGAGCCGGGACTACTTCGTCCGGGCGCTTCGTGCGCGGCAGGCGGAAAAGCTCATCGACTGGCACCGCAAGGGTCGCGCCGGCGCCGAGCGGACGGAGCGGCTGCTGGAGCGCCGCGTGTTCTTCTGGGTCGAGGCGTTCACGCTGGGCCTTTTGCCGGCGGGGCTGCACCGGTTCCTCTCGGACCGACGGTTCGCGTGGGACGTGTTCCGGAGCCTGGCGCTGCGGCCGCTCAAGCTCCTGGTGGACGATACGTACCGGCGGGCGTGGCTGATGGAGATGGTCGAGGACGGGCACCGCGACGGGATGCTGCGGCGGGAGGAGGCGGACCGGATCCTTGCGCGCATCGACGAGCCCTACATCCAGAAGTACCTCAAGTGCCTGGCGGTCCACGTCTGCACGCTGCCGATTACGCAGGTCGTGTCGATGGTTGTGGCGGGGGTGTACATGGCGGTGACGGAGAGGCCGTGGTCGGAGGCGTGGGTGTGGGCGGTGGCGATCCTGGCGGCGTTCCAGATCACGCCCATCTCGCCGGGGAGCCTGACGCGAGGCGGGTACGTGGTGTGGGTGATGATCCGCGAGCGGAACTGGTTCGACTATCGCCTCGCCTCGGCCATCAGCTTCTGGAAGTACATCGGGTACCTGGGCTTCCCGATCCAGATGGCCTCGTCGTACCCGGTGCTTGCGCAGTTCATGGCCACGCGATGGGCGACGGGGGCCGTGCGCATTGTCCCGGTGTTCGGTGAGCGGGGGGCCCTGCTGGAATACGGCATCTTCACGACGTTCTTCAACGTGCCCATCAGCTTGGGCCGCCGGTGGCGGGAATGGGCGGCGCGCCTCCGCGTTATGGGCGGGATCGGGTCGTGCGGCGGGATCGGGCGGCTGCCGGGGCCGACGGGCACGTACGGTTCCTTCGCGGCGGCGGCGGTGCTCTTCGGGCTCTTTCATATCCCTTGCCCGTGGTGGCCGGTGTTCATCGCGCTCTTTCCGCTGACGGCGCTCGGCGTCGTCTCGGCCGGGGCTACCGAGGAACTCGTCGGTCGCAAGGACCCGAAGGTGTTCGTCCTCGACGAATGGATCGGGATGATGATCGCGGCCCTGGTGACGTGGGCGCCGGGGTTCCTCGAGGGCATCGCGACGTTCCTCGCCGAACGCGGGGCGTTCGAGGGCGACCCGGCGGCGTGGGGGGCGATGGGGCGGGGGGCGTGGCTGGCGCACTTGGAGGCCCTGCCGGGCGACGCGTGGGCGTGGGCGAGCCTCGGGATCGCGTTCGTCTGGTTCCGCGTGTGCGACATCATCAAGCCGCCGCCCGTGCGCCAGGTGGAGCGGCTGCCGGGCGGGTGGGGGATCATGGCCGACGACGTGCTCGCCGGGGCGATGGCCCTGGCCCTCTCGATCGTGACCGTGCTCGCTCTGAACGCCTTCGTCTAGTCGACCGGCGACTCCTCGTCGACGGGCATCTTCAGCAGCTGATACCCCCGCTTGATGTATACGAGGCCTGAGAGGCCCGTGAAGAGCGTCGTCGCCCAGATCGAGACCACGAGGCCCACCCAGACCCACCGGGGCGTGTCCTCGAGGTAGTGCCCGAGGTAGACGAGCGTCCACGTGATCGCCACGCACTGGAGGAACATCTTGGCCTTGCCGCTCCAGGTGGCGGCGAACTCGACGCCGTGCGATTCGCTGAAGCTCCGCATTCCCGTCACCAGCAGTTCCCGGGCGATGATCAGGACGACCATCCACGCGGCCCAGGGCGTGTGCGTGCCCAGCGG
Organism: uncultured Anaerolineales bacterium; assembly: GCA_964461715.1. Classification (GTDB taxonomy): domain Bacteria; phylum Planctomycetota; class Phycisphaerae; order FEN-1346; family FEN-1346; genus CAYWVR01. The sequence goes on from CAYWVR010000001.1 coordinate 143,448, forward strand.
CCCGACGAAATAGACGAGCGCCCCGCAAACGATGATTTTGTCGACGAACGGGTCGGCGATCCGCCCGAATGCCGACACGTGCCCCAGCCGCCGCGCGAGGTACCCGTCCAGCAGGTCCGTGGCCACGCCCACCAGGAAGACCGCCGTGGCCGCGTCCAGGAGGGCTGAGGACGGTGCATCCGGGTCATGGAAGCCGACCACGATGAAGAAGGCGATGGCCATGAAGAACCGGGAGGTGGTCAACAGGTTCGGGACGTGTCGCGTCACGGCGTCGCCTCTCCAGGGCCCTCGGTCTCGATCACCTCGCCCACCAGGTCGCGGCCCTGGTGGTCCGTGATCCGCACGCGGGCCCGCGCCCCGACCGCGGCCGCCCCCGCGTCCAGGAGGACGACCGAGTCGACCTCCGGCGCCTGGCCCGCGTGCCGGGCGTCCAGTCGGCCGGCCTCGGCGCTCGGGCCGTCGACAAGGACGTCCATCTCCCGCCCGACCTGCGCCGCGGCCGCGTCCACGGCGAGCGCCTCGGCCCGCCGCATGAGCCGTTCCCACCGGGTCCGCCGGACCTCCGCCGGGACTTGGTCCGGCAGCTCGGCGGCCCGCGTTCCGGGTTCGCGACTATAGACGAAGACGCCCACGTGGTCAAAGCGAACTTTTTCCACGAACGCGACCAGGGCCGCGACGTCCGCCTCCGTCTCCCCGGGATAGCCTACGATGAAGCTCGTCCGGAGGGCCACGCGCGGCACGCGGCCGCGGAGGCGGTCGAGGAGGGTTTCGATCTCGGCCCGCGTCGTCCGCCGGCCCATGCCCCGCAGGATCGCGTCCGAGACGTGCTGGAGCGGCAGATCGACATACGGCACGAGCGGCAGCCCGCGGGCGAGGACGTCGAGGACGTCCTTCGAGAACGAGGCGGGATGTGTGTAGAGGAGCCGGAGCCACTCGGCCCCGCTTCGCTTGGCCAGGGCCTTGAGGAGCCGGGCGAGCGTCCATCCGTCCGCGAGGTCGCGCCCGTAGGCGGTCGTGTCCTGGCCGATGAGGATCAGCTCGCGGGCCCCGTCGGCGACCAGCTCCTTGGCCTCCGCCAGCACTTGCTCCGCGGGCTTCGAGCGCAAGGGCCCGCGGATCGACGGGATCGCGCAGTATGCGCACCGGTTGTCGCAGCCCTCGCTGATGCGGAGGTACGCGTAGTGGCGCGGCGTCAGCCGGAGCCGCTCGCGGTCCTCGGGCGGGAAGGGGGGAAGCTCGTCGACCGCGACGATCGGCGGCGCCCCGGCCGCCCGCGCAAGCGCCTGGAGGCAGAGCTCTGCCATGCGGTCGCGGTCGGCCAGACCGACGACGGCGTCGACCTCGGAGTGGCGATCAAGGAGCCGAGCGGCCTGGCGCTGGGCCAGGCATCCGGCGACGACGACGGCGCGCAGGCGGCCGGCCTCTTTCAGGGCCTCGAGGGCGTCGATCTCGGCGTCTGCCTCGGCGCGGGCCAGGTCGATAAACGCGCACGTGTTGACGACCGCGAGGTCCGCGCCGTCGGGGTCGTCGGTCAGGGCGAAGCCCCCGAGGGCCAGGCCCGCGAGCATCCGCTCGGAGTCGACGAGGTTTTTCGGGCAGCCGAGGCTGACGAAGGCGACGGTCGGGAGGTCGGGAGTGGTCATGGTCGGCCCGTACCGCCCGCTACGCCTTGGAACAGCGGCAGCACAGGCCCGCGTCCTCGGCGACTTGGTCGGGGTCGTCCTTCGGGAACACGCCGACGCAGACGCCGTCCTTGGGCTTCAGGTGCTTGAAGGCGAACTCGAAGCCCTCCTTGGCGGGGATGTGGCCGGCGGCGAGGATTTTGTACCCGACGACGGGCTTCTCGAGCCGGGTGAGCGTGGCGACAGCCTTCTCACGGTCGGCCGGGTCCCAGCGGTCGTTCGGATAGAAGCTCTGGAAGTGGAAGTCGAGCGGCAAGCCGCGCAGCTGGTACTCCGGGTGCGTGTCGGGCCGGTGGGAGGCCAGGCCGCACGGCAGCTTCAGGCTGCGGATGTGCTCGAGCCATGAGGCCAGCGTCTCGAAGTTCCCGTCCTTGAACTGGGCGTCGCAGCGGAGGCCCTGGATGAAGACGATCGTCGCCCCGGCCTCGACGCCCCACGAGATCTCCTCCTTCATCTGCTCGGGCTTGCCGTGGGTCTGGGCGACGTAATGGGCCAGCTTCCCGCCGCGCTCCTTGTACGCCTTCCAGATGGCGTGCCACCGGTCGGACGGCGGGCTGATGACGGCCGTGATGCCGCACGCCCCCGCGTCGTCCAGCGTCTGCATGATGACCTCGTCGGTGTAGTAGGCCCGCATGGCCTTGCCGTCGCCGCCGTGGGCGTAGCCCCAGAAGGGGTTCGACCCCAGCATGAGGCGGGAGACCTCGACGCCTGCGAGCTTGATGCGCGGCATGGTTTCGGGGGAGAGGTCGGCGGCGGCCCGTCCGAGGGCGCCGGCGGCGCCCATGGCCGCGGCGGCGGCCCCGATCGTGCCGCTCGTCTTCAGGAACTCGCGTCGACTCATGGGCGACCTCATGGCTCGTCCCTCGTCTGAACCCGATCCGTCCGATGTGCGCGCCCAGCGTACTGCGTGGCGACGTGTCCGCACAAGCGCAAACCCCGACCGGAGGGTCGAGTCGTGCGGAAAGGGGTCGAACGGACGGGCTCAGCCCTGCGTCAGCCGCGCCGCCAACTCGGCCGCCTGCGGTTTGAACGACGGGTTGACCACCCCGGGGTCCGTCCCGGCGGCGACGACCAGGGCCCCGACGTCGTTGCCCTTGCGGCGCGGACTTCCAAGAACCGTCATCATTTTCATGGAAGGGCCTCCATCCCAAGCGCAGGCATCTCCCTTGTGTCTTTTGACCAGCCGTCCGGGGCGACTTGAGCCCGGACGCGCCTCCACGCGCGAAAAGCCTTGCATCGCCGCTGAAGCGGGTATAATCGCGCCCCGACCCGAGCGGGGACAGGCGTGCGGCATGGCGGCCCGGGAGGCCCAATCCATCACCGAGACGAGCGAGCCGCGGCGGCTCGCCCTGCCGCTGCTGGCGGCCCGGTCCGCGGGACGCGACTATACCTGGATGACCTTCCAGGCCCCGCCCGACTGGGTCAGCCGGGCCGGCCAGTTCGTCAACGTCTTCTGCGAGTCCGACGCCCGGGCCCTGGCCGCCTCCGACGGCCGGGCCGTCGAGTGGCCCGAGGGAACGTGGCCCGAAACCACCGGCATCGAGCTGGCGCGCCGCTGGCCCGTGGTGCGGCGGCCGTTCAGCATCGCCCGGACTCGACCCCGCGAGACGCACGTCGAGCTGGAGCTGCTGGTGCGCGGCGTGGGGAAGGGGTCGGCGTACCTGCGGGCGCGGCCGGTCGGGTCGGCGGTGGACGTGGTGGGCCCGCTGGGCACCCATTTCACGCCCCCGGCGGACGAGCGGCGGTGCCTGCTCGTGGGGGGCGGATGCGGCATGGCGCCCATCTTCGCCTTGGCCGACGAGCTTGCCGACGCGGGGCGCCGGTGCCTCTGCTTCTTCGGCTGCCGCACCGCCGAGGAGATGCCCACGCGGTTCCGCGTCGCGCCCGCCCCGTCCGGAGACGACGTCGAGCCGACCGCCGCCGTCGAGGAGTTCACGCGCGACGGCATCCTCACGGTCCTCGCCACCGACGACGGCAGCGCGGGTTACGCCGGGACGAGCGTGGCAGCCTTGGAGCGATGGCTCGACGACTCCGGCGACGACGCGCCGGTGGCGCTGTACGGATGCGGGCCCGACGCGATGCTCCGGGCCCTGGCGGCCGTGGCCGAGGCGCGGCTCCTGCCGTGCCAAGTCTCGATCGAGCGATGGATGGGCTGCGGGGCGGGCCTGTGCCTCTCGTGTGCCCACAAGCGGCGCGACCCGAGGCGCCCCGAAGGATGGACCTATAAGCTCGCATGCCGCGACGGCCCCGTCGTCGACGCCCGCGACCTCGTGTGGGAAGAGCCATGATCGACGTGGACCTCTCGGTGGACCTGGGCGGGATTCGGATGAGGAACCCCATCGCCACGGCCTCCGGATGCTCCGGCTACGGCGAGGAGTTGGCCCGCTTCTTCCCCCTCTCGGCCCTCGGGGCGGTGACCACCAAGTCCGTCACCCTCCGGCCGCGCGAGGGCCATCCCCCGCCGCGCCTCGTTGAGACGCGCGCCGGGCTGCTGAATGCCATCGGTCTCGCGAATGTGGGCCTGGAGACCTTTGTCGCCGAGAAGCTCCCCGTCCTCGCGAAGGTCGAGGCGCCCGTCATCGTGAACGTGGCGGGAACGACGCGCGAGGACTACGTCGAGGTCGCCCGGGCCCTGGAGGCCGAGCCGGCCGTCGCCGGCATCGAGCTGAACGTCTCCTGCCCGAACGTCAAGCAGGGCGGCATCGAGTTCGGCGTCGATCCGGAGCTGTTGGCGGGCCTGGTGGGGGCCGTGCGCGAGGTCGTCTCCCGCGCCACGCTCATCGTCAAGCTCTCGCCGAACGTCGCCGACGTCGCCGTCACGGCCCGGGCGGCCGTGGACGCCGGGGCCGACGCCCTCAGCCTCATCAACACCCTGCGCGGCGTGGCCGTGGACCCCTGGACGGGCCGGCCGGGCCTGACGAATGTGACGGGCGGTCTCTCCGGGCCTGCCATCAAGCCCGTGGCCCTCTACATGGTCCGCCGCGCGTACGCGGAGGTCGCCGGGCCGCGCGGCGTGCCGATCCTGGGCCTGGGGGGCGTGCAGTTCGTCGAGGACGTGCTCGAGTTCCTGCGGGCCGGGGCCACGGCCGTGGCCGTCGGCACCGCCAACTTCATCAATCCCCGAACATGCATGGACTTGGTCGAGGGCCTGCGCGAGGCGCTTCGGAAGCTGGGCTGTCGGAGCCCGCGCGACCTCGTCGGGCGACTCGACCTGGAGACATAGAAGGGACGTCGTTTTGAAACCGCTTCGAGTCGGACTGGTCGGGACCGGGGGCATCATGAAGGGCGCGCACATGGGCGGATGGCTCCCGCTGCGCGAGGCCGGACGCGTCGAGCTCGTCGCCGCCTGCGACGTCCGGCGCGACGCCGCCGAGGCCTTCGCCGAGGCGAACGGCGTCCCGAACGTCTACGCCGACCACAAGAAGATGCTCAAGGCCCACGAGCTCGACCTCGTGGACATCTGCACGCCGAACATGTTCCACACGCCCATCGCCCTGGACGCCTTCCAAGCCGCGTGTCACGTCTACTGTGAGAAGCCGCTGGCCCCGACGCCCGGCGACGTCCAAAAGCTCATCCGCGCCCGCGACAAGGCCGGGACGAAGTTGATGACCGGCCAGCACATGCGCTTCGACGGGAAGAACCGGGCCCTCAAGGCGTACGTCGACGCGGGCATCCTCGGCGAGGTCTACTACGGCCGTGCCAGCGCCCTGCGCCGGCGCGGCGCCCCCGCCTGGGGCGGGTTCCTCCGCAAGGAGCTCGCCGGCGGCGGGCCCCTCATCGACATCGGCGTCCACATCCTCGACCTGACGCTCTGGCTCATGGGTTTCCCGCGACCGGTGGCCGTCACGGGCGTCGCCCCCACGAAGCTCGCCCACGACCCGGACCTGGCGAACCGGCCCGGCTGGGGCGACTGGAAACGCGACGCCAGCGAGTTCGACGTCGAGGACTTCGCCGTTGGCCTCGTCCGCTTCGACAACGGCGCCACGCTCGTCCTCGAGGCCTCGTTCCTCCTCAACATGCCCGAGTCGGGCATCCAGAAATCGCTCATCTGCGGCACGAAGGGCGGCATGGATGTCTCGGAAGCGAAGATCATGACCCAGGAGCACGGCATGGTTCGCGTGAGCCAGATCGAGGGCTTCCAGAAGCCCAAGGCCCACGGCGCCGCCATCGAGGCCTTCGTCGAGGCCATCGAGAAGGGCCGCCCCTCGCCCGTGCCGCCCGAGGAAACCGTCTACGTCATGGCCATCCTCGACGGCATCTATCGCTCGCACGCGAAGGGCGGGGCGGAGGTGGCCATCCGATGCGGCCCCGCGTTCAGCCGAGCCGTCAAGAGCCGCAAGAGGAAGCCCAAGAAGTGATCGGCCGCACGAAAGGGGGCCGCGATGGCTGAGCTGCCCGGAGAATCCCTGACGCCCAACGACCTGGCCGCCCGCACCGGCCGCCTCGACCAGGTGGCCGGCGCCCGCCGATTCGTGTTCGACGACGGGCCCGCGCGGGGGATGCGCGGCATCGACGTGTGGACGGGGTCGGGCCTGGAGTTCACGGTCCTGCCGGATCGGGGTCTGGACGTGGGAGCGGCGCGGTTCGCGGGGCGGGCCCTGGCGTGGGAGTCGCCCACGGGCCCCGTGCGGCCGGAACGCTACGAGCCCGGCGGCCTCGGGTGGCTCCGCACGTTCTACGCGGGGCTCCTGACGACCTGCGGGTACCGCCACTTCGGCGTCCCCCAAGCCGAGGACGGACAGACGTGGGGCCTGCACGGTCGGGCCTCGCACTTGGCGGCCGAGGACGTGGCCGTCGAGCGGGGCTGGGAGGACGGCGAGTACGTCCTGCGGGTGCGCGGCCGGATGGCCGAGACGGAGGTGTTCCAGCCGACGCTCGTGTTGGAGCGGACGATCGAGACGCGCCTCGGCTCCCGCGAGATTGCCGTCCGCGACCGCCTGACGAACGCTGGCCATACGCTCAGCTCCGCCATGCTCCTCTACCACGTGAACCTCGGGTGGCCGCTCCTGTCGGAAGCGAGCCGCTTCGTCGTGGACGCCTCCGAGGTTGTCCCACGCACCGATCATGCCGCCCGCGACGTGAACACCCATGCGACGATGCTCCCGCCCACCCCCGGCTTCGAGGAGCAGGTCTACCTCATCACCCCCAAGGCCGGGGCCGACGGTCTCTGTCGGGCGGCCCTGGTCAATCCGGAGCTTGACGGCGGGTTGGCCGTTGCGCTGGCGTGGCCCGCCGAGACCGTGCCGTACCTGACCCAGTGGAAGATGATGGGGCAGGGGACGTACGTGCTGGGCATCGAGCCGTGCAACGCCCCGCTTCGGGAGCGGGCCAAGCTGCGCCAGAAGGGCTGGATGCCGGAGCTGGGGCCCGGCGATTCGATCGAGGCGGGCCTCGCGATCCGCGTGCATACGGGGGTGGAGGAGCTCGCGGCCCTGGAGGCCCGGGTCAAGGGGGCGTCATGATCCGCGCGTATGCGTGCATGGCTGTGGTGCTTCTTCTGACGGGGACCGCGCAGACGCTCGCCGCCGCGCCGCCCGAGCCGGAAGGTCTGACCGACGAGCAGGCCGCCGTCCTCGCGATGCGCGACGCGCAAGGGGCGGCCCTTCGCCGCCTGGCCGACCGCATCCTCGATGCCCGCCTCGCGGAGGACCAGACGATCGGCGAGGCGCTGGGCGCCGGCACCGAGGCCGAGGCCCGGCTGCGGGTGCTCCTCCGCTCGGCGACGATGGTCGGCGACCCGCGCCGCTACTCCGACGGCGTGACGGAGGTGGACGTCGAGATTCGGCTGGCTACCGTGATGCGCGGCCTCTCGCTTCTCCTGACCGTCGAGCCGGATGAGCGACTCAGCGTCCCCGCCCTGGAGGTCGCCGCGGTCGATGGCTACCTCCGCGCCTCGGGCACCGGCCGTCCGTCGGAGGAGGTTGCGCCGGAGCGGATCGAGGCGGCCGTGGCGGCGCCGCGCGACGAGTTGCCGGAGGTCTATCCCCTCGGCTGGCGTCAGGTCCAGCCTGCCGGCCGCATCCAGGCCGCCCGCGACGCCCGCATCCGCGCGTACCACGCGATGGGCGAGCGGCTGCGCGGCGTGCAGGTGGCCCGGGCGTCGACGGTCGGCGACCGGGTCCGGCCGCACCCGGCGGCGGAGGTGCGCCTGGACACGTTCCTTCGTCGCCTGCCCGTCCAGGGCCGCCCGCGACTCATGCCGGATCGGGTGGCGGAGCTGACGGTGGCGGCACCGGTGGCGGCGCTGATCGAGGTCCTGAAGGAGCTTCGCCGCCTCCTGCCCCCCGAGGCGCGGTGGACCGAGGAGGAGGTCGACGCCCTGTCGCTCCGCCTGAAGGCCGACGTCCTCTCCGTCACCGGTCGCGGGATGCCCGCGGAGGGGTTGGTCGATCTACGGCCCGCCCCCGCCAACGGCCCGCTCCCGGACTGGGCGGCGCGGACGCTGGTGGCCGAGGCGGAGGCCGAGCCGCCCGAGCGCGTCCAGGACCCGGAGCAAGCCCGGGTGCTGGCGGCCCGGGCGGCGCGGGCCCGCGCGGCCGAGGCGCTCTCAAAGCTCCTCGACGAGGTCGAGATCGCCGAGGGCGTGACCGTTCACGATCGGCTCGTCAGGGACGCCGTCTTCAAGAAGGACGTGCAGACGCTCCTGGAGAGCGCGAAGGTCGCGGCCAGCCGGCCGACGGACGAGGGGCGGTGGGAAGTGGTCCTCGCCTTGCCGCTCGAGCGGCTCTACGGCTTCGCCCGGGAGTAGGGCCCGTCTATCGCGGACGGGTGAGGAAGGCGTCGAGGACGAAGGCCGCATCCATGACGATCAGCCAATAGAGCATGCGCTCGATGAAGGGGGCGTACTGCTCGGGCCGACGTTCGTGACCTGCCGCCCAGAGAAGCGGCCCCGGCCAGAGCATCGGCAGGAGCAGGGCCGCCCCCAGCCGCGCGACCGGGGCGGTCAGAGCCCGCGCGCCCACGTGCAGCGGCGCCGCCGCCAGCAGGGCCAGTCCCCCCACCAGGGCCGCCATGAAGAACGCCTGCCACGGACGCGTCGAGACCACGATCCCGTTCCGCGCCGCCACGCTGTAGCCCGTCACGACGAACGTGGCCATGAAGATGGCGAGGCCATGCTTCATCCAGAGGGGCCCGTCGGCGGCCAGAAGCCCCCAGTCGATCTGCTCCCGCGGGATGCCGATGGCCGCGCCTACGCCGATGCCGAAGTTGAGGAACCGGGTCAGGCCCATGATGATCATGGCGATGTGGGCCGGGCCGCGCTTGGCCGCGAGGTTGTAGAGGTTGACCACGGCGAAGGTGCCGATGGCCGGCAGCGCCGCCGCCCCCGGGAGCATCGCCGCGCACCCCGCCGCCAGTGCCAGGCAGAAGGCCAGGATCAGGGCGGTCCCGACGTACCCGGCCTCGCCCGTGACCAGCGGCCGGTCCAGCTCCATCAACCGGTCGCGTTTGACGTCCGCCAGATCGTTCTCGACCATGCCGAAGAGGTAGAGCCCCGCGCTCGTTCCGGCCAGAAGGAGCATGGTTCGGCCGTCGAGGAGCGGGCCGCCGGAGGCGGTGGGAGGAAGAACCCCCAGGCGGGCCACCAAGTATCCGGCCACGGAATCGGCCATGGCCGTTACGAAGAGCGGAAGCCGCAGCAGCCGCGCGTATCCCCTCACGGTGGCCATGGCAATATTCTAGACCTCCCCGGACCGGTTTCCAGTCTTTTCGGGTCCCGGAGGGGGCGGTATAATGCGGGTCCCATGATCGTGACCATTGACGGGACCGTGGGCAGCGGCAAGAGCACGGCCGCCCGACTCCTGGCCGGGCGGCTGGGCGCCGTCCACCTCGACACCGGGGCCATGTACCGCGCGGTGACGCTCAAGGCCCTCGAAACCGAGACGGACCTGGAGCACGCGGCGGCCCTCGCGAGCCTTGCCCGCGCGTGTGAGATCGACCTCGATCCGACGGACGACGGGACGCGCGTCCTCCTCGACGGTCGCGACGTCACCGACGCCATCCGCGCGAACCGCGTCTCCACGCATTCGCACTACATCGCCCGGACGGCGGGCGTCCGCGAAGTGCTCGTCGCGAAGCAGCGGGCCTTCGCCGACCGGCCGGAGGACGTCGTGGCCGAGGGGCGGGACCAGGGCACCGTCGTCTTCCCCGGCGCCCCCGTCAAGCTCTTCCTGGACGCGGCCCCGGCGGTGCGGGCCCGCCGCCGGCAGGTGGAGCTCGAAGCGCGGGGGGAGCCCACCTCCTATCGCCGCGTCCTCGACGAGGTTTGCGAGCGCGACCGGCGCGACGCGACGCGGGATGTGGCGCCCTTGAAGCCCGCCCCCGACGCCGTGCGGCTGGACACGTCGGACCTGGACGTCGAGGCGATGGTCGAGGCGTGTCTGGCCGAGGTCGAAAGGCGGAGGTCCCCGGCCTCGTGAGTGCCCTCCGGCGAACCTGGTACGCCCTCTGCCGGCAGGTGGCCCGGCTGTTCTTTGCGGTCGTGTTCGGCATCCGGGTGTATGGGCGGGAGCGGCTGCCGGAGACGGGCGGCGTGCTCGTGGTCTCGAACCACCAGAGCTACCTCGACCCGATCTTGGCGGCGGTCGGCATGGCGCGCCCGTTCCAGCCGATGGCCCGGGCGTCGCTTTTCCGGATGGCCCCGTTCCGGTGGCTCATCCGCAGTCTGTACGCGTTTCCCGTGCGGCGGGGGACGGCGGACCTGGCGGCGATGCGGGAGGCGCTGCGGCGGTTGCGGGCGGGAGGCGTGGTCCTGGTCTTCCCGGAGGGCACGCGGACGCGGGACGGATCGATCGGACGGCTCCTGCCGGGGCCGGTGGCCTTGGCGGGGCGGGCGAAGGTCCCGATTGTGCCCATGGTCATCGACGGGGCCTTCGAGGCGTGGCCGCGCTCGCAAGCGATCCCGTGGCCGCACCGGATTCGCGTGGCGTGTGGGCGGCCGGTGCACGTGGAATCGGACGCGGAGGCGGAGGGCGTGATGGAACGCGTCCGGGATGACATGTGCGAGCTCCAGGCCCAGCTCCGCACCCGCCGACGCCGGGCCGAGGCCGTGATCTGAAGGGACGACGAGATGGGCGATGGACCGCAGCCGACCATCGAGGTGGCCGAGGGGGCCGGGGTCTGCTTCGGGGTACGGCGCGCGCTGGAGCTGGCCGAGCAGGCCCTCGATGAGGGGCGGTCCGTCTGCTGCCTCGGCCCCCTCATCCACAACCCTCAGGAGATGGCCCGGCTCGGCGAGCAGGGGTTCCGCGTCATCGGCGCCCTGGAGGAGGCGGAGGCGGGCGGCGTGCTGCTGATTCGCAGCCACGGCCTCGCGCCGGGCGTCGTCGAGAGGGGCGAGACGCGCGGCCTCGAGACCGTCGACGCCACGTGTCCCCTCGTCCGCCGCGTCCAGACGCTCGCCGCCCAACTCTCCGCGGAGGGTTTCGAGGTGGTCGTGGCGGGGGACGTGGCCCATCCGGAGGTCGTGGCGATCCAAGGCCATGCCCCGTTGGCCCGGGTCGTCTCGAGCGAGGCCGAGGCGCGGCAGCTGGAGCTCAAGGCGGGCAAGGCGGCCCTGGTGGCGCAGACGACGTTCTCGCCGCACGAGTTCCGGGAGATGGCGGGGGAGCTGGCGCGCCGCCCCCTCGGCGAGCTTCGCATCCTCTCAACCATCTGCCAGGCGACTGTCCAGCGGCAGCGGGCGGCGGCGGAGCTGGCCGACCGCGTCGACGTCATGTTTGTCATCGGCGGACGCAACAGCGCCAACACGAACCGGCTGGCGGATCTGTGCGCCGGGCGCGGCGTGGCGACGCATCACGTCGAGCACGCCGGGGAGGTCGAGGCCGCCCATCTCGAGGGCCGCCCGCGCGTCGGCGTGGCCGCCGGGGCCTCGACCCCCCAATGGGTCATCGAGGCCGTCTGCACGCGGATTCGGGGCTTGCAGGGCAGGGCCTCGTAGCGTAAGATGTCGCACTTCGTGCGGGCTGTGTGGGCCCGCATCCGGCGCATGAGCCGGGCCGCCAGGCGCCCCGACGGTCGGGGCTCCGAAACACGGGCCTGTCGGCGACCAGGAACCCGGGAGCGATTGGGAAAGACACGCATGGTCCTGAAGAGTCAAATCCACCGCGAGTACGGTCTGAACGACGCCGACATCGAACAGCAACTGGAGGCGGTCCTCGGGGCCGCCGAGCAGCCCGACGACCTCGAGAAGCTCTACGAGGACTCGGTCAAGAACTTCGAGGTCGGGTCCGTCATCCAGGGCCGCGTCGTCCGTATCGTCGGCGACGAAGCCATCATCGACGTGGGCTTCAAGAGCGAGGGCTCCGTCCCGCTGGACGAGTTCGACGCGCCCGACGAGGTCGACGTCGACACGAAAGTCGACGTGTTGCTGGAGGACGTCGAGGACGAGAGCGGCCTGGTGATCCTGTCGAAGCGCAAGGCCGACCGGATCAAGGGCTGGGAGCGGGTCCTCTCGAACCACGTCGAGGGCGACGTCGTCACCGGGCGCGTCAGCCGCAAGATCAAGGGCGGCCTGCTCGTGGACATCGGCGTGCCGGTGTTCCTGCCGGCCAGCCAGGTGGACATCCGCCGCCCGCCGGACGTCTCCGCCTACATCGGGCAGGAGATCGAGTGCAAGATTCTGAAGATCGACGCCGACCGCCGTAACATCGTCGTCTCCCGCCGCAAACTCATCGAGGAGCAGCGCGAGGAGGCCAAGCGCAAGCTCCTGACGCACATGCGTGTCGGCCAGATGTACTCCGGCGTCGTCAAGAACATCGCCGACTTCGGCGCGTTCGTCGACCTCGGGGGCATCGACGGCCTCCTGCACATCACCGACATGGCCTGGGGCCGCGTCGGCCACCCGAGCGAGGCCGTCTCCATCGATGACAAGATCGACATCAAGATTCTCTCGATCGACCGCGAGAAAGAGAAGGTGGCCCTCGGCCTGAAGCAGAAGACCCCCTCGCCCTGGCACAACATCGAGGCCCGCTATCCCATCGGCTCGAAGGTCTCCGGCGACGCCGTCAACATCACCCCCTACGGCGCCTTCGTCAAGCTCGAAGAGGGCATCGAGGGGCTCGTCCACGTCAGCGAGATGTCCTGGACCAAGCGCATCAACCACCCGTCGGAGGTCGTCAACGTCGGCGAGGAGGTCGAGGTTGTCGTCCTCGCCATCGACAAGGCCAAGCAGGAGATCAGCCTCGGCATGAAGCAGACCGAGGTCAATCCCTGGACCCTCGTCAAGGAGAAGTATCCCATCGGGACGGTCATCGAGGGCACGGTCCAGAACCTCGCCAACTACGGCGCCTTCGTCGAGATCGAGGAGGGCATCGACGGCCTCCTGCATGTCACAGACATGAGCTGGACCCAGAAGGTCGGCCATCCGTCCGAGGTGCTCGAAAAGGGCCAGAAGATCAAGTGCGCCATCCTCAGCGTCGACCAGGACAAGAAGCGCGTCGCCCTGGGCATGAAGCAACTCGAAGAGGACCCCTGGGAACGCCACATCCCCGAGAAGTACGTCCCCGGGGCCATCGTCAAGGGCACCGTCACCAAGGTCACCAACTTCGGCGTCTTCGTCGAGCTGGAGGAGGGCCTCGAGGGGCTCCTGCACGTCTCGGAACTCGCGGAGCACAAGGTTGAGAACCCCGAGGAGGTCGTCCAGCCGGGCGAGGAGCTCGAAGTCAAGGTCCTTCGCGTCGATACCGACGAGCGGAAGATCGGCCTGAGCCTGAAGCGCGTCCAGTGGGCTGCCGAGGAAGAGGGCGCCGCCGAGGCGCCGGAGGCCGGGGCCGAGGGGCGGCCCGCCCGCCTGGGCGGCATCGACCACCCGGAGGAGGGGGCCGAAGCTGCCGCCGGCACCACTCTCTTCGGCCAGAGCCTGCCCTCCACGCAGCCCGCGGAGGCCGAAGCGCCCGCCGAGGAGGAAGTGGAGACCGAGGAGGAGCCTGCGGCCG
>CAYWVR010000002.1:0-155917 GCA_964461715.1 uncultured Anaerolineales bacterium
ACTGCTCCTTGAACTGGTTCATCCCCGCCCCGGTGAAGAGCAGCGTCGGGTCGTTATGCGGGATGAGCGAATCGCTCGGGATGATCTTGTGGCCGCGCTTCTCGAAGAAAGCGAGGAATCGGCGGCGAATCTCGTCGGTCTTCACGCGTCGGACGCTCCCTTCCCTCGCGGCGGCCCCGCTCGCGCCCCCGGCGCGCACCTCCGCCGCCACCTAAGTCCTTCATGGTACCGCCCGGACGGGGGTTTTCAAGAGTCCGATGCGCGCGAAGGCCGCCGGGCGCTCGGTCTCGGGCCTTTGCGGGGGGGGGCATGGCCACGCTCTATCGCGTGGCCATGCGCCAACCGGCGCCCCAGCCATGGCACCCAGCCACGTTCACGGCTTGGGCGCTTTGTGGCCCCCGAAGCGGCCGGGATCCTTGCCGGCGAGGACGGCGTCGAGATCCTTCGTCTCGAAGGTGCGGAGGCGGCGGGTTCGGTCGGGCCAGGGGACGACCTCGCCGCTGGCGCGGTCGAAGGGCGAGAGGCCGAGGAGCATCTCGCTCGATTCCTCCGGTGTCCCGCCGGGGCTGAACGTGCTGAGGGCCCAGCGGCTCGTCGCGGGCGGGACGTCGACCGTGTAGGGCTTCGCGCCGGGCGACGCGTGGGTGACTTCGAGGTCCCAGTCGCCCTCGACCTCCCCGCCCGCCAGGCCGTCGCGGCCGTCGCGCTCGAAGCGGAGCGTCCACGCCCCCTCGTCGCCGATCGTGAAGCGGATGATCGGCTTCGTCTCGGCCGGATAGAGAGCCTTCTCCCTCTCGAAGTGCGGGGCGAGGTCGTAGAGAATCCGCGGGTGCAGCCGGCCGCCCTTAAACCACTCGTAATGGATCATCTCGCCGGCGGCCCACTCGATGACGCAGATGCTCTGGGCGGCGCGCTCGGTGTTCAACGGGTAGCGCTTTGCATCGAGCCGCGCCTCGGCCTCGGGGGCGACGGCCGGCCGCACCGGCAGGAACACGCATACGCGGTCCGACGCCGCCAGGTGGGCAAGGTCCGCGTTGTCGCCGTGCACGAACGCATCGCGGCGGGCGACGTAGCCGAGGATGAGCTTGAACGTGTGCGGCCCCGGGCAGTTCGCCACGTACCGCCACGGCTGCACGTCGAAGGCGACGGCGGGGTCGACGGCCACGAGGTTGTTCCGCTCGTGGATGACGTGGGTCGGCGGATGCGAGCGCGGGAGACGCAGGAACTGGTAGAGCCACAGGAACCGCCCCTCGGGGTCGGGCCGGCCCTCGGCGTCCGCGAACCGCGCCTCGCCCCCCAGGTCGGCGGCCCGCGACCAGATGAACGGCCCCAGCAGGCCCGTCAGCCCCTCGGAGCGGTCGGGGAGGAAGGCGGGGCGGCCGGCGGCCCACGCCACAGTTACGAGGGCTGCAAGTGAGACGAGAACAACAAACGCACGCATGATAATCCTCCAATATAGTCGGACTTCGCCCGGGGCCCCGTATGCCCCCGGGGCCGTTTCGCCGCCGCGCTTGCTTGCCCTGCATGGCCCGGGTTACCGGACGACCCCGGGCGCGGCGCGTTCAGCGCGATGAGCATGCGCAGACCTACCCACGCTCAAGCCGCAGAAATCGTTCCGCAAGCGGCCCGGCGAAACGGGCACTCGGGTGCGCCGGGCTCCAAGGGCCTCAATCCGCCATCCGTGCCGGGGGCACGTAGCGCCCCTCGATCGCGGCCTTGAACTCTTCGAGGCGCCGGGGGGCGCCTGGCTCACGGGCGAGGGGCTCAAAGGCCGCCTTCGCCGCGGCAGCTTCAGCCTTCTCGCCCGCAGCCTCGGCCCCTTGCCACAAGACCCATTGCATCCGCGGGTCGGCGGGGTCCTCGGCGGCCATGGCCCGGGCGCGTTCGAGGTCCTTCTTCGTGACGGCCTCCCGGTGCGCCAGGAGCAGCCGCCCCTCCCAGTGCGCGGGGCGGGCCTCGATGAGCGCTTCGAGATGCTCGCGCGCCACATCCTCCTTGCCCCGGCGCTTTGCATCCTGACGAAGCGCTTCGAGGGCCAGGAAGTACCGGGCCGCCGGATACGCCTCTTCGGCCGCCAGGGCCCGTTCGAACGCCGCCCTCGCCGGCGCGTACATCTCCTTCTCCAGAAACGCCGCCCCCAGAAGGTGCCACGCTTCTCCGTCCCCCGGCCGCGCCGCCGTCGCCTCCAGCAGCGCCGCCACCGCCGCATCCAGCCGCCCCAGCCGATAGAGCACCCGCCCGCGGCCCGTCGAGCCCTCCGGATAGGACGCCCGGTGGACCGCGCGGCCCATCGACTCGGAGTTGCCGAGCGTCTCGGCGTTCTCAGGCCGCTTCGGGTCGAGGGTGCGGCGAATCAACTCGTAATGGGCCTTGTCGTGCTGCACCGTGACGGGGAACCGCGACTCGAGCACGGGCTGGTCGTCGGCGACGAGCGAGAGGAGCTTGACCTCGCGGGTCCCTGCGGGAAGCGTCCACCGCGCGGGCGTCTCGGGCCCGCACGGCTGGGGCTCGCCGAACGGTTCGAGGTCGATCTTGAGGACGAGCCGTTCATACGGCGTGTACGTCACGGCCTCGACGACGGCCGCCTCGCCCAGCTCGACGTTCACGGCCGCGTGGTCCGTGGCGAAGTCGACCTTCCTGATCCCGGAGACGAGGGTGTATCGGAACGCGACCTCGAAGACCTCGCCGGGCCCGACCCACGTCTCGACCTGCTCGAAGATCGAATCCGTGCCGCTCCAGAGTTCGACCGAGGCCGAGGGCCGCGACTCCTCCGTGAAGAACTGCTTGCCGCCGGGGGCGACGGCGGGGTCCGTCAGGCGAAGCCGGTTCACCCGCACCTCGGGGTACCAGAGGCCCGCGTAGCCGTAGGGCATGGCCCATCCGAAGACGCTCGCGCCCTTGCCGAACTCGGCCATCGTGAGGTCGGGGTCGTAGGGGCGGAAGTTCGAGCCCGAGTGGCCCGAGACGTGGGCCGCCGGAAAGATCCACTCCGTCTTCGTCCGGCCCTTGACCTTCGCGCGGTCGTGGATCACGCCGCCCGCGCGCGTGTGGTGGCGGGGGAAGAGAGCGTCGTTCCAGAGCTGGCGTCCCTGGCGGTACGGGGCGGGGTTCGTGACGCGGTAGACGACGTCGAAGGCCGCCGATCCCGGCGCGAGTCGCACGTGCTGCGAGAGCAGCATGTTCGAGAATCGCCCGAACATGCGCCGGTTCCAGGGCCCGGTGAAGCGGCTGAACTCCATCCACATCGCGACCGTCGCGTCGCCCTCCTCGCCGCGCACGACGCGCCAGGAGGCGGGCTGGTCGGGCAGCCGGATGCCGTGCTCCTTGTACGGGAAGCTGACCTTGACGCCGCTCGTCCACGCGACGACGCCGTTGGAGGCCCGGTCAGAAACGTGAAAGAGGTCCCAACCCTCGCCCTTGTAGACCGCCCGCGCGACGGGTCCGCCCGCCGCCGGGACGACGACGAGGCGGAGGAACCGGTTCTCGAGCTCGACGGTCGCGAGATCGAGCGTCCGCTCCGTGCGCTTGCCGCCCCTCAGGGGAAAGTTCGCGCCGTTGGCATCCGGGCGCTCGGAGTGGGTGAGCGGGTGCTCGGTGAAGCGGACGGGCATCGAGCCCTCGCGGACGGCGACGGGCTCCGCGGCCGCGGCCCACGATGCGAGGAGGACGAGGAGGGCGAGGCTTCTCACTTCGTCTCCTCCGGCTCAGCCGCGGGCACCCAGCCGAGACGGACGAGCCTCGCGAAGATGGCCCGGGCGTAAACCATTTCCGCCAAAGGCTTTAAGTGCACGCCGTCGACGGCGACGAGGGCGTCGCGGCCGTGCTCGTCCATAGCGGCCTTCATCGCGGGGCCAAGGTCGAGGACCCGGGCGCCGGCAGCCCGGGCGGCCTCGGCGATCGCCGGATTCTTGTCATCCATGTGAAGCCACGCCTTGTCGGGGGCGGCCGGGTCGGGCACGACCTCCGGGTACTGGAGCATGAGGAGCCGGATGCCGGCCTCGGTGCTGCGGCGGGCGAGCGCCTCGAGGTTCGCGCGGGTGCGGGCCCGGTCCTCGTCGGTCGCCTGCGCGTCGTTGCCGCCGATCAGGACCACGGCGACGTCGGGCTTCTTCGCGAGGAGGTCGGCGTCGAGCCGCGCCAGCGCGCCCGGCATGCCCTGCCCCGGTTTCGGGTAGGTGGCGTCGCCCGCCCACCCGCTGTTCACGACCCGCGCGCGGCCGAGACCGAGGCGGCCTTCGAGGAGGAGCTCCAGGAGGTCCGAGAACTTGAGGTACTGGCCGCGGTACGCCTCGCCCGGCCGGTGGCCCGTGACGCTGTCGCCGAAGCAGACGACACGGAAGGGCTGGGCCTCTTCGGCCGCCAGAGGCACCGCCAAGACGAGCATGACGAGCAGCGCAGCGGCGTGCCTCACTTCGCCCCCTCCTCTCCGACGAGCCACGTGTACGTCGGCTCTTCATAGGTTCGTCCGAGGCGCGGATCGGGAAGCGGCGGCGGCGCCACACCGAACGCCGCCCGGAGGTCCCCCGCCCGGACGCGGTACGTTCGCTCGGCCTCGACCTTCGCGACCGGGGCGGCCTTGGCGTCAAGAATGGACGTCGCGGTCACGCCCTCGGGCACGTCGCCCGCGACGAACGGGAACCAGACGCCCTCGGCGTCGCCCGTGAACGGGAGCCAGAGCGTCCCGCGCGCCTCGCCCAGCTCATAGCCGCGCCGCATCGCCGGGCGCGCCGCCAGGAACTCGTGGGCGAGCCGCTTGAAGGAGGGCGTGGCGAAGTCCGCGCGGGTCTTATAAGAATGGTCGGGGGCGAGCCAGCCCTTGCGGGCCATGATGCGGAACGTGAGCGCATCGAGCGCCTCGCCCGTGAAGCGCTGCTGCTCATTGCCGCGCAGCCACTTCCAGACGTGCTGAAAGAAGGGGGCGGCCCCCTCCCACCCGGCGACCTCGATCGAGCACGAAAGGCCCGGCACCGCGTGGCTCTCGCCCATCCAGCCGACGCCCCGGCGGCTCCAGGCGGCGATCTCCTCCCACCACCGCCGCTGGAGCGACGTGCCCGACCCGTCCGACCACGCGAGCTGGCTCATGAAGAGGTTCTGGAAACTGTCGGCCCAGAACCCCTGGTAGCCGAACCGGCGGCGCACCTCCGCCAGCCGCCCGACGAACGCCTCGCGGAAGGCCGCGTCGCGGATGTTCCCTTTCATGTTCATGGGCCCGTAGCCGGGGCCGTGTGCGTCGTCGGGCGTGTTCAGCGACCAGTGCTCGCGGTCGAGGCCGAGGCGCTCGACGAACGGAGCGTCGCGCCAGATGGTCTGCCCGAGCCACGGATAGAACGCCACCTTCCGCCGCGCGCACGCCGCCTGGAACGCCCGCCAGGGACCCTCGACGTCCTTCGTCGGCCACCAGTCGTAGATGTTGCACACGCCGCCGCCCGTCGCGGGCGAACCGTCGGGGCCCGGGTACCGGCCGTTGATCCAGCCGGGGTTATGGTAGGCGATGAGGCGGACGCCGCTGTCGGCCCACGCGTCAAGGCCGCCCTCGGCGAGGCCCCTATAGTACCCCGCCCACCCCGCGTCCGAGAGGATGCCCACGCCCGGAAGCGCCTCGAACGCCACCATGTCAAGCTCCGCCGCCAGACGATCGCGCACGGCCTGGTCCATCTCCTGCCACCGCGTGCGGCAGGCATCGACGGTCGCGCCGCCGGGGGTCGCGAGGACAAGGAAGGTCTGCGGCGTGGTCGCCCCGCGGTCCGAGAGCGGGAAGAACTCGACCTCCGTCTGCGAGACGACCGGGTCGCCGGGGAAACACTCCGTCAGGGCCCGCAGGTTCCCCTGCCGCGCGAAGCTCGAGGCGAAGCACACCGCGGGGCGGTACTGGAAATCGACGAAGCCGTGCCCCGCGCCGCGGGCCATCTGGGCGATCCACGCCCCCGCCCGGTGCCGCAGGGCGTACCCGCGGTCCGAGAGCTCCTTCTCGCGGGCCCGGGGAACCTTGGGGGAAATGGCGTAAGGCTCCCCCGCCGCGCCGGGCAGCGTCTCGGTGGTCGAAAAGGCCCCACGGACGCCGCCGTCCGGCCCGGCCGTCAGGCGCTGTTCGATGTGCCCGAGGCCGCGGTAGCGGAGGTTGACGAGCGTGAGGCCGTCGACCCGCCCGCCCAGCTCCCACGTCCCGAGTTGCCTGAGGCCGTTGACGCGGCGGCCCTCGGCCAGATCGAACTCGTAGTGCTGCGTCCATCCGACCCACGGCCACCCGGCGACGTTCTCCGTCGCGGGCGCAACGACCCAGCGGAGCGTGCCGGCGGCTTTCGCCTTGGCGCCGAGGGCCCGGACCTGGGCCGCCAGGAACTCGCGCCGCGCGACCTCGGCCGGCAGCCGCGTGTGCCCGAGGCGGTAGAAATCGCGCTGGATGCGGCCGACCTCGAGGGCGCGGGCTTCGAGGGCCGCCTCGAAGGCGGCGATTCTCTTCTGGGCGGCGCGAAGGGCGGCGTCGGACTCGAGGAGCCCCGGACGGATCGCCCGGGCGCGCTTGGCGGCGCGGCTGCTGGCCCGGCGAAGTTCCTTCCCGGCGGCGGCCTTCTCCGGGACAGTCGTGGCTGCATCAAGGGCGGCTTGGGCCCGGGCGACCTCGGCGGCGGCTTTGGCGTAGATCTCGTCGGCCGAGAGGGCCTGCTCGATCGTCGCCGCCGCCACGCCGGCCTGCTTCTTCAGGGTCGCCAGCTCGGGCGTGATGTGCTCGGGCGAGAGGGCCGCCTCCGGGTCGCCCTCCCAGACGAAGAGGGCCCGGTACGCCGCCTCGTCGCCCGTCGCGAGCAGCTCGACCTCGAGCGTGGCCCCGTCGCCCTCGGCCTTCGCCGCCTTCAGTCGCATGAGCGGCCACGCGACGCGGTCCTCGCCGAACTCCCGGGCCAGGTACGGCCGCAGGCACGTGTCGGGGCTCGTCAGCTCGACGCCGTCGACCGTCGCCCGCGCCAGACCGAGCAGGTACTCGCCCTCGAGTGCGAAAGTGAGGGTCACCTCGCCCGCGAGCCGCACGGTCACGGCGTCGCTTGAACGCTCCACCGCCGCACCGAGCGCCGTGGCGCCCAGCAGACAGACCATCATGCCGGCCAGGACGGGACGCATGGACAACACTCCTTCGGGCGCGGGTCAGTCCTCGGGCTCGGGCGGCGCGGCCTCGGCCCCGATCACCCTGACCCCCTGCCCGACGACGTGCACGAACGTGGCCTCCTCGCGGGCCTCGGCGGCCAAAAGGAACTCGCGGACCGAGCCGACCTTGCACGGGCCGACCTGGTCGACGACCATGCCCGCCACCACGCCCCCCACCGCCGCCGCCGAGCCGTCGCGGACCTCCCCGACGAAGACGCCCGACTGGCTCGGCTCAAGGCCGATGGCCTCCCGCCGCGCGTCCGAGAGCGGCTCGACGCGCATGCCGCGCCACCACGCCCCCGGATTCTCGTCCATCCGCACGAGGAGCTCCTGCGGCTTCGGACGCCGGGCCGTCTGGACCCGGAGGTTCCGCCGCTTCCCGTCCCGGAGGACCGTGACGCGCAAAGTCTCGCCGACGGGGGTGGCCTGGACGATCTGGACAAGCTCGTCGGGGTCCTCGATGGGCTCGCGGCCAACCTCGAGGACCACGTCGCCGGCCTTCAGGCCCGCGGCCTCGGCGGGCGTCTCCGGCAACACCCGGGTGACGTAGGCCCCGACGCCGACCTCGGCGCCGGTGGGCTCGGCCTGCTCGGGCGTGACCTCCTGCATCTCGATGCCGAGGAACCCGTACTCGATCTCCTCGCCGCGCCGGAGGCGCGCGATGATCCCCTTCGTGACGGACGTGACGGGCACGGCGAATCCGACGCCCTGGCTCGTGCCGTCGCGGGTCGAGATGACGGCGTTGACGCCGACGACCTCGCCGCCCAAGTTCACCAGCGGGCCACCCGAGTTTCCGGGGTTGACAGCGGCATCGGTCTGGATGAGGTTGCCGTAGTAGCGGTCGAGCTCGCGGCCGATGCCGGGGATATGGCGACGGGTGCCGCTGACGACCCCGAAGGAGAGGCTGGCCTGGCCGTCGCGCCCGAAGCCGAAGGGGCTTCCGAGGGCGAGGACGAACTGTCCCCGCCGCAGGGCCCCGGCGTCGCCGAGGCGCGCCGCGGGCAGGTCCTTCGCGTCGATGCGGATCACGGCCAGGTCCCGCCGCGGGTCCATGCCGACGATGCGCGCCGGGTAGCGCTTGCGCGTGGCCAGGGTGACCTCGATCTCGACGGCGGCGCGGACAACGTGCTCGCTTGTCAGGATGTCGCCGTCGGGGGAGATCAGGAACCCCGACCCGTTGCCGTGCATGCGGTGCGGAGCCCGGTCGCGAAGACGGTCGAGGTGCTCGCGGAGACGGTCGCGGAGGCCGTCGGGCCAGTCCTCGGGGGCGTCGGAATCGCCGAGGCCGAGGGGATCGGTCGACTCGCGCACGACCGCGATGTTGACGACCGCCGGGGCGACGGCGTCGGCGGCCGACTCGAGGGACCGCTCGACGGCCCGGGCCTGGTCCAGAAGGTCGGTCTCGACGGCCGAGACCGACGTCGCCGCGACGCACGCGGCGAAAAGCAGGAAGACGGCGGTTCGCATAGGCACCTCGCGCGCAGGCTCCATCGCCCTTGAGAGTGTAACCCCCGGGCGAGACGTTCGTTTCGGGGGAAGCGGGTCTCGGAGCGGCCTTGGGCGGGCTATGCCCTTGGGCCCGTTTCGCCGCCGCGATTGCTTGCCCTGCATAGCCCGGACTTCCCTGGCGCGGCGCTTTCCGGGCAACCCACGTGGGTCCGACCCGCGCACAAGCCGAAGAAATCAGGCTGCAAGCAGCCCGGCGAAACGGGCCCGGGGGCCGGCGCAACCCGCGAGACAGAGTTCAATCCTCCTCTTCGTCTTCTTCGGTCTCCTCTTTTTCCGCCTCCGCCTCCGCCTCCTCGGACGGGACGAGGCCCTTGGCCTGAAGGACCTTGGCGTGGATCTCGTCGGCGAGGTCGGGGTTCTCCTCGAGGAACTGGCGGGCGGCCTCGCGGCCCTGGCCGATCTTGACCTCGCCGTAGGAGAACCACGCCCCGCTCTTCTCGATGATCGCCAGCTCCACCGCCAGGTCCAGCAGGTCCCCCGCGTAGCTGATGCCGCACTCGAAGAGGATGTCGAACTCAGCATTCTGAAACGGCGGGGCGACCTTGTTCTTGACGACCTTGGCCCGGGCGCGGCTGCCGACGACGCGATCGCCGGACTTGATCGTCTGGATCCGCCTCAGGTCGATGCGCACGCTGGCGTAGAACTTGAGGGCCCGCCCGCCGGGGGTCGTCTCGGGGTTTCCGAACATGACGCCGATCTTCTCGCGGATCTGGTTGAGGAAGATGACCGCCGTGCGCGACTTGGAGATCGAGCCCGTCAGCTTGCGCAGGGCCTGGCTCATGAGGCGGGCCTGGAGGCCGACGTGGGTGTCGCCCATCTCGCCCTCGATCTCGGCCCGCGGGACGAGGGCGGCAACCGAGTCGATGACCACGAGATCGACGGCCCCGCTGCGGACCAGCAGGTCGCAGATCTCCATGGCCTGCTCGCCCGTGTCGGGCTGGGAGATGAGAAGCGTTTCGAGGTCGACGCCGATCCGCTTGGCCCAGCTCGGGTCGAAGGCGTGCTCGGCGTCGATGAAGGCCGTCACGCCCCCGAGCTTCTGGGCCCGACCGATGAGCGACAGGGCCAGCGTCGTCTTGCCGGAGGCCTCCGGGCCGTAGAACTCCGCGACGCGCCCGCGCGGGAGGCCCCGCCCGCCCAGGGCGATGTCGAGGCTGAGGCTCCCCGTGGGGATGCAGGGGACCTGGGCCTGCTGCTCGGCGCTCAGGGTCATCAGGGCCCCCCGCCCGTACTGCTTCTCGATCTGCGAGACGACCCGGTCAAGGGTGGCCTGACGCTCGACCGGGTCCGTGGTCCGCTCGACGGGGGCCTTCTCGGTCCTGCTCTTACGCTTCGCCATCATCCTTGCTCCTTTGCGTGGGGATGAATCCCCGGTGCGATCCGTGTACCCCGTCCGGCGCCCACCCCGGCGGCCGAGCGCCTCCGTCCACGACTCCAGAGGGCTGATTACACCGTATCTTCGGCCCGAACGCAACCCTTACTTCCAGCGGAATCGGACCGTCGACGGGGGGCATGCCCACGCTGTTCTTGCGTGGGCATGCATCGCGCCACCGACCGCTCCGGCGCATGGCCACGCGGAACAGCGTGGCCATGCCATCCTATCCCTCGAGAGCCACGCGGGCCAGGGCCGTGTACGTGGGGCCCTGCGGCGAAAGGTCGCTCTTGAAAAGGACCACCTCGCGGGCGGTGAATTGCGGCCCCGTCTCGCCGGCGAGCCGCGCGACGGCCCCCGAGAGGTCCCGGAGGCCCCGCCCGCCGCGAACACGCCCGAGCGTCAGGTGCGGCTCGTAGCGTCGCCGCTCGGGCTTCTCGGCGAAGACCTCGGTCGCGCGGGCCAAGGCCGCCTGGAGCGCGAGGAGCCGCCCCGCGGGGTCCTCGAGGCCCGTCCAGACAACGCGCGGCCGGCCGCGCGGGGGGAACTGGCCCGCCCCGCCCATCTCGATCGGCACCGGAGCGAAGCCCGCGCACGCCTCCCGCACCGCCGCCTCCACCTCCGGGGCCATCTCCTCGGGAACCTCGCCCAGGAAGGCGAGCGTCAAGTGCATCCGCTCGGGCCGAACCCAGCGGACGCTCCCACCCGCGGCGCGGAGGCGATCCTGCCGCGCAGCCAGGAAGCGGCGCACGGCGTCGGGCAAATCGATGGCGATGAAGGTGCGCATGGAAGCCCCCCCGACTACAGGGCCAGCATCTCGCGGTACTCCTGAATCCTCTTATCCATATCCGAACGCATGATGACCTCGAACCGCCGCAGGCTGAAGTCCTCGATGTTGAAGCTCGCGGCCACGGTGCCGTGGGCCATCGCGAGCTTGAGATCCTCCTCCGTGCAAGCGTCGAGGCCCGCCAGGTACCCCATCATGCCGCCCGCGAACGAGTCGCCCGCCCCGGTCGGGTCGCGCACGAGCGGGTTCGGGTAGCCCGGCAGGGCGAAGGCACGGCCCTGGGCGATGAGGACGGCCCCGTGCTCGCCCTTCTTGATGACGACGAACGAGGGGCCCCACGTCAGAATCTGCTCGCCGGCGCTGATCAGGTTCGTCTCGCCGGTCAGCATCCGGGCCTCGGCGTCGTTGACCAGCAGCCCGTCGATGCGGCCCAGGAGTTCCAGCAGCTCGTCCCGCTGCGTCTCGATCCAGAGGTTCATCGTGTCGGCCATCACCAGGGCCGGCCGCTCGACCTGCTCCAGGACGGACATCTGCGTCACGGGACTGCCATTGGCAAGGAACACCAGGCGCGTGTCGCGGAAGGCCTCGGGGATCTCCGGCCGGAAATCGCCGAAGACATTCAGGTGGACCTCGTCGGTCGAGGCCACGTTCATGTCGCCGGTGTAGCTTCCCCGCCACCGGAACGTCTCACCGCCCGGCACGATCTGGAGGCCCGCCGTGTCGATGCTTCGGCTCTCGAGGACGCGGCGAAAGCCGTCGGGGAAGTCCTCTCCGACAACGCCGACGAGCCGGACCGGCCCGAAGAAGCTGGCGGCCACCGAGAAGTACGTCGCGGACCCGCCGAGCACGTCCTCGGCTTCCCCGAACGGCGTCCGGACAGTATCGAAGGCAATGCTCCCGACGACGAGCAGCGATTGCGGCACAGGGGGCTCCTTGCAAGCGACGCGTTGTCGGACCACGCTCTTACTATACCGTGAAGCCTCGCCGAGGTACAGGCGCTTGCCGCCTGCTCTCTGGCAGCAGGCCTGCGTCGTGGATTGAATCCGTAACGTTCTGTAGAA
Organism: uncultured Anaerolineales bacterium; assembly: GCA_964461715.1. Lineage (GTDB taxonomy): Bacteria > Planctomycetota > Phycisphaerae > FEN-1346 > FEN-1346 > CAYWVR01. Next base: position 11,870 of record CAYWVR010000002.1, read on the forward strand.
ACGGTTCGGCGCAGCAAGTGACGGGCCGGCAGCGTCTCCTGATTCGAACGGGAAGGAACGAAGGGAGATGCGGATGGCTCGACAGGAAGAGACTGGGGAAGTGCCGGGTGTTCTTCAAGAGGCGAAGGCGCGGGGGGACGACCCGTTGCGGGCAGTGATGGGGGTACTGCTTCAGCGGTTGCTGGAGGCGGAGATGACGGCCCATCTGGGCGCCACGGCTCACGAGGGCATCCGCTGCTTCGTCACCGAAAGCCTCTACGCCGACGGTGCCAGCCGGGACCTCAAATGACGCGACACGCTGACCTACCATGCCAGCAGCCTGCGCCCGCCGCTGCAGTTGGCGATGCTTGCCGGGAAGAAGGGACGAGATCTCTATGCGTGGGAATCCAAGGCGGGCGGCTCGCTTAAGAAATCCGTCGACTACGTGGTTCCGTACGCGATGGGAGAGAAGACTCGCCGAGAATGGACCAATTCCGAGGTGGATTTGGACCGCCGTCGCGCCGAAGCGGGCCTTGACGAGTACAAGCCCGGCCGGCTCTACGAGCCCCGTCGCGCTCTGAAGCTGATGGAACTGGCCAGCTACTTCGACCCCGCCCTCCTGAAGGTTGTCCTGCACCTGACCGGGTCCAACGCGAAACGGTATCCGACTTGGCAGACGCTGGTCAATGGCGCTTGTGGCCGGGCCGGCTCGAAATGAACGTCCGTGGTCGGGGACGCCGAACCGGCAGTGGACGACGACGGGACCAGAAGGGCGAGGGTCGCGGGCTCGGACATGAGGGGGAAGTCGAAGGCCGCGAACGCGGTCTCGGAACTGGCGGCATCGGTGTCGCCGCATAAGAGAACCGGGCGGCCCGAAGGCCGCCCGGGGTGTTCCGAAGTAGGATCGGGCGGGAGACGCCTCAGCGCTTGCGGCGGACCCACAGGCCGATCGCGCCGAAGCCCAGCAGGGCGAGCGTGGCGGGCTCGGGGACGATCTGGACCGTGTTCAGGAAGCCGCGGGCCTCGCCGGCGACGGTGGGCTCGAGGATGATCACGGCGTCCTCGTCCGCGGCAAGGGTCAGCGTCACCAGGGCATAGTTCTCCCCGTCCACCCACGTGTCGGCATTGGCGTCGTTGGGGTAGCTGCTATTATCGCCGCCGCTGGGAACCCCTGGACCGTTAGTGATGGCGTTGACGGTTGTCCAGGTGCTGTAGTCTGTGTTTCCGGAGTTCTCGTCGACGGCGTCGGCATAGACATCATACTCGTCGTAGCCGTCCTCGTTGCCGTCGTTGTTGGTGTTGCGGCCAACGACGTAGAAATCGTACGTTCCCGCCCCCAGGCCGGAGATCCGGGCCGCGATCGCCACCCAGGACGTATCCCCATCGTCCACAAAGTGGGCGCTCTGGGCGTTGGTGTCATAGATGTCGCCCGTGTTCACCGGGAACTTGCTGCCGAGATCGTGGGGCACAAAACCGGTGAGCGTCCAGTCGATGATCTGGGTCGACTCACCGGTCTCCTTGCCAAGCTCGACCGACGAGGTCGTCACCAGACCCTGGTCATCCTTCAGGCTGCTCATCACGCCACCGCTGGCGTCGGTATACTTGTTCCAGGTCGTGCCGCTGATGCCGCCGTGCACCTGACCGGGGGTGTTCGTGTCCGAGTCATCGGTCAGGTCGTCCGTGAAGTTGATCATCACGTCCGCCTGCGCGCCGGTCGCCAAGGCCAAGACCGCCGCCATCGCCACTGCCAGAGTGATCCGCTTCATCGCATGTCTCCCATTCTTTCCTGCCTGCTTGTCCCGTGCGGCCCCCGCCCGGACGTACGTTGGACTGTCCGCGAGCCGGATGGCCACTCCAAGTATACCCAAGATTGCGCCTTTCGCAATACGCCTCAGCGTAAGAATTTTACGCCTGGGCGTCAAATCTCTCTAGAAACTCAAACCCTTTCGTTTCCTGGACTTACGTCTCATCCAGAGGCCCGCCCCGCCCGCCAGCAGGAGCGCCAGTGCTCCCGGTTCGGGCATCGTCACGGCCTCGAACCCGTCGGCCTCGTTCGAGACGCGCAGGGCGTCGATCATGCCGCCCGCGTCGCCCACCGAGAAACCCACCGAGTTCAGCCAGTTACCGAACAGGTCCGACCCGCCAGCAGACAGGTCCGCCTGGAGCAGGCCTGCCTCGCCGCCCGACAGGTCGGGGTCGATCCAAAGGTCGACCGAGTCGCTGCCCGCGTCCACGAGCATCTTCGCCAGGAGCAGGTGGACGGCCCCGTCGGCGAGGCCGGAACCGACCGTATTGCCGAAGAGCTCGAGCACGCCGCCTTCGGCCACGCCCAGGCCCAGCGCCCCGCCGTCGAGCCACAGCATGGCTTCCTCGCCGGTGGCGGCATGGAGAGCCACCAAGGCGCTCAGCCAGACCTCGCCGGCCATGCCGTCGCCGGCGATGGGGCGAAGCGTGATGTGGCCCGAGCGGGCGCCGGTGGCGTCGGCCGCCCCGCCGCTGAACTCCCAGGGCGCCGAGTTCACGTACCCGGGCGCGGCGTAGGCCATCTGCGCGGCGGGATCGTAATGGGGATCGTCATGGTTCGAGTCCCACGGCTCGGCCCAGCCGGGGGCCACGTAGCTGACCGTCTCCAGGTCCTTCTTGTCGGGCCCGTAGTTGAAGTCTTCCCACATCGTCCCGACGAACGGCCCGGCCGCGGGCTCGGAGGTCGTCAGGACCTGGCCCCACTGCCGCATCAGCGCCTGGTACGTGGGGAAGTCGATCTGCTGGACGGAGACGCCCTCCTCCAAAGCGCGGACGGCGGCGGTGCCGGCCGACTGGCCCAGAACCATGTAGACCGGCTCCATGCGCATCGAGCCGAAGGCGGTGTGGCTGGCCGAGAGGGCGGCCACGACCACCAGGTTATCGATCTCGGCCTCCAGGGGGGTGATCGAGCCGTAATCGATGGAGTAGGTCTCGCGGAGGCTGCCGAGCCAGAAGTTGCCCTCGGCCTCCACGTAGCCGTCCGTGTCGATGTACCGGTGGGTGTTGTGGGAATCCATCGGATAGGCCCCGAGGCCGATCGGATGGGGCGCGGTCGTATCGAGCGTGCAGTTGTCCTCGGTCATGACGTACTCGCCGATCATGCGGCGGGCCTCACGGACGTAGAGCTGATGGGGGAAGTTGCCGTTGTCGGTGAACTCATCGGAGGCCAGACCCCAGTCGCCCATCTGAGCCCGCACGTTCGAGGGGGCATCGAAGGCCAGGTAGTAGAGGAACCCTTTCGTGTATTCGATGTGCTTCTGGATGATGTACTCGCGTTCCTCGTAGGTGGCCTCGGCGTAATTGGTGGTGCGGTCGGTGGCGGGGACGTAGACGTCGTAGTTGCCGCCGATGAAGTTGGTGGAGGCGGGGCCCCAGTTGTTGATGTCGTTCTTGCCACCGGGAATGCCCGTGTCCAGGCGAACGACGTCGCCGAGGTCGTTGCCCGCCTCAATGAAACGGTGGTGGAGCTCGTAGGTGGCCCGGTCGTACCCGGCGGGCGGGTTCTGGCCGTTCGTGCCCCAGAGGTCCGTCCACTTGGCGCGGTCGGCGTCCTTCGTCCAGGTCATGCGGTAGCAGTAGGCCTGGATTCGGTGATCCGCCTCCCCGCTGGTGCCGACCGGGGCCGGTTCGTGAACGCCCGGGAGTAGTCCGTCGCCGGGGTCGCCGGGGGTCACGTACGGATTGACGTCGTCGTTGCCGAAGACGTGCTCGCGGGTTTCATCGTAAGCGAGACCGTTATAGTGCTCGCCGTATTGGCTTCGGGCCTCGCGTCCGACGGTGTAGGAGCCGCCGGCGGCGGCGAGAAGGTCGCCCTCGTAGGTGCCGTCGATGAAGGCCCCGGCATGGAACGTGCTGCCGGCAAGGGTGGCGATCGAGGTGATCGTCGCGCCGCTCTTGGCAACGCCGCCCGAGCCGCGGTCCAACCGCTCGTTGCGGAAGACGTCGACGCCCGCCTCGGCGACCATGGCATCGTAGACAGCCTCGGCTTTGTAGGCCTCGATGTTGTAGTTTCCGTCGCTGCCGAAGTCCCAACCCTTGACGCGGCGGTAGAAGTCATAGGAGAGGCCGCCGATGGCACTGGAGTCGCCGACGTCGGTGGCCCCGAGTCCGCCGCTGGAGAGCCCGCCGAGGTGGCTCACGTACGGGACGGTGCCCCCGACGTAGCAGCCAGGGTCGATCAGGGCCACGCTTTTGCCCATGCGCGCGGCCTGGACAGCCGCGGTCACGCCGCCCGACGTGCCGCCGTAGACAACCACGTCATAGGTGTAATCGGCGGCCCGAACCGGGGTGGCCGCGCTCGCAAGGGCCAAGGCCAACCCGAGAACCATGATTCGCTTCATCGAACACCTCCACAAAAAAAGCCGGCGCAGGGCTCTCCCTCCGACGGCGATGCGCGACCCGTCCGCGTTATCTATCCCCGGCTCGTCAGCCGCGGGTGGGCGGCTCGCAAGCCGTTTAAACTATACTCGCGAAAACCTCAACGGGCAAGTCTCCTTGGCGTATAAGATTTACGCCTCAGCGTCATCTCGGAGGCTAGAGGGCCCAAACTTGTCGCCAAGGCGTAAATTCGTTCTGGCAGAGCGTCAAGGCGGCGCGGTATCCTCGACGGACAGCCCTTGCTAAGGAGCTTCACCATGCCGACGCTGAAGAACGTTGCCGTCCTCGTCGAGACGGACCGTGGCTACGGCCGCGAGGTGCTCTGGGGCGTCGGCGACTTCGTCCGCTCGCACGAGGGATGGAACCTCTACGTCGAGCCCGGCCGCGCGGGGCGACCCTACCACTTGGAGGGCTGGAAGGGCGACGGGCTCATCGTCCAGGCCTATGGCGGACGGTTGGTCGAGGCTGTCCGCGCGACGGGTGTGCCCACGGTCAGCGTGTCTGTGGCCCAGACGGACTGGGCTGACGCCCATGTCGTCATGGATGATGCAGCGATCGGCCGTCAAGCCGCCGAGCACCTCTTGGAGCACGGCCATCGCCACTTCGCGTTCAGCGGCCAGACGTACAGCACGCACTCGGACGTGCGCGGCCAGGCATTTGCGGACGCGGTGGAGGACGAAGGCTTCGACGTCGAAAGCGTCATGAGCCACCACGGCCAGGACACCCTTCTGGCGTGGCAGGAGGAAACGCGGACCCTCGCCGACTGGCTCGAGGCGCTGCCCCGCCCCGTCGCCATCTTGGCCGCCAACGACCTGTACGGCCTCTACGTCCTGGCCGCGTGCCATGCCCGGGGCCTGCGCGTGCCGGAGGACCTGGCCGTGGTGGGGGTGGCCAACGACAAGCTGGTGTGCGAGCTGGCCCAACCGCCGCTTTCGAGCGTCGATCCGAACGGGCGACGGATCGGGTATCTGGCGGCCGAGGTCCTGGCCCGGTTGATGGACGGACGCACCGCGGGGGCGACCCCCGTGCGCGTCGAGCCCAAGGGAGTGGTGGTCCGCCGGAGCAGCGACCTCTTCGCCGTGGAGGACCCGGACGTGCTCGCCGCCCTCTCCTACATCCGCGAGCACGCGGCCGATCCGATCCGCGTGGCCGACGTCGTGGAGTTCGTGGCGGTGTCGCGGCGGGGCCTGGAGCGGCGGTTCAACCGGCTCCTGAAGCGGACGATCCAGGACGAGATCTACCGCGTCCGGGTGGCCCGGGCCCGGGAGTTGCTGGCCCGGACGGACCTGGCCATGGCCGAGGTGGCCGAGGGGGCGGGGTTCAGGCGACCCGAGCGTCTAAGCGAGGTCTTCAAACGTGTGACGGGCATGGCCCCAAGCCACTACCGTCGCAAGCACCGCCTGCGCTAGCGGTTCCCCATCGAAGGTCCGAATGACCGCCGTCCTTCCCTCCTGCAGCGCATTTCGCAACCGTTGACCCCTGCGCCCGCCATGCCTACGATACGCAGCGAATGTTTGACTCGTGTTAACAATCTTGCCCTCCGACCGGCGGGCGGGTAAAGTGGTTCGGCGACGGGGGCCGGGGAGCACAGGACATGTCGAGAACGCCGATGCGGGGCCTGGTCCTCGCGATTGGGGTGGCTGGACTTGCCGTCCCGGCCCTCGCCCAGTTCGGACCCACCCCCGTCTACCTCGAGCCCGCCGTCACCAAGACGATCCGCCGCTCGGTCGAGCTGGTGGGCGTCGTCGATCCCCGCCGCACCAGCACCCTCGGGGCCGAGGTGCCGGGCCGCGTCGAGACGCTCCACGTCGACGAGGGCGATTACGTCGCCACCGGCGCCCCGGTCGTCGACCTGAAGCGCGACTCGGTCCGCATCCAGCGCCGCCGGGCCGAAGCCCAGCTCGCGTCCGCGAAGGCCGAGCTCGAGAAACTCACCGAGGGCTACCGGCCGGAGGAGATCGCCCAGGCCGAGGCCCGCGTCGCCGGCGCCGAGGCGTCGCTCGCGAAGTGGGACCTGGAGTTCAAGCGGACGCAGAAGCTCCTCGCCGAAGGGGCCGGCACCGAGGCCGAGATGGAGTCCGTCCAAGCCTCGTTCCGCCAGGCGGAGGAATCGCTGGCCGAGGCGCGGGCCAACCTGCGGCTCCTGAGGAGCGGTTTCCGCATCGAGGAGGTCCGGGCCGCCCAAGCCCGGGTCCAGGCCCATGAGGCCGCCGTCGACGAGCTCCAGGACATGCTCGAGAAGATGACCATCGCCATGCCCTTCGCGGGGTTCGTCGTCGAGAAGCACGCCGAGGTGGGCGAGTGGCTGACGCCCGGCTCGCCCGTCGTCCGCGTCGTCGACCTGGACGTGGTCCGCATCGAGGTGACCGTGCCGGAGCGGTACCTCGAGGGCGTGCGCCGCGGATTCGAAGCCCCCGTCGTTCTCGAGAGCTTCCCTGATCGCGAGCTGACGGGCACCGTGAGACAGATCATCCCGGCCTCGGCGGCGCTGACGCACACGGTCACGGTGCGGCTCGACGTCAAGAACACGATCGAGGACGGGCGTCCGTCCATCGCGGCGGGGCTGGCGGCCCGGGTGTGGCTGCCCGTGGGCGAACCGCGCCAGGCCCTCCTCGTGCCCAAGGACGCCGTCATCCGCCAGCAGGGCGAGGACCGCGTCTACACGATCGCCGACGAGCCCCCGCCCCGCGAAGGGCCTGAGCCGCCCAAACGTCCGCCCACCGAGAACGAGAAGGCCATGGCCGAAGCCATGGCCGAGAACGCGCCATACATGGCCGAGCAACTGGACGCCGCCGGGGTTCCGTCGCCCTCTGTCCGGTACGCCGTGCCCATCCCCGTGCGGCTCGTCGGCGGATACGGAACGCTGATGGAGGTCGAGAGCCCGACGCTCGAGCCGGGCATGAAGCTCGTGACGCGGGGGACGTACCTGATGCGGGCCGGAGCCGAGGTCCAGGTGCGGCCGAAGGAGTCTCCGCCCCCGGAGAAGAAGGCCGCCGCCATGCGGGTCGGCCGGTCCGAGAACGAAGCTCCGCGCGACCCGACGATCCCGGAGCGGCCGGCGCCATGAGGCTGATCGAGTTCTGCGTGCGGCACGCCGTGCCGGTCATCGTCGGCGTCCTGCTGGCGGTGCTGTTCGGCATCGTGGCCATCCTCCGCATTCCGCGCCAGCTCACCCCCACGGTCGAGGTCCCGGTCATCGGCCTGACGGTCCGGTACCTCGGGGCCGCCCCCCAGGAGATCGAGAAGGAGATCGTCAACGAGATCGAGGAACAGCTCAAGGCCGTCGAGGGCGTTCGCGAGATGACCTCATCGAGCGAAGAGAACCAGGCGGTCATCAGCCTCGATTTCGACTGGGGGACGGACCTGGACGTCGCCTCGATCGACGTGACGAACAAGCTGAACGTCGTCCAGGACCTGCCGGAGGACGCCGACGAGCCGGTCTTGTTCTTCGGCCAGCAGCGGGAGCAGCCCATCTCCTTCATCGCCTTTACCGGCGAGGGCCGCACCCCCGAGGAGCTCCGCGAGTACGCCGAGGACGTGCTGGAGGCCCGGTTCAAGCGGATTCCCGGCGTCAGCCGCGTCGCCGTCTTCGGCGGCCGCGAGCGGATCGTCGAGGCCACGTTCGACCCGTACGTCCTGGCGGCCTTCGAGCTCTCGCCGCGGGACCTGGCGGGGGTACTGGCGGCCGAGAACCAGAACACGCGCGGCGGGCGGATCGACGAGGACAAGAACCGCTGGGTCGTCCGCACGGTCGGCGAGTACCGCACCGCCGAGGACGTCGAGAACGTCGTCCTCCGCCGCCCCGGCGCCGACGACATGCGCCTCGCCGAGGTCCTCGACGTCAGCCAGGACCGCTACAAGGACGCCGAAGCCTACGTCCGCATCGACGGCGAGCGCGGCGTCGTTTTCGCCGTCTACAAGAAGACCGGCGAGAACGTCGTCGAGATCATGAAGGGCGAGAACGGCGTCTACGACACCGTCGCCGAGCTCAACGAGGATCTGGCGCGGCAGACGATGGAGCTGAAGATCGCCTACGACGAGTCGGAGTACATCGATCGCTCCATCGCCCAGCTCCAGGAAAACGTCATCTTCTGCGCGCTGCTGGCCGTCTCTGTCCTCGTCTTCTTCCTGCCGAACTGGCGGGCCGTGCTGACCATCGCCGTCACCATCCCCATCGCCTTTATCTTCACGTTCGTCTTCCTGTGGGCCTTCGGGCGGACGCTGAACGTCGTGAGCCTGGCGGGCCTGACGTTCGCCATCGGCATGCTCGTCGACAATGCCATCGTGGTGTTGGAGAACATCTTCCGGCACCGCCAGATGGGCAAGAGCGCGCCCCGGGCGGCCCTCGACGGGGCCGGCGAGGTGTGGGGGGCCGTGCTGGCTTCCACACTCACCACGGTCGCCGTCTTCGTTCCCATCCTGATGATCGAGGAAGAGGCGGGCCAGCTCTTCGGCGACATCGCCCTGGCCATCGCCGTCAGCGTCACGTTGTCGCTGGCCGTCTCGATGACGGTCATCCCCATGCTGACGGCCAAGATTCTGACGGCTCGAAGCGCCGAGGAGCGGCCCTCGGCCTGGCGCACCTTCCGCTACTACGTGATGTTCGGGTGGCTCGGCCCCCGCTTCAAGGGGGTCGTGGTGGGGCTGGTGGCGTGGCTCCAGCGGGGCGTGGTGCGGCGGGTGGTTACGGCCGTGCTCATCCTCGGCGTCTTCGGCACCTTGCTCTGGGTCGCCTACACATACACGCCCCTGACGTATCTCCCGAAGGGAAACCGGAACTTCGTCCTGGGCTTCGTCCTGACCGAGGCGGGCTCGAGCGTCGAGCACAACCTCGAGGTCGCCATGGATATCGAGGATCGGGTGCTGGGCCTCCCGGGCGTCGAGCGGTTCTTCATCGTCTCGCTGGGCGACCGCGTCTTCTTCGGGGCCCGGGCGGCCGACGCCGATGCGGCCCGGGAGCTCGTGTCGAAGATGCAAGCCGCCCTCGGCCAGACGCCCCCGCCCTTCATCCCGAAGTTCGTCCTGGAGAACTGGTTCGAGGAGAACGCCCCCTACATCCGCGAGCCGATCGCCGGGGTCGTCGCCTTCGCCGACCAGGTGGGCCTCTTCCAGCGACGGGGCACCCTCGGCGGCCAGACCATCGACGTCACCATCCAAGGCGAAAGCCTGGAGCGGCTCTACGAGATCGCCCGCGTCGTCCAGAAACGGATGAGCCAGACGAGCGGCATCCAGTTCGTCAACCCCAGCTTCAAGCTCGGCAATTGGGAACTGCGGCCCGTCCTCGACCGCCGCCGCGCCGCCGACGTCGGCCTGACGGCCCGCGACGTCGGCTACACCGTCGGCGCCACCATCACCGGCTTCAAGGTGGCCGACTTCCGCGAGGCAAGCGGCAACGAACTGGACCTGGTGCTCCGCGGGGCGCGCCGATACCGCGAGCACATCGAGGCCGTCGAGGACCTGCCCCTCTGGACGCCGCGCGGACGCACCGTGCTCCTCGGCCAGATCGCCCCGGTCCACCCCGCCGAGGGATACAGCGTCATCCAGCACACCGACCAGCAGCGGAGCGTGAACCTGGAGGTCGCCCTCCAGGAGAACGCCCTGGTCGGCGAGGTGGTCGAGGCCATCCAGACCGGCATCATCGGGCCGCTGGAAGCCGACGGCACGATCCCGCCCGACTATTTCGTCGACCTCCGGGGCCAGGCCAAGGACCTGGACCGGATGCTGGCGGAACTGAAGTGGAGCCTGCTGGTGGCCCTGTTGATCGTGTACCTCTTGATGGCGGCCCTCTTCGAGAGCTTCGCATATCCGCTGGTGATCATGCTGAGCGTGCCGCTTGCCGTGGTGGGCGGCTTCGGTATGTTCTACGCGCTGATGTTCTATAATCTGTTCCTGCTGGACATCCCCCCGCCGCAGCTCGACGTGGTAACGATGCTCGGCTTCGTCATCATGATCGGCATCATCGTCAACAACGCGATCCTGGTGGTGGCCCAGGCGCTGAACTTCCACCAGGCGGAGGAGATGCCCCTCCGCGAAGCGATCGTCGCGAGCGTCGAGAGCCGTATCCGCCCCATCTTCATGAGCACCCTGACCAGCATCCTGGGCATGCTGCCGCTGGTGCTCCGCCCGGGGCCCGGAAGCGAGTTGTACCAGGGCCTCGGGGCCGTCGTCGTGGGCGGGCTGGCCGTCTCGACCGTCTTTACGTTGATTCTGACGCCGATTCTGTTTAGCTTCGGGTATCGGATGACACAGGCGCTGCGGCAGGTCGGCGTCCGGGTGGGGCTGCTGGTCGCCGACGAAGCGGAGACCCCGCCGCAGGATTGACGGTCCGGCGTCCGGGAAGGAAGGGGCGGCCGCATGCCGGAGAAGTCTGTCAGCGATGAGGAATTGATGCACCGGTTGCAGCGCCGCCGCGACGAGGAGGCGTTCAGCCGCCTCTTCGCCCGCTACCGCGTCCCCATCACCAGCTACATCTACCGCCTGATCGGCAACCGCGCCGAGGCCGAGTCCATTGCCCAGGAAGCCTTCCTCCGCATCCTACAGAAGGCCGACCGGTACCAGTTCCCCCGCCGCTTCAGCACGTGGTTCTATACCATCGCCCGGAACCTCGCCACCGACTTCCTCAAGAAAAAGCGGGCCATCGTGCCGGACGATTTCCAGGGCCTCTCGGAGGCGGTCCTGGAGCCCGAGGAGGCCGGGACGGAGGAGGACGTCCAGCAGCGGGAGGACCTGCGGGCCCTGGCCGACGCCCTGGGCCAACTGCCCCTGCCGTACCGCGAGGTCGTGGTGCTGCGAGCACTTCAGGGCCTCTCGTACCGCGAGATCGCGGCCATCGTCGATTGCCCGGAGTCCACGGCCCGAAGCCGCATGGATTATGGGCTGGAGGCGCTGCGGAAATACTACCGAAAAAGGGAGCGGCACAAAATCCCAGGAACCGCCGACGACGGGCCCGGTTAGTCGTATAAGATTGGAGACGCCCAAGGAGACGCCGCTGGACGTAGCGTAACGGTCAATTCCAGGCAGTGGCACCGGCCGCGCCCGTCGCGATTCGGGGTGCGGGGACACAAGGTCGCACGAGAGAAGGTGCAGGCTCACTTTATGGATTGCCCACGGCCACACGAATGGTATGAGCTGGAGCGGGGCGCCGCCGCCCGCGACGACGCCGCGCGCCTCCGCCGCCACCAGGCCGACTGCGACGACTGTCGAGATCGGGCCGACCGGCTCCGCCACGTCGCCGCCGGCCTCGAGCTGCTGGCCGGACGGACCCGGGCGGACGTAACCCCGGTCGGCGAAGAATCCCTTCGCCGCCGGGCCCAGGTCCACGGCCTGCTCGGCCCCCGACTGCGGACGCCTTTGACGCTCCGCCTCCAGAAGGCCCGTGCCCTGAAGGTGGCCGTGCCGCTGGTGACGGCCGTGGCGGCGGCCCTGCTGGTGGCCATCGGCGTCCACCTCTTCCGCCCGCCGAGCGCGGGGACGCACGGGCCGCTGGATCGGCTCATCCGTGAGGTCGGATCGGTCGAGTCGGCCGAGGGTCTCGCCGCCCTCCATCCGCTGGCCCGGGCCGCCGTCGGCGAGGAACTGGCGCGCGCCGAGCCCGACCCCGAGCACGTGGCGGATCTGCTGCTCGTCGCCTACATCACCGCCGGGGCCCAGGAGGGTCGCCAGGTCGAGGACGTGCGGTTCCTGGTGGACGGGGTCTACCGGGTCCGCGCCCCGGAAACCGTGGCGTGGGCGTGTGGCGGCGTACCGCTCGCCTCGATCCTACCTGTGACGACGGCGGCCGCAGAGACGGAGTCGCTGCCGGCCGAGGTGGCGGCGGCGCTTCGCGAGGGGCGCTATGACCGAGTCCTGGCGGCACTGCCTCCGGACCGCGACGCGCCGGCCCTGCGGGCGTGGTGCCTCGCGCAGATGGGCCAGGCGGCCGAGGCCGCCCAGGTCCTCGCGTACGGCGAGGACGGGCCCGAGGACACGCTCGTCCGCACCCTTTGGGCCCATCTGGCCCTGGAGGGCGAGAACGCCGCCGAGGCGATGCGCCAATACGAGACGCTCGCCGAGACGAATACGCACTATTGGTTCGCCGCCGGATACCTGGCCCGCTACGAACTCGGCGACATGAGGGGGGCGGGCCTCCGGTTCCGCCGGGTCGAGGACGAGCGCCTGGCACGGTACTGCAAGGCCCACTTCCGGGCCGAACTGGCCGCCGCCGAGCGCGGCCCGATGATTCTGGTGGCCGAGACGTTCGACGACTACGCCCCCGGCGAGCCGAGCGGATGGGCCCTGGTGCGGTCGCGCGGCGGGGAGTTCCGCGTCGTCGACGCGCCCGGGGGCGGACGGGCCCTCGAACAGGACGAGATCAACCTTGACGGCGCTGAGATTCTGACCGGCCTCGATTACTGGGGCAACTACACGCTCCAGTTCGACGTCCAGATCCTCGATTCCATGGGCGACTACATCATCGGGGCGGCCGCCTACCGCCGCGCCGATCACACGGGGTACGTTTTGGAGCTCGCCCCGAACCGGTTGCGGCTGGTCAAGCAGTTCGCCATGACCGGCGGGGGGGCCCATGGCCCCGAACGCGTCCTCGTCACGCCCCGCCAGGCCGAGATGCACCTGACCCGGCCGCCCGCCAAGTGGACGTGGTATACGATCAAAATCCGCGTCCATCGCAAGGACGACGGGGTCAGCGTGGCCGGGAAGATGTGGGATGCCTTGGCCGCCGAGCCGCTCGGGTGGCAGATCGCCTGGACCGACGCCGGGCAGGCCGGCCCGCCGCTCCCCGGCGGCGCCGCCGGCGTCCAGATCACCGGCGCCCGCGTCCTGATCGACAACCTGACCATCACCCGCAACGCGCCGTTGAATTAAGGCTATACGGCAGTGCGTAAGGAGCCCGGGGCTTTAACGCCCGGGCCTTCTTTTTATAAGAATGGGTTGGCTTCAGCCTCTTCCCCGATCGTCGTCGGAGGCCCGTGGCCGGGGTACACCGCCGTCTCCGACGGGAGGGCCAGGAGCTTCTCGCGGATCGCCGTGATCAACGTCTCGTGCTTCGCGCCGGGAAAATCCGTCCGTCCGACGGACCCCGCGAAGAGGGCGTCGCCCGTGAAGACGACGGGCCGCCCCTCCGGCCCCCGCTCGGCGTAGAGGCTGATCGAACCCGGCGAGTGCCCCGGCGTCGAAAGGACCCGGAAGCGGGCCTCGCCCACGGCCACCTCGTCTCCCTCGTCGAGGAGCCGGTCGGGCGGCGGGCTCTTGACCCACGCGGCCATCATGATCGAGAGGTTCCGCATGGGGCTCTCCAGCAGGGCCGCCTCCTCCCGCCCGCACGCGATCTCGATCGCCGGCCACGTCTCCTTCAGAAGCGCATTGCCGTGGATGTGGTCCACGTGGCCGTGCGTGTTGACGAGGAGCTTCGGGACGAGGTCCCGCGCGCGACAGAGCTCGACGAGCGCCTCGGCCCCCTCGGGGGCATCAACAACCATCGCCTCCTCCCCGTCGACGACGACGTACGCCGAGACCATGAACGAGCCCAGCTCCAGGGAGTGGATTTCCATGGAACGTCCCTCCGGTTTCGTGCTCCAAACGGCTGCCGCATTATAGACGCCTCCGGCGGCGCGGAAAGCCCTTGATTGCCGCGCCGCCGGGCGGTTAGAGTGATGCCGCCTTGCCGGAAGGAGCTGGCCATATCGTACGAGCCGCCGGGCACGTCCTCGTCGCCGCCCCCGAAGAAGTCCTCGGCAACCCCGTGGATCATCGCGATCGTCGCGATCGTCCTCTTCCTCGTGCTCGTGGGATTCTGCGCCCTCGGTGCCGGATACTGGTTCCTCCTGGCCCCGGGGAAGGCCCCCGGGAAGGTATCGGCCAGGCCGGTCGAGCCCGCGTCAACGGATATGGCGTGGCCTGAGCCCACGTCGCTGCCCATGGAAGGCGTCGCGGTCGAGGTCCGACCGTCGTCTCCGCCGCTCGTGGTGCTCATTGATCGGGAGGGACGGGTGTCGGTAGACGGGCATCCCCTGGACCCGCCGAGGCGGATCGCCATGTTCCGCGACGCCGCGGCCGCCGACCCGAACCGGGCCGGCTGCATCGAGGCCCGTCGCGACGTGCCGTACGGCGAGGTCGTCCGCATCATGGACGAGCTGCGCGAGGCGGGTTTCACGCAGATCGGCCTCCACACCCTGGATTGACGCCCTTAACCCCGACGGAGGTCCGGTGAAGTTCCGCAAGCTCGGATCGACCGACATCGACGTCTCCACGGTGTGCCTCGGATGCTGGGCCCTGATCGGCGGCGGGACGTGGGGACCCCAGGACCGAGACGACTCGCGGGCTACCATTCGTGCGGCCCTCGACGCGGGGGTCACTTTTTTCGACACGGCCGAGGGGTACGGCTCGGGCGAGTCGGAGGCGCTGCTCGGAGAGGTCCTCGGCCCGCATCGGAGCGAGGTCGTCCTCGCCTCGAAGGTCGGCCGCAGGAACCTGCGCCCCGACGCCCTCAAGGCCCACTGCGAAGAGAGCCTCCGGGCCCTGGCCACGGATTACATGGACCTCTATCAGATCCACTGGCCGGACCCCGACGTCCCGCTCGCCGAGACGGTTGGGGCGATGCAGGACCTCAAGGCCGAGGGCAAGATCCGCGCGATCGGCGTCTCGAACTTCGGGGCGGGCTATCTGGGCGAGGCCCTCGAAGTCGGGCCCGTCGCCTCGAACCAAGTCTGCTACAACCTGCTGTTCCAGGCGGTCGAGTTCGAGGTCGAGCCGCTGGCCTCCGAGCGCGGCGTGAGCATCCTGCCCTACAGTCCCTTGGCCCAGGGACTCCTGACAGGAAAGTTTCGCACCGCCGACAATGTCCCCGAGGGCCGCGCACGCACGCGGCACTTCTCGAAGGACCGGCCCGAGGCCAGGCACCAGGAGCCGGGGTGCGAGGAGGAGGTCTTCGCGACCGTCGACCGCATCCGGGCGATCGCCGCCGAGGTGGATCAGCCCATGAGCCGGGTCGCCTTGGCGTGGCTCCTGGCCCAGCCGGGCGTCGTCAGCGTCATCGCCGGGGCCCGCAACCCCGACCAGGTCCACGAGAACGTCGGGGCCGGCGATCTGAAGCTCCCGCCCGACGTCCTCGCCCGTCTCTCCGACGCCACCGATCCTGTCAAGCAGGCCCTCGGCCGCAACATCGACGCTTGGCAGACCGACAGCCGCGCGGAGCGGCCCTGAGGCCCGGCCATGAGCGCGCTCGAAATCGTCCCCCCCAACCGTAGCCGCCACTTCGACGCCATCTGCGACCTTGCGGCGAAGACTTTCGGCCGCGACGGGTACTGGAAGGTCCGGGACGCGGCCCGCCTGGCCCTCGGCCACAAGAGCCATTACGACTGGGCTGTCTCGCGTATCGGCTTGGACTGCGGCCGCATCGTGGCCCACTGGGGCGTCTGGGGCTACCGGATGCGGGTCGGCCCGTCGGCCATCCGCATCGCGGGCGTCGGCAGTGTCGCCACCGACGGCGATCACCGCGAGCGCGGCCACATGACCGGCGTCGGCCGCGCGTCGGTCGAGGCGATGCGCGGGGCGGGCTATCACCTCTCGATCCTCTTCGGGCGGCCGGACTTTTACGACCGTTACGGCTACGTCGTGGCGTGGCCGGAGGAGACCTGGATCGTGCGCCTGGCGGACCTTCCGAAGGGGCGGCCGACGGTCCGCACGCGCAGGGTGAAGCAGGCCGACCGCCGCGTCCTTGATACCCTCTATAACCGCACGCATGCGGGGCTGACGGGCACCGCCGTCCGGCCCACCTACCGCGGCCCGAACGGCATGCACAACCTCGCCGGGTGGCGGTGGGACGATGCCCACGAAAGGCCCGCCGGCTATGTCATCGCGGGCGAATGGCGCGGCAACATCGAGGCGTACGAATCGGCCGGCGACCCGGAGGAGGTGCTTCGGGTGCTCGCCCGGTTCGCTCGGGCCAAAGGCCGCGGCGAGATTCGTTTCTGCGACCTGCACCCGCGCGAGCCCATGGCCCGGCACCTTCGGCGCATGAAGTGCCGCGTCGATCGGCGCCACTTCCGAAACGGCGGCCCGATGGTTCTCGTCGTGAACCTGGCCGGTGCGCTGAAAGCGATGCGCGAGACGCTCGAACGACGGCTGGCGGCGTCGGCCTTGGCCGCGTGGCGCGGGCGGCTCCGGGTCGAGAGCGCCCGCGAGAAGGCAACCCTCGTCGTCGGGCGGGGCGGGGCGGTGCGTGTTGACGACGGCGCGGCCGGGACGAAGCACACGCTCCGCGGGGGCGAGGCGATCGCGCAGCTCCTCGCCGGGTCGTACGACCCCATCGAGACGATCAAGGCGACGGGCATGCGCACGACGGGCGAGGCGCGGAAGCTGGCGGAGGTGCTCTTCCCGACCGAAGAGCCGCGGCTGGCCTCGTGGGACCGGTTCTAGACCTCAGAGGCGCCTCAGGCCGAAGCCGCCGCCCACCTCGATGACGGCTCCGGTCGAGTAGTCCAGGTCGCCCCGCGCAACGGCCGAGACCGTCTTGGCCACGTCCTCGGGCTTGCCCCACCGGGGCGTCACGAGCAGCCCCTCGGCGATGAGCTTGTCGTACTTGTCGCGCACCCCCGCGGTCATCGGCGTCTCGATGATACCGGGGGCAAGCTGGACGACGGGGATGCCGACCTCGCCGAGCCGCACCGCCCAGAGCTGGGCCGCCATCGCCAAGCCCGCCTTCGACACGCAATACTCGCCCCGCGACGGCGACGCCGTGTAGGCCGAAATCGACGTGATAAAGACGATCCGGCCGCGCTCGATGGTGCCCGCCTGCTGCAGCGCGATCATGCGGCGAGCGAGGAGCTGGGTCAGGAAGTACGGGCCCTGGAGGTTGATCGAAATAAGGCGCTCGAAGCTCGCCTCGCCGGCTTCGAGGATGTCGAGGCGTTCCTTGGGGGCGACGCCGGCGTTGTTGACGAGGAGGTCGATCCGCCCGAGGCGCGCGTCGATGAAGTCGACCATCGCCCGGCGGTCCTCGGACGAGGCGACGTCGGCCCGGAAGACCTCGGCCGCGCCTCCCGCCGCCTCGATGGTACGCTTGACCTCGTAGGGGCCGCGATCGGTGATTTCGGGGTCGGCGACGATATCATTGACGACGACGGTGAACCCATCCTCGGCCAGCCGAAGCGCGATGCCGCGCCCGATGCCCTGGCCGGCCCCGGTGACGAGGGCGACGGGAGAGTGGGAGATCGCCATAAGAATCCTTCTACAGGTCAGGCCGTGCTTACGTCTCGAGGGCGGCTTCCTCGTCCGTAAGGAGGTCGTCCTCATCGAGCGGTTCCGGGTCGTCCTCATCGTCGCCGTAGGTGGGGGCCGTGTACTCGCCCGCTTCCGTGCCGCGCTGGCCCTTCATGGCCTCCCATTGTTCGAGCGTGAGGACGACCTCGCGTGCCTGGCTGCCCTTGTAGTCGCCGACGATGCCGTCCTCGGCCATCTGGTCGATGAGGCGCGCCGCCCGGCCGTAGCCGATGCCCAGCCGCCGCTGCAGGAGCGAGACGCTGCCGCGCTGGGCCTCGAGGACGATCTCGATGGCGGGCTCGTACATCTCGTCGTCACATCCGTGGGCCAGGACGTCGTCGGCGCCGCCCGCGTCCTCGTCCTCGACCTTGAGCTGCACGAGCTCGCGCTGGAAGGCGGGCTCGGCCTCCTCGGTAACGAAGTCGAGGACCCGCTGAATCTCGATCTCGGAGACGAAGGCCCCCTGGGCCCGGATGAACTTCGACGCCCCCGGCGTCATGAAGAGCATGTCGCCCTGACCGAGGAGCTTGTCGGCGCCCATCGAGTCGAGGATGGTGCGGGAGTCGATGCGGCTCGCGACCTGAAACGACACGCGGACGGGCAGGTTCGACTTGATGAGGCCCGTCAGCACGTCGACGCTCGGCCGCTGGGTGGCCATGACGAGATGGATGCCGACAGCCCGCGACTTCTGCGAGAGGCGCGTGACGTGGCCCTCGACCTCCTTCGCGGCCACCATCATCAGGTCGGCCAGCTCGTCGACGATGACGGCGATGTGGGGCATGTGGTAGATGAGGCGGGCCTCCTGCTCCTCGTTGGCGGGCTCGAACCGCTTGACGATGTCCTCGCGCGGGAGCCGGTTGTACTGGGCGATGTTGCGGACCCGGGCGGTCGAGAGGAGCCGATACCGCTCCTCCATCTTGTCGACAAGCCACTCGAGGATCGCCTCCGCCTTGCGCATGTCGTTGACGACCGGACACAGGAGGTGGGGCAGCTTATTGTAGACGCTCAACTCCACCATCTTCGGGTCGATGAGCACGAGCTTCAGGTCGTCGGGCGTTCGCGTCAGCAGCATCGACATGATGATGGCGTTCAGGCACACGCTCTTGCCCGAGCCGGTCGTCCCGGCGATGAGGAGGTGCGGCATGGACGCCAGATCCTTGACGAGCGCCTCGCCGGTGGCGTCCTTGCCGAGAAAGAGGGGCAGGCCCATCCGTCCCGCGTTCCCCTTGCCGCCGAGGACGATCTCCCTGAGGCTCACGATCTGGCGGGCCGTATTGGGCACCTCCACGCCGATTGTGTTCTTGCCGGGCAGCGGCGCGACGACGCGGACGCTGGGGGCCTTGAGGCTGATGGCCAGGTCGTCCGAGAGGCCCACGACCTTGGACACCTTGACGCCCGGTGCCAGGGCCAGCTCGTATTGGGTAATGACCGGGCCCGTCTCGATGGCCACGACGCGGGCCTTGACGCCGAACTGATCAAGCGTCTCGGTCAGGACGTCGGCCTTGGAGCGGACTCGCTGATCGCGTCCCTCGTCCTCGACGTAGTCCGGCTCGTCCAGCAGGTCGACACCGGGCAGCTTGTACTCCGTGTTGCGGGGCGTCGTCGGAAGGGGCGTGAAGGCGAACTCCTGCTGCTCGCCGTCGGCGCCCTCGGCCGGCTCGGGTCGCGTGTGGCGGATGACGATCTCGCGGGGCTTGGCCGAAGGTGCCGCAGGCGCCGCGGCCTCCTCGTCCTCGGCCTCCTCCGTCCCGTCGGCGGGCGGCTCGTCCTCCTCGAGCTCGGGCTTCTTGGGGCGCTTCTGCTTGCGGACGACGGGCTTCACCTCGGGCTCGGCAAAAGCCGCGGTCGCGGCCCCGGCCCCCGCCACCGCCGCCGTCGCGAGCCTCCGGACCGGCACGTGCATCGCGCCGCGGAAGCGGCGATAGACCCAAAGCGGCACCGCGAAGAGGTTGATATCCGTCAGGAGCACCAGCCCCACCAGAGCCACGGGCACCACCAGCAGCACCGTCCCGAGGGTCCCGAGGCGGGGCTCGGCGAACTGCCAGATCGCCAGACCCAGCACGCCCCCGTTGCCCACCGGCAGCAACGCCGGCACGGTGATCATGCTCGAGACGAGCGACACCGCCAGCACCAGCAGAATCGCGCCCAGGATGCGGAAGACCTTGTCCTCCACGCCCCGCTGCGAAAGCCACAGGAACGCCGCCCCCACGAGGAACAGAAGCAGCGGCGCCACGCCGTCGCCGACCGCCCACAGCAGGGCGTAGGCCACGTGGGCCCCCACCACCCCGCACCGGTTCTGCGGCGGATCGTTGGCGGGGTACGCCGCGGTCGAAGGGGGGTCGGCCCGATCGAACGAAAGCAGGCTGGCCAAAAGAAAGAGGCCCGCGAAGAGCGTCAGCACGGCCGCGACCTTCCGGGCGCGGCTGACGGCGCGAGCGTCGGCGGCGTCGGCGGATGTGGACTTGCTCATCGTGGCACGGCTCCCGTCCTCAAGTCTCGCCCCGCAGCGCGGCCAGCTTCCGCTCCAGGCGCAGGCGGGCCTCGCGGTAGTGCGGCCCGTCCTTCTCGAAAGCGAGGGCGTCGAAATCCACGTCGTCGAGGGCGTCGGGGTCGAGCGCGTCGATCTCGCGGATGAGGCGTCGGATCTCGTCCGGCACGGTCGTCATGCCGTGGTCGACGAGGTCCCGCCAGGGGTTCCGGCCGATGCCACCCGTGTCTTCCATCTGGCCATCCTCCGGGCGGCGCTCAGTGCGTGCCGCTCGAGCCGAACCCCCCGTCGCCGCGCGCGCTCTGCGGCAGGGCCTCGACGACGCGGACATCGGCCCGGGCCACCTCGGCCACCACCAGCTGCGCGATCCGCAGGCCGCGCGTCACCTCGAAGGGCGCGCGGCCGATGTTGCCGACGATGATGCCCACCTCGCCCCGGTAGTCGGCGTCGATCGTGCCGGGGGCGTTGACGATCGTGACCCCGTGCTTCAAGGCCAAACCGCTTCGCGGGCGGACCTGGACCTCGTACCCGGGCGGCACGGCGACGTGAAGCCCGGTGGGGATGAGCCGGACCTCGCCCGGCGCGAGGACCACCGGTTCATCCACCGCGGCGCACACGTCCATCCCGGCCGCGGCCTCGCTCATGTACCGCGGCAGGGGAAGGTCCTCCGTACCCGGCGCTCGCCGGAGCATCAACGTTATCGGCATCGGCGCGGCTCCTTCCTTAGAGGAAACCTCGGCGGTTATCGGACCCCGGACCGGCCGCCATGATACCGGAAAGGGCCGCGCGGACCAAGCGCCGCATAGGGAACGCCAACGGGCAACGGGGGAAGGTCTACGGCCGACGGGGAGGACCGAACGGCGCCCGCTCCTCCTCCGTCGGCTCCTCCGCGTACTGAAGGAACACGCTCATGAACGGGTCCAGGCGGTCCAGGTACGCTTCCGGCATGGCCACCTGCACGACTTCCCGGATGACCCGGCGGTACGGGCCGTCGGCGTCGGCGGCCTTGGCGATCTCGACCTGTGGCAGGGGGATGAGGACAGGCCGCCCGGTGCGCGGGTCGCGAACCACCCGCCGCCCGGGCCCAACGCGGTTCGAAAAGTCCGCCGCCAGCGACCGGCCCTTGCCCCAGCGGGCGATCTGGTCGAACTCCGGCAGCCCTCGCTGGGCCACGCCGCACTTGACACAGAAAAAGCGATACCCCTTCTCGGCCGCCCGCGTCACGAGCGTTTTCAGCTTGTCCATCGTCTCGGCATGCGGGGGAGCGTCGCCGACCAACACAACGACCCACCGGGCATAGTGGCCGCTCGACCATCTCTGCTTCGTGATGACCGCCCGCAGAGCCTCGTAGACGGCTTCGGGCCGATCGCCTCCGCCGTGGGCCCGGGCGTCGGCAATCGCCCGCGTCAGGAGGTCCACCCGGTCCGTCAGGGGCGAGGTCTGCACCACGTACGCGTCGCCGCGGTCGCGATAGAGCGTGATGCCAATGCGCGGCTCGTAGGAAAGCAGGGCCAGGGCCCGCATCATTTTCGCGACGTCGCGCTTGACCCAATCGATCACGGAACCCATCGAGCCGGTCGAGTCCACCGCCAAGCTGACGTCGAGATGGTCAAGCTTGAAGCGCGGCAGCTCGAGGTCCTTGCGCCAGATGGGGTCGGCCGGGTCGGTGATCGTCTCGGCCTTGGGCAGGATGTGGTCGTCGCCGAAGTAGGGCGGGAGGACCCGCGTCCGCGGCGGGCGACGCCGCCACTCGCGGAGCTGCTGGACCCACTCGGTCCGCGTCTTCTGCCACATCCGCGTCGATCCCAGATTCACGTGCGTCCGGGCCTCCGGGACCGTGTCGTCGAGACCCCGGAGGAGGAACTCCGCCCGGTATGCCCGATCATGGTCGCCCATCGCCTCGACGAGCGCCCGGGCGAGTGCGACGTCGGCCCATCCGGCCAACAGGTCGCGCAGCGTCTCCAGCGTCCGGATGTCGGCGGGCACGAGCGCGTTGGTCGTCTTGAAGACGTGCAGGAAGAGCTTACGGTTCTCCTCGGTGGGCCCCTCCGGGCCGACGTACTTGAGGAGCCCGGTCCGAAGGTCCCCGCGAAGGTGGTTCTGGAGGGTCAGGTCGCGGCCCGTGGTGGCCCAGACCTCCTCCTGTTTCTCCGTGAGCGACTCGAGCCGCGCGTGCAGCGCCTCCCATGCGAAGACCCGCACGACCGGCTTTTCGTCGCCGGTCATCACCTCGACGAGCTTGCGACTCGTCAGCGGCGCGTCGATCCGCCCCAGGCCGAGGACGGCCATGGCCCGGGCGATCCAGTCGCGGCTTGCGAGGTAATGGCCGTAGAGGTCCGCGTAGTGCGCGACGAGCTTCTCGATGGACTTCTCGCGGATGCTCTGGTCGTCCGGCTGCGGCCGGGCCTGGCCGAGGGCGACGGTGGAGGGGACGAGGAGCGCGGCGGCGAGGAGAACGCGGGCCCGGAAGCGTGGTCTGCTGCAGCCGCGACCGGAACTGGACATGGGCATACTCCCTTCGGACGCATCGCTCCCGTCTTCTACTACGATCCTCGCGGATGAGCAGCAGCGATTTTTCGACGGACGGGATCAGACGCGGAGCGGTCATGCAAAGCGGGCGCGCCGGTCGGCGGGAACCGGCGCGCCCCGAGGGAAGGGCGCGGGCGGAGCGAGGGTCCGGCCGGGGAGCCCCCGGTGTCTCCAAGAAAGCCTGAGGTCAGCACATCCGGAGACACCGTAGGCCTGAGGGCAAGGTCCTCCCGGCTCAAGCCCTTGGGGAACTCCCACCAAACCCGTGTGGTCCATGCAGGAAAGCCGCCGGGGCGCGATACCCCTCGGGACCGCGCCCCGGGCGCGACTCACCGGAGAGCAGTCTACGGATAGCGCGGAGAAGTCAAACGGAGGGGCCACAATCGGCCCTGACGCTAGCGCCAGAGCCGTTCCTGCCATGTCCGGCGGCGCGCGACACGCGCGGATTGCGCGTGGTTTTCGGCCGCATAACAACGAGGACGAACAGACTCAAAGGCACCTATGCGTCGGATTCCGCCACCGCGCCGGCGATCGCCAGGTCGGCCGTGTGGGTAATCGAGAGGTGCCAGCGGGTAATGCCGAGCTGCGCGGCCTTCTCGGCGGCGCCGCCGGTGAGGACGACCGTGGGCAGGCCGGAGGGTTCGTTCAGAATCTCGATGCCGCGGAACGTCACCCCGCCGCGCCATCCCGTCCCGAGGGCCTTCATCACCGCTTCCTTGGCGGCAAATCGGCCCGCGAGGGTCTCCTCGAAGCCCTTCTTGCGGCGGCGGGCATAGGCAACCTCCGCCTCCGTGTACGTCCGCTCGAGGAACCGCTCGCCGTGGTTGTCGAGCATGCGGCGAATCCGCCCCACCGCGCACAGGTCGATGCCGTGGCCCACGATCATGGAGCCAGTCTACGCGACGTCCCACCTCCCGGGCAACGCTAATCGTCGCCCGCCCCTTGTGCGGCACTCCTGCCGGCGTTACCTTCGGCAGCATGAAGCCACGCGAGAGGAGATGCTCGCGTGCCCGGGGCGCGAGAACCTCGATCCGGAGTGCCTCGGCGCGGCCGAAGCCGCCGCCGCGGACATGACCTGCGGCGAGGGATGCGGACGGACGGGGCCCTTCGCGCACGCGGTGCGAGAGGGAGTCGATCGCTAGTACCTCGCGGCCGTCCGGCGCCTGGCCGCCAACCCCCGGGACGACGCCCGGCACGGCCGCGCCCGGGACGGCCGGCCCGCAATGCCTCAGCGATAGGAAAGGACGCGGCTGGCCGGGGCCGCTCGGGACAGATGCCATGCGACGACGAGTGTTCCTCAAGGCCGCCTTGGCCGGGACGGCCTCGATGGCCGCCGTGGCCCGGCGCACCCAAGGAGACCCCATGCCCAAGCGCCCCAACGTCCTCTTCCTCTTCACCGACGACCAGCGCCACGACACCGTCGCCGCCCTCGGCAACCCCGATATCCGGACGCCGACGCTCGATCGCCTGGCGGCCGGAAGCACCGTCTTCACCGGGGCCCACATCCAGGGCTCCACCGTGCCTGCCGTCTGCCTCTGCAGCCGGGCGTGCCTCCTGACGGGACGAACGCTCTTCCGCGCGCCGCGCGACACGGGCCGCTTCGCCCTCTGGCCCGAGGTCTTCCGCAAGGCCGGCTACGCGACCTTCGGGACGGGCAAGTGGCACAACGGGCCGGCGGCCTACGCCCGCAGCTTCACCGACGGCGGGGCCATCTTCTTCGGCGGCATGTCGAACCACCTGAAGGTCCCCATCCACGACTTCGACCCCACCGGCCGCTATCCCAAGGAGGACCGCCGCATCGGCAAAGCCTTCTCCAGTACGCTCTTCTCGGACGCGGCGGTCGACTTCCTGAAGCGGCGCCGGGACCCCGAGCCGTTCTTCGCGTACGTCTCGTACACCGCCCCGCACGATCCGCGCATGCCGCCCCCGAAGTACGACGCGATGTACGACCGGGCAGCCGTACCGCTGCCCGCGAGCTTCATGCCCGAGCACCCGTTCGACAATGGGGAGCTGAAGATCCGCGACGAGAAGCTCGCCCCCTTCCCGCGGACGCCGGAGGTCGTCCGGGAGCACCTCGCCGCCTACTACGGCATGATCTCCCACGTGGACTTCGAGATGGGCCGCGTCCTCCAGGCCCTCGAGGAAACCGGCCGCGCCGACGACACCATCGTCGTCTTCGCCGGGGACAACGGCCTGGCCGTGGGGCGGCACGGTCTGATGGGCAAGCAGAACCTCTACGATCACAGCGTGCGGGTACCCCTGATGATCCGCGCCCCCGGCGGCGGACGCGGGACCCGGACGGCGGCCCTCTGCGCCCTGCACGACGTCTTCCCGACCGTCGCGGACCTCGCCGGCCTGACCGTGCCGCAGACCGTCGAGGGCAAGAGCCTCGCGCCGCTCGTGCGCGGCGAGGACGCGGCGGTGCGGACCGAGGTGGGCGCGGCGTACAAGGATTGCCAGCGCATGGTCCGCGACGAGCGTTTCAAGCTCATCTGGTATCCCGAGATCGACCGCGTCCAGCTCTTCGACCTGGAGGCCGACCCGCACGAGCTGACGGACCTCGCCGCCGATCCCGACCACGCGGACCGCCTCGGAGCGATGAAGACGCGCCTGGCCGCGTGGCAGGAGGCCCACGACGACCCGGGCCCGCGGCTCAAGGTCTAGCCGAGTGACCATGATGGTGGCACGGACCGGGTGCCTGCCCGTGCGCGCTTCGACCCTCGACGCGGCCGGGCCCGGCTGCTATAGTGCGGCCCCGACGTCTCGATCCGCGAAAGGTCGCGCCCCGCGATGGACATCCTCTCCGACCTGACCCCCGCCCAGCGCGAGGCGGTCACGCACAAAGACGGCCCGCTCCTCGTGCTCGCCGGGGCCGGGTCGGGCAAGACGCGGGTCATCACGCGGCGGATCGCGTACCTTCTGGCCGAGGACGTCCCCGCCCGCCGCATCCTCGCCATCACCTTCACGAACAAGGCGGCCGGCGAGATGCAGGAGCGGACCGATGCGCTCGTCCCGGGGTCGCGGGTGCCGCTCGTGACCACGTTCCACAGCTTCTGTGCCCGGATGCTTCGCGAGTACGGGGACCTGGTGGGCGTCGACCCGCGCTTCACCATTTACGATACCGCCGACCAGAAGGCCGCCATCAAGCGGGCCCTGGCGGAGCTGGAGCTCGACCCCACCCGCTTCAACCCCGACACGATCCTCGCCACCATCAGCCGCGCGAAGAACCGCCTCCAGCGAAGCGCCCGCTTCGCCGAACGGGGCGGCTCGGACTGGGCGGCCCGCAAGCTTGCCCGAGTCTACACGGCCTACGAGGAGCTCCTGCGCGACGCTCACGCCCTCGACTTCGACGACCTGCTCCTGGAGATGGCCCTGGGCCTTCGGGACCGGCCCGAGCTGGCCGAGGCCCTCCACGACCGGTTCCACTACATCCTCATCGACGAGTACCAGGACACGAACCACGCCCAGTACGTCATCGCCCGCGACCTCGCCGGCCCCCGCCGCAACCTCTGCGCCACCGGCGACCCCGACCAGTCGATCTACGGCTGGCGGGGGGCGGAGCTCTCGAACATCCTCGACTTCGAGAAGGACTTCCCGGAGACCAAGGTCGTCCGCCTCGAGCGCAATTACCGCAGCACGAAGACGATCCTCGCCGCCGCCTCCGGCGTCATCCGGTGCAACCGCAGCCGCAAGGAGAAGGCCCTCCACACCGAGAATCCCCGGGGGGACCCGATCCGCGTCGTCCTTGTCGACGACGAGGAGGCGGAGGCCCGGTCCGTCGTCCGGCGCATCGGCGAGCTGAAGAATGCGGGCCTCGCCTACGGCGACATGGCCGTCTTCGTCCGCACCGCCGCCCTCATGCGGGCCCTCGAGGACGCCTTCCGCAGCGGACGCCCGCCCGTCCCCTACGAGGTCGTGCGCGGCACGAGTTTCTACGAGCGGAAGGAAGTCCGCGACATCCTCGCCTATCTCCAGGTCCTCCACAACCCGCGCGACTCGGTAAACCTACGCCGCATCATCAACACGCCGTCGCGCGGCATCGGGGAAAAGACACTCGAAATCCTCCAGGCGTGGGCCGCGCGCGAGGGCGTCTCCCTGCTCCAGGCCACCCGCCACGTCGCCGACATCCCCGAGCTGCCCACGCGGGCCCGCGGCGCCGTCCACCGGTTCGGCGAACTGATGACCGAGCTCTTCGGCGAGCCGACCGACTCGATGGGCGACCTCCTCGACGCGGTCATCACGAAGACCCGCTACGACAAGAGCGTCGAGAGCGAGCCGGGACGTCTGGAGAACCTGGGCGAGCTGGTGACCCTCGGCGCAAACTTCGACAACCGCATGGCCGAGGTCCCGGAGGAGGCGGCGCGACCGGGGCTGGAAGGGTTCCTCGAGACGGTCAACCTTTCCTCCGACCAGGACGCCTGGGACGAGGCCCCCGACCGCGTGCCCCTGATGACGCTGCACGCGGCCAAGGGCCTGGAGTTCCCCGCGGTCTTCGTCCCGGCGTGCGAGGAGGGCCTCCTCCCCCACGCCAACAGCCGCGAGACGGACGCCCAGGTCGAGGAGGAACGGCGGCTCTTCTTCGTGGGCATGACCCGGGCCCAACGGCACCTGACGCTCCTCAAGACCCGCCTCAGGCGGGTCCGCGGGCGGCTCGAGCGCTGTATGCCCAGCCGCTTTCTCCACGAGCTGCCCCGCGATACAATCAGGATCGAGAATGAGGAGACGGGCACCTCGCCCGCCGACGCGGGCGGACGTCCCTCGTACCGCGCCCCCGGGGCCCAGGCCCCCGTTCGCAAGGAACGCGACGCCGAGACGGGCCTTTCGGTCGGGGAGATCGTGAGGCACCGGACGTACGGCCAGGGCCGCGTCGTCCGTTTCCAGACCCAGGGCGGCCGGCGCATGGTCCGTATCCATTTCGCGACCGTGGGCGAGAAGCTCATGGACCCGGGGTACGCGAAGCTGAAGCGCGTCCGACGGGCCTGACGTCGGCACCACACGAGGAGGGGAGCTTCTGCGATGACGCACACACTGGCGTACCACTGGGAAGGCGCCCAGGCCGAGACCGTCGGCGAGGAGCACGGCCTGACCAAGGACGAGCGCGACGCCCTTGCCGACGAGACGATCGAGAAGGTCGGCCTCCTCAAGGGCATGCGCGCCCGGACCCGCTGGCGCGACCTGCCGCACGATCGGACGCTCAGCCAGGTCGACGCGGTCCTCGAGGCGGCCAAAGCGCTGGCGGGCCGGTTCGACGACGTCGTCATCCTCGGCATCGGCGGGTCGGCCCTGGGGCTGACGGCCCTCAAGACCGCCCTCTGCCCGCCCTTCTGGAACCATCTGCCCAAGCACCGCCGCGACGGACACCCGCGGCTCTGGGTCCTCGACAACGTCGACCCGGCCGAGATCCAGACGCTCCTCGACGCCGTTCTCGACGAAAAGCGGACGCTCTTCAACGTCATCTCCAAGAGCGGCACGACGGCCGAGACGATGAGCCAGTTCCTCATCGTCCACGAGCTGCTGAAGGCCTGCGTCGGCGACGCGTGGAAGCAGCACCTCGTCGTCACGACCGACGCCGAGACGGGCATTCTTCGCACGTGGCTCGGCAAGGAGGGGCAAGGCATCCGCTCGTTCGTCGTGCCGGACGGCGTGGGCGGACGGTTCAGCGTCCTCTCGCCGGTCGGCCTCTTCGGGGCCGCCATGGTCGGCATGGACATCGAAGGGCTGCTCGCGGGCGCCGCCACCATGGACCAAGCCACCAGGTCCGAGGACTTCGAGGCCAACCCCGCCGCCCGCGCCGCCGCCGCCCAGATCGGCCTGTACCGCAAAGGGAAGCGGATGAGCGTCATGATGCCCTACGCGGCGGCCCTCGAGGACGTGGCCGACTGGTATCGCCAGCTCTGGGCCGAGAGCCTGGGCAAGCAGCGCGGCGACGGCGCCCACGTCGGCCCGACGCCCATCAAGGCCCTCGGCGTCACCGACCAGCACAGCCAGGTCCAGCTGTACCGCGAAGGGCCGAACGACAAGGTCATCACGATCCTCGCGGTCGAGGACTTCGGCGTCGACGTCCAGGTGCCCCCGGCCCCGCCCGGCGTCGAGGGGCTCGATTACCTCGCGGGCCAGTCCCTCGCGAAGCTCTACCACGCCGAGCGGGAGGCCACCGAGTGGGCCCTCGGCTTCTCGAAGCGGCCCACCACGCGCATCACGCTGCCCGAGGTCAGCGCCCGCATCCTCGGCGAGCTGCTCCAGATGCTCATGGTCACCACCGCCATCGCCGGCGAGATGCTCGGCATCGACACGTACAACCAGCCGGGCGTCGAGGCCGGGAAGGTCGCCACGAAGGCCCTCATGGGCGCCGAGGGCCCCATCGAGAAGCCCGAGGAGAAGGGTCTGCCGGCCGAGGCCGCATCGATGGACGCCCTCCGCGGCCTCATCGGCGACGCTTGAGCGATGGCCCAGCTCGCCCTCTTCGTCGCGTGCATGGTCCTGGCCGCAGGCCTTGGGTACGGTCTGCGCCGGGCGGGGCTCGCGCGGCGGGGGTGGGCGAAGCCGGTGATGAGCGCCGCCATCATCGCGTGCGACGCGCCCATCGCGGGCCTCGCGCTCTGGCATCTGGCCATCGACGCCGACACGTGGAAGATTCCCGTCGTGGGCGGCGCGGCGGCCATTGCCGTCAGCCTCCTCGGCCTGGCCCTCGCCGCCCGTCTGCGCCTGCCGCGCGCCGACCAGGCCGTCTTCGGCCTCCAGGGCGGCATGGGAAACGTGGGGTATTCGCTGGGCGGCGTGCTCTGCCTCTCGCTCTGGGGCCTCCAGGGCCTCGCCCTCGAGCAGATGTTCTGCATGATGTGGCCGTTCTACGCGTTCCTGTTCTGCTTTCCGCTGGCTCGGCATTACGGGGAGCGGGCGGCTCTCGAAACGGGCGCCGCCGAGCCCGCCCCGCACCCACCGCGTCGGTCGCGCTACGTCCTGGGCATCCTCGGGCGGAGCCTCACGGACCTCCGGAGCTTGCCACTCTACCTGGCGACGGCGGGGTTGGCGCTGAACCTGGCGGGGGTCGTCCCGCCGGCCGCGATCCAGCGCTCGCACGTCATCGAGGTGCTCATCTTCACGGGCATCGTCCTGCAGTTCGGCGGCGTCGGTCTGACGGTCCGCGTGGGGCAGATGCTCCGCTACGCGAAGCTCGCCTTGGGCACCGCCGGGATCAAGTTCCTCGTGCACCCGCTCGTGATGCTTGGGGCGGCGTGGGCGGCGGGGCTGGAGGGCGTGCCCCTGGCCGTCTGCCTCCTGCTCGCGGCCATGCCCTCGGCCCTGTATTCGGTACTCATGGCGAACCTGTTCGGCCTGAACCGCGATCTTGCGAACACGACCTTCGTCCTGACCCACGCGATCTGCTTGGCCGCGGTGGTGCCGATCCTGGCGTGGTTCCTCTGACCTCTGTCCCGCCGAACGCCTTGTCTCGGCGCGGGCACCGCGCCTAGAATCCCAGACACCGACGGGGGTCGTGGGGATGGGACATGATGCGTCGTATCCGAAGGGCGGTGCTGCTCGTGGTGGCCGGGGTGGTCGTGGCGCTCGCCGTGGCGGGCTGTGCGCCGAAGTGACCGTTCTCCTGTCTGCGGCCGGGGCGGCCGCACGCACGATTCAAGGCCGGAACTTCCGTTGACGGGGCCCCGCGCGCTCCTTTAGAATTGGGGTTTACCGGAACCACGATCCCCGCACGCGCGAAGGAGTGAAGGCATGGCGGAAGCCCCGAAGGGCAAGTACAAGATTCTCGTCGTCGACGACGACACGGACATCCTGACCACGATGCGCTACGCCCTGGAGGAGCTCGACCAGCAGCTCTTCACGGCCCGCGACGGACTCGAAGCCATGGAGATCGCCCGGCGCGAGGACCCCGACATCATCGTCCTCGACCTCATGCTCCCGCGTCGCGGCGGATTCCAGATCCTCCAAAACCTCAAGGGCAGTGCCGCCATGAAGGGCAAGCGGCCGCTGATGTGCATGGTCACGGGCAACGAGGGGATGCGGCACAAGGTGTTCGCGGAGAGCCTGGGGGTGGACGATTTCCTGCGCAAGCCCTTCGCCATGGCCAACCTCGTGGACGCGGTCCGCGATTTTCTGGAGCAACTCGAGACGGACAAGGTCGAGGACGCCAAGCCGAAATCGCAATGAACCGCCGCCGATTCCTGTGCCGCGCCGGCCGCTGGACCGCCGCCCTCTCGGCGGCCACCCTCACCGGGTGTGCCGGGACCCGTGACGACGGCCTCCCCTGGTCCCCCCGTCCTCACCCCGCAGCCGAGGAGTGGAAGGGCCGCGTCGGCGTCGCCACGGGCGGTTCGTCCCCGAGCGGGCGCGTCCGCGCGGCCGTCGAGAAGCTCTGCGGTCCGGAGGGGTTCGGCGCCTTCATCCGTGCGGGCGACACCGTCGTCGTCAAGCCGAACATCGGCTGGCCCCAGCCCCCCGAGATGGCCGCCAACACGGACCCCGAGGTCGTGGCGGCGGTCGTCGAGATGGCCCGCGAGGCCGGGGCCGCCCGCGTCCGTGTCTTCGACAACTCCATCAGCACCGCCACCCAGGCCTACGCCTTCAGCGGCATTGAGACGGCCGCCCGCGCCGCCGGGGCCGAGGTCCTCCTCTGCGCCCCGCACCGCTTCCATCGCCTCCGGACCGAGGACCCCGACCTCGCCCCTGCCCTCGCTCCGTGGCCCGTCTACCGGGCCGCCCTCGAGGCCGATGTCCTCATCGACGTCGCCGTCGCCAAGACCCACAACCTGACCGCCGTCACGCTCTGCATGAAGAACCTGATGGGCCTGCTGGGCGGGGACCGCGGGAAGATGCACCCCCGGATCGGCACGAACCTCGCCCACCTCGCCGCCGCCTGCCCCCCCACCTTCTCAATCCTCGACGCCACGCGCCTCCTCGCCCGGAGCGGCCCGAGCGGCGGACGCACGGACTTCGTCGTCCCCGCCGAGACGATCGTCTGCGGAACGAGTCCCGTGACGGTGGACGCGTGGGCGGCGGACGCGGCCCACCTGCCCTGGCCCGCGGGCCACCCGCCCGCCGGCGAGATCGAGCATATCGCCCGCGGGGCCGCCGCCGGGCTCGGCATCGCGGATCCGGCCCGCATCGAGGTGGCGGCGTGAGCGAGACGCCCGCCACGAAGCGGCACTCGGTCCACGCCCTGCGAATCGGCGTCCAGCTCGCGGTCCTGGCCCTGTTCCTTGTGCTGGTGGGGATGACCGCGCGGGGGACGTTCGTCGCGGCCCACCCGTGGCTCGCGCACCTCTTTCTCATCACGGACCCGCTCGTCCTCGTGGGCGCGACGCTGGCAGGGGCGTTCTCGGGCGTGCTGCTGGCGTCGCTCGCGGTGGTGGGCCTTTCACTCGTGGCGCCGCGGGCGTATTGCGGCTGGATCTGCCCCCTCGGGACAATGCAGGACATCGTCGACCGGCTGCTCTTTCGTCACCTCGACCGCTCCGGCCGCGCCTGGCCGCGCCTTCGGAAGGTCAAGGTCGCCTCCCTCGTCTTCGTGCTCGTGGCGGCGGCATTCGGGCTGGGCGTCTTCGGATGGGTGAACCCGAACGCCATCGCCCTGCGCTCGGCGGGCGTCGCCCTCTACCCGATAGGCGACCACGCCGCGCGGTCGACGCTGGTGGCCGGAGAGACGCAGGGCCTCGAGTCGGCCGGGCGGGTCTACGACTGGGCTCGCGCGAACCACCTTCTGGCCCAGGACGCCGACCTCAAGGAGGGCACCCGCTGGATCGGCCACCCGCAGGCATGGATCTTCCTGGGGCTCCTCCTGGGCATCCTGCTCGCCCAAGCCCTCCAGCGCCGCTTCTGGTGCCGCAACCTCTGCCCACTCGGGGGGATGCTCGGCCTCCTCGGCGCCGCGAGCCCTCTGCGGCCCGGCGTCTCGGAGGCCTGCATCCGCTGCGACCGCTGCCGCCGAGGATGCAAGACCGGCGCGTTCGAGCCCGCCGGCGACCGGTCGCCCTACCGGAACGTCCCGTCGGAGTGCATCCTGTGCTGGGCGTGCGAACGGGAGTTCTGCCCGGTCGGCGCGATCCGCGTCGGCATCGGCGACCCCGCGCCGCGCCACTCCGCCGCCGCCCTGCCCGGCCGCCGGGCGCTGCTGGGGACGGCGGCGATCGGGGCCCTGGCCGCGCCCGCGATGCTCCTCGACTGGCGGACCCGCGAGAAGGAGGAATCGAACCCGAAGCTCCGTCCGCCCGGCGCCCGGCGACCCGACGACGAGTTCCTCGCCGCCTGCATCCGGTGCGGGGCGTGCATGAAGGTCTGCCCCACGGGCGCCCTCCACCCCGACGACCTCGCGAACGGGATCGCGAGCCTCTGGACCCCGACCTTCGTCTTCAACATCGGCTACTGCGACTGGTTCTGCGGCGTGGGGCGAGGGGAGCAGGACTCCGACCGCCCCGCGAACCTCTGTGCCACCGTTTGCCCGACCGGAGCCATTCGGACGCTGACCCAGCCCGCCAAGAGCCAATGGAAGATCGGCACCGCCACCTTCGACAAGAACCGGTGCCTGCCCTGGGCCCGGAGCGAGGCGTGCCTGACGTGCGAGGAGGCCTGCCCCGTCCCCGGCAAGGCCATCGCTCACCGCGAGGAGGAGGTCGCGAACCCCGCGTACCTGGCCCTCCCGGAGCCCGAGCGGGCCCGGCCCGACGCCCCGCTCTCCACGATCCACCTCGCCCGGCCCTACGTCCTCGCAGACCGGTGCATCGGGTGCGGCACGTGCGAGAACATCTGCCCGGTGGACGGCCCGAGCGGCGTGCGGGTGGGGCGGCTGCAGGAGGGAGCTACGGCGTAGCCCGCAGGCCCCCGCCTCGCCGGGTTGACTATTGCTTTCGCCGGACGTTTTGCGTAAAGTGAGCGTCTGGCCCGAGCCGTTAACGAAGAAAGGGCGACCTTGGAGCAGGTGCGGGAGCGGCGCCCTCCCGTCACCCTTGTGTCGTAAGGAGAAGCGCATGGCGACCCAGGCGAAAACCGAGATCATCGAGCAGTTCCGTATTCACGAGGGCGACACCGGGTCCCCGGAAGTCCAGATCGCCCTCCTCACGGAACGCATCGGCCAACTGACCGAGCATCTCAAGAGCCACAAGCGCGACCATTCCTCGCGCCGCGGGCTCCTGAAGATGGTCGGGCGGCGGGCCAGTCTCCTGAAGTACCTCGCGAACCAGGACCGGGCCCGCTACCAGGCCGTCATCGAGCAGCTCGGCATCCGGAAGTAGGCCGCCCCCGCTCTAAGCCGCAGGCGGCGGTGTTTTTTAGGAGGCATCCATCGGGGATGCCCCATGCCGGTTGGGGAACGTAAGCGAAAGACTGCAGCATCCACAGGAAAGGTCAGGCAAGCATCATGGCAATTGTGACGGTGGAACGCGAGATCGGAGGACGCACCCTTACCCTCGAGGCCGGCCGCGTGGCCAAGCAGGCCCACGGGGCGGTGACCGTCCGCTACGGCGATACGGTCGTCCTGGTGACGGCGACGACGTCGGCCCCGCGGGCGGGAATCGATTTCTTCCCGCTGACGGTCGAGTACCGCGAGTACACCTATGCCGCCGGAAAGATTCCCGGCGGATTCTTCAAGCGCGAGGGGCGGCCCTCCACCAAGGAGACCCTCACCTGCCGCATGGTCGATCGCCCCATCCGGCCCCTCTTCCCCGACGGGTTCATGGACGAGGTCCAGGTCGTGGCCCTTGTGCTCTCGGCCGACCAGGAGAACGACCCGGACCTGCTGGCGATGATCGGGGCGAGCGCGTCCCTGGCCGTATCGCCGATCCCGTGGAACGGCCCGCTGGGGGCGGCCCGCGTCGGCATGCGCGACGGCGAGTTCATCCTCAACCCCCTCCACAGCCAGCGCGACGGCGCCGAGCTCGACCTGACGGTCGTCGGTCTCGGCGACCTGATCAACATGATCGAGGTCGACGGGGCCGAGGTGCCCGAGGAGAAAATCGCCGAGGCCCTCGCCTTCGCCCAGGAGACCGTCCTGACGGTCACGGAGATGCAGAAGGAGCTGGCCGAGCAGTGCGGCACGGTCAAGAGCCCCTGGGAACCGCCCGTCGCCGACACCGCCGACCTCGAGCGACGCATCGAGGAAGGCTTCGGCCAGGACCTGAAGGACGCCAAGCACATCGCCGCCAAGATCGAGCGCGGCGAGGCCTCCCGCGCCGTCGCCGACCGGGCCAAGGAGGCCATCCTCGGCCTCGACCCGGAGCAGGCCCCCTGGACGCCGCAGGAGTTCGCCAAGGCCTGGCGGAACGTCGAGGACCGCATCGTCATGGAGATGCTCCTTTCGGGCGAGCGGACCGACGGACGCAAGCCCGACGACCTGCGGCCGGTCTCCTGCGAGGTGGGCGTCCTGCCACGCACCCACGGCTCGGCCCTCTTCACGCGGGGCGAGACCCAGGCCCTGGTCGTCACGACCCTCGGCACCACCGAGGACCAGCAGATCATCGACGGGCTCATCGAGGAGTACCGCAAGCCCTTCATGCTCCACTACAACTTCCCGCCCTTTTCGGTGGGCGAGGCCCGGATGATGCGCGGCCCGCGGCGGCGCGACATCGGACACGGGGCCCTGGCCGAGAAGAGCCTCGCCCCGGTCCTGCCCTCCCCCGACGAGTTCCCCTATACGATCCGCATCGTCTCGGACATCCTCGAATCCAACGGCTCCTCCTCCATGGCCAGCGTCTGCGGTGCGACGTTGACCCTGATGGACGCCGGCGTCCCCATCACGCAGCCCGTCGCGGGCATCAGCATCGGCCGCGTCCATGACGACGAGAAGGAAATCTTCCTCGTCGACATCCAGGGCGAGGAGGACCACATCGGCGACATGGACTTCAAGGTGGCCGGCACCCAGAACGGCATCACGGGCATCCAGCTCGACCTGAAGGTCCGGGGCATCGAGCTCGAAACCTGCCGCAAGGCCCTCGAGAAGGCCCGCGAGGTCCGCCTGCGGATCCTGAAGACGATGCTCGAGACGATCGACCGCCCGCGCCCCGAGATCAGCCAGCACGCCCCGCGCCTCATCCAGATTCAGATCAACCCCGACAAGATCGGCAAGCTCATCGGCCCGGGCGGCAAGACGATCAAGGGCCTGGAGGCCGAGACGGGCGCCCACCTGGAGGTCGAGGACGACGGCACGGTCACCATCTCCAGTGTCGACGCCGCCAAGGCCGAGGCCGCCCGCGACATGGTCGAGGCCCTCTGCGCCGACGTCGAGGTCGGCCGCATCTACACCGGCAAGGTCGTCTCCATCAAGCCCTTCGGGGCCTTCATCGAGATCATGCCCGGCCAGGACGGCATGTGCCACATCTCCGAGCTCGCCGACAAGTACGTCGAAAAGGTCGAGGACGTGCTGAAGCTGGGCGACGCGGTCCGCGTCAAGGTCATCAACGTCGACGATTCCGGCCGCGTCAAGCTCTCCCGCAAGGCCGTCCTTAAGGAGGAGGACCAGGCCGACTCGGGCCAGGAGAAATAGCACCCACGGCCGCGCCCCACCGGCTCCGACGCGTGCCGCGGCGTTTCGCCGCCCCGCTTGCGGGGCGCTTTCGAAACCCGGGCGCCGGGGCTCGGCCTTCAAGCATGCGTCGCGCCATATCGGGCCGCAAGCGGCCCGGCGAAACGGGCCCAAGGCGCGCCGGAGCCCGGTCGTGGGGATCCGCCCATGAACCTCGTCACCGGACTCATCGTGGGCGTCGTCGCCGGGGCGATCCTGGCGGTGCCCCTGGCCTACGATCTCGCGAAGCGCGCCGAACGCCGCGCCCGCGAGTCCGAGCGCCGGGCCCGCACGGCCGAGCACCTCGCCTACGTCGGCACGATGACCGGGGGCCTGGCCCACGAGATCCGAAACCCCCTCTCCACCGTCAACCTGAACCTCCAACTCCTGCGCGAGGACCTGGACCGCCCCGGCCGGCCCGCCGACCCGCGGGTCCTCCGCAAGCTCGACACCCTCGAGCACGAGGTCCGGAGGCTCCAGGAGATCCTCGACGGCTTCCTCGCCTTCGCCGGCAAGATGGACGTGCACCTGGAGCCCGGCCGCGTCAACGCCGTCGTCGAGGAACTCGTCGACTTCTACCAGGACCGGCTCGAGCGGGCCGGCGTCCAGGTGCTCGTCAGCCTGGCCGACGACCTGCCGACCGTGGACCTCGACGCGAAACGGCTGCGGCAGGCGCTGGCGAACCTGCTCCTCAATGCCGAGGCGGCCATGGAGGGCGGCGGCCAACTCATGATCTCCACCCGGCCCGAGCGACGAGGCGTCGCGGTCACCGTCACCGACACCGGTGCCGGCATCGAGCCGGAGGCCCTGGACAAAATCTTCCATCCGTATTACTCTACCCGCGAAGGCGGCACGGGGCTCGGCCTGCCCACCGTCCAGCGGATCGTCCGCGAGCACGGCGGCACGGTCGAGGTGCACAGCGAGCCCGGGCGCGGCACGCGGTTCACGCTGCACCTGCCCGCCGCCGGGGCCGCGTAGCCGGTTGCGGCGTAGCCATATAGAGCACAATGTCAAACGATATCCCTGACCGCGGACGCATTCTCATCGTCGAGGACGATCGGCCCCAGGCCGACGCCGTCGCCGAGGCCCTCCAGCGCCTCGGCCACGCCTGCGTCGTCGTCACCGAGCCGAAGCGGGCCCTCCCCATCATCGAACGCGACTCCTTCGACCTGGTGATCACCGACCTCGTCATGCACGAAGTCGACGGCATGGACATCCTCCGCCACACCCGAGAGGCCGACCCCTCCACCGAGGTCATCATGGTCACCGGCCACGGGACCATCGAGACGGCCGTCCAGGCCATCCGGCATGGGGCCTACGACTACATCACCAAGCCGCTGAACGTCAGCGAGCTGCGCGACCGCGTGGCCAAGGCCCTCGAGCACCGCCGCCTCGTACGTCGGGCCAGCCAACTCGACGAGCGGTTCGGCTTCGAGGGCATCATCGGCCGCAGCTCCGCCATGGAGCGCGTGATCCGCGTCGCCCGCCAGATCGCCCCCACCGACACCACCGTCCTCATCGAGGGCGAGAGCGGCACGGGCAAGGAGCTGGTGGCCAAGGCCATCCACCTGAACTCCCAGAGACGCGACGGAAACTTCGTCGCCCTCAACTGTGCCGCCCTCTCCGAGGGCATCCTCGAAAGCGAGCTCTTCGGCCACGAGAAGGGCGCCTTCACCGGCGCCATGACCAGCCGCAAGGGACGCTTCGAGCACGCCGACGGCGGGACCCTCTTCCTCGACGAGGTCGGCGACATGCCCATGGCCACGCAGATCAAGCTCCTGCGGGTCCTGGAGGACGGCGAGATCGTACGCGTCGGCTCCAACGAGCCCCGCCGTGTCGACGTCCGCCTCCTCTCCGCCACCAACCGGAAACTCTCCGACCTGGTGGCCGACGGCACGTTCCGGGAGGACCTGTACTTCCGGCTGAAGGTCGTGCGGATCGAGCTGCCGCCCCTCCGGGAACGCCGCGAGGACGTCGCCCCGCTCGTCGAGCATTACCTGCCGCGCCTCGCCGAGGCCCGCGCCAGAAACGTGACGGGCCTCGCGCCGGAGGCCTTGCGGGCCCTCCAGGCCTACGACTGGCCCGGCAACGTGCGCGAGCTCGTGAACGTCCTGGAGACGATGGTCGTGCTGGCGGAGAAGCCCGTGCTCGACGTCGACGATCTCCCGCCGGAGGTCCACCCGGAGGGCGCCCCGCCGCCCGCCCCGGCCGACGCCGTCCAGCCCGGCATAAGCCTCGAGGACGCCGAGCGCGTCCTCGTGGAGCAGACCCTCGAGATGACCGGCGGCAATCGCCAGCAGGCCGCCGACATCCTCGGCATCGGCCAGCGGACCCTCTACCGCAAGATCAAGCAGTACGGGCTTGGCGGATCGAACGATTGAGCCCCGATTGCGTCCAACCGGGCAGAACGCTCCGGGGAATGCCATGTCCTGCCACCGTCTCGCTGCCGCGTCCGGCTTGGCCACCATGATGGTTGACCAGGCCCTCGCAGCGCCCGCCAAAGAAGAGAGGGACCCCGGCCGCGCCCTCTTGGACGAGATGTAGCCCCCGAGGTCCAGCGGGCCAAGGACTCCGCCGGGACCGCCGCCTCCCTTGCCGCGCAATTCGTTGTTGCCCGTGCCCTCGGCCGGTCGAATACTGTTAAAGACGTGGGAGGTGACGGGTGCGCGCTTGGACGGCCATCCTGATGCTGGCGCTGCTGGCCGCACCCGCCGTGCGGGCCGCCCCGGCCCCCGACGGCCCCGAGGAAACCAAGGAGGAGACCGGCGAGGACCTCTCCCCCGAGGCCCGCCGCGCCCGCGCCCAGGAACGCTTCCATGCCGCCTTCGGCGACCGTCTCCGCAAGGTCGCCGCCACCCGCGAGACGCTCGACGACGTGGCCCTGGCGGCCGAGATCTTCCGGACCCTCCGCCGCCGCCGCGTCGACGCCGACTATGCCCTGCTCGTGTGCGAGACGGCCCACGACCTCGGCCGCCGCCACCCCGAGGGCTACCGCACCGCCGCCCGGGCCGTGGAGCGGATGATCCGGATTCTGCCCGACCGGGCCGAGGACCTGCGGACGGAGGTCCTGGCGCTGCACGAGCAGGCCTTCGCCCGGAGCCGCGGCGAGGACCGCGTCGCAGCCGGCCGCCGCCTCCTCGACGTCCACGTCCGCTACGGCGAGCGCCAGGTGGCGCGCGGCGAGTACGAGGACGCGGCCGCGCTCTTCCGCCGCGCCCTCGAGGTCGCCTCCACCGTCCGCACCGATTCCGAGCACACGAGGGATTCGATCCAGACGCGCCTGAAGCAGATCTCCGCCCGGGCGGCCCTCGCCGCCGAAATCCGTCGCACAAAGGAGGAGCTGAAGGCCCGTCCGGACGACGAGGCGCTGCGGGCGCGGCTCGTGCGACTCTGGGTCGTCGACATGGACAACCCCGAGCAGGCCGCCGTCTACATCGCCGACGGCGATCCCCTCGGCCACTACGTCCGCGTCGCCGCGATGACCGTCGCGAACCTGCCGGAGGCGGCATGCCTGAAACTGGCGGAGTGGTACCGGGGCCTCGCAGCGGAAGCACAGGACCCGGCGCAGGCGGCCATGCTGAACCGGGCGTGGACGTATTTCGACGCGTACTTGGCCCGCCACGCCTCCGACGACGACGCCCGCGCCGCCGCCGAGGCCACCCTCGCCAAGGTCGGCGACGCCCTCGAAGCCCTCACCGGCCGCCGGCCCATCCGCGTGCCCGAGCCCGTCGTCACGCGTCTCACGCAGGCCGAGTTCGCCGCCCGATGGACCAAGGACTTTTCGCCCGAGAAGAACGTGGCGCGCGGCGGGTCGGCCGTCGCGTCCAGCTACTACGGCCGACGCGAGCCGAACGGCGTCTTCGCCGGCAACCGAACCGGCCACGCGTGGACGCTCAGCGGTCCGCGGGGAACGTTCGAGGCGACGTGGGACCCGCCGGTCCTCGGACGGTACGTGCTCCTCTTCAACCGAACCAGCGCCCGCGGCGCCGACCCGTGGGGCGAGGCCGCCGTCCGCATCAACGACTTCGAACCCATCCCCGTTCCCCCGCGGTTCGGCGGCCAGAACGTCCTCGTCGTCGACCTCGGCACGACCCTCCGCATCGCCTCCCTCAAGGCCACGATCGCCGGCCGCACCTACCCCGGCCTCGCGGGCCTGGAAATCCACCCGTGAGCCGCAGCATGGGGCGACAGACGGATGGCGCCACGGGCGGCTTGCCTGCCCATGCGGGGTCGTCCCCTTTGGCGCGCTGAGTCTTCGACCCACCGCGACGCCGTTGCCTATGGATCAGGGCGGGTCGGGAGACCCGCCTCGCAGAAGTTGGACTGCGGCCCTCTCCCCTGTCGCACACGCTCAAAACACCGTTGAAATCGCGTCGGGCGCGGGTACGATGGGGTTTTCCCCCGGAGCGGCATTGCGGGGCGAGGAGACGGGAGACGACAATGGCGTACGAGGTCCGCGAGCCCGACCGCGCGCTGAGCCCGAAGACGGGCATGACGCGCCGGCACTGGATCGACGCCGGGGCGTTCCTCCTGGAGGGCGTGTTCCGACACGTCAAGCACTTCGACGACCCGGTGGCCCTCCCGAAGCAGCCGGGCAAGTCGTACCCGCAGCCGGACGACCCGCCGTGGCGGTTCCGGTCGGCGGAGTTCGAGGGCCTCTCGCGGACGTTCATGCTCGCCGCCCCCATCCTGGCCGAGGAACCGGACCTCGAGGTCGGAGGATGGAATCTTCGCGATTACTATGCAAACCAGATTCTCCGGGCCACCGACCCGGCCTCCCCCCGGTTCGTCGGCACGATCACGGAGATGAAGGCGAAGTACAAGTTTCCGCTCTACCAGCACACGGCCGAGGGGGCCGCCCTGGCCCTGGGCCTTCGGAACTCGAAGGCCGTCCTCTGGGACCGGTACTCGAAGGACGAGCGGGACCAGGTCGCCCGCCTGCTCGACGACTTCACGCACCATCGCACGAACTCCCACAATTGGCGATGGTTTAATGTCCTTATGTCCACGTTTCTCGAACTCGAAGGCTACGACGTCTGCCGCACCACCCGCGCCGACCACCTGCAGAACCTCCTCGCCTTCTACGCCGGCGACGGGTGGTATCGCGACATGGGAACGTTTGACTTCTACTCCGCGTGGGCGTTCCAGTACTACGGCCCCATCTGGGCGGCGTGGTACGGCCACGAGCACGCCCCGGAAATCGCCGCGATCATCGAGCGGCGGCACAACCGGCTGATGGAAACGTACCCCCTCATGTTTGCCCGCGACGGGGCAAGCCTCATGTGGGGTCGCAGCATCATCTACCGCTGCGCGGCGAGCGCCCCCTTCCCGGCGGCGTTCATGCTCCGGGAACCGAACGTCGACCCCGGCTGGGCCCGCCGCATCGCCTCCGGCAACATCCTCCAATTCCTGACGCGCGACGACGTCTTCACCGACGGGGTCCCGTCCCTCGGCTTCTACCGCACGTTCGACCCGCTCGTCCAGAGCTACTCCTGCGCCGTCAGCCCCTTCTGGCTGGCGAAGGTGTGGCTGGCGCTGGCGCTGCCCGCGGACTCGCCCTTCTGGACGGCCACCGAGAACGAGGGGGTGTGGGAGGACCTCGGCGACGCGAGCCGCACCGAGACGATCGAGGGGCCGGGCCTCGGGATCACGGTCCACGGCGCCAGCGGATGCGC
This sequence comes from uncultured Anaerolineales bacterium, assembly GCA_964461715.1. Classification (GTDB taxonomy): domain Bacteria; phylum Planctomycetota; class Phycisphaerae; order FEN-1346; family FEN-1346; genus CAYWVR01. The sequence goes on from CAYWVR010000002.1 coordinate 53,703, forward strand.
GGAGGTCGCCCCCGGCAAGGTCGCCTCGAAGAACTCGAACCCGAACTACACCCGCCTCGCGTACAACACGGCCCTGCTCTGGGAAAACGATACGCCCGACGGCGCGAGCGCCATGGCCTACGCCGTCCGCGACATCGGGGCCGACACCGAGTTCTGGCCGCAGACGAACCTGAAGTTCTGCGGCGCGCGAGGAGGCGTCCTCTATCGGCAGACGCAGCTTCGGGGGTGGCTGGCGCGGGTGGACCTGGCGGACATCCCCGTCCCCGCCGGCGTGCTGCGCGTCGACCGGGTGCGCGTGCCCTACGCCCACGAGCTGCGGCTCGGGCACTTCGCCCTGCCCCATCCGGACGGCGTCGAGCCGGTCGTCGAGGTCCTGGACATAGGCGGCCGGCCTGCGGCGATGGCCGCCGTGCCCGGGCGACAGCTCGCCCTGGTGGCCCTGGCGGGGTGGGAGAACGTCGGCTGGGACGTCCGCCGCGATCTCCATCCCGAAACGCCCGAGAGCACGCTCCTCTACGCCCGGACCGCCCGCGAGACCGATTACAGCGGCATGTACCTGGCGGTCACGCTGCTCCTGCACCGGACGGACGACACCCCGTGGCCGGAGAAAGCGCTGCGGCCGGTCGCGCGCCTGGACCCCGTGGCGTGGACCGCCAGCGGCCAGCCCATGGGTTGCCTCGTCGAGCTGACCGACGGCCGCGCGCTGACCGTCGATTTCGAGGACATCGAGGGCCGCGCACGCCAGTAGCCACCGCGCCGCCCGCCCCTATCGAGGAAGGAGCCAACCGGCATGCTGTTTCCCCGCGACACCGAGACCCGCGAGGTCCGCGACCTGTCGGGCATCTGGAACTTTCGCCGCGACGCGAAGAACGAGGGTCGCCGCAAGAAATGGTTCGCCCGTCCGCTCGCCGGCGCCCGGCCAATGCCCGTCCCGGCGAGCTATAACGATATCACCCAGGACGCCGCCCTCCGCGACCACATCGGCGACGTCTGGTACGAGCGGGAGTTCGTCGTCCCGGCGAGCTGGAAAGGCCGCCGCGTCGTCCTCCGCGTGGGGGCTGCCGCCCACAAGGCCGTCGTCTACGTCAACGGGACCGAGGTCACCGCGCACAAGGGCGGGTACCTGCCGTTCGAGGCCGACGTCTCGGACACGGTGACCTACGGGGCCGCCAACCGGTTGACGATCGTCGTCGACAATATCCTCGATTTCAGCACGCTGCCGCCGGGGTGGCTCACCGAGCGCAACGACCCGCGCCACCCGAAGGGCTACCGGGCCCAGGACTACCAGTTCGATTTCTTCAACTACGCGGGGCTCCATCGCCCGGTCCGCCTCTACGCGACGCCCAAACGCCACGTCGACGACCTCACGATCACCACGGACGTCAAGGGCGACGAGGGCCGCGTCCGCTACGAGGTCAAGACCCAGGGCGGCCGGGCCGACGTCCGCGTCCGCCTGGAGGACGCGCGCGGAAGGACCGTCGCGAAGGGCAAGGGACGCGCGGGTACGCTCTCCGTCGCCAAGGCACGCCTCTGGCAGCCCGGCAAGCCGTACCTCTACACGCTGGTCACGGAGCTCGTCGGCACGGGGGGCGATGTGGTCGACGTCTATCGCCTGCTTGTCGGCCTCCGCACGGTGAAGGTGCGGGGCAACCGGTTCCTCATCAACGGCAAGCCCTTCTACTTCAAGGGCTTCGGCAAACATGAGGACATGGACATCAAGGGAAAGGGGTTGGACGAAGCCCTGAACGTCAAGGACGCGAACCTCCTCGAATGGATCGGGGCCAACTCCTTCCGCACGAGTCATTACCCCTACGCGGAGGAGATGATGGACTTGGCGGACCGGCTGGGCCTGGTCGTCATCGACGAGGCCCCGGCCGTCGGCATGAACTTCCGCCGGCCCGAGGGCACCTTCGTCGAGGGCGTCCTGGACGACCGGCTCCTCGATCACCACCTCGACGTCATGCGCGAGCTGGTGGCCCGCGACAAGAACCACCCGTCGGTCGTGATGTGGAGCGTCTCGAACGAGCCGCGCACCGCCGAGGCCGGCGCCGGCCGCTACTTCAAGAGGGTGATCGACCTGACGCGCCGCCTCGACCCGACGCGGCCGGTGACCCTCGTCGAGTGCCTGTGGCCCGACCAGACGAAGGCCAGCCAGTACGTCGACGTCATCTGCATCAACGAGTACGCGGCCTGGTACGGCGACCACGGGCACACGGAGGTCGTCCCCACGACCCTCCAGTGGCTCCTCGGCGAGTGGTACAAGGGGTTCAAGAAACCGATCATCGTGACGGAATTCGGGGCCGACACGATGGCCGGCCTCCACCTCGACCCGCCCGCGATGTGGTCGGAGGAGTACCAGGTCGAGATCATGCGGACGCACACCGAAGCCTTCGACCGACTTCCCTACGTCATCGGCGAGCACGTCTGGAATTTCGCCGACTTCATGACCAAGCAGGGCGCCGGGCGCGTCGACGGAAACAAGAAGGGCGTCTTCACCCGCCGGCGTCAACCCAAGATGGCCGCCCACTGGCTCCGCGAGCGATGGACAAAGGGCGTCGCCAAAGAGAAGAAGTGGAAGAAGTAGGCGGCCCCGGCTTGACTGTTCGGATGGCCCGCGCCACGGGCGGCTTGCCCGTCCTTGCCTTCCGAACATCCCTTGCCCGGGGTCCGGTGCTCAGGAACGCTCACCGCGCCGAACCGCCGCGCACGTGCTCGCGGACCCACGCCTCCGCCATGGCGGCGCCCGCCTCCACTTTGTCGCGGTCGAGCTTCGCCCCCCGGCCCTCCCCGACCACCGGGTCCGGCAGGTCGAGACCCGTGAGCTGCTGGAGTGCGGACCGCAGGGCCGACGCGTGGGCGATCCCTCGCCGGCCGGTCGGACCCACCCGGCGGTAGCCCTTGATAAGCAGGGGCACGTGGCGCACGGCTCCCGCACGCGCGAGGCCCTCGGCCACCCCCTGCCATCCGCCGCGCTTGCCCAGCTTCTCGGCCAGGCCCGCCAGCCGCGCCACGTCCTCGGGCCCTTCCGCGAACGGACCCAAGAGGTCCGCGAGCGGGGCCGCCTGGGAATCAAGCGACCCCTCCGCCGCCAGCACCCGGTCCGCGCACGCGCGAATGGCGGGCTCCCGCTCCTCGCTCTCCTCGCGCGCGAGGGCGAGAAGCGCGGTGGCGGCATAGTCGGGATGCACGTCCAGAAGCTCCGGCGCGAGGCGCCGGGCCCGGGGGCCGCCGATCCGCAGCATCAACCCCTCGACGTAGTACTGCTGCGGACAAACGGTGGCCGCGCCGTGCCCGCCGGAGGGGTTCTGGTCGTCCTTCAGAAAGGCCGCCAAGTCCCGCGCGTCCTGCGCGTCGCCGAACTTCGCGAAGAACTGGGCCACGGCGATCCGCGTCATCGGGTCCTGGTCGGCGGCGAACGTCTTCATGGTCGGCATGGCCCCGGGGTCGCCGATCCGGTCGAGGGCGAAGGCGATCTCGCGACGAAGCGCCGGGGCCTTGGCTTTCGTCGCCAGCTCCGCGAGCGGCGCCACCGCCCGCGCTTCGACCAGGCCGCCCAGCTCGCGCACGGCGGCCAGCGCCCGATCACCGGCTCGGCCGGCCCGGACCGCGGCCCGGAGCGTCTCGAGCATGCGATCGGCATACGCCGCGTCCTTGACACGGACGTAGTAATCCCACTCGTGCGGGTAATCCCGCGGCGGCGGGGCGTCGGCGGGCCAATCCTCGGGCCATTGGTCCTTGGGTAGAACCTCGCCGGCCCGATGCATCAGGGTACGGAGTTCCAGGCGGTCCGGCGAGACGGTGATGATCGGCAGCAGCGAGACGGTCTCCCCGTGGTAGATGTACCAGCTACTGATGTTCGGGTTGACGACCTTCGTCCGCTCGTGATAGCCGCCATGGGTGAAGAAGACCGTGCCCTCGGGGTCGCGCCGGGGGCCGTCGACCGGGTACGTCCGGGCGCAGGAATGGTCGTTGCCGTTCAATCGCAGGGCATAGCCCGCCGCCGCGAACCGTGCCGCCGCCTCCACGTTGTTCGCCTGCTTGCCGTTGCTGATGATTTCATAATGCTCGGCGGCGATCTTCCACGCCGCCTGCTCCCCTCCCGCGGGGGCGTCGATGTTGACGGCGAAGAACGCGGGCCCGAGCGTAAACGTGTAGGCGACCTTGTCGCCGGGCAGGGCCCACCCCTGTTTCTCGGACTCCGGCTCGTTGTGGTTTCCCCACGCGATGTAGGCGGGGGTCTCGCGCCACCAGGACGGCCCGTACCGCCTCCCTCGCGACTGGTAGTCGCCGAGGTCCAGCGCCATGTCCAGCCGGATGCCGCGCGCCTTGAGGAACGGCAGGTACGGGTCGAAGTAGACCTCATCGCCGCCACAGATGAAGGTGATCGTGCCCGTCGGCCCGGGGTCGCTTCGGAAGCGCGCCGCGCCGCGCGGGTCCTCCGGGTCGGTCAGGCGATAGTACACGTCCTGCCCCGCCGCCAGACCCGTGAGCGTTGCCTCGTGGGCGAACCTGGCCTTGGGCCGCGCCCCCTCCGGCATCGGTCGAACGGCCGACCTCGCCGTGCGGTCGAGCCGGTCCGCCGCGAGCCCGTACCGGACCGTGCCCGGCTCGGGCGAGTCGCTGAACCAGAGGACCACGGCCTTCTCGCCGATCACCGACTGGATGAACGGGCCGGCGCGCAGGGCCGATTCGGCCGCCTCGCCGCATGCCGCCCAGACCAGCGCCGCCAGGACCCACCCCGCCGCCACGGCCACAACGCGTCTCGCACCCGTCCCGAAAGGTCGATCATCACACCGCATGCCCACGCCCTTTCTCCGGAGACGGGGTGCGGCGCCGGCCTGCCCCCGCCTGGCCCCCCCGCAAAGGCCTGAACCCGTGAGCCCGGCGACCGTTGCGGCCGTTCGGCAATTGCCGCGAAGGCGCGATTCAGACCTGACCGCGAAGCCGGGCGACGTCCACCGTCCGCCCCGTCTCCGACGCCTCCGCCATCGCGAGGCAGACGGCGAGGTCCTCGAAGCCCCGGGCCCCGTCGGCAACGAACCGGCCCCCGCCGCGCACCGCCGCGGCGAACTGCTCGTGCACGCTCGGGCGATGGATGCGGCGTCGGGGGCACCCGTACCGGCGCACGCGGCCGGGCCGCTCGTACCGAACAATCGGGCCGGCGAACGTCCCCCGCTCGCTGTAGACGAAGAGCCGCTTGTGGTCTCGCTCGTGGCGCAGGGCCCCTTCCGTGCCCAGGATCTCGGTCACCGTGCCGGGCAGGCCCGGGGGGTTGACGGCGACGTAGCTGGAGGCGGCGGTTCCGACAAGGCCGGAGTCGAGCTCAAGGGCCCCGGCGGTCGAATCGTCGCCCTCCATCGGAGCGAGCATCGTCTTCTGAAACGCCGCCGCCCGGACGACGTGGGCGTCGAGGACCCACCGGAGGGCCGCCACGTTGTGGATCGCCAGGAGTGTGAAGCTCCCCCCTCCGGTCGCCGCGGCGCTCCTGCGCCACGCATCGGCGTTCATCGCCAGCCCCCCCGGATACGCGTAGCGGATGTGAAACGCGGTGGGGGTGCCCACGAGGCCCGCCCGGACCATCGCCCGCATGTCCCAGAGGAGCGGGTCGTTGAGGTCGTCGAGATAGACCCCGAGCCGCCGCCCCGCCGCTTCGGCCGCCCGGACCATCCGCCGCGCTTCCTCAAGCGTGACGGCCATCGGCTTCTGCACGAGGACGTGCTTCCCGGCCCCAAGCGCCGCGACCGCCTGGTCGGCGTGGAGGAAGTTGGGCGTCTGGAGGTCGACCATCTCGACCTCCTCTCGCGCAAGGACGGCGGCGAGGTCCGTCTCGACGATCCCCGCCCCCAGCCGCCCGGCCGCGCGGCGGGCGACCGCCCGGTCGACGTCGCAGACGGCAACGTACACGAGGCCCTCGGCCCGCTGAAGGAGCGGGATGACGTGCTTGCCGGCATAACCGCCGGCGCCGACGAGGGCCGCGCGCACCGGCTCGCTCACGACCGCGCCTCCCGCGTCTTCGGATCGCGGACCGGCAGGTTCGGGTGGCGCATCATGTGCCAGGCCTCGCGGAGGGTCGAGAGGATGTGGCTCATGCGGACGGTGCTCTCGCCGCCGGCGCGCGCCAGGTGCGTCACCGGCGTCTCCTCGATGCGGTACCCGAGGACGTTCGCCTTCGCGAGGACCTCGGCGTCGACGAAGAACTGGTCGGAGTCGATGGTGATCTCGTCGAAGACCTTGCGGCGATAGAGCTTGAACGCGCAGTCGCAGTCCCGCACGTGGACGCCGAAAAGGAACCCGATGAACCTCTTGAAACCCCACGAGAAGAACTTCCGCATCCACGGATCCTGCCGGTCGGCCCGGTAGCCGGTAACGATGTCCGCCTCGTCGATCAGCGCGAAGAGTTTCGTGATCTCGTCGGGTTTGAACTGGCCGTCGGCATCGGTGTAGAAGACGAGGGGCATGCGGGCGCTCGTGAAGCCGGACCGCAGGGCCGCGCCGTACCCCTTGTTCGGGCGGTGGTGGATGACGCGGACTTCGTCGAATTCCTCGGCGAGGGCGTCGGCGATCGCGGGTGTCTCGTCGGCCGAGCCGTCGTCGACCAGGATGATCTCGAACCTCTCGCACTCCCGCGCGAGCACCCGGCGCCACGTCTCGGTCTCGCGGCGGAGGTTCTCCTGTTCGTTGTACGCCGGCAGCACGACGCTAACCGACGGCTTCGGGCCGCGCGGGCGGCGGCATTTCCTTCTCATGCGGCACCTCTTCTCGCGACGTTCGCTTCAGGTACGGGGCCAGCAGCACCATGGGCCGGCGGTGGACCGGGGGCGTCTCGTCCTTCGGATACACGAGGTCGAAACCGAGGGCCTCCGTCTCCCACATCCCCGCCTCCCAGACCTCGCGGTCGGTGACCACGAGCCACAGCTCCCCTGCCGCCAGGCGCGCCGCAAGGAACTCGGGCACGGGCCGATCCAGCGATTCGAGGAGCGTCCGGTCCGACTCGCCCAGCTCGAACGCCAGCTCGTGGCACTCGACGACGCCCAGGAGCAACCGCGTCGGCCCCATCCGCCGGTCGAACGTCCGCTTGATGACCCGAACGTCGGCCGCGAAGGACGCGAGACCCCGCGTCCGCTCCATCGTCGGCACCACGACGGCCAGGAAGACGACGTACGCGAGGATCGTCGTGCAGACCACCAGCAGGGCGGCCCTCCCCGGCCGCGACCGGTAGGCGGCCAGGATCGCCAGGGCCGCCCCGACGGCCATCGGCCCGGTCAGCAGGACGATGAGCCAAGCCGATCCGGCGAGCCGGTCGCCGAGGGCGGCAAACACCGCCCGGTCCGTCTCGTTGGAGAGGATATCCTCCACCAGATGCGTGCGCCAAGCCTCCGAGAGCGCCGGCCCCGCCAGCCCCGCCGCCACCAGCACCGTCACCCCCGCTACGACCCAGAGCGCCGCCTTGACCCACGGCCGCAGGGCCGCGTCCTCCCGCCACGCGGCCATCGTGTAATCGAGGAAGTACCCGACGAGCACCGCCGCCGCAGGAAACGCGACGAAGAGGTACTCGTCCTTGCGGAAGGAGACGGCCGTGAGGAAGAGGAACGAGCCGACGAACCAGACGAACGGGAAGAGGAGCCGGTCGCGCACCGGCCGCGACGGGGCCCGCCAGACGTGGACGAGCGCGCCCGGCAGGAAGACGATCCACGGGAAGAAGTCGCGCGGGAGGCTCGCGAGATAGAGCCACACCGGGGTGGCCTCGAACACACCCCCCGCCCCCGTCGCCCGCCCGAAAACGTGGACGCCCCAGTAGACCTCGCTGAACACACCGCCCGTCGCAAAGTGCGCCGCCATGTGCCACGGGGCGGCCACGGCGAGCAGGACGAGCGGGCCGCTGATCGGCTTCAGTCGCCAGAGGGAGCGCCACAGCCGAAGGGGCCAGGGCCCGGCAAGGGGGACCGGCTCCTTTCCCGGCCGTTCGCCGGAGGGGCCTGTCCCCATCGGCCGGAACGACCGGGCAACGAGGTAAAGCCCCACCGCCAGAAGCGGCACGGCGAGGCTCGTGGCCTTGACGAGCGTCCCGAGGCCGACGAGGGCCCAGAAGAGCCAGGATTGCCACGCTCCGCCCCGCCCGAGGTGGGCCCGCAGGAAAAAGAGGAGCGCCGCCGCAATGCACGCCACCAGCATCGGGTCGAGCACCGCCGCCCGCGACCACCAGAGGATTTTCGGAGTCGAGCACAGCACCAGCGCCGCCAGGAGCCCCGTCCGCCGCGTGGCCACGACCGACCCGAGAAAGTACGTGACGATGACCAAGGCGACGAACGCCAGGGCGCTGGGCAGGCGGACCGTCAGACGCGTCACCCCGCCTCCGGGCAGACTTGCCGCGGCCACGGCCCAGTAGTAGAGCGGCGGCTTCTGGTAGTTGAGCTCGGCCCTGGCGTCGGGGGAGAACTGGGGTACGAGCCACGGGGCCGGCCGGTCCGCCGGCCACGGCTCGGCCGCGAGCATGTGCCGCGCGACCCGCGCCGCCCGCGCCTCGTGCGCCGTGAACAGGCCGCGGTCGGTCGTCCGCCAGAGGGCCAGCGTCCCGGCGACGACCACCAGGAACGCGACGGTCCCCGCCTCCCGCCGCCACGCGGGCCCGGGCCGTGCGGCCGGTTGTTCGTCGCGGGTCATCGGGGGAGAACGCTATCAGGCATGCGGACGCGGGGCAACCAAAAAGGGCAGGCACGCGACTGGAGGAAAGCTCATGTCTTGGGGGGCGGCCAGCCAGCGGCCAGAAGGGCTTCGACCATGCGGAGGTCTTCCGGAGTGGTGATCTTGAAGTTGGCGGCGTCGCCGGGGACCATCCTCACCTCGCCGCCCATCGCCTCGACGAGCTGCGCGTCATCGGTGACGCGTCCCACCACATCGCCGCGCCGGCCGTACGCCCGGCTGATGATCTCGCGGCGGAAGACCTGCGGCGTCTGGGCAAGCCAAAGGCCCTCGCGCGGGACGGTCTCGACGACAGAGCTGGCGTGCGGCACGCGTTTGACGGTGTGGTCGACGGGCCGGCCGACGACGGCGGCTCCGCACTCGACCGCGACGCGCATCGCCTCCTCGACCACCTCCGGCCGGACGAGCGGACGGACCGCATCGTGGATCACCACGAGCTCCGTGCCCCCGTGCGTGGCCTCCAGGGCCCGGGCCACGCTTTCGAGCCGATCCTCGCCCCCCTCGACGAACCGCACGGGCCGGTCGCCCGCATGGTCGCCGATGAGGCGCGCGGCGACGTCCAGGGCCTCGGCGGGCACGGCGACGACGAACTCCTCGAGCCCCGCGACGCGCTCGAAGCAGCGAAGGGTGTGCAGGAGGACCGGCTCGCCGCGGATCTCGGCGAAGACCTTCGTCCGGGGGCGGTCCGGACCGGCAGACCCGGCCCCCTTCTGGAATCGCGTGCCGCGACCCCCCGCGGCAATGATCACACTGGCTGCAGGCACGACCACTTTCCCCGTAAGGCGCTATGCCATGCGATGCGGTTTCTTATCCCACAGTGCGGTCCCGGTGTCAAGTCAAGACGAAGGAAACCCGCGGGTCATCGTCCGCGCTTCCCGCCGCCGTGCTCGACTCGGCCGAAGATCATGCGGCCGGCGCTGGTCTGGAGGACGCTCGTGACGGTCAGCGGGACGGTCTCGCCGATCTTGTCGCGCCCGTCCTCCACGACGACCATCGTGCCGTCCTCGAGGTACCCGACGCCCTGACGTTCCTCCTGGCCCTCCCGCAGGACGCTGACCTCGATCTGCTCGCCCGGGAGGACGGCGGGCTTCAGGGCGTTGGCCAGGTCGTTGAGGTTGATCACCTCGACGCCGCGCAGCCGGGCGACCTTGTTCAAGTTGTAATCGTTCGTGACGACGCGGGCCCCGGTCTCGGCGGCCAGGGAGACGAGCATGCCGTCGACGCCCTCGTCGGCGGCGACGGGGGCCGTCGCGTCCTCGATGCGGATGTCCACGCCCGGCATCGTCTGGAGACGGTTCAGGATGTCCAGACCCCGCCGGCCCCGGTTGCGCTTCAGCTTCTCGGAAGAATCGGCGATCGACTGGAGCTCCCGAAGGACGAAGCGCGGGACGACCAGCGGCGCGTCGAGGACATGGGTCTCGGCGATGTCGGCGATGCGACCGTCGATGACGACGCTCGTGTCCAGGAGCATCGGGCGGCCGCCCTTCTGCTGCTTGGCGAACTCGATGTAGGGAATGACGAAGCGGAAATCGCTCCGCGTCTGGAGGATGAACGAGATGGCCAGGTAGGAGCCGACGAGGCCGATGCCGATCTTGGCGGCCCCCTTGGCCTCCTCCGTCCCGAAGGGCGACATGTCGACGATCGGAGCCAAAAGGAGCGAGACCACGAGCCCCACCAGGAGGCCGAAGAAGACAGCCGAGATGATGCTGATATCCTTTCGCTTGACGGCAGCGTCGAGGACGATGATGATCGTCGCCACGACCATGCCGGTTCCCATCGTCGCGATGGGCAGCCAACTGATGGCGTCCTCGCCGTACGTGCCGCGCAGGGCCCGGCCGATCAGGAGGCCGATCCCCGCCATCGACGCGACGAACATGAACCGTATGATGAGAATGAGCATGAATCGGCCTCCTCGATAAAAAGGGCGCAAGATACCTTGGGCCGCCGCGCCGGAAGATCGAAGGAAAAGACGGGCGGCCGAAAGATAAGAGGATTATAGACCCGAGGAGGAGTGGCTGCAAGGTTTCTGCGCACCGGACCTGCGGGCTGGACGGACGTGCCCGCGGTCTGACGACCGCGGCGGATGACCGCGCGCCGGGCCCTCTCGAGGGCCGCGGCCGTATGACCACGGGCATGTCGGGCCGGCTTGCATCATCGCCCGCCGATCGTCTTCGGCTCGTAGGCGTGGTCGCGCTTGCGGTCGACGGTGGCCTGGACGATCTTGTCGCCCTTCTTGATCGCGTCGACCACGTCCATGCCGCGCGTGACGCGGCCGAAGACGGCGTGCTTGCCGTCGAGCCAGGGGGTGGGGACGTGGGTGATGAAGAACTGGCTGCCGCCCGTGTTCGGCTGGCCGGTGTTGGCCATCGAGATCACGCCGCGCGCGTGCTTGAGGTTCGGGCTGATCTCGTCGGGGATGCGATAGCCGGGGCCGCCCGTGCCGGTGCCGGTCGGGTCGCCGCCCTGGACCATGAAGTCCGGGATGACGCGGTGGAAGGGGGTCCCGTCGTAGAAGCCCTTCTCGACGAGATGGATGAAGTTGGCGACGGTGTTCGGGGCCTCGTCCTCGGCCAGCTCCAGGACGATCTCGCCCTTGGAGGTCTCGAAGGTGACCCGGGGCAGGGGTCGGGGGCCGTCGTCGGAGGGCGTCTCGGCGGCGGGTTCGGGGGTCTTTTCGGCCATGGGCTCGGGCTCCTTCTCGGCAGCGGGTTCAGGCGTCGTCTCTTCGGCGGCACGTTCGGGCGGGGCGGCGCCGCCGCCGGTGTCGGCATTGCGGCGGCAGCCCGTCAGGGCCCCCCCCGCCAAGAGGCCCACGAGCAGGGCAGCCAGACACGTCCGGCGCATCACCATGCGAATCTCCTCGCTCCCGCGCGGGCACGGCACGTGCCGCACGGCGTGCTATCCTAGAGGCACGCCGTGCGAGAAGCAACCCGATCTTGAGACGAACCGCCCCGGCGTACGTCTCTTGGGGTGCCGCGGGGACGGTTCGGATTCCCTTTGACCGCCCGGCGTCAGGGGTTCTAGAATGGTTCGTGGAGGTCCATGCCCATGATCCGCGCGCTCGCCTGCCTGACCGGATGCATCCTGATGATGCTCATCCCGTGCGTCCTCGCGCCGGCCGCCGAGGGCGAGCTGCGGCCCGCCCCGAAGCCCGTCTCGGAGATGACCAAGGAGGAGCTGCGCGAGTTGCCCATCCTCCATCGTTTCGAGATCCCCCTCGAGAAGGGCCAGGCGCTTCTCGAGGACGTCAAGGACAACACCTTCAGCTTCAACGAGCCCGCGTTCTGGTGGCTGGTCTCGGTGGTTCAGGACCCGGAGCTCTCGGACGATCTCTTCGAGCCGGACGAGCAGACGGCGCCCATTCCGGCCCTGCTCGCGTTGCCTTCGAGCTACCGCGGCAAGCCGGTGACGATCGAGGGCGTCTACATGCAGGTGCGGATGATCCCGGTGCCGATCGTCGCGCTCCGAAAGGACGTGCCGATGCTGTACGAGTGCACCGTCCGGGCCGACGCCGATCCGCAGGCCGCCCCCATCGCCATGGTCCTGGTCCTCGAGAACCCGATGCCGTACCTGGAGGTGCTGGACGCGGTTCGGGTGAAGGGGTATTTCTACAAGGTTCGCCAATATCACGGCACGCGGGGCACCAGCTCCGCCCCCATGCTGGTGGCCCGGCGGCTGGAGCCGGTCGAGCGCCAAGTCGCCGCGCCCGGCACGGGCATCACCTTCTCGGCCGATGCGGCGCTCGCCCTGGGGGGCGGCGTCCTCCTGATCATGCTCATCGCGTTCTTCTTCGTCCGACGGCTCGGGAGATCCTCCGCGCATGAACGTCATTCACGTCCGCGTCACCACATCCACCTACGACGTCCGGATCAGCCCCTCCCTTCTGACCTCTTTGGGGACGGAGGCGAGGAAAGCGGCGAGAAGTCCGACGATCACCCTCGTCAGTGATGCCCACGTCGCCCGCCATTACCTCGAGCCCGCCGAGACGAGCCTCGCGGACGCCGGCCTCCAGGTGCGCACCGTCATCGTCCCGCCCGGCGAGGCCTCCAAGAGCGTCGACCAGGCCGCGCGCCTCTGGGACGCGATGCTCGACGCCGGCATGGACCGCGGGTCGCTGGTGGTGGGCCTCGGGGGCGGCGTGGTGACGGACCTGGCGGGGTTCGTCGCCTCGACATACATGCGCGGCATCGCGTGGATCGCCGCCGGCACGTCGCTGCTGGGCATGGTCGACGCGAGCGTGGGCGGCAAGACGGCCGTCGACCACCCCGCGTGCAAGAACCTGATCGGCGCGTTCCATCACCCGGTCCTGGTGCTCGCGGACGTCTCGACCCTCGCGACGCTGCCGGAGGCGGAGCTTCGCGGCGGGATGGCCGAGGTCGTCAAGCACGGCGTCATCCGCGACGAGGACCTTGTCGCCCTCTGCGAACGGGAGGCCGACGCGATCCTCGCGCGCGACGAGGCGGTCCTCGAAGACGTCGTCGCCCGCAACGTCCGCCTCAAGGCCGAGGTCGTCGAGGCCGACGAGCGGGAGGGCGACCTTCGGCGGATTCTCAACTACGGCCACACCCTCGGCCACGCCCTCGAGACCCATCTCGGCCTCGCCCACGGCCCGGCGGTGGCCCTGGGGATGACAGCCGAGGCGCGTCTCGCCCGGGCGCGCGGCATGGCGGACTCGGAGACGGTCGCGAGGCAGACGCGGCTGCTCGAGCGATTCGGTCTGCCGACGCGCCTCGATGAGCCGCCGGACGCGGAGGCGTGCCTGGACCTCGTGCGGCGCGACAAGAAGGCGGAGGCGGGGCGGCGCCGGTTCGTCCTGCCGACGGGTGTCGGGACCGTCGAGGTGGTCGAGGACGTGCGCGACGACGAGGTCCGCAAGGCCCTCGCGTCCCTCGCCACGGCTTGACGCCCGCGGCGCCGGTCCGTACACTGGGCCGCCTGCCCGACGCGGCCGCGCGGAGAGGTGCCAGAGTGGCCGAATGGGCTCGGTTGGAAACCGAGTGTGCCCTTTTGGGGTACCCGGGGTTCGAATCCCCGCCTCTCCGCCATTCTCTCATTTTGCCATGAAAATTCTCCTGAAAGTCCTCGGCGTCGCGGTCCTGACGGCGGCCCTGTTCATGCTGACGTTCGTCCTCTGGGGCGGGCGGCTGGAGACGCTCTTCAGCGCCGAGGCGTGCGCGGCATGGTTCGAGGAGATTCGCAGCGTGGCGTGGGCGGCGGCGATCGGACTGCTGGTCGTCGACCTCCTTCTCCCGATCCCCGCGACGGGCGTCATGGCCGCCCTCGGGAGCGTCTACGGCGTCGCCCTTGGGGCGGCGGTGGGGACGGTCGGGTCGGCGGCGGCGGGGCTGCTGGGGTACGGCCTTGCGCGGCTCGGGGGGCGGGGGGCGGCCGGGTGGATCGCCGACGAGCAGGAGCAGGCCCGCTTCCGCGCGTTCTTCGACCGCTGGGGCGGGTTCGCCGTCATCGCCAGCCGCATCCTCCCCATCCTGCCGGAGGTGGTGGCGGTGCTTGCGGGTCTGGCGGGGATGCGCCTCCGGCGCTTCACGGCCGCCCTGCTGCTGGGGACCGCGCCAACGGCGCTCCTTTTCGCGTGGCTCGGCCACGCCAGTCGCAACCGACCCTGGTGGGGCATGGTCGTCGCGATCCTCGTGCCGCTCGTGATCTGGCCGATCTTCCTGCGGGCGACGGGCCTCAAGGCGACGGTTCGCCGCTCTCCGCCGCCGGCTCCGCCTGGATCTTGACGACGCGTCCGGTCATCATGCGTTTGACGGAGAGCTTCAGCTCGCCCCCCGCCTTGACGGCCTCGCGGAACTCGTCGACGGTCCGGATGGGTCGGTCGTTGATGTGCGTGACGACCTCGAAGGGCTTGACGCCCGCGACGCTGGCCCGCCCGCCCGGCTCGACCTTCGAGACCACCAGGCCCGGTTCCTCGGGTCCCTTCTGGAAGTAGCGGCGGACCTCGAAGGTCAGGTTCTTCACGGTCAGGCCGAGCGGCTCGCACTCGAACTGCGCGGCGGTGCCGTAGTGAGGCGGGCTCTGCTCGACGGTGAACTCCTTCATGACCACCTCCCCCCCGTGGGCCACCTCGGCCTTGTACGCCTTGCCGAAGCCGAGGTCCGTGATCGTGCGCGTCAGGCCGTTCTCCAGGGGCGGCCACGGCGCCGGGATGCGCTCATAGAGGTGCTCCGGCAGGTCGTCCAGCCGGTCCCACGGGAACTGCCACTCGCTGCGCCGGTCGTGGTCGGCCTCGATCTCGATCGGCTTCGGATGACCCTCGACGTGCAGCCGCAAGAGGACCCACCCCGGCTCGATGCCGGCCCGGGCGGCGGGGCTGTCGGGGAAGACGTACGAGACCAGGGCCCCGGTGTCGCCGTCGCGCGTCAGGTGCGAGACCTGGTTCGCCCGCGCCAGGTCCCGGTCGAGCTGCTGCGTCAGGACACCCATCCACGCCAGCCGGTTCTCCTCCTGCTCCGAGAGCGGCACGATGCTCGCGTCGTAGGCTTCGGTGCCGACGGCGAGGACGGGCGCCATCTGGCCGGCGGCGGTCATGCGCGGCGAATCGCTCCGCCAGCGGCGGTCGCCCTCGAACTTGTCGCGCCGGGCAACGGGAAACGCCACCAGCCGCCCTGCGCGGTCGAACACGAACACCGGGCCCTGGCCCCGGGCGGGCATCGTCGGATAAAGGTTCCTCTTCCATCCGATGCGGACGCCGGGGATGCGGCAGCGGGAGACGTAGACCGTCCGGTTTTCGCCCTGGATGCGGACCTCCGCCCGGATCATCAGCTGCATGCACACCGGCTCCAGCTCGCCCGTGAAGAAATCCGGCGCGCCCTCGACCTTCGATTCCAGCCGCGCCACGAACCCGCCGTAATCCTCCAGCGTCCCCTCGAAGACGGCGGGGACGGCCCGGCCGTCGGGCCCGACGACCTCGATCCGCTCCAGGCGGGCCGTCGTCTTGGCGTTCAGCGACGCGAGCACGAGCACGCGCTTGGGACCGACCACCAGGCCCGGCACGCTCCGCTCCGTGCTCTCGCCGTCGTCGGAGCGGGCGGAGGCCCGCTCGTCGCGCTTGGGGCTGCGGAACCCAAGCTTGACCCGACGGACGGCCGCCTCGACGCGCTCGCGGGTCTTCGCCTCCAGACGGCGGAGCGTCTCGGCCTCGACCAGGGGCCACGCGAGCGGCGAGCCCTTCCATTCGCCCGCCAAACCCATCCGGAACCGCATCGGGATGCCCACCGGCGTCCCGTCCTCCGCCGCCACCAGCGCATTCGTCGCCGTCGTCACTACGCGCGGGGCCTCGCCGGGGACAAGCTTGATCTCCATCGAGGCGGGGTTGACGTTGATCGTCCACTTGCCCTGCATGCGATCGGCGGTGACCGCGACGTAGGGCTCCTCCTTCGAGGCGTCGAACTCCAGCGCCACGGCCTCTTTCAGCTTCGTCTCGGTCGCCAGGAGCACCGCGCTGCCCTCCTCGGCGTAAGCGATCGGCCGGGCGCCGACGCGGCGGTCGCCGTCGACCACCTCGATCTTCTCGACGAACCGGTCCGGCACGCCGGGGTCGAGGATGAGGACGCGGTCCGGGGCCAGGACGTACCCGCAGGCCTCCACGGGCCGCTCCTCGGTCAGGTAGTCTCCGAAGTCGGAGCGGTGAGACATGCCGCAATTCGGGCACACGCTCCCGAACCCCCACGACTCCGGCTCCTCGCCCTTGTCGGTGCGCAGGGTGATCTCCACCAGGGGCAGCGACGGGGCGAGGCGGGCGGCCAGGGCGGCCCGGGCCGCGGCATCGAGCGAGGGTTCTTCCTCGACGGCCAAGTCCTCTTCGGTCGCCGGCTCCGCTTCGCCGGCCGAGAGGGGCGCGGCAAGAAGGAACGCCAGGAAAAGGAACGCGGGGACGATGCGCATGGCGGTGTCCTTATTGGAGGCTAAGGGTCGGAAGGCATGACCGGACAACAAAGGCTAATCCTGCTCATAGTCACGAGAGAAGTCCAGCACCACCTGCCGCAGCAGCCCGTTGCGGAGCACCTCGACCAGAACACGGTGCTTGCGGCGGACATTGGCGACGGCCTTCTCGTGGAGCTCCGCCATGTCTTCGAGCGTCCGGACGGGCTCGCCCTCGATCCTCAGGAGGATGTCCTTGGCCCGCAGCCCCGCCGACGAGGCGTTGCCCGGCTCGCGGACGCCGTAGATGAAGACGCCCTCCTTGCGGTGGAAGTACAGGTCCGGGTTGTCGAACTGGTTGATCTGCTTGACCGTCAAGTCCCACCGGGGACAGTCGAGCTCGTCGCCCTCGACGCGTCCCTTCTCGCGGGGCGTAAGCTGGACGATCACCAGCTCGGCGTCGCGCTTCAGCCGCACGGACACGGGCTCGTGTTTCTCCAGCAGGCCCAAGCGGCATCGGATGGGCGGCAGGTCCTCCTCGGTCAGGGCGGTGACCGGGCGCCCGTCGACCTCGAGGATGCGGTCGCGGGGCAGGATGCCGGCGCGGCGGGCGGGGCTCTCCAGGTCGGTCTCGGCCACGATCACCCCCTCGGTTCCCTCGAAATAGATGTTACGATTAAAATCCTTGAGCGGCTGGAGCTGAAGGCCCGTCCAACTCCAGCTGACTTTGCCGAAACGGCGGATCTGGTCGAGGATGTGGACGACCGTCGCCGAGGGGATCGCGAAGCCCATGTCGCCGCCCTCCATCACGCCGCGCGCGTTGATCCCCACGACCTCGCCCTCGGTGTTGACGAGCGGGCCCCCCGAGTTGCCGGGGCTGATCGACGCGTCCGTCTGGAGCCAGAGGCTGTACTGGCTGCTCTGCGGGAGGAAGCGGCGGGTGCAGGCGATGATGCCGATCGAGACACTCCGCGACAGGCTCCACGGGGCCCCCATGGCCATGACGAAGTCGCCCTCGGCAAGCGACGTCGAATCCCCGAACGCCGCCGCCGGAAGCGGCTCCGAACCCTCCGGCACCCGCAGCGCGAGGACCGCCAGGTCCGTGTCCTTGTCGGAGCCGACGACGTCGGCCTCGAAGGGGCGGCCGTCGTAGAGCAGACACCGGACCTGCACGGCCTTGTCCACCACGTGCCAGTTCGTCAGGACCTCGCCCGCGGCGCTCACGATCACGCCGCTGCCCGAGACCTCCTGGCTGATCTTCTTGCCCGCCTCGAGCGACTCGCGGATGCACTTGATGTAGACGACCGCCGGGAAGACCTTCTCCGAGGCGCCCTTGACGACCGCCCGGAAATCGAGCTGCCCGGCCCGGTCGGCGGTCTCGGGAGCGGCACATCCGGCAACGGCCGCCAGCGCGAGGGCGGCGATGATCGTACCCGGCATCGCGTAACGTCGTGCGGCCATGGAATCTCCTCATCGCAGGCAAGTGCACGGTCGGGCGCGGGGCCCGCGGGGCCCTGGCATCCTCCCCACATCTATACGCCCCGGGCCCTGCCGACGCCAGCAAATAAGTGCCGGCAGGGGTCCTGCGTGCGCATGGCGCGCCCCTGCCGGCAGGGAAAGGGTCTCGGGGTCTCCGCGCCCGGATCATCCCCTCATACGCGCGGGTCGGGAAAGCATTCACAGGAAACTTCGAGAGATGGCGGGCCGCCCGTGGGCGTGTTGGCCGCGGCGCTCGCGCCGCGCGGGCCCCATAGAATGCAGGAGAAGGTCCGGGCCAGGCCCGGGCCTTCTCCGTTTAATTTGACTCTCCACCTGTGCCGTAAGGATCGTTTGGAATCAACCCACCGTTAAGTTCGGGGGCCGGGAGGAGACCTTCGAGGTCCCGTCAAGCGGGCGTATCGTCCGTCTCCCGATAGGGCTCCCTCAGCAGGTTTCATCGGTTGTTCCAATCGTCACCTCGCACGAACACCGCAGAGAGCAAATCCCGATTGGGAATCCCTTCTTCCTCCACCTCAATCCTACACACAATCCATCGGCGGGCAAGTTCAAAAAGCTTGAAGAAAACCGCCCCCCCTTTCCGATCCCCGGTCGCGCAATCGATGTCTGCATCAGCATGCGCAGAGCTTTACGAGGCGCCTCTCCGACCCGCCGCCGCCGTGCTGGCGCTGGTGAGCGTCGTCGCTTCGGTCTACATGCCGATCCTGGGCCTCATTCAGGGCACGCAGTGAGCGGCCTTCGTGACTCGGCCACTTCGTCGCTTTGATTCCCCGCGCCGCCCGTTTACAATGGCCGCCGACGCGTGGGGGGGGAGGGACGGCGATGATGATCCCCATCTTCCTGGCGGCGGTGCTGGCCGCGGCGGGGGGCGACGCGACGCCCGAGACCGCCCTGCCGCTCCAGCCGGTCGTGACGGACGCCGAGGGCGCTCCGGACGCCCCCGACCCGAAACCGGATGCGCCTCGCGAGGCGGGCAAGGTTTCCGCCGATCCCGAGACCCGCACGGTCCGCATCCCCGTCCGCTTCAGCGGGGCGCGCGGGGTGGTGGCGTGGATGCTCTCGGCGGGCAAGCGGCACCGGGGGATGAGCGTCCTGGTGACCGACCGGGCCGTCCGGGAGGTCGTCGCCGCGTGCCGCCAGGCCGGCCTTGCGCCCGGCACGCCGCCGCGCCTGCGGGCCGACGGCCGGGTCCGGCCGCCCGAGGGTCGGGAGGTCGAGCTGACGGTCATCACGACCGGCGCGGACGGGAAGGAGACGCGACGGCCGGCGAGCGCGTTTCTGGCGGCATCGGCCGAGAACGCCGCGCCGGGACTCGGGCGGTGGGTCTACGCGGGCCCCCAGATCGCCCGCGAGGGGGCGAGCGAGCTCCTCGTCACCGCCCTCTCCGGCAGCCTCGCCACCACCGACTTGGGCGACACCAGCGCCCTCATCCACTGGGTCCCCGCCGCCGACCCGTCCGAGCCGAAGGGCCTCCCGGTCGGCACCTACACCGTCCGCGAGTCGGACGAGGGTCGCGCGGGGAAGGCGATCCTGGAGATCCGGGCGGTCGAGAAGACAAAGCCCGAGACGGCCGTCGACGCCCCATCCGACGAAGACGGCTGAGGCGAGCGGCTTCTGCCGTTCCTTGCGCCCCCTTGGGGGGCCTGACGGCAACGACGGAAGGGGCCGCCCTGGAACGCCGAAGTCCCCGAGCTGAGGCCCGGGGCCCGACCACGCGGCACCGCGTCCGGGGGCTCGACGGCAAAAGACGCGGGGGCAAAAAGGCGGCAGCGACCGAGGGGTAGAAAGTCGCTGCCGCTGGTAGAGACGGCCGAAGCCGCCTCCCCTTTTCCGTTGGAAGAGCGAACGCCTCACGGAGGAAGCGCCCCGAGCCGGTGTCCTGTCCCCCTTTGCGGTCTCGCGTCGCAGGGCTCGTGAGACGGAATTGCGGCCCGACGTGCCGCCCACTCTCTTATGACTTGGCGGCCTCGCGAAGTCAAGCAAGAAACCCGATAATCCGCGTCTGGCGGCCGACTATTAAGGCCGCCGTCGCCTCCGAACCGCCCCCTCTCCCGCCTCCCTCCGGCCGCGCGCCTCGCGCAAATGGTTCCCCCGCAACCACTTGGTCTCGCTCTCCCGCGCGGCATCGGCCCTTCGGTCGGGAAGGAGGGGCGACGGGCTTTTTTCGAGAGAGAAATCACTTCGGGCGGCCCAGGTCCCACACCACCTCGACCGGCCCGCGGCCCACGTCCTCGGCCTCGAGACGAAGGAGCAGCACCCCGAGCGGCCCGTCCTCCGGGTACCGGGCCCGCAGGTCCGCGGCCACGGCCCGGGCGCGGGCGGCGTCGCCTTGGGCGAGGGCATGGATGGACTCGCGAAAGCCTTCCGCCAGGGCCCGGGTCTCCTCGGACGCCGGTTCCATGGCGAGCGGCTCATACAGGCCCACCGTCTCCACCTTGCCGCGTATCCGGGCCGGGCCGAACGGGCGGAAGACGATCCCGTCGCCGCACGCCGCACGCGTGGCTTCGGGCACGAGGATGTGGCTCCGGAGCCAGCGGTTGGCCTCCTCGAGCCGGCCGCCCAGGTTAACCGTGTCGCCCATGACGGTGTAATCGAACCGCCGCTCGGAGCCGAAGTTTCCGACGATGGCGGGCCCGGTCGAGAGGCCCACGCGGATGGCCAGCCGCCGCCCCTCCGGCAGCAGGCCCTCCTCCGTGAGCTCGCGGTTCAGCTCCGGCAGCCGGTCGTGCATCGCCAGGGCCGCCCGGACGGCGCGGCGGGCGTGGTCGGGCATCACGACGGGGGCCCCGAAGAAGGCCAGGATTCCGTCGCCCTCGTACTTATCGAGCGTCGCGTTCTCCTCGAGCACCAGGTCGGTCATCGCCCCGAGGTAGCGGTTCAGCAGCGTGACGAGCCGCTCGGGGGGGAGGCTCTCGGACAGCGGCGTGAAGCCCGCGATGTCGCTGAACAGGACCGTCACCTCCCGCCGCTCGCCGCCCAGGCGGAGCCGCTCCGGCTGCCGCACGATCTGCTCGACGTGGTCGCCGGAGACATACTGCTTGAAGACGCCGGTGATCCAGCGTCGGCTGCTGGCCTCGGTAAGCTGGCGGTAGGCGGCGACGCCTCCGAACGCGAGTACGACGGCGGCGACGGGTCCCGCCACGGGCAACAGCCAGGCAGCCGTCGCGGCGGCGGCGTACGCCCCCGTGAAGAGGGCCACGGTCAGGGCGGCGACGGCGGCAACGCCCCATCCGGTCGGCAGGCGGATCGTCACCAGGGCCACCGCCCATGCCGCCCCCACCGCCGCCAGCCACGCCGCCCAGTCCGGCAGGCTCCGGAACGCCACGCCCGAGAGGATCGTCTGCACCGCCGCCGGGTAGACCGTGACGCCGGGTTGCATGGTGTGGATGGGGGTCTTGTGGATGTCGGAGATGCCGGTGGCGAAGAGGCCGAGGATGCAGACACGTCCCTCGACGTGCGCGCGGGTCGCCTCGCCGTAGCGGCGGATGTTCTCGCGGAGCACCTCCTGGTTCTCGTGATACGTCCCGAGGAAGGGCAGGTATCGCCGGGCGGCGTCGGCGCGGCGGGTATCGATGCCCTCGGCGGCTTTCTCGGCCGTGGCGTAGGGCAGGAGGGCCATGGCAAGGTCCTGCTCCGCTTGCTCGAGCGCCGTCCGGGCCGCCGCCGTCGCCTCGGGTCCCTCGGCGGCCGCAAGCCGGTCGCGGGCCGCGGCGTAGGCGCCCTCCGGGAAGAGCGCCGCCGCACGGTCCATGATCGCCCGGTATTGCCGCTCCAGGCCCTCGAGCTTCCGCCGCGCCTTGACGAGCTTCAGGAGCGGGACGGCGGAGATGCGGCTCATGGCATCGAGGCTGCGGGGCCAGCGGAGGGCCAACTGGGCCCGTTCGTCGACCGGCACGCTGACCGACTCGGTCCCGTCGGCGGAGGTCACGACGAGCCGCCTCCCCTCCAGCCGCACCCGATAATCCGGTCCGAACCGCCACGTGCCCGCCGTCTCCAGCACCAGGTGCGGGAACACCAGGTCCCCGCCGCGCGCCAGCAGCGGAAGCCGGCGCACCGTCTGGTCAAGATCCTTGTGGATGCTCGTGAACCCGGACCCGGCCGCCGCCTCGCCGATCCCGGGGAGCATCGGGTTGAACCCCTCGGCCCGGTAGAGTCCCGGCGCTTCCTGCGGCGCGAGATCCAGGGCGAACCGGGGGAGCGGATTCGGCGCCGCAATCACCTCCGCCGCACCCCGCGCCTCCCCGCCGCGCCCGGGAAGGTAGAGACTGAACGGAAGAATGACGTCCCCCACGGCCGCCAACGCCGCCTCGAACCGCGCGTCCGGCCGCTGGAGGATGTACGCCTCCTCGCCCTCGGCGGTCCACCGGTACGCCACGCACGCCTCCTCCGGCTCGGCGTACTCGATGTCCAGCACGATCAGGCGCGGCCCGAGCGACCCAAGCGCCTCGAGCAGCTCCGCCTGCAAGGGGCGCGGCCAGGGCCACCGGCCTCCCTCGGCCACCGACCGATCGTCGACCTCGATCGTCGTCACCGCGCTCCCGCCCGACTCCGACAGCGCACACGCCCGGCGCAACTGATCCGAGACGGACAGCTCGAGCGCGCGGCCCTGGAGGGTATTCACCATGAACGACGCCGCCAACGAGCCCAGACCCAGGGCGATCAGCGAAGCGAGCCAGAGCCGGGCGCGGCGGAAGGGCTTCGGCTTGGCGCCCGAGGATTTGGCCAACGTGCGGGTCTCCGAGGACGGCCGGGCCGAAGCCTAAGCCGCAAGCCCCTGGCCCCCCTCTCCCTTGGCGGGACAGGGACGGGATGAGGGTGAGGCCGACCCAAGGCTCCCGTTCG
The DNA here is from genome assembly GCA_964461715.1 of uncultured Anaerolineales bacterium. Taxonomy (GTDB): domain Bacteria; phylum Planctomycetota; class Phycisphaerae; order FEN-1346; family FEN-1346; genus CAYWVR01. The sequence goes on from CAYWVR010000002.1 coordinate 76,623, forward strand.
CCCCCCCACCCTCCTGTGCGGAGGGAGAGGGACGAAACGACTTAGTCCCACTCCAGCGGATCGTACGGCGGCTCGGGGCCGTTGCACCCGTTCGGGTCCCTGTTCGGGTTCTCGGGCGGCGGGTTGTTCGTGCCCGGCGGCAGGAACGGCCCCCCGGTGCCCGGCGGCAGCACCTGGTCGAGGTTCCGCCGGCTCGCCGCCTGAATCTCCTCCGGCGTGAACGTGTACGGATCCATGATCTGCAAGAGCTGCGTGAAGTACAGGTACTGGACCGGCAGCGTGCCCTGCCCGTCGGTCTGTTCGCCCGCCGCCAGCAGCGCCTGGCGCCCGAGCTGGTTCAGCACCGCCAGCAGGCCCGAGTGCGTCAGGCCCGTCTGCGTCCCGAACATCTCGAAGTGCTCGACCTTGACCGTCCGCGTCCCGCGGACCGAGAGGGTGGCCGAGGGCGTGACGATGGCGAAGTCGCTCTGAATCTTCCCTTCCTCAACCACCGACGACGTGTTGCCCTGCTTCATGTAGAGGCGCGTCCGGACCGTGTCGCCCTCCTGCCGCAGCTCGCCGATCCGAACGAGCGTCAGCGGCTCGATCTGCACCAGGCTGTCCCGCATGTCCAGCGTACACAGCGACCGGAACCCCGTCCGGAGGTCCGTGCCCTCGCCGTAGGATTGCCCGACCTCGACCTTCACCCACGCGGCCTCGGCCGACGGGCGGGCCTCCACGGTGCCCTGGACGGCCTGGACCGTGGCGATGAGGGCGTCGGCGTCGGGCGTCGCATCGGGCGCTTCGGCGGCGGGTCCCTCAGGCTCCGCCTCCTCGACGTCCGCGGCCTCTTCGAGCAGGTCCCGCTCGGCGGCCGGCTCGACCGGCACGTCCGCGACGAGGGCCTCGGGGGCCTCGGCCGCCGCGGGATTCCCGACCGCGGGCCCCGCCCGGCTCGCCGACACCGCGAGCGTCCACATCCCTGCGATCACCACCAGCGCGGCCCAACGAAATCGTCGGGGTCTCATTGCTCCCCCCCAGCGGCCCCGCTCGGGTCGCCTTCCAGCTCGGGCAGCGATTCGCCGGCCTCCTTCAGGCGGAACCGGTCCGCCCGATCGATGATGCCGACCAGCTCGCCGCCGGTCACGTGCTTATATTCCGCCCCATTCGTCATAAGGTTCAGGTAGACGCACTCCCGGAGCGCATAGCGCGGCACAGGTCCGAAGAGGCGCATCCAGAGCCCGCCCCGGATGCCGAGGGCGCGGCACAGGCAGGAGGCCAGGTGGCCCTTCTCGGTCGGGTCGTCCCCGGCCGCCGTCTCCAGCCACCCGCACGTGATGCCCCGGTCGCGGAGGTACTTCTTGTCGCCGACGAAGTCGCCGCCCGTCTCCGCCCCCTCGCTCACCAGGATCACCAGCGCCCGGGCCGTATCCGCCGCCGTCGCCGCGTCCTTGTACCCCAGCTCCGCGAAGAACTGGGCGTCGGACGCGACCTCGGCCTCGGCCGGGGCCGCGCGAGCCTCCTCGCCCTCCGCCCCCCACGCCGACCCGACGGCCACCAGCACCGCCACCCGCACCGCCACCCGCATCGCCACCCGCATCGCCACCCGGACCTTCATGCATCCCTCCCTTGCCCGCTTCGCGGGCGCACGGTCTCCCAGCCCCCCTATTCTAATCGACGATCGCCCCCCACGCAAGCCCGTGTTCCGCCCTCACTCCTTCCCTTCGTCATGCCTGCGCGACGTCGTCCGGGCCCCCCTGCTCGTCCCTCAAAGCGGCCATGGCTTCCTCAAGGGTCGCATAGAGATCAAAGAGGCGGTCCATGTGCGACACCTTGAGGACGCCGGCGACCTTGGAATGGAGGCGGGCGAAGGCGAGGCGCCCGCCGCGCACCGCGAAATGATGATGGACGCGGACCAGGGCCCCGAGGCCCCAGCTCGAGATATAGGTCAGTCCCTCGAGGTCCAGGAGCACCCGCCGGCGGCCCGTCTCCAGGAGCGCGTCCATCCGCTCGACGAACGGTCCGGTGTTCGTGTGATCGAGTCCCCCGTCGAGGGCCAGGTGGACGATGCCCCCCGGGCCGGGCGGACGCTCGTGAATCTGCATGGCCGGGCTCCCGTTTCGGTGTGGCAGAGGCCATCGTAAGCGAGCCCGCGCCCCGGTTCAACGGCAAAGACGACGGCAGGGCCGCAGGACCGCGGACCTCCGACGGACGAAGGGACAGCCACGGCGACCGGCCAAGCCCACAACCTTTCGGCATGTCTCAGCGCACACCCCCTGCCTCGCGCGCCTCGCCGCCCCGCCGACCGCATCCATCCCCATGCGTTGATCCCAACGCGGCCCTGCGGTTCGCAGAGGTGCGGCGCGAACGTGCCCACGCCGAACCGCGTGGGCATGCCGCCCTGTTTTGCCTTTTGCGGCACCGATTTCGTTTTCCGCGTCACGCGGCACCCACGGGGCGGCCCGTTAGCGCGCAAGTTCGCGCAAGAAGGGGGGCAAAAGGTGCGAGTTGAGGTCGAGTTCCCCCCTCGTACCCCCCGAAAAGTTGCAGAAAGTGTGTCGCTTAGGGATACCCCGTGTGTCGATTTCCGCCAAATCGCCGCCCATCTTGCCTATCTTAACAGATTTGGAGCTGCGAAGGGGGGCTTCCCCCATTTTGCCTATCTTGACACGCTTGATCGTCCCGGGCGGGGGCGGGGGGCACGCGTTCCGGACCTGCGGCACGGAGCGCGCGGTGGTCGGTCGGGGGCCTTGTGAAGAATGCGCATAAAGGTGGGCACACGCTTGACTTGGAGACCGAGGCGCGTATACTGATAGGACTTTGACCCACCGCCACGGGCCCCCGTGCGGGGCCCTCCCCCGCAGGTTCGAGGAGCGGTCGGGGTGTCCGAGAGGCGCGCCCGCCGCTTCCTAAGGTGGGCTTGCCACACGAGTTACGCACGAGGACGGGACGATGACGAGTATCGGACGAATTCGAAATATCGGGATCAGCGCCCACATCGACTCGGGCAAAACCACCCTCAGCGAGCGGATGCTCTACTATGCCGGGCGAATCCATCGCATGCAGGAGGTGCGCGGCGAGGGCGGCGGGGCGACCATGGATTACATGGACCTGGAGCGCGAGCGGGGGATCACCATCACCTCTGCAGCCACTCAAATCGACTGGTCCGACCGCATATTCAATCTGATCGATACGCCCGGCCACGTCGACTTTACCGTCGAGGTGGAGCGGAGCCTGCGGGTCCTGGACGGGGCCGTGATGGTGCTCTGCGCGGTGGGGGGCGTGCAGAGCCAGTCGGTGACGGTGGACCGGCAGATGAAACGCTATCTTGTGCCTCGCTTGGCGTTCATCAACAAGATGGACCGCACGGGGGCCGACCCGGAGCGAGTGATCCAGGACCTGCAGGAGAAGCTCGGCCTGGCGGTGGCGCCCATCCAGATGCCCCTGGGCGTGGGCGAGGGTTTCCGCGGCGTCGTCGATCTGGTGACGATGGAGGCCGTGACGTTCGAGGGCCAAAGGGGCGAAAACGTGGTCCGAGGGGCCATTGCGGGCGATTTGGCGGATGAGGCCGAGGCGGCCCGCCACCACATGCTCGAAGCCCTGGCCATGCACGACGACGAGCTGATGGAGCTCCACCTCGAGGAGCAGCCCGTGCCGGAAGCCCTGGTGCGGCGGGTCCTTCGCGAAGCGACCGTCAACCGGGCCATTGTGCCCCTTCTCATGGGTTCGGCGTACAAGAACACGGGCGTTCAGCCGCTGATGGACGCCGTGGCGGAGTATTTGCCGAGTCCGCTGGATCGGACGAGTTTCGCCCGCGATCACGCCAACGAGGGCGCCGAAGTGCCTCTGGTGGCCGATCCGGACGCCCCGGCGGTGGCCATGGCCTTCAAGATCGTGGACGAATCGTTCGGGCAACTGAGCTACGCCCGGGTGTACCAGGGAACCTTGGCGAAGGGCGGTTCGTACCGCAACGCCCGGACGGGGGCCATGGTGCGGGTGGGTCGGATCGTGCGGATGCACGCCGACGACCGCGAGGACCTCGCCGAGGCGGGACCGGGCGACATCGTGGCCCTGGTGGGGGTCGAATGTGCCTCCGGCGATACGCTATGCGGCCCTGGAGTGAATTATTCACTGGAGAGCATCTTTGTGGCGAGCCCGGTGATCAGCTTTTCGATCACCCCCGCCTCCAACGACGATCAGGACCGCATGGCCAAGGCCCTGAACCGCTTCATGCGGGAGGACCCGACGTTCCGCGTCTCGACCGACCCGGAGACCGGCGAGACGGTCATCGCGGGCATGGGCGAACTGCACCTGGACGTGTACGTGGAGCGGATGCGGCGAGAATACCGGGCGTCGGTGCAAGTGGGGGCCCCCAGCGTCAGCTATCGCGAGGCCCCGACCACCGAATCGACGTTTGACCACCGTCACAAGAAGCAAACGGGCGGTTCGGGCCAGTTTGCCCACGTTCAGGGCCGCTTGGTGCCCCTTCCGGACGATGCCGAGGACCCCTACGAGTTCGAGGACAACATCCGCGGCGGGGCCATTCCGCGAGAGTTCATCCCCGCCGTCAGCAAGGGGTTCGCGGACGCCATGGCCGAAGGGCCGCTGGCGGGATACGAGATCGTCGGATGTAAGATGTGCCTCGACGACGGGTCGGCCCACGACGTGGATTCAAGCGAGATGGCCTTCCGGATTGCGGCCGTGGAGGCCTTCCGGCAGGCGTTCCGGGCCGCCAAACCGTGCCTCCAGGAGCCGATCATGGCCGTGGAGGTGGAATGTCCGCTGGAGGGCCAGGGCCCCGTCGTGGGCGACCTGAACAGCCGCCGGGGCATCATCCTGGCCACCGAGAACCGCGGCGAGCACTGCGTCATCCGGGCCGAGGTACCCCTGGCGACGATGTTCGGCTACGCGACGGTCCTCCGGAGCCTCTCAAAGGGCATGGCGACCTTCTCGATGGAGATGGCACGGTACGCCCGCGTACCGGAGAAGATCGCCCGGGAAATCATCGCCCAGCGGCGGGCCGAGCGGGAGCGCGTGTAGGCTTCGCCCTGTCGACGGCAAACGCTCGCCGTCGGCTCGCGGCTGGACGCTAAACGGCGCTTTCGATGCCGGTGATCTCCCAGGAGCGTTCTTCGCCGCCCAGGGCTAATTCCACCGTGTCGCCCACGGATTTGCCCATGAAGGCGAGGCCGAGGGGCGTCCGGTAGTAGTAGACGCCCTTCTCGACGTCCGAGTCCCACGGGCCCAGGAACAAGAGCCGCTCTTCTTGCCCCGTGACACGATTGCGGGCCGTGACGGCCGATCCGACCGAGACCGTGTCCCCGCCGCCCATCCCGGGACGCATGACGCGGGCCTTCGCAAGGCCCTCCTGCATGGAGTTGGCGCGTTCGGTGAGGCGATCGCGTTCCTCCAGGGCGGCGGTCCACTCGGCGTTCTCCGACAGGTCGCCGTGGGCGGCCGCGTCGCCGATGGCCTTCGAGTTGGCGGGCAGCTTGACGCGGATGAGCTCGTCGAGCTTCTCCCGGCGCTCCCGAAAGGCCTCCTCGGTGGTGTAGAGGATATCCTCTTCCCACGCCGGGAGGACCTTCTCGGCATAGAGGGAGGGGTGGGCGGCCCGCAGCAGCTCCAGGACCTTCATACGGGCCATGTCCGTGAGCCCCGCGTTCCGCTCCGTGGCGATCCGCAGGGCCCGGCCCTGGCCGACCTCGGTGTCCTTGACGACGGTCGCCAGGGCCGCATAGTCCCGGGCCGAGAGCACCCGCTGGACGTCGGAAGCGGCCGTGCGGGCCATGGGACCGGTCGTCTCGTCGCTCCGGGCGAGGGCGTCGGCGACGTTGAGCAGGGCGATGGCCAGGGCGACCTGCTCGGACGCATCCAGCTCGACCGTCGCCACAGGCCCCGTCGCGGCCTTCCAGAGCCACACCAGGGCCCCCGGGGCCTCCGTCGGCCGCGCCGGCGCCTCCCGGGCCGCCTCGGCCAAACGGGCGTCGTGGCCGGCGTCGGCAAGGGCGTCGGCGATCCACTCGGCGACCGCCTGAGAGGCCCCCGGCAGCGTCTGTGCGTAGGTTTCCGGCCATTCGTCCGACCGGCGGCGGACGAACTCGAGGATCGTGCGGACGATGCGGTCGCTGAGGAACGCGTCCGCGAGGGTCGCCACGCGGTCCGGGTCGGGCACCGGGTCGCCCTCTTCCGGCTCCTCGCCCAGCCTCTGCCGCACGGCCGCCCGGACGGCCCGAATGGCCAGCGAAAGGGCCTCGTCGAGGCCTGCGGGGCCTTCGGCCATCCGCGTGAGGGTCTCGTCGAAGTACGCCAGAGCGGCCCGTTCGCCCTCGCTCTCCTCGCCGTGCTCGGCCAAGTGGGCGAGGACGGCGTCGAGGCGGTCGACGGGCTCCTCGGTGGCCTCGAAATCCCGGCGGACCTGGTCCTCGAAGGCCAGGGGCCGATCCCGGAGGATGAGTTCCGGCTTCGTTCCCCCGGTCATCTCGAGCTGGGGCGAGCGTTTGAGGGCCGGGAGGGTGGATTTCCACCACTTCGGCCAGGCCCCCCGCGGGATGATCGGCGCCAGGGCCCGCCGAAGGTCGTCATACGGCATCCGCGGGCCCGCCGAGACGAGCACGCGCCGCACCAGCTCCGCCGGATCGGATTCGGCCAGGGCGGCCAGCCGGTCGGCGTCGAAGGCCATGACGGCGGTGAAATCGTCCGCCGGGAGCTTCTCCAGGGCGTCCACGCCTCGCGCATCGTAGGTCTTGCCGCTCTCGCCGAAGGAAACCTCCAGGCCCGGCCGGTCGGGATCGACGCGGACCACACGTCCGGGGCTCTTGCGGCGGGGATCGCGGACGTAGGTGCCGGGGGGGAGGGCCAGGAGCTTCTCGATCTGCTCGACGGCCCCTTCGAGAGGCATGTCGGCCTTCCCGAACGTCATCGAAACGAGGATTTCGATGCCCTCGGCGTCCGCACAGGCGGCCCGGTAGACCTCAGCGGCCTGGTCGCGGAGGGTAGGCCGGTCGGGCAGCAGGTCGGCGCACCATCGGGCCAGGTCGCGGGCCTCGGCGGGTCCCTGCCGCTCCAGCGTCTCGGAGAGGAGATACCAAGCGAGCGATTCGAGTGGCCGGGCGGCCTCCTTTTCCGCCAGGATCCGCAGCACCGCCACGCAGGCCGAGGGCGGGACGGCGTCGGACTCCAAGGCCTCCAGCCAGGCGGCCTCCAGGTCGTCATAGGCTTCCTGCTCCGCCAGGGCCGCCAGCGGGGCCGCTTCGGTCGGAAGGTCGGTATCGGCGTCGCTCATCGAGGGTCCTTGTCGTCAGGCCGGGCGGCGCGAGGCGGTGTCCCGGCGGGTTCGAGACAAGGAAGGATATCATCCCGGCGGCCGAAGGCAAGGCCGCGCGGCGAAAGGAGGCGAAATCAGGCCTCGTCGACGACTTTTCCGCCCCGGTACCGCGTCCCGCGCCACTCGATGGTGGCAAGGCCCAGGACCCGGGTCAGGGCCCCGAGCTGGAAGCCCATCGTGATCGTGACCGCCAGCGGATAGACGAGCAGGTACCACGGGTTGCCCCTGCCAAGGATGAACACACGACGCATGGTCACCGCGATGGCCAGGACCGTGGCCCCCGAGACGGCCAGGACCGCCCAGTCCATGGCCCCGCCCGCCCCGGCCGCCACCTGAAGCCCCGCCACGGCCAGGGCCACGAACGGGACGAGCGTGAAGAGGCACGTGAGGACCGTGGCCGCCAGGAGCATCATCGGCCGCTTGAAGGCCCCCGCATAGATCCGCGTCCAGCCCTGCCACATGCGGCCGAGGCTCGTGTACATACGGGTGGTGAAGAGGTCCACGCCGACGGCGTTCAGCAGGCGGTATCCGCCCCGCTTGACCACGCGGGCCAGGGCAATGTCCTCGACGATCTCGTCTCGGACCGCCCCGAACCCGCCGACGGCCTCGTATACGTTCCGCCGGATGAGGATGTACTGGCCGTTCGCGAAGGCGGTGCGGCGGTTGGGATTGTTGACCCATTGCGGCCGGAACCACGCCACCAGCACCGATCCGGCCACCGGCTGGACGAGGTTCTCCCAGAACCCGTGCATCTCCAGAAGCGGCCAGAGACTGACCATGTCGCCTCCCCGCTCCAACGCGAGGCCCAGGCCGGCCCGGACGCTGTGGGGGTTCTGGCGGCAGTCCATGTCGACGAAAAGGAGCCATTCGCCTTGGGCCTCGGCCGCCCCCGTGTGCACGGCGTGAGGCTTGCCGAACCAGCCCTCCGGCAGCCGCTCGACCTGCACGAGCCGCACCCGCGGGTCCTCGGCGGCCACTTCGCGGACGATCTCGGGGGTTCGGTCGGCCGAGCGGTCATCGACGACGATGACCTCCAGGGGGGCGTAATCCTGGGCAAGGACCGTCGCCAGGGCCGCCCGCACGTTCTCCTCCTCGTCCTTGGCGGGGATGACGACGGAAACGAGTTCTCGGTCCGTGAGGCCGGGGTAGGAATCCGCGCTCAGGACCGGTCCCCGGGCCGTCGGCGAATGGACCAGGTACCCGCGATAGAGCCAGACGAGCAGGAGGGCCGTGAGGATCGCCAGGGAGGCCGCCTCGAGCGCGATCATGGCCCCTCCAGGGGCCTTCGGGGTCCCGTGCGGGCCCGAGCCCCGGCGACCGCCTTCTCCAGCATCGCCTGGTCCTCGGGGCTCCCGCGCTTCAGAATCCTGCCGACCTGGCGGATATTCTCGGGGTGGGTCCGGTTGTAGCGGACGTGCGGGATGCCCTCGGCGACCTCCAGGACGTTATCGCGGACGAGGTTCTCGCGGACGGGCGTGGGCCGCGGGTCCCATCGCCAGCCCACACTGACGCCCGTGTAGGGCACGTGGCGGATCTCGTTGTGCACGACCCGCATCCGGGCCGCCAGACCCACCGAGACGCCCACGGCCCCGAAGAACTGCTGTCCGACCGTCTCCACAAGGCCCGGCATGGCCGTCTCCGCGGCTAGAAGGTGACCGAGAGGGAGATGACGACCGTGTTCGACCGACCGAAATCCGGCTCCAGCTCCGGGAACATGTGGCTCTGGTAGGCCACGTCCAGCGAGAACCAGTCGCACGGATAGATGCCCAGCCCCGCCCCCCAGGCCGTGTTGCCGCGCCCGTCGATCGTCACGCCGCTCCGTACGTAGAACCCGTCACAGAGCTGGTGGTCGACGCCCACCATGAACCGGTGGACCTGGAGGCGGCCCGTGTCGTCGTGGAACGAGCCGAACTGGTAATCCGCATAGACGAGCGAATCGGGCAGGTATTCGTAGGACAGGCCGGGGCGCAATAGGTACTGGTGGCCCGTGTCCTTGATCCGGGCGCCCGTGCCCGGCCCGAAGACGGGAAAGATCGTCGTCCGCGAGGGGCTGAAGGCGTAATCGAACACCACGCCGCCGAGGAGCTTGTCGCAGATGCGGCCCAGGACGCCGAATCGCCAGCCGTACGTCTCGCCGAGGGCGTCGGCGAAGTCGATGTGGCCGGGCAGGTCGAGCTCGGTGTTCGTGCGGGCATAGTTGAAGTTGGCGCCGAAGGCGAAATCCTCGTTGACGCGTCGGCCCCACTGGAGCTGGAAGACGTCAATGTCGAGGCGAAAATCGAGACCGTCGCGCCGTCTCCCGCGGGTCGAGCGGGCCTGGGCGAAGGCCGGCTGGAACGTGCCGTGGTCCGGCGTCTGCCACGTCATGGCCTCCGCGGCCACGTGGATGTCCGTGTCCTCGTGGAAGTGGAGACGGGCGTACTGCGGGCTGAAGGAGAGGTTCAAGTCGCCCGGAATGGGCGTCCAGGCGACGGCGGCCGGGTTGATGGACGAGGACCACTTGCTGCCCGCCGAGGCCCCGCCGGCCCCCGCCACGTCGCCGTAGGGCGAGAATCGGCTGAGGGCCGCCGGAAGCCGAAGCGACAGGTCCTTGTCGTCGAACCCGCCGGCCCGAGAGACGCCGGCCGTCAGCAGAACCGCGACCGCTCCTGCGGCCGACACGAGGGCCCGGCCGATCCAGACACGTCCGTTCATGGCACGCTCCTCCTGCAACTCATCCCATACGGGTATCGTCCCCGAGCGCCCGGTTTGTACACCCTTTCCGTCCTTCGAGCGTCGGACGCCCCCGGAAACACTTTTTCCCTACGCCGCCCCCCGCAAAGCGCCCGATATACTGGGGGAAGCGGCGCGGGGGGACGCGCTGTCCCCGACCTGCACAAGGAGCGCTGCGCGTGCCTTTGGACGGACTGCATCTTGCCCTGGGGGGCCTGCTGGGGGCGGCAACCGTCGTCGCGACGTGGGCGCTGACCGCCTGGGGCCGGGCCCGGGCCGACGCCCGCGACGCCCGCGACGCCCTCGCCCGCCGCGAGGACGACCTCGAGCAGACCCGCCGCCGGGCCCGCGCCTTGGCCGTCATGGCCAATAGCGCCAAGGCCATGCGCAACGAGTTCCTCTCCAACATCAGCCACGAGGTCCGAACCCCCATGAACACCGTCATGGGCATGACCGAGCTGGCCCTCGGGACCGAGCTCTCGGAGAAGCAGCGGCGGTACCTGGAGCGGGTCCGCGAGGCCGGGGCCTCGCTCCTGGGACTCCTGAACGATCTTCTGGACCTCTCGAAGATCCACGCGCGGCGGCTGCGCGTCGTGCCGCACGAGTTCCACCTCCGCGACTGCCTGGGCGACATCACGCAGCGGTACCGCGGGAGGGCCCGTCAGAAGGGCCTGACCCTCGTGACGGAGATCGCCGACGACGTGCCCGACGAGGTCATCGGCGACGCGGGTCGGCTGCGGCAAATGGTCGGGGCGCTGCTCTCGAACGCGGTCAAGTTCTCCGATGGGGGCACCGTCGAGCTCCGGGGCCGGCTCGTCTCCCGCGAGCGCCAGCGGGCGCTCGTGGAACTGGCCGTCCGCGACGAGGGCGTCGGCATCCCCCGGGCCCGGCAGGCCGCCATCTTCGAGGCCTTCAAGCAGGTCGACGGCAGCGAGACGCGCTCGGCGGGCGGCGTGGGCATCGGGCTGGCCATCGCCGCCGAGGTCGCCCAGATGATGGGAGGACGGATCGACGTCGACAGCCACCCCGGGCGCGGCAGCACGTTCACGCTGACCATCCCCCTGGCCCTGCCGCCCGGCGTGGCCGAGGCCCTGGACGCGGTGCGTCCTTCGCTGGCGGGGCGGCGGGCCCTGGTCGTCAATGATCATTCCGAGATGCGCGAGGCCCTGGCCGACATGCTCGCCGCCGAGGGCGTCGACGTGCTCCAGGCCCCCAGCGGGGCGGCCCGGCGGCACCTGGCGGGGGCGGCCGCGGTGGACCGCCCCTTCGACGTCGTCCTCGTCGACGGTTCCGCCCCGCGGACCGACGCCCCGGCCCTGGCGGCCCAGTTGCTGGAGACCGGCTGGCTGGACGGGGCCCGGCTCATGGTCGTGACCTCCGCCGGCCACCGCGGAGACGCCGCCCGATGCCGCGATCTGGGCGTCGCAGCGTACCTGACGTTCCCGCTGAGCGCGGAGGACCTGGCGGAGGCCGTGGCCATGGCCCTTCAGGGCCCTGCGGAGGGCCATCCACACCTGATCACGAATCACGCGGCACGCGAGCGGCGCCAGGCGGCACGCCCGACATCCCCCGCCGGGGCCTGAGCGATCCCCGGCGTCCGGCCGAAGGAGCCTTGGATGGAGATCGTCAACGCCCACGTCCATCTCATCGAGCTGGACCGGATGATGGAACGGGGCCGGGGGTTCGCCCTGCCCTCGGGCATCGCCGTCTTCGAGGAATACCGCGAAAGCCTGCATCTGCTCTCGGAAGACGAGCTTCTGCGGCAGATGGACGAGGCGGGGATCGACCGCTCGATCCTCTTCGCCGTCGACGCCCCCATCGTCTACGCCTCGAACGAGTACGTTCACGCGGTCTGCCGGCGCCATCCCGACCGACTCCTGGGCTTCGCCTCCGTCCGGCCTCAGGCCCCCGACGCGGTCGAGACGTTCGAGCGGGCGATCCAGGGCTTGGGGATGCGGGGCCTGAAGCTCCACCCCCCGCTCCAGGACTTCTACCCGAACGACGAGGCCGTTTATCCGCTCTACGAGAAGGCTGTGGCCCTGGACGTGCCCGTGGTGTTCCATGTGGGCACGACGCCGTTCGGCAGCCTCTGTCGCCTGGACCAGGCCAATCCGCTCCTGCTGGACGAGGTGGCGGTGGCATTTCCCGAGATGCGGATTCTGCTTACGCACCTCGGGACGCTGTGGCACCAGGTGGCCCTGATGGTCGTCGAAAAGAACCCGAACGTGTTTATCGACACGGCGGCGTACCTGTACGAGATCCGCGAGATCATGACGCCCGAGACGGTCGCTCGCGTCGGCGCGGACCGCTTCATTTTCGGGACCGATTACCCGACGCCCTACGTCGGCCAGGTGCACCGCCTGGCGGACTTCGTCGACACCGTACGCGGGCTTCCCCTTCCCGCCGAAACGATCGAGGCGATCCTCGGTCGCAACGTCGAGCTGCTCCTTAACGGCCGCCCCGACCGCGGACCGGGCATGAGCGCCGAGACCGTGATCGAGGAAGCCGCCCGTTACATCCGCCGCGAACCCGAAACGACGTAAGGACGGCCCCATGATGCCGGCCGAGACGCCCGACCCGGAGACACAGGCCGCCAACGCCGTGGTGGCCGAGGGTGCCGAGCGATTCCTGGAGGCCTTCCGCCGGACGGTCCGCGAGGTCCCGGCCTACCGGGCCATCCTGGACGCCGAGAACCTAAACCCCGGCCAGGTCAGGGGGCCGGAGGACCTGACGCGGCTGCCCCTGCTGGACAAGCAACGGGTCTTCGGCGAACACCGGCTGGCGGACCTTTGCGTCGGGGGGACACTCGCCGATGCCGCGCTGGTCTACTCGAGCAGCGGGCACTCCGGCACGTTCTCGTTCGGCGTCGAGAGCCGCGAGGATCTGGCACGCGGGGCGGCGGGTCTGGAAATGCACCTCGACGCCCTCTTTGGAGCCCTGGAGAGGCCGACGCTCCTGGTCAACTGCCTTCCGATGGGCGTCCGCATCCCCACGCGGACGCTCCCGGTGGCCGAGACGAGCGTCCGGACCGACGCCATCGTTGCCGTCCTGAGGGCCTTGAGGCATGAGTTCGACCAGTTCATCCTCATCGGCGAGCACCTCCTCCAGAAGAAGGTCGTCGACGAGGGCGCCGACGCGGACCCGGGGTGGGAGGACCTGTGCGTCCACGTCGTGACGGGGGCGGAGTTCATCTCCGAGAGTTGGCGGGGGTACATGGCGGCCCGGCTGGGCGTCGACGGCGCCGACCCGCGGCAGGGGATGGTCGGCATCAACATGGGCCTCTCGGAGCTCTCGGTCAGCATCTTCCGCGATACGCCGCGACTGGCCCGCCTGCGCCGCCGCGCCGACGAAGACCCGGACCTACGCCGCGAGATCTTCGGATCGGAGGCCCGCGTCACGCCCGAGATCCTCCAGTACGACCCCCGCCACACGTGGCTCGAAACGGTCCCGGACAAGGCGGGGCGGCCGGAGCTGGTCGTCTCGACCCTGGACCCCGAGCGCACGTTGCCGCTGCTTCGGTACCGGACGGGCGATCACGTAGCCCTGCGGCCCTACGCGGACCTGCGGGAGATCCTGGAGCGGACGGGCAACGCCGACCTTCTCCCGCCGCACCCCCTGCCCGTGGGGCTTATCTATGGGCGGAACCCCGGCCTCGATCTGCCCGGCGGGGGGCGGGTGACCGTCGCGGACGTCAAGGACGTCCTCTATCGCGACCATGAGGCCGCGCGCGACTGGACCGGCCTCTTCCACCTGACGCCTGCCGAGGACGGCATGGGGGCAGTCGAGATCGAGGCCCGCGAGGGCCATCCGCCGTCGGCGCGCGCAGCCGAAGCCCTCGAAGACCGTCTGGCGGCCTTGGTCGGGGAGCGCGTGCCCGTCGCCGTTCGGCCCTACGGCCGGTTCCAGTACGGCTGGGGCTTCAATTACGAAAGAAAGCCGTCGTACGTCTGAAGCACACTTCGCTGGGAGGTTGAGCCATGGCCGACGTGCAAGCGAGCTGGGACCCGGCCTACGCCGGGATGGTCGAGCGCAACATCGGGCTTCTCAAGCCCGAGGAACAGGAACGCCTGCGGACGGCCCGCTGTGCGGTGTTCGGGACGGGAGGGCTCGGAGGGGTGGCCTTCGAGGTCCTCGTACGGAGCGGAGTGGGCCACTTCAACATCGTCGACAAGGACGCCTTCGACGCCTCCAACCTGAACCGCCAGATCCACGCCACTCGCAAGACGATCGGCCACGTCAAGGTCCAGGCCGCCCGCGAGCGAGCCCTCGAGATCAACCCCACCGTCGAGGTCGCCACCTGGGAGCGCGTCGACGGGGAGACCGTCCGGGAGATCCTCCGCGGGGCCGACGTCGCCGTCCAGGCCATCGATACGCTGCGGGCGTCGCTCGTCCTGTCGCGGGCGGCCCGCGAGATGGGCGTCCCGTTCGTCGAGGGATGGGCCATCCCCTTCCCGAATTGCCGCACCTTCACCGCCGAGACGCCGAGCCTCGAGGAAGCCTACGGTCTGCCGACGGCGGATCGGGCCGTCTCGGACATCCCGGACGAGGAGATCCGGAAGCTCCAGACGAACCTCCTGTTCGGACTCGGGCAGATCGAAGGGGTGGGGGACTTCTACGATCAGGCCACGATCGACCGGATCGCCGCGGGACACCTCTCCTCGTTCGCCCCCATGGTCTGGGGCACGGCCGTGATGGTGGCCACCGAGGCCCTGAAGGTGCTGCTCGGCTGGGGTACGCTCGCCCTCGCTCCGCGCTTCGCGGTCTACGACCCGTACGAGCACCGGATGCCCGGGATCCTGCCCGCTCCTTAGGCCTTAGGACGCCGCTAGGCGGGCGAGATCTCGGTGGTATCGCCTCGGCAGACGGCCCGGAAGAGCGTCCCGCCCCATCGTTCCCGCAGCGCCGTCCGCTCGCGGTCCGTGAGCCGCGCGAGCAAGTCCAGGCGACCCGCCACCAGCTCTCGCAGGCGCATCGGGTCGCCGAAGGTGCGGCGGTTCATGATCTGCCAGAAACGGGCGTAATCGACGTAGGGGTTGGCCTCCAGGAGCCACGAGACCAGGAACGCGCGCCGACCGAGCCGCCGATCGGCCTCGCGAGCCCGGTCGGCCAGGCAGGAGAGGCTGAGGCGCCGTCCCGTGGGCCGGTCGCCCCACGGCTCGAAAAGGACCACGGCGTCGAAGACCGTCCCGCCGCAGCCGCAGAAGAGGTCGTCGGCCCCGCCCGCAGCGGCGACGGCCGCGGCCGCCCGCGCCAGCTCCGCCCAGACGGGGAAGGCCGCATCAGGGGCCGCGCATCCGACCATCTCGGCCGCCTGCCGGCCCATGGAACGCAGGCACGCGAGAGCCCGGCCGAAGGGAGCGTCGCCCGGAAGACCGAACGTCACCGAGTCCCGCACCACGGCCAGGGCGGCGACGGGCCGGTCGCCGATCTCGGCCATGAGGACGGCCGTCTCCTCCTGTGCCATGCGCACCGCCGACAGCGGGACGCCGCCGACCGTCTCCCAGCCCTTCGGGGGCGCGAGCAACAGCCGTCCCGCCGACGTCAGGTCCTCGGGGGTCACGGCCCGCCTGACGCGGAACCGTGTCGTGTCGTCTCCGCTAAGCCACGCGCGCCCGATCCTCGGGCTGCGTGCCAGATGTTCCATGCCGATCGGGATCATCGGAGGCCTCCATCGGTCCTTAGGCCGTCGGCGGCGATTCCGCGGCACACATCACTTGCGCGAACGTCGCGGGACCCCAGAAGGCCCGCAGCCAGTCGCGCTCTTGGCTCGTGGCACGGCCCAGGAGGCCGCTTTGCTCGATGAAGAGGCGCGCGAGAGCCCTCGGATCGTCGAAGAGATCGCCCGCCCGTTCGTTCCATTCGGCCACGGCAATGAAGGTGGCCATGTCGGGCGAGGCCTCGTCGACGCCAAGGACGGCCGCGCCCGCGGTCGTCTCGGCCACCAGATGGTGGGCCTCGCTCAGCTCATCGACGGTGAGGGCCCGGCGGATGGTTGTGCCGCGGGTGTCGGCACCGAAGAGGCCGAGGCGCGTCAGGAGGGCCATCCGCCGCTCGACGCCTCCGGCGCGCGGCCGGCGCCGCGCGCGGCGGGACCGGGCGAGGTCCCGCTCCAGGGCCAGAAGGTCCATCCAGGAGGGTCGGGCGACGGACTGTGGGGGACGGGCCGCGGGAGAAAAGCCGGAGGGCGCCTGCCCTCGCGGGTCGGTCCCCAGCGGTCCCATCCGAATCCCCACGTCCTGTCCTTTCGGCGGTTGCGAGCGCGGCGGGCGGCGGGCCGAAGGCATCCTAGCACACCGGCACGGCCTGGCCCACGTCCCCGGTCACGGCGGCAAAGGTCGCGTCACCCCAGGCCCCGCGGATGGCCTCGCGCTCGGGGCGCGTGCATCCGGGGATCAGGCCGCTGTCCTCGACGAAGAGCCGCCGGAGGGCCGACTGGTCGTCGAACAGCGTCCGGGCCTCGGCGTCCCACGCCTTGACCTGCTTGCGGTAGGGGTTGCTGACGAGGCAGCGAATCTTGATGAAGAGGGTCGCGCTGTCGCTGTCGTCGTTGGCCTGCTCGGCCCGGGCGATCAACTCGGCGACGTTGACCCGCATCACGACCACCGGATCGTCGGTCTTGCGGGAGTAGCTGCGCACGTCGCTGACCTGCGTGAAGCCCAGGAGGTTGAAGAACCGGGCGTGGCCGGGGCTGACGGTAGTGATGAGTTCGTCGCATCCGACGGCCAGGCCGTGGGCGAACATGCACCGCATCAGCTCCGTGGGCACGGCGCTCTTGCGGTACTCGGGGGCAATGGCCTGGTTGGTGGCCTCGCAGACCCGCCGCCTGCCGACCCGAAGCTCGTCCAGCACGTCCTGGAACGCGTCGTCCGAGGGCAGCCCGAGATGCGGCCCGTCGACGGCCAGTCCCTGGACGCCCACGACCTTTCCGTCGGCCACAGCGATGAAGGTGGCCATGGACGGCAGGGCCTCGAAGGGACGCATGCGGAGTCCGGTCGCCGTCGGCTGGATGTAGCCCTGCTCGGCGAACGCGTCGTGGACGAGCCGATAGCCCTGGATAAGGTCATCGTCGGTGACGGCTCGGCGGATGACGGCGCCGCGGGTGTCAGACCCGAACAGACCGGCCCGCCTCAGCAGCGCCATCCGGCGCGAGGCCCGGGCCGATTCCGCGTCCCCCCTCCCCTTGTGGACCTTCATAGCTTCTCCCTCCTACAGATGACGAACGCCTTTCCCCTTGTTCCCATCCTGCCTACTTCCCCAGTTTGCCCCAATTTACCACCCTGTCAAATTTCACACCGGATGCGTAAACCAGAGATGCGACGGAAGATCGTAAAACGTTTTTTGACAAGGACTTACAGAGAGATGTGACGCGGGGCCGCTTTTTCGGCCGGCACCGTCGGCTGCGCAACACCGTCGATTTTCGCCGGGTTTCTTCGCCCAGAGGCATCGCATCTGTCCGGGAAGTCGACCTCCGAAAGTGCTTCGGAAGGCCCGACTTCTCCGCCCCAGACCTGCCGCCGACCCGCTCGGCGTGAAGCGAGTCCGGCCGCCGTGCCGCTCACCCCCGACGTCGGGGGCGAACGCGTAGCCGCATGGGGGCGAAGATCAGCGGACAGAGAGACCCGGCTTGCGCCGAATCCTTGAGGGAGGGAAATGCTGTCAGTCTGGTCGTCTTGCGGTAGCGCCCAATCCAGCCGTTGTCCTTCTGCTATCCGCCTCGACGAGTGGAGTATGGCACGGAGCCGTGCTCTATCAGAAAGATTCCCCTCTTCCCGGTCCCCTCTATCCCCGCTACAGCCCTGCACCTACGTCACGGCCCGCCCGACCGGGCATCGGTTCAGGTCGTCACTCACGTCTGATAACTGCGATCCGCATGCCAACTCCCGGCAGAATTCCGATCTGTTTGATCCGGCCGTAAGCGCTTGTCTAAAAAGCACTTAGAACAAGAGTCCACGGTTTCGGGCCGTTCCCCCGGAGGCCGACCCGCCGCCGACCGTTGCCCCAGAGCAACGAACTCGCTCGCGAAAGCGTTCTTCTTGGGACGTTAACCCTTGCGAACAAAGGACTTAAGGCCCGTTCCTCCGCATGCAACATGAGTTTCAACGCCGCAACAGAGAGGGCCGTGAACGCGAGGCACCCGCGATCCGGAGGGCCTGGAACGTCAGCCGCCCATGGCCTTTCGCAGGATCCAGTCGCGAAGCCGAGTCGGGACGTGGGCCAGGGCCGTGAAGGCCCGGACGCGCCATGGCGTCAGATACCGGGCCCGTGGCCGGCGGTCGGTGGCGGCCCGGCACACCGCCCGAGCCACAAGCTCGATCGGCGCCCCACCGCCACCGGCCACTTCACGGGCGTGCCGGTGCTGGGCCTCATAGAAGGCCCGGAAAGGGCTCTTCTCGGGCGGCGGAAGCGTGCTCTCGGCAACGTTACCGGCCTTCTCCCAGATCTCGGTCGTAAACGAGCCCGGCTCAATCAGCACGACGTTAACGCCCAGGGGGGCGTATTCGACCCGAGCCGCGTCGCTCAACGCCTCCAGGGCAAACTTGCTGGCCGCATACGCCCCGACACAGGGCACGGCCACGCGGCCGGAGACGGAGCTCATGTTGATGATCCGCCCGGCCCCCTGCGCTCGCATCCTCGGCCCGACGAGCTGCATCCAGGCCAGACAAGCCAAGACGTTGACCTCGAGCTCGTGTCGGAAGGCATCAAGGTCCACATCCTCGGCGACGCCCGGGGCCACGACGCCCGCGTTGTTGACGAGGACGTCAATCCGTCCCCAAGCCTCCAGGAGGGCGTGGAGCGTCCGTTGCCGGTCCTCGGGCACCGTCACGTCGCCGGGGCAAACGAGCGCTGTGCCGGAACCTCGCTCTCGCTCGATGCTTTCGGCCAAGGCCCGGAGCCGTTCCTCGCGGCGGGCCATCAGGGCCACGTGGAGCCCTTCGGCGGCCAAGGCCGCGGCACAGGCGGCGCCGATCCCCGAACTGGCCCCCGTCACAAGCGCGGTCTTCATGGCGGCGACATTATACCACGCGGACGGCGCGGGCCGAGGCAATTCGGAACCGCGCCCCCCGGAAAAGGGGACCCGGCGGGTGGATCGCGTCCACCCGCCGGGTCGTGAAACACTCTCTTCTGTCGCCAGGCCACCGGCTCAACGTCGGCCGGAGACCGGGCTACATCCACTCACGCTACTTGCTGCGACGACGACGGACGTAGCCCGCCAGGCTGCCGAGGCCGAACACCAGACCGGCCATCGTGACCGGCTCGGGCACAAAGGCGCCCATCGCCGGGTCCGAAGACTCGACCAGCCAGGGATCGCCGGACGGCGCGAAGTTCGGCCGCGTCGTTCCCGCGAGGCGCATGTCGGCCGTCACACCCGTCACCGACGAGAAGCTGTTCGGGAACGGATCCTGGTCGAACTGGGCGAGCTGCGTCCCACCCGTCCAGGAAATGAACAGGTCGAACGTGCCGGAGCCCGTGCCGTTCTGCGGCACGAACGTGGCGAACACGTCGTCCAGCAGGAAGCCGCTCTGCGTCGTGCCGACGAGGACCTGCTCGGCGCCGGCCGCGATGGTGTCCGTCCCCGTGCCATCGTAGCCGATGCCGGGGTACTCATTGGCGTCGACGCGGGCGCCGGGGCCGCCCAGACCCGTGGACCACGGATCCTCGTTGGTCACCGGGACGAACCACGGCGCCTCGGAGGCGCCGAGGGGCTGCACGAACATCTCGAACGTGTCGCCCGCGCTGAACAGCGTCTGCTGAATCACCGTGCCGGTCGGACCGGTCACCGATTCGAAGATGACCGTGTTGTCCTGGCGGCCATAGAAGATGCCGACGATCTCAAGGCCGGCGTCCCCGTGACCGTAGAGCTGCTTGCTGCCCTGGGTGATGCCGTCGGGGGCGTTGTGCATTCCGGAGAAGATCGTGTCGATGCGGAACACGCCCCAGGCGTCCTCATTGGCACCCAGGCTGGCATGCTTGTTCTTCTGGAGCTGGTCGGGCGTGTACGCCTGGCCCAGTGTGACGGGGGTCACGCCGTCCGCCTCAAGACCGGTGTACTCCGTGCCCTGATCGAAGTTGATCAAGTGCATGACGTACGGTCCGGTGTAGCCCGTGCGGAACGGAATCGTGGCCGCCGACGCGGGGCCGGCGAGGGCGAACACCATGCCGCCCAAGATTAGAAGTATGCTCAAACGTCTCATGATCTGGTTCTCCTTCGGTTTTCCTCCGTCGTACGTGCGGAGGAAATGTCCCCTCGAAACGTCGTTACAAGGCCTTGTGTTCTCGACTCGCCTCCGTCGGTGCCGGGCGGCATGGCGCCGTGCGCCCGACAGGTGAACGTCCGGTGCTTGGTTTATGCCCCCCACCTCCTTTCCCAAGGGGCGGCTATGCCCGCCTCTCTGGCTCTTCATGCTTGTCCCCTTCGTCCCTTATATTCGTGATACGCTATTGTCGCGCCACACCCCCTCCGGGGGGCGCGTCGTTGTCCTCTCGGTCGCCGCCGCCCGACCACGAGCGCCAGCACCAGACCCGAGCCCATCAGGGTCAGCGTCGCCGGCTCCGGCGCCGCAAAGGTCACCATGCCGGCCACCCCGTAGGCCTGGCCCGGGGCCGCGAAGTCGTACCAGTGCTCGAGGTGGTCGTGCGTGTCCCAGCACCCGTACAGCCCCGCGTCGTCGTAGCCGAAGACCGTCACGTAATGGTCGCCGACGTTGTTGCCGTCGGTATCGACGTGCAGCTCGACGGGCCGCCCGGCGTCAATCTCGTCCATCAGGGCCGTCCAGTACGTCCCGGCCGACCACAGGCTCGCCTCATCCAGAGCGACGTAGGCGGCGGTGGCCCCCGGATAGCCACGATAGGCGGCATAGCCGGCCAGGCCGTCGGGCTGGCGATTGGCGTAGCTCTCGCCGTCGGCCAGCGCCGGGCCGGCCGAGGCATCCATGAAGTCGGCCAGCGAATCGTCCGCGTGGAACGGGTCGTCCGACGTCGCGGCGCGGTCCATGCCCGTGCCGTGTCCGACGTAATCCCGCATGTGGTCGGCCGATGCGATCATGGCTTTCACGGCGTCCTGGTTCGTCGTCCAACTGGCGGTCCCGTCGCCGTCGGTGATCAGGTTGGGAAAGCCGTGGCCGTCCCAGTATCCGATGATCATCCCGGCGGCCGTCGGGCCGCATCCCTGATACCAGAGGTAGCTCGGTACCCCGGCAATTTTTATCGTTCCCGCGTCCGCCGCACTTGCCAGCGTCAGCATCGCGACGACGAGGACACTCCCCCGCCCTACCTTCCCCATCCGTTCCCGCCCCTCCGGCGGGAGCACCCGCGGCCCGGTCTGCCGGGCCGTCCGGCACTCGTGGTTCTATCCCCGCCCGCACGTGGTTCTTAGTGAGCCCGCCCCTCCAGGCGGGTGCGCCGCTTGAGCCCGTACCGCACGAGCCCTCCGACGCCCATCAGAAGCCCGGCCAACGTCAGCGGCTCCGGCACCGCCGGCTGCGACCCCGCCTCGAGCAGGACGGCGATGTCCTGCGCGTCGTTGTGGACGAGGGCCCAGACGAGGTTGCTGGTGGCGCCGCTGTAGCCGGGGTCGGTCACTGTATCGAGCATGGCGTTGATCGCCGGGCGATCCACCTCTTCCCAGGGATAGAGCGAAGGGACGAAGTGATCGCCGGCGTAGATGTTGTAGCCGTTGGCGGGATTCTCGTTCACGAGTTCCCAGACGGCCACCTGGAACTCGGCCGATTCCTTGTAGAGGCCGCCCCAGAGCCGCGACAGGTACGTGACGACGGTCGGGTCCATGTTGGGCCCGGGCTCGGGGGATTCGACCAGCGGCTGGATGTCCCACGTCCACACCTGGCCGTCGTAGATCGGCTGGACAAGGTCGATGCAGTAACCGCTGAACGTCGTGTTCAGGCCGAACGCCGGGTTCGTGACGTCGTTTGGGTCGATGGCGAGCTTCGTGAAACGGTGGAGCCCCGCCCAGACCCAATAGGTGTCGCCGTAGCGGACGTGGACGGATTTTCTGGGGGTCACCCCGTCAAACTTGGCGGTGATGGTGCCCACCGAGCCGGCCTGAACCGATCCGGCCAGGATCAGAAGCCCCAGGGCCGCCCAAAGGGTTCGCTTTCTCACGGTCGCTCCTCTCACTCTGTTTCGTGCCGCGTCCTCGCAGCCCGAACATCTTTCTCTCTGCGGCGGCCTCCGCGCTAATGAGCCGCCGGGTCGCTGAACTTCGAGAGCGTGGCCGCCAGGATGCGGAACTCCATGCTCCAGCGGCTCTTCTCAATATATTCCAGGTCGGCTTTGAGCTTCTCGCGGAAGGCCTCGACGCTGGTGTCGTAGCCCTGGGTCACCTGGGCCAGGCCCGTGATGCCGGGCCGCACCGCCAGGCGCCGGTGGACGTCCGGGTAGACCTTCTCGAGTTCGGCCATGATCTCGGGCCGTTCGGGCCGGGGCCCGATCAGGGACATGTCGCCCTTGATGACGTTGATAAGCTGGGGGAGCTCGTCCAGATGAGCCCGGCGCATCCAGCGGCAAACCGGAACAACGCGGTCGTCGTTGCGGCGGGCCCAGACGGCCCCCGTGCCGCGCTCGGCGTCCGTATACATCGTCCTGAGCTTATACATCACGAAGGGCCGCCCCCCCCGACCGAGCCGCACCTGCTTAAAGATGAGGGGCCCGCGGCTCGTGCAGCGGATCAGGACGGCGCAGAGCACCATCACGGGAGAGAACAGCAGGAGGGCGGCGAAGGCGCCGACGATGTCGGCTACCTCCTTGGCCAACGCGAAGTACCGCCGGGCCAGGTGTGTGCTCAGGCCCAGAAACCCGGCGCCGACTCCGACAAGCGTGATCGGTTCCGGCATGGTCTGGCGTCTCCTGTCGGTCCCAAACTGCCGAATGCGTGGCAGCGGCGTTCTTGACAGGGGACGGACCGCCGTCTACAATAAAGTAGAGCGGACGTCGGGCTTCGCCCGGCGGACCGTCCCCGGTGGATCAGCATCTCCCGGCAAGGTGATCTGCTGATCCACCTTTTCTATTTATTCCGTCACGGGTGGCACAGCGAGCCCGCCCGCTACTGCTGACTCATCGCACGGTCGAGACGAAGAGCTTGAGCTACCCCTCGTGCGGAACCTGAACACTCAGACGCCTATTTCTCTGCGGGCCCCCCCACAGCGAACACCCCTCGTGCGTTTGCCGCGGTGCGCCGATAACTCGGCCGTCATTCGTCCACCCCCCTTGCTGCAGCGGCACCCTCCGCATGCACACGGCCATCGCGATAGGCTGACGCTACAGGGAGACTCTAACACACGAACCCCTCCAAGTCAAACCGGTGCACAAAAAAAACGTCGCCGAAGCGCTCTCCAAGCGCCGGCTGAACACAGTCCGTACGAGCCGGGCCCCGGGCAGGGCCCGCCAGACCGCCTTGTGGCCGGCATCATCTTTGTCTATATCCCGCCCCTTCGCCGAAACTCGCAGACCCCCCCCTCTTGCCAGGCGCGCCCTTCGCCGGCACCATCGAGATGGCCCCTCACGGACATCAACCACGCCCGTTCGGGCCGGCGTCGGGGCTCCGGAAAAGGGTCAAGGGGGGCGCCCGGGCGGGTCGACAATCCCTGCGGAGCCTTGCGCGGGGGACGAGCCCCCTCCCCTTCCCGCCGGGCCCGCGTCCGTCTCAAACGATTGTGAACTAAGGACTAAGCGTGAATCTGGGGGGCACAAGAGGTTTGCTTTCGCGTCGATGCGCGGTATAGTAACAGGTACGAGATTCGTCCCGGGGGAGTATCCAGGATCGCGACGGCATCGTCCGTCCACGGCTTTCCGTGTCGGCCGACAAGGTCGGTTCGGGGGCGCAAACACGTCCATTGGCCCCTGGCGCGGGGCAGCACAACGACAAGGCCGGGAAGCAGGGGGTTTACCATGACCAGACACCATCTCACGACGGCACTGGCTTCGGCCCTCGCCCTGGGGGCGGCCCTGGGGTGCGGGGGTCCGAACGAGCGGCTCGAGGCCTTCCTCATGGAGCCGCGCGCGGCCATCTCGGGCAAGGAGTATCGGGTCATGCCTCCCGACATGATCTCGATCACCTCGATCCACGTGCCGGAGATCGCGGGCGTCACCGAGCGTATCCGCCCGGATGGCAAGATCAATCTGCCTTTGGTCGGGGAGATCTTCGTCGCAGGCCACACGCCCGCCGAGATCGAGGGCTTCATCAAGGAAGCGGCCCGGGATTATTATGAGCAGGTGGACGCAACGGTCCGCGTGGCCAGCTACAATTCGCAAATGATTTTCGTCTTCGGGCAGGTCTCGCGACCGGGAGCGCAGCCCTGGACGGGCAACGACACGCTGCTGGACATCCTTGCCAGGAGCCAACCCACGCAGTTGGCTTGGCCGGAGCGGATTCGGGTGGTGCGCGGCAAATCGCCGACGCGCGGCGGGTACGTGCCCGGCGAGCGCCCGGAGGGTCTCCCCGGCGAGGAGGTCAAGATGGAGAGCGCCGCGGCGGGAGGCGAGACGGACGACGAGGCCGAGGTCATGGTGATCGACCTGATGAAGATGGTGAAGTCGGGTGACCTCTCGCACAACGTGCTGCTCCGCCCCGACGATATGATCTATGTGCCGCCGAACCCGCTGGCGGCCGTGGGGCTGGCCATCCAGCAGGTCCTGTTCCCGGTCCGCCCGGCCATCGAGACGGCGGGCCTGCCCGCCACGGCCGTGACGGGCACGGCGATGCCGTAGCATCGATAAAGGAATCCTGGCCATGGCCGACCAACCCGAGAAACGAACGCCGCGCGACGTCTTGCGCATCGTGTTCCGCCGACGGACGATGTTCCTTCTGGGGGCCTCGCTGTTTGCGCTGGCCGCTCTGGTGGGGGCCCCGTACATGACCCCCAAATACACCGGCAGCGCCATCGTGGAGGTGGGGGTCCACGCGGCCGCCGAGCAGATCTCCGGCGCGAGCGGCAAGGCGATCGAGCAGGTCAAGCAGCACCTGCGCTACGATCTGGCCCAGTATGGCGCGGTGGAGGAGGCCATCGAGGAGCTCAGGAAGCAGCCCGACATGCCGGCCTCGGTCCGCACCCTCCTGACGCCCGCCGGCAAGATGCAGGAGCAGCAGCTCATCCGCGGACTGATGAACACCATCGGGGTGAGTTGGGAAGTCCGCGCCGGCCGGACCGGCAAGGACCGCGTCTCGGTCAGCTTCACGCATCACGAGCCCTGGTTGGCCGAACACATGCCCAACGCCCTCGTCACGCTCTACATCGATCGGACGCTGGACGCGATCCGCAACAGCCTGACCGAGCAGCACAAGTTCCTCAATCGCAAGGTCAACGACGCCCAGGAAAACTTGGCCGCCGTCCGCGACCGGCGGATCGAGTTCGAGACCGAGCACGCCGGCAGCATGCCCGACACCCCGGGCGCGCTGCAGGACCGCATCCAGAACATCCAGGCCGAGATCAACACCGTCCGCCGCCAGAAAGCCATCGCCCGGCAGAAGATGGCGATCCTGGAGCAAATCCTGGCCTCCGCCCTCGACGAGAATCCGGCCCCCGAGGCGGCCGCCGCGCCCGAGGGCGAGGAAGCGGGCCCCGCCCGGGTCCAACCCGTTGAGGAACCGGAGGGCGGAGACGAGACGGTCGCCGAGGGCGACGAGGCCCCCTCGATCGTCCCGCCCGACGGAACCCGCATTCAGGTCGTCATCGTGCCCAATGCCGACCGCAAGCGCTGGGAGGACAACCTGCGGGGGTACCGCGACCAGTTGACAACCCTTCGCACGATGCGGCACATGACGGACAAGCATCCGACGATCATGTCGCTGAAGGAGCAGATCGCGGACCTGAAGGAGCGGATCGCCGGCGAGCCCCTCTGGGAGACCAAGGAGGAGGTCTACGAGACCAACGCTGCCCTCGAAGCCCAGCGCCGACGCGAGCAGGCCATGCGAACCGAACAGGTCCGCATGGAGATCGCCACCATCCGAAGCGCCGTCGATATGCACCAGAACGACCTCGACCGCCTCGGCGCGCGCCTGGCCCGGTACGAGGAACTGCTGGCGAACTTCGGGCCGGTCCGCCGCCAGTACGAGCACCTCGTCCAGGAGGA
The DNA here is from genome assembly GCA_964461715.1 of uncultured Anaerolineales bacterium. Taxonomy (GTDB): domain Bacteria; phylum Planctomycetota; class Phycisphaerae; order FEN-1346; family FEN-1346; genus CAYWVR01. Next base: position 102,724 of record CAYWVR010000002.1, read on the forward strand.
ACAGGAGCGCCGCCACGAGGTGCAGCAGTGGAAGCGGCGGCAGGCGGACATCGAGATGGCCCTGGCCGCCGAGATCGAGGGACGAGCCACGCGCTTGAAGGACGCCCAGATGGCCCAGGAGCAGTTCCGCCCCTCGTCCCCGAAGCTGACCCACCTTCTGGGCTTCGCCCTGTTCGGGGGGTTGGCCTTCGGCGCCGGGCTCGTGTTCCTGTCGCATCTGATGGACCGGACCTTCACGACCACCGAGGACGCCACACGCCACCTCGACATTCCGGTGTGCGGCGTCATCGGCGAGATCGTCACGCCGCGCGAACGCATCGTGCGGCAGCTCCGGCGCTGGACGCTGGGGCCGATCCTGGTCGTACTCCTCGTGACGGCGCTGGGGGCGGCCTCGCTGAACCTGAGCCTCTGGCTCATGAAGCCGGAGGACTATGCCCAGTGGACCGCCAGTCCCGTCGCCTACGTCACCGAGAAGGCCGAAGAGCAGGCCGATCGGGCCTATACCGAAGTCAAGCAGCTCTGGTCCCAGTGAGGTCACGAGGGTGTACCTGGATTTCTACAACCTGAACGAAGACCCGTTCGCCATCTCGTGCGACGCGCGCTTTTTCTACGAAAGCGCCATCCACGCCGAGGCCCTGGCGAACATGATGTACACCGTCCAGAACCGCAAGGGCATGGTCCTCGTGACGGGCGAGGTCGGGGCAGGCAAGACCTTCATCGGCAACATGCTCGGGACGCGGCTCGGGGCCTCGTGCCTGGTGGCCGTGCTCCGCAATCCGCCCCAGTCGGGCAAGCAGCTCGCCCGGGCCCTGGCCACCCGATTCGGCATGAACGTACGCTCCGGGGCGGACCGGCTGACGCTCCTGGATGAGATCGAACAACATCTGATACGGCTCCAGCGGCGGGACCGCCTCGTGGCCCTGGTCATCGACGAGTCCCAGGACCTCTCCCCGGCGGCGCTGGAGGAAATCCGGCTCGTCTGGAACTGGGAGCTCGACGGCCGACGCCTCATCCAGATCGTCCTCATCGGCCAGCCGGAGCTGCGCGACCGGCTCATGGAGCCCCAGTGGGAGCCCCTGCGCCAGCGGATCGTTCTCAGCTACCATCTCGGGCACCTCGGCCCGGGCGACACGGCCGCCTACGTGGCCCATCGCCTGCGCGTCGCATCGGGCAGCGAATCGACGGCTGAGTTCACCCCTGAGGCCATCGCCGAAATCCATGCCGCCACCGACGGCATTCCAAGGCTCATCAACGTCCTGTGCGACAACGCCCTCCTGGCGGGCTATGCGAAGGGGACGCGGCGGATGGATCGTCCGATCGTCGCCGAGGTCCTCCGCGACATGACCTGCTGGGGGCTCCAGTCGGCAGGCGAACCGCCGCCATCCAAGGCGGCGTACTGAACAGGAGAAGACCGGTGGGAAACGTCTGGGACGCGATGAAGAAGCATAACCGGGAGACGCGACCGCCCGCCAACACCCGGGAATCCCCACCAGCCCCGGCGCCGGCCTCGCCCGATCGAGCCCCCGTCGCCGACGCCCTCGAGACGGCGCCCGAGACCCCGGCTTCCGAGCCGAAAGGGCCGCGACGCCTCGCGACCCGGGCCCAGCTCAACGGCTACGACCGGACGCTCGTGGCCCACTACGACCGCGGCGGACGCCTGACCGAGGATTACCGCGCCCTGCGCACGAACCTCCTGGCCCAGTACCGTAAGGGCCGGTTCTGCCTCATGCTCATCAGCTCCGAGGCCGGCGAGGGAAAGACCGTGACGTGCCTGAACCTGGCCCTCGTGATGGCCGAGATGCCCGACCGCCGCACCGTCGTCGTCGACCTCGACATCCGCAAGGGCCAAGCCTCGCGCATGATGAAGGTGAGTCGGGACCGTGGCGCCGCCGACGTGCTCCGCGGCGAGGCCGCCGTCGCCGACGTCATCAAGCCGACGACCTACCCGAACCTGTCGATCGTCCCGGCCGGCCGGGCCAACCGGGCCGAGATCGGCGAGCTCTTCGGCCAGACCGACCTGGACGAGATGCTGGGCGAGCTGCGGCGCCGGTTCGATTACGTCCTCATCGACACGCCGCCCGTTGCCGGGTTCTCTGACGCCGGCATGATCGGACGGAGCGTCAACGACGCCCTCGTGGTCGTCCGCATGAACAAGACCCATCGCGAGTCGGTGGACAAGGCCATCCGGCTCCTCCACGCGGCCAACGTCAACCCGGTCGGCGTCGTCCTGACCCACCAGCGTTACTACATCCCGGACTACCTCTATCGCTACTCGTGACGCCCGGGCGCCGCGCCGGGAGAGCCATGTGGGACCCGCAACCGACATGGATTGCCGCACCGTCAACGTCAGACCGGCCGCCGAGGCCGATACCGAGGCGTGGGATGCCTTTATCCAGGCCCGGCCGGACGCCACGGTCTTCCACCGCCGCGCCTGGTCCGACGCCGTCGCCGACGCCTACGGCCACCGGCCGCGCCATCTCGCGGCCTGGTCCGAGCAGCGCCTCGTCGGCCTGCTGCCGCTGATGGAGGTCCGGAGCCTTTTGGTGGGGCGAGTGCTCGTCTCGGTGCCATACGCGACGTACGGCGGCATCGTGGCCGAGGACGACAACGTCACGGCCGCCCTGGCCGAGGGGGCCTGCGCCTTGGCCCGCGATCGCGGGACCCGGTACCTGGAGCTTCGACATCGCGAGGCGCGACCGCTGGACCTGCCGACCATCGACCGCTACGACACGTTCCGCAAGGCCCTGCCCGAGCGGGCCGAGGACGTGCTCCCGGGCCTGCCGCGCAAGACGCGCACCGCCGTCCGCCGCAGCCTCAAGGCCCTGGGCGAGAAGGCCGTCGAGACGGGGCCGCATCTGCTGGACGTCGTCTACGACCTGTACGCGTTCACGATGCGGCGGCTGGGATCGCCGAACTACCGCCGGCGGTTCTTCCACGCCTTGGCCGACCGCTACGGCGACGACTGCGTCGCGCTGGTCGTGTGGGACGGGGCGACACCCGTGGCGGGCGTGATCAGTTTCATCTTTCGCGACGAGATCGTGCCGTACTTCTCCGGCAGCCTGCCCGAGGGCCAGGCGACCCGGGCGAACAACCTGATGTACAGTCGACTGATGGAGATCGCGGTCGAGCGCGGGCTGCGGGCCTTCGACTTTAACCGCACCCGCCGCGATAACCGCGGACCCTACGACTTCAAGCGTCACCACGGTTTCGAGCCGTCGCCGCTGGCGTACCACGTGTATCGGACCGACGGCGGCCCGCTTCCGAACCTGAGTCCGAGCAACCGGAAGTTCGCGCTGGCCGCCCGCCTCTGGCAGCGTCTGCCCCTGTGCGTGACGCGGCCGGCGGGCGCCTGTGTGACAAAGTGGATCCCCTGACGGGGACGGACCTGCAAACGGAGGGACCCTAGGCGGGTAGCTCAGTTGGCAGAGCGCCCGGAATACACCCGGGAGGTCGCGTGGTTCGAATCCCGCCCCGCCTACCAGTCTGGACGCCTCGAGTGGACGGCCCGCATGAAACGGCTGCTCTATATCGCCCATCGCGTGCCCTACCCGCCGGACAAGGGGGAGCGCGTCCGCGCCTACCATGAGATCCGCGCCCTCGCCGAGGCGTTCCACGTCACCTTGGCCGCCCTCGCTCACACCCGGGCCGACGAAACCGCCGCGCGCGAGCTGACGCCTTGGTGCGAGGAGATCCTCGTCGAACGCGCCGGCGGGCTCCGGGGGCTGGTGCGGGGGGCCTGGAGCCTCCTGACGGGCGGGTCCGTGACGACCGGGTACTTCCGCAGCCGCCGCCTCGCACGCCGTCTTCGCGAGGCCGAGGCGTTCGACGTCGCCGTGGGCTACGCCTCCAGCGTCCTGCCCTACCTCCTGGCGGCCCCGGCCGCGTCGCGGGTCATGGACCTCGTCGACACCGACAGCGCCAAGTGGGCAAGCTACGCCCGTTGCGACCGCTGGCCGAAACGGGTCCTCTACCGGGCGGAGGCGCGCGGCGTACGCGCTCTGGAGCGGCGCGCGCTCGAGACGTGCGACGCCGTGCTCCTGGCGAGCGAGGCCGAGGTCGCCGCCCTCGGCATGTCCGATCCGAAGCTCCGCGCCGTCGCCAACGGCGTCGACACCGAGTACTTCACGCCGCCCGAGGCGGAGGCCGACGGCCCGCCGTCCCTCGTCTTCACGGGATCGATGGACTACCGGCCGAACGTCGAGGCGGTGACCTGGTTCGCAAAGGAGGCCTGGCCGGCGCTCCGCGAGGCCGTGCCCGAGCTGCGGTTCGTCATCGTCGGGCGCGACCCGGCCCCCGCCGTCCGCCGGCTCGCGGAGACGCTCGGCATCACGGTCACCGGTTCGGTGCCGGACGTGCGGCCCTATCTGGCGTCGGCGACGGCGGTCGTGGCGCCGCTGGGCATCGCGCGAGGCGTCCAGAACAAGGTCCTGGAGGCGATGGCCATGGGGCGGGCCGTCGTCGCCTCGTCGGGCGCCCTGGAGGGACTGGACGTCGCCGTCGGGGAGGAGGCCCTCCGAGCGGACACGCCGCCCGAGTGGCGTGTGGCGATCACGGGCCTCTTGGACGATGCCGCGCGGCGCCGCGCCCTGGGCGCGGCCGCCCGGGGGCGGGTCGAATCCGACTCCAGCTGGCCGGCGCGGATGGCGCCGCTGGTGGACCTTTGCCGCCGTCTCGCCGCCCAAGAGGCCACGGCCGAGGCCGCCGATGCGTCCCCGCGCCCCCTCACGCCGCCCGTCCACGGGAGGGCCGACGCCTGACATGGAATCCTGGTTCCGCAACATGGATTCGCCGCCCATGCACTTCGCCGTGGGCATGGTGTGCGGCGGGGCGCTCTGGATGCTGGTCGTCCTGATTCGGCCGCGGTGGTGGGTCTACACGCCGATTGCCATGACCCTGGGCGGGCTCTGGGCCGAGGGCCCGGACCTCCCCCTGCTGTTCCACTACTACCCGAGCCTCTCGCCCGACTGGGTCCGCGGCAACGGCTGGTCCGAGGCCCTGCACGGCAAGTGGGCTAATCTCTTCTTCTTTCACGGATGGATCGACACCTCCGGCGAGGGGAGCATGGTCCGGGGATGGGCGCTGACGATTGCGCTCTACGGGGGATGGTGCGCCGTCTTCATGGTCCGCGAGTGGCTCAGGCGGAGGACCGGGTAAGGCGATGATCGAAGGCCGGACCATCCTGTGCTTTGCGAGCGGCTACGACGCCCCGCCCACAAGCAAGCACCACGTCATGCGCCGTCTGGCGGAGCGGAACGTCGTTCTCTGGGTCAACTACCACGCGTCGCGGGTCCCCTCGGCCGGCGCGTCGGACGCCGCCTACATCGTCGCCAAGCTCGGACAGGTGGCCGGGGGCCTTCGCCGGGCGCATCCGAACCTCTACGTCCTGACCCCCCTGGTCGTCCCTTTGCCCACCTCGCGCTTGGCGAGAGAGACGAATCGGATACTGCTGGTCATGCAGGTGCGGGCGGCGCTGGCGCGGGTCCGACAGGGGCCGCTCCAGGTCTGGTCCTTCGCCCCGGACGTTGCCTATGCTCTGGACGCCTTCGACGCCGAGGCCGTCGTCTACTACTGTGTCGACGACTTCGCGTCGTTCTCCGGCTACGACCGCGGGCAGGTCCTGGCCGACGAGGAGACTCTCTGCCGCCGCGCCGACCTCGTCGTCACCACCAGCCGCGCGCTCCAGGACGCCAAGGCGCCGCTGAATCCGAACACGATCCTCGTGCCGCACGGCGTGGACTACGCTCACTTCGCGCGCGCAATCGAGAAGGACCTGCCGGTTCCCGAGGACCTGGCGGACATCCCGCACCCGGTCCTGGGATTCTTCGGGCTCATCCGCGACTGGGTGGACCTGGACCTCGTGGCCGAGGTGGCGCGGCGGCGGCCCGCGTGGCACGTCGTCCTGGTCGGCGATTCGACGGTGGATCTCACCCCGTACCGGGACTTGCCGAACCTGCATTTCGTCGGCCGCAAGCCCTACGAAGACCTCCCCGCCTGGTGCCGCCGCTTCGACGTCGGCCTTATCCCGTTCAAGATCAACGACCTGACGGAGGCCGTGAACCCGATCAAGCTTCGGGAGTACCTGGCAGCGGGTCTGCCCGTGCTTTCGACGCCGCTGCCGGAGGTCGTGGCCTGCGGCTTCCCGGTGCGCGTCGTCGAGGGCCCGGACGGCTTCGTGGGGGCGTGCGAGGCCGCGCTGGCCGAAGGCGCCGGCATCGAAGCCCGCCGATCTCGCTCGGCCCCCATGGCCGAGGAGACGTGGGACCGCAAGGTCGACCGGATCGCCGACCGCCTGATCGCCGCCGCGTCCGATCAGCCCGCGAGAGGGGCCGCGACACGGCGGCGCCGCGTCATGGTCGGCGTCGCGGGCGGGGGATTCGTCATCCAGTGCAAGAATCTCCTCCGCGCCTGCCCCGAGACGGTCGAGCTCCTCGTGACGGGTCCCGAGCACGCCGTGGCCCAGTACGACGCGTGGCGAGACCGATGGCTCTCGGACGACGGGTCGTGGTTCGCCACGCGCCAGCTCCGGAGCCACGGACGTCTCCAGTCCGCACTGGCGGCGGCCCTGGGGTCGTTACGGTGTCTGGAGCTGGTGTACGAGCACCGCCCGGACGCGGTCGTGGCAGTCGGGCATCGCATCGCCGTCTTCCTGCTGGCAGCCGGACGGCTTCTCGGGACCCGGACGGCTTTCGTCGAGTGCATCACGCGGGTTCGGCGCCCGTCGCGGACCGGCCGGATCGTCTCGGGCCTCGGGCTGGCGGATCGTGTTTTCGTCCAGTGGCCACAGACCCGTCGCCTCTACCGGAGGGCCGTCTACGGCGGCCGCATCCTATGATCCTCGTGACCGTGGGCACGACCTATTACGACGAGCTGGTGCGTGAGGTCGACCGGCTGGTGGTCGTCGGGGCCATCACCGAGCCGGTCTTCGCCCAGATCGGCATGGGGAAGTACGAGCCGCAGCACATGGAATGGACTCGCTACGTTGACCGTCTCGAGCCGCTCTATCGGGAGGCGAGCCTCGTCATCTGCCACGGCGGCGTAGGGACGGTGTTCGAGCTGTTGGCGCTGGGGCGGCCGACGATCGCCGTCGCCAACCGGGCCCTCGCGGACGATCACCAGGCCGACCTGCTCCGCGCCATTGCCGGGCGAGGCTGGTGCACGTGCTGCTTCTCGCCGACCGAGCTCGAAGCGGCGCTCAAGACGCCCCGCCCGGCGATTCCCTATCCGGACGAGCCGGTCCTGGCAGGCCGCATCTGGGACTATCTGACCACCCCGAGGACGTGACCATGGACCTTCGGATGCACAAGGTGCCGGACTGGCCGAAGCTCGCCTGGGTCGCGCGCATGCGTCCCGGCGGCGCGGCCGTCGAGGCACTCCACGGCCCGTACGTGGAGCGCCGCCGGGACTGGTGCGTCGAGGCCGTGTGGGCGGGACGCTTCGAGGAGGGCGACTTCGACCGGACGGACCTCGTCTTCGGAACGGGCGTTCGCCTCCGCGACGGCGTCGTCCGGTTCGTCAATGCGGGCACGGGGGTGGACCGCCTGTGGCACGTGGCCCACGAGGGCGGGTACGCTGTCAGCAACTCGCTGCCCGCGCTGCTGGCGGTGACGGGCCTGGCCCTCCGCGAGGACTATACGGGCTACTCCGACGACATCCAGAGCGTCGAGGTGCGGGGCATCCGGCACTATGTCCGCGAGATTCCCTCGTCCGGGCCGCCCCTCGGCGTCCTTTACTTCGACGACCTGGTCTATGACGGACGGACGCTCGTCGCGGCCGAGAAACCGAGCGTCGCCCCGCCCTTCCCGACCTTTGCCGCCTACGAGGCATTTCTCATCGAGACGGCCCATGCCCTGGGCGAGAACAGCCGCGCGCGGGACCGCCGGTGGCCGGTGACCGGGATCGTCGGCGTCTCGTCGGGCTACGACTCGCCGGCCGTCGCCGTTGTCGCGCGGCACGCCGGATGCACGCGGGCGGTCACGATCCACCAGTCGCGGAGTCTCTGGCGGGGTCCGGACTCCGGGGAGCCCGTCGCGCGAGCCTTGGGGCTCCCGTGCGCCGTCTACGACCACAGCCCGCGGAACTATCGCCTGGAGCACGCCGTGTGGGCGGCCACGGGCCTGGCAGGCGGACTGAACCTCACGCTTTTCGACTACCCGGAGCCGCTGGCCATGTTCTACAGCGGCAGCTACGGCGACAAGGTCTGGGACCGGCGCCCGCACGACCTCTCGGAGCCGGTGGGCGACCGCGACCACCTGCTGGGCGAGTTCCGGCTGATCCAGGGGCTCTTCCAGTGCGTCGTCCCCTGGTGGGGCATTCACCGCGCCGGCGAGATCAACGCCCTCGGCGCCCGCGAGGAGATGGCCCCGTGGACCCTCGGCAACTCCTACGATCGGCCGGTTGCCCGGCGGTTGGCGGAGGAGGCGGGGATCCCGCGCAAGGCCTTCGGCATCCGCAAGAAGGACACCTCCTCGAACGTGTCCTTCCTCTGGCCGCGCACGCGCGAGGCGCAGGCCCGCTTCGCGCGGTGGCTCCGAGACCGGGGCCTGGAGGCGCCGAGCCGGGCGCGCGTGGGCCTCTTCCGGAAGCTCGCCAAGCTCGAGGGGCTCATCTACTACAACCTCCCCGCGAAGCTGCGCCCCAAGCGGCGCCTCCGGCCGTGGCTGCGCCTGGCAGGGACCCGGCGGCTCTTTCAGTGGGGCAACGAGGAACTGAAGGCCGTCTATGCGGCCGGCCTGGACGCCTTTCGGCGAGAGGCATCTCCGTGACACTTGATGCCGAGCTGATGATCGACCAGTTTATCCTGGGCCGGGACGCCGACGCGATCCCGGACGGGTGGCCCGTGCGCGCTCACGACGGCCGGCGTCTCGGCCATCACCCTCATCTGCCCGTCGCGGAGATCACCGACGGCGAGGGGACGTTCCTCGGCTGGCTCCTCGGTTGGGCCGTCGGTCCGGACGGCCGGATGGTGCGGAAGAAAGCCGTCTTCAAACAGGCTTTCGAGGCGGCGGTCGCCGAGCACGGGGGGCGCTTCGCCGCGGTGCGCTTTGCGCCGTCGGGCCCACGTTTCTACCTGGGTCCGTGCGGAGCGTTGGCGGCGGTGTACTCGCGCGAGCGAGAGGTCGTGGCGTCCTCGCTCTACATGATTCCGGGGGCGCGCGACGCCGAGACGCGCTTGATGCCCGAGCTGGGTGTGCCGGAGAGCGACCACTTCTACCCCTTCGGCCTCACCCCCCGCCGGGGGATCGAGCGACTGATCCCGCACCACTACCTCGACCTCGCGACCTGGCAGCCCGTGCGCCACTGGCCCGCCGGCGACATCCCCGAGACGCGGGACGTCGACGCGACCGGCGAGGCGATCGGGGCGCTCGTCGAGCGGCAGATCGCGGGCGTCATCAAGGCCGACGGACCGATCTACATGTCGCTGACCGCGGGCCGGGACTCGCGGCTGATGGCGGCCTGCGCGCGGGACCATGCCGCGCACGTCACCTTCTTCACGATGATCGTACCGAGCGAGGGAGGGCGGCTGGATCGGCAGGCCGCTCGGAAGCTGGCCCGGCGCTGCGGCCTGGACCACCTCGTTCTGCCGCGCAAGACCCCCACAGAGGCCGACAAGCGCCTTCACATGCAGCGCACAGGCGATTGCGTAGGCTCATGGCAAAACCTGGCGACGATGGGGCAACTGCCCGAGCGGCGTCCCGTGCTCCTCGGCATGGCCGGCGAGTTGGGCCGGGGGTTCCACTGGAGACGCGGTGACACCGAATCGAGCCGGATCACGCCCGCCGATCTCCTCGATCGCCGTGGCTTGCCGCACACGCGCGCCATCCTGGACCGCGCCGAGGCGTGGCTCGCCGGCGTGCCGGCAACCAACGCCCTGACCATCTGGGGCCTCTACTACCTGGAGCAGTACCTGGGGTGCTGGAGCGGACCGGCTCAGTACAACCCGCACAACGGGTGTTACCGCCTGTCGCCGTACTGCCATCGCGAGATTCACCAAGCCATGATGAGCCTGCCCCGGGAGTATCGCCTCCGCTGCCGCCTCGAGGACGACCTCGTCGGTCGGCGGTGGCCGGAGATGCTGACCGTCCCGTTCAACTGGCCGATGGGTCTGGGGCGCTACGTCGCGTTCCTGAAGCGGCGTGCGGGGAAGCTGGTGGGCAAACTCGGCGCGACCGACGCCTAGACGGATAGAGACGATGCCGGAACTCGTGGATAAGACGCCAACCGAGGTCCCGCCCGGGGCCGCGGCCGCCAAGCCCGCCGGGGGCGTGAGCAGCCGGGAGCTGACCCGTTCGGCCGGCCGCGGGGCCCTGTGGCAGTTCGCCGGCGCGGGATGGATGACGCTTGTCCAGCTCGGATCAAGCGCGGTTCTGGCACGCGTGCTCTTCCCGGAGGACTTCGGCCTCTTGGGAATGGCCCTTTTGGGCCACGCCCTGATCCGGCGGCTCGGGACCCTGGGGACGACGGCGGGCCTCATCGCGAAGGTGGACGTGACGGAGGACGACCTCTCGACCGCCTTCTGGACGACGTTCGCCGTGCAGGGGGCGCTCTTCGGGGTCGCGGTGGCGGCGGCGCCGCTGGCGGCCCTCTTCTTCGACACACCGGAGGTCACGTGGGTGATGCGGGCCGTGGCCTTGACGTTCGTGCTGACGGCGCTGGGGGCCGTGCCGGGCGCGATCCTGCGGAAAAAGCTTCGTTTCGGGGCCCTGAAGATCATCGAGTGCGGCGGCGCGATGCTCCAGGCGGGCCTGGCCATCCTTTTCGCGGTGGTCTACGACATGAACTACTGGGCCTTGGTGGCCGGGATGCTGATCTCGGAGGCGTGCCAGGGGGTGGCGACGCTCATCCTGGCCCGGTGGCGGCCGAGCCTGAGGTTCCGGCGGGAGAGCTTCCGGTACATGTTCCGCTTCGGCTACAACGAGTTCGGCTCGGAGCTGGCGGGGTATTTCCACCACAACATCGACTATCTGCTGGTGGGCCGGCTACTGGGGCCGGCGCTGCTGGGCCTCTATGAGTTCGCCTACCGCATACCGCACATGATCGTGAACCGGCTGGCGATGCCCGTCGGCCGGGTGCTCTTCCCGTCGCTGGCGAAGATCCAGTCCGACAACGCGAGGCTGGCGAAGGGCTACACGAAGTGCGCCCAGTACGTCTCGATCGCCGTCTTTCCGCTGATGACGGGGTTGGCGGTGCTGGCGCGGCCGACCGTGCTCGTCCTCTGGGGCGAGAAGTGGGTAGACGCCATTCTTCCGCTGCAGATCCTGTGCGGCAGCGCCGCGGTGCGGTCGGCCCTTTCAGGAGTCGGCACAATCTTCCTCTGCAAGAACCGCCCGGACATCCCCCTCAAGTTCAGCCTGGCGACGCTGGCGTTCACCTTTGCGGCCGTGGCCACCCTGGGTTACTTCTTCGGGATGGTGGGCGTGGCGACAGGCATGCTGGTATCCCTGGCCCCGTACGTGATCTACCTTGGGCTGGCCTTCCGGATGGTCGATACACCGGTGCGGCAGTTCTTCGCCGCCCTGGGCCCGGTCGTGCTGTGCGCGGCGGTCTGCGGCCTGGCGGCGTGGGGGACGATGCGCCTGGTGTGCCTCGCGGAAGGGCCGGATTACGTGATTCTGCTGGCCGCGGTGCCGGCGGGCGCGGCGGCCTACGCGGCCGGCATGCGCCTGCTGTATCCGAAGCTGGTGGCGGACGTGTGGGAGACGGCGCGCGTCGTCCTCGGACGCCGATCGAGCGAAGCCGTGGCGGAGGAACAAGCGCCGTGATGCGCGCACAGACCACGGTCCCGAGTTTCCCGGCGGCCAAGGACGACCGCGCGCGAGGTGGCCAGGCATGACGCCACGCGTCTCATCCCGAGACGACGTCCGACGTCGCCGCCCCAAGGGTGCGCGCCCTCATGTCTGCATGTTCGTCAACAACCCGGGCCTGCGGGACCCGCGCGTGACGCGTGAGGCCGAGGTCGCGGTCGAGGCGGGATTCGACGTGACGGTCGTCGCCTGCCAGAACCACGACGAGGACGGTCCGACGCGCGTCCTCCAGCGGGGCGTGGAGTTCCTGCGGCCCAAGGTCGGGTCCAGCCGTCTGGCCGGGGCCTTGAGGCACGTCCTCGGCCTCCGCCGGACGTTCTCCGCATCGCCGGCCGCGCCCCGCGAGGCGTCTCCGTCCGCAGACGCGTCGGCGACGGCCGCGGAAAAGGCAAGGCCCAGTCTGATGCGTCGCCTGCACGGATGGGGATGGGGATGGCGGCGGACGCTGGTCAGCCTCGGCCAACGGATTCGTCTCGGCCTTGCCGTGTCGGCCGACGCCTACCATGCGCACGACTGCGACACCCTTCCGATCGCGTGGCTCTGCGCGCGCCTGCGCGGGAAACCCTTCATCTACGACTCGCACGAACTCTGGGTCGATTGGAAACGGATGCGCGGGGCCGGCCGATGGCGCCTCGCACTTTGGAGGGCGCTCGAAGCGACCTTCTGCCGGCAGAGCGCCCTATGCGTGACGGTCAGCGAGGGACTGGCGGAGATTCTGCGGCGCGAACTGGGCTTGAGGCGACTGGCCGTGGTCCGGAACTGCGCCCGGCGGCCGCGGGCGCTCCCGACGGACACCCACCTCGCCGGCCGCGCCCAGGTCCGGGCGGAGCTGGGCCTCGGGCCCGACGCGCCGGTCACGATCTATCAGGGCGGCCTGTGGCCCTACCGGGGACTGGAGACGCTGATCCGTGCCGCGACGCACGTGCCGAAGGTCTCGGTCCTCATCGTCGGCCCGATCACACCGTACGCGGAGTCGCTCCGCGCCCTGTCGATCGAGCACCGTGCGGCCAACGTCCGCTTCCTGGGCCACCAGCCGGAGGAGCGGCGGTCGGCGCTGATGGGCGCGGCCGACCTGGGAGTCGTCCTGATCCAGGACGGAGGGTTGTCGTACCGGCACTCCTTTGCCAACAAGAACGGCGAGTACTTCGCGCACGGCCTTCCGGTCCTGGCGTCGGACCTGCCGGAGCATCGTCGGGTGCTGATGCGTGTGGGCGCAGCCCTGCTCGCCGACCCGGAGTCGGCGTCCGACGTGGCGGCCAAGATACAGGCATTCTTCAGGATGACGAAAGCCCAGCGGCGCGGGCTCGCCGCCCTCGCCCGGTCCTTTGTGGACCGGGAGCTGAACATGGACGTGCAGTTCCGCCCCGTCCTAGACTTCTATCTGGCCCTCGGGCGGAACCGGTGACGGACATGACCTCGAGTCGCTCAACATGCCGCGACACCGTCGTGGAGGCGATCGCCCGCCCCGCGCGCGTGCGCGTCTGCATGTTCGTCAACAACCCGGGCCTGCGGGACCCGCGCGTAACGCGTGAGGCCGAGGTCGCGGTCGAGGCGGGATTCGACGTGACGGTCGTCGCCTGCCAGAACCACGACGAGGACGGTCCGACGCGCGTCCTCCAGCGGGGCGTGGAGTTCCTGCGGCCCAAGGTCGGGTCCAGCCGTCTGGCCGGGGCCTTGAGGCACGTCCTCGGCCTCCGCCGGACGTTCTCCGCATCGCCGGCCGCGCCCCGCGAGGCGTCTCCGTCCGCAGACGCGTCGGCGACGGCCGCGGAAAAGGCAAGGCCCAGTCTGATGCGTCGCCTGCACGGATGGGGATGGGGATGGCGGCGGACGCTGGTCAGCCTCGGCCAACGGATTCGTCTCGGCCTTGCCGTGTCGGCCGACGCCTACCATGCGCACGACTGCGACACCCTTCCGATCGCGTGGCTCTGCGCGCGCCTGCGCGGGAAACCCTTCATCTACGACTCGCACGAGCTCTGGGTCGATTGGAAACGCATGGGCGGCGTGGGTCGCGTACCCGTCGCCCTCTGGGAGATGGCCGAGCGGGCGTTCGTCCGGCAGGCCGCCGCGTGCGTGACGGTCAGCGAGGACATGGCGGCGTTGCTGAAGCGCCGCCATAGCCTCGGCTGCATGCTCGTCGTCCGGAACTGTCCCCGCCGAGGGACCTCGGAAGCGACCGTGCCGCGCGACGTCGCCCGCCGGGCGTGCGGCATCGAGAACGGCCAGCGGATCGTCCTCTACCAGGGCGGCCTTTGGGCGAACCGCGGACTCGACGTCCTGGTCGAGAGCGCCCGGCACGTCCCGGAGGTGGACGTTCTGCTCGTGGGGCGGCTCAATTCGTACGGGGCCGGGCTCCAGCAGATCCGTCGCGACCTGGGCTGCCGCAACGTCCGTTTCCTGGGCCACAGGGACGAGGCCGAGCGCAACGCCTTGATGGCCGCGGCGGACCTGGGCGTCGTCCTGACGCAGGACCGCTCGCTCTCATATCGGCTGACCCTGTCAAACAAGATCTTCGAGTACTTCGCGAACGGGCTGCCCGTGCTGGCGTCGGACCTGCCGCCCCACCGGCGGATTGAGGCGCAGACGGGCGCCTGCCGGCTCACGAATCCGGAGGACGCGGTGATTCTGGCCGAGGACATCCGCCGCTTCTTCTCGATGGACGAAACCGGTCGGCGCCGGATGGGCGAGCGGGCCCGCCGCGCCGCCCTCGACCAACTCAACATGGAACGCCAGATGACCCCGCTCCTCGAACTCTACCGCGGCGTCGCGCGGATCGGGCGATAGGAGAGCGTCGTGCCTGAATCCCGACCGGAAACCTCCCGGCTGACCCTCGCCGCGGTTATCCCCGTCTACAACCAGCGGGAGACCGTGTGTGCGGCCATCGACAGCGTCCTGGCTCAGACGCGGCCGGCCGACGAGATCATCGTCGTCGACGACGGGTCGACGGACGGGTCGGGGGACCTGGTGGCCCGCCAGTACGGCGACCGCGTCCGCCTCATCCGCCAGGAGAACCGCGGCGCGGGCGGAGCCTTCAACACCGGCATCCGCGCCGGCTCCACCGACCTCATCTCGCTCCTCGGCGCCGACGACGGATGGATGCCCGACCGGCTCGAGAAACAGGTCGCCTTTATGGAGGCCCATCCCGACTGCATGCTCAGCTTCACGGCCGCCGAGCTTCGCGACGAGATCAACGACCGCGTCCTTCTCGAGAACACCGAGATCGACAAGGAGCGGTACGTCACCCGGTACTTCTTCCGCGACGAGAACCTTCCCGCCGGCAACGGCGTCATGGTGCGGCGGGAGGTGTTCGAGGAGCTCGGGTACTTCGACGAATCGCTCCGCCGGTGCCAGGACACGGACATGTGGCTGCGGATCATGATCCGCTACGGCTTCGAGCACATCCCCGAGCCGCTCGTCTGGGTCCACCGGGGGCAGCATCGCACGATGACGGACCACTCGAAAGGCTTCCGGTACCACGAGGTGTATTACGCGAAGCACCGGTACACCTTTGGTCGCGGGTGGCGCGGCCAGGCCATCTGGCGGGCCGGATACGGCGCGGCCCTGCGGTTCCACGCCATCTGGTACTTCCGCCAGAAGAAGGGCGGCCTCGCGATGCGCGAGCTCATGAAGGCCGTCCTCGTCTGGCCCTTCTTCAACCCGACGTGGGTGGTGCGGGCGGCTTCCGAGTACCTCCTCGGCACCGCCGCCTACGATCATGTCGTCTCCCGGGTCAAACGGTTCCCCGGACTGCGTCCCGAGGCGAGGGGATAGGGCCGTGAGAGTCGCCCTTCTATCCGGACCGGCCGTCAGCGCCCGCCACGGGTCGGGCGTCCAGATCCTGCGCCTCTTCGAGGGCGCCCGGGACGACGTCCGACACCTGTACTGGCGGGGCACCGCCGGGCCGGAGAGCGACCTGCCCCACGCCCACTACCTCAAGACGCTGCCCGGCCTGAAGCGGCTTCGCGGCGGGCGACTGATGGATCTTGCGGAGCGGGCCCTAGGGGTGGCGTGGTGGGACGGAGACCGGGTCAACGCCGCCAAGCTCGAGCGGCTGCTCCGAGACCGCGGGTGGGGTTGCGATGTCGCCTACGTCTGTGTCGCGCGCGAAACCGAGGCCCGCGAGGCCCTCTCCATCCTCGACGTCCTCGACCGACCCTACGTGGTCCACCTGATGGACCTCTGCCACGACGAGGGCCTCGACCCGGAGCGGATGCCCGGCTACCGGCGGCTGCTCGGGGAGGCGGCAACGGTCTTCGCGGCGAGCGCGCCGATGGCCGAACAGGCCCGGAAGGTGCGGGCCGACAACGTCCGGGCGGTCGCGCTCGCGAAGACGGTCGGCGGGCGGGCGTCGCCGCCGCCCGATGCCGACGGTCGGACGCGCCTTATTCTCCTCGGCAGCCTGGGAAGCGCCGACAACCCGGCCCTCGCCCTTCTGGACGAGGCCTGGCCGGCGCTTGAGCGACGGGTGCCCGGATTCGAGTGCCTCTACATGGGCCAGCATGTCCACCTGCTACCGTCCCGCCTGCGCGAACGCGTGACGTGCCCCGGGCGGCTCGACCTGGAGACCTTCGAGCGGAAGCTCCTGACGGGCCATCTCGCGTATCTGCCCTCGCCGCGCGCGATGGATTGCTACGGGCGCTTTGCGCCGGTGGCCCGAATCGTCGATTACTTCATGGCGGGCCTGCCCGTTCTGTATTCGATCGCGAAGGGCTCGGCGCCCGAGGGGCTGCTCCGCGAGATGGCCCCCGCGACGGCCCGCGTAGATTCCCCCTCGGGGCTGGTCGACGCGGCGGCGCGGCTGGCAGCGCCCGCGGCGTGGCAAGCCGCCGGCGACCGGGTCCGCGCCTACGCCGAGACGCACTTCGACCTGGCGCGCCTGAGAGACGAGGTCATGACGGCGATCGAGCAGGCCACCTCGGCTCCGCGGGGCGCAGGTGCCGAACCGTCCCGAGAGGACGTTCATGCGAAACGGTGAGCCGCGATACCTTCTGCTCTCGGAGCAGTATCTGCCCTTGAAGGGCGGGCACATCGTCCTCATGCACGAACTGGCGAAACGGATCGGCGGCGTGACGGTGGTGACGGCGGCAGCGCCGGAACGCCCGGCGACCGAGACCATCGACGGCGTCGAGGTGCGGCGGGTGGACCTCGACCGCCGGGCGTACCTCCGACCGGAGTCCCTGGCCCTGTACGCGAACCTCTTCATCCAGACGGCCCGGCTGGCGAAGCGGGTACGGCCGGCGGCCTTGCTGGCCGCCCGGGTCCTGCCGGAGGGGCTCATCGCGACGGCCGTGGGCCGCCTCCGAGACCTGCCCGCGCTGATCTTCGCGCACGGCGAGGAGATCACGCCGTGGCTGCCCGGCCTCGATCGCGCCTCCTCCCGCCGCATGACCTCCCGCATCAAGGGCCGGTGCGTATGGCACGCGTATCGCGGGGCCGCCCGCATCATCGCCAACAGCCGCTTCACACGCGACCTCCTGGCCCGCGGCGGGCTGCCGAAGAAGCGCATCCGCATCGTCCATCCCGGCACCGACCCGGAGCGATTCCGTCCCGGCCTGCCGGACGGCGGGACGGCCGCGAGGCTCGGCCTCGAAGACAAGCGAGTGCTTTTGACCGTGGGCCGGGTGACGTGGCGAAAGGGCCAGGACACGGTCGTCCGGGCCCTGCCGACGATCCTCGAGACGGTCCCCGACACCGTCTACGCGGTGGCGGGAACGGGCCCGATGGAGGACGACCTCCGCCGCCTGGCGCGCGAGTGCGGCGTCGGGGACCACGTCCGATTGCTCGGCGAAGTGTCCGATGAGGACCTGCTCGGGCTCTACCACCTGGCCGACGTGTTCGTCATGGCGGGAAGGGTGTCCGAGGGGACCCGGGACGTCGAAGGCTTCGGCATCGTCTTCCTGGAAGCCGGGGCCTGCGGGGTGCCGGTGATCGCGGGCCAGGCCGGCGGGGTCGGCGACGCCGTCGTCAACGGTCAAACGGGTCTGCGGGTGGACGGACGCGACCCCGACGCCGTGGCGGAGGCCTGCCGGCGGCTGCTGACGGATGCCGGGCTGGCCCGCCGCATGGGCGAGGCCGGCCGGCGCCGGGCGGTCGAGGAGTTCTCGTGGGACCGGGTTGCGGAACAGGCCCGGCAGGTGCTTGAAGAAGCGTCAGGAGACCGGCGATGCCTCCTCTGAAGACCTTGCTGTTCCTGGCCGGTTTTGTGGCGGCCACCGTCGGGTGTCTCTGGTTCCCGCTGGCGGGGGTCCTGGGATACGTCCTGCACTACAGCATCGGACCGGAACGCCAGTGGTGGGAGGCCCCGATCAGCCACCTCCACCTGCGCTACTCGTTCACGCTGGCAGCCGCCACGGCCATCGGTTTGCTGCTCCACCATCGCAAGCTCCGTTGGGGCGACCGGCTCCTGACGAAGCAGGAAGTCCTGATGCTCGTGTTCCTGGGCGTGGTGTGGCTCACGTTCCTGATGGGCGACACGACGCGGGAGTCAAGCGCGGTCGTGGATCACCCCTCCATGAAGGTCACAAAAGTTTTTATCTTCACGCTCATGTTAACACACATCGTGACGAGGCAACAAGACCTGAACCTCCTGTTCTGGGCCTTCACCAGCGGCGCTTTGATCCTCGGTCTCCAGGCTTACTACACGCCGCGGTACATGTTCATGCAAGGGCGGCTCGAGACGATCGGCGGCCCGGACTTCGCCGAGGCCAACAGCCTGGCGGCGTACCTGGCGGCCCTGCTGCCGATCATCGGCGTCCAGTTCATGCGGAGCCGCTGGCCGGCCCGCATCGCGTGCCTGGCGGCGGGGGGGCTCGCCTGCAACGCCATCATCCTGACCCGAAGCCGCGGGGCGATCGTCGCGCTGGCCGCCGGGGGAATCGCGGCCCTCTTCATGGCCCCGAAACGGTACCGCGCAGCGGTGGCCGTCGGGCTGGTCGTGGCTCTGGTCGGGTTCGTGTATCTCGGCGACGTCGGCTTCATGGGCCGCATGAGCACGCTGAACTCCCCCGCGGGCGAACTCGACGAGTCCGCCCAGAGCCGCATCGCCATCTGGCGGGGAGGCCTGAAGATGATCGCGGCCCACCCGCTGGGCGTCGGGCCGGGCAACTTCCTCCAGACCATCGGCCACTACGCGCCGAACCACGCGAATCGCGACGCACACAGCACGCTCATCCGCTGCGCCGCCGAGCTGGGCTTGGTGGGGCTCATCGTGCTCATCGTGCTGATCGTCAACGCCTTCCGCGTCTTGCGCAACACCCACGCCCGTCTCGTGCGCCACCGGTCCAAGGCCGACGCCCCCCTCCTCCTCTACACGTACGCCGCCATGTTGGCCCTGATCATCTACCTGATATGCGGCTTCTTCGGCTCGTTCGTGTACATCGAGGTCTTCTGGTGGCTGCTCGCGCTGCCCGTGTGCCTGAGCCGCGCCGTCGAGAACGCGGTCGCGCAGCCCTTGGAGGAGGGTGCGCCGAGCCGCAAACGCGCCGTCTCCCGCACGCGAAGCCGGACGCCCCGACCGCAAGTGGAGGTCACGTGACCGTGCCGCACGCACTCCGAACCGCGATCTCCGCCGCCTATCACGCCCTCGCGCCGGCCCTCCGGCCGCGCGGGTTCATGGGCCGGTTTCGCGCGGCCCGGGCGGCCCGGGACGGGGCGGAATGGGACCCGCCCGAGGCGGTCTGGGCCCGTCAGCGCGACCGTATCAACGCGCTGCTCGAAACGGCGCGGACGCACGTGCCGTACTACCGTCGTCTGGCGGCGGTCGGCCGGATCCCCCCCCATATCGAGCGGCCGGAGGACCTCGCCGAGGCGCCGATCCTCACGAAGGCAATCATCCGGGCCGAAGGGCGCGACCTGCTGGCCGAGAACTTCCCGCCCGAACGACTCCACGCCACGGCGACCGGCGGCTCGACCGGCGAACCGCTCCACTTCTGGAACGACGCCGACGCCGTCCTCGCCGCCAACGCCGGCGAAGCCTGGGCCCTGTCCGTTGCCGGCGTCGGCCTGGCGGACCCCGTGGCGTACCTCTGGGGGGCGGCCCGGTTCGAGCGGGCGATGGGGCGGGACCTCAAGGACCACCTCGTCCAGCTCCTGAACAACCGGTGCGTCGTCGACTGCTTCCACATGAAACGCGACGATCTGGCCGCCGCCCATCGCCGGTTCACGCGGTTCGGCCCGGCGGCGCTGCTCGGGTACTCGAGCGCCCTGGTGGAGCTGGCCCGGTACCTCAAGACCGAGGGCCGCCGCCCGAGCTACCCGGACCGCGCGGTCATCAGCGCGGCCGAGGTCCTCGACGACGTCTCGCGCGAGGTGCTGGAGGAGACTTTCGGCGGGCCCGTCTTCGACCGGTACGGAAGCCGCGAGATGGGCCTCATCGCCATGGAGTGCGATCGGCATCGGGGCCTGCACGTCGACGCGGAGAACGTTTTCGTCGAGCTGGTCGAGGCGCCGGACGCGCCGGGCCTTTCGCGCATCGTCGTTACACGGCTGAACCAGTTCAGCATGCCGTTCCTGCGGTACGACAGCGGCGACCTGGCCGAGGGCCCCCTCGAGACGTGCCCCTGCGGACGGGGGTACGCGGTGCTCAAGCGCGTCGTTGGACGCGTCACCGAGACGATCCGGTTCCCGGACGGCGGCTCGCTGCCCGGCGAGATCTTCCCGCACCTCTTCAAGGACTGCGGGATCCTCTCGTATCGGGTGGTGCAGGCTGAGGACTACGCCGTCGACGTCGAGCTCGTGCGCACGCCCGACCAGACCGAGGCCCAGGACGCCACCCTCCGCCGCATCGTCCGCGAGCATCTCGGCAAGGACGTGCCGGTGACGTTCCGCTACGCCGAGGCGATCGAGCGATCGCGCACGGGCAAGCTCCTGCCCGTCAGCAGCCATGCCCCGCGCGACGGAGGCTCCAGATGAAGGATGCAAGGATGAGCCACCCCCGGGTCGCGATGGCGCGAAGCGACGGGGACCCCGCGCGCCCCTACCCCGAGTTCCCCTACGACCCGGGGGAGGCGTACCCGGAGCTCGCGGGGCGCGGCGTCGGGACAGTCGCCCCGCCCAACCCGGTCTACGCGGCCGTGCGGGCGGCGCTTGCGCGTCTCGGTTTCGACCGGGACCGCGCGGGCTCACCCGAGTGGGACCCCCTCGGCGACCTCATCGAACCCGGGCAGCGGGTCCTCGTCAAGCCCAACTGGGTCCGCCACGATGCGGCCGACGGCGGGCCGGGGCCGTGCCTGCGGACGCACACGAGCGTGCTCCGCGCGGTCCTCGATTACGTGCTTCTCGCCTTAAAGGGCGATGGCCGCGTCATCGTCGGGGACGCCCCCCTCCAATCGGCCGACGGGGGACGCCTCTTCGCCCAGACGCGCATCCACGAACTGCTCGACCGTCTCGACGCCGGCGGCATCGAGATCACGGTCCGCGACTTCCGCGAGAACGTCTGCGACCTGGACGCGCGCGGCCGCATCGTCGGCCACCGCAAGCTCGACGGCGACCCCGACGGATACGCGACCGTGGACCTCGGCGCGGAGAGCCTGTTCGGGCCGGTGGACGAGGCCTTCGAGCGGTTCCGCGTCACGAACTACGACCCGGCCGTCATGCGCGCGCACCACGCGCGCGGGCGCCACGAGTACCTCATCGCCGGATCGGTGCTCGCCTCCGACACCGTCGTCAGCGTCCCCAAGCTGAAGACCCATCGCAAGGCGGGCCTGACGTGTGCCCTGAAGAACGTCGTCGGCATCAACGGGAGCAAGGACTACCTGCCGCACCACCGCAAAGGCCCCGTCGACGAGGGCGGCGACGAGTACGAAAGACGGTGCGTATGGAAGCGGCTCGCGTCGCACTGCACGGACCTTGTCGAGTCCGACCCGAGCCCCGGCCTGCGGGCGACGGCCCGGCTGGTCCTTCGCGTCGCGCGGCGGGTGGCCCGAAGCGCCGCCCCGGACCCGTACACCGAGGGGAGCTGGTTCGGCAACGATACCGTCTGGCGGACCGTGCTGGACCTGAATCGCGTGTTGGTCTTCGCGCGGCCGGACGGGACGCTCGCGCCGGAGCCTCAGCGGCGCGTGCTGCACCTGGTCGACGCGATCGTCGCCGGCGAGGGCGAAGGGCCGCTGGTCCCCGACCCGGCGCCGCTCGGCCTCGTCCTGGCGGGGACGGAGGCCGCCGCCGTGGACGCCTTTGCCGCACGGCTGGCGGGTCTCGACCCGGAGAAGATTCCACTCGTCCGGAACGGCCTCGCACAGCGCGACGGCCTCGCCGAGAAGATGCGCTTCGTCCGCGACGACGCCGACGCGTCTCTGGCCCTGCATGAGGTCCGGCCCGTGCGCTGTCTCAGACCGCCCGCCGGGTGGGCCGGACACGTCGAGCTCGAGACCTGCCCCCTCCGCGAGACCGACATTCCGGTGGCCGGCTCGGTCCCCGAGGAGTGATCATGCCCGCAGGCGACGCCCACATCCTGCACGTCGTCCCCGGCCTGGTTCCGGGCGGCATGGAGCTGACGCTCGTGCGCATCATTCGCGGGCTCCAGGGGCGGGACGGGTTGCGCCACTCGGTCGTGGCCCTGAAGGGCGACCCGGTCCTCGCGCCCGAGCTTCCGCCGGACGTGCCGGTCCACGGTCTGCGGTCGAGGCCGAACGAGCCGGCCCTGCCGTGGCGGCTGTGGCGGCTCATGCGGGAGGTCCGCCCGACCGTCATCCACGCCCGTAACTGGGGCGGGTGGCCGGACGTGGCCCTGGCGCGACTCGCCCTTTGGCCGCCCGTCCCCCTCATCTTCAGTTTCCACGGCTTCGCCGACCCGCGCAAGACGCCGTTGCGGCGGCGCCTGGCGTTCCGCGCCCTCAGCCGGATGACTACCTGCCTCTTCACGGTGAGCGAAAACGCCAGGAACATGCTCGTCGAACGGTTCGGCTGGCCCAGGCACCGCGTCGGCATCATCCCCAACGGCGTGGACGTCGACCGGTTCCGGCCGGGACCCGTCGCGCGCGAGCCGGACGGGGAAATCGCCATCGGAACCGTGGGAAGCCTGACCCCCGTCAAGAACCACGCCCTGCTCGTGCGGGCGTGTGCGGCCATGCGAGCTGCCGGCGTCGCGTGCCGACTCCGAATCGCGGGCGAGGGCCCCGAGCGGCGGCGGTTGGAGGAGCTGGCCCGGTCGCTCGACTATGCCGCCCACCTCGACCTGCCGGGCCACGTCGAGGACGTGCCCGGCTTTCTCCGGACGCTCGACGTCTTCTCTCTCCCGAGCGCGAGCGAGGCACATCCCAACGCGCTCCTGGAAGCCATGGCCTGCGGCCTTCCGTGCGTCGCGACGCGCGTGGGCGGGGTCGAGGAAATCCTGGGGCGAGGGGCCTTCGGACGCATCGTCGAGCCGGGCGACGAGGCGGGTCTTGCAGAGGTTCTGTCGGACCTCGCGGGCGATGCCGAAGCACGAAGGAAGCTCGAGGCCGCAGGTCGGCAGCGCGTCCGCGACGCCTACAGCCTCGAAGGGATGCTCGAGACGTACGCGGAGCTCTATACGCGGGTCTCCGAGGGCGGGCTCAGGACGCCCGTCGAGCCCCGCGGCTTCGACCCCGTCGCCAACCGGCCGCGCGTCCTGATGCTCGGGCCGCTCCCGCCGCCCATCGGGGGCATGGCCACCGTGACGGAGAACCTCCGCACAAGCGCGCTGGCGCGCCGGTGCCGCCTGACGGTCCGCGAGAACGGCAAGGCCACGCCGGAGGGACGGCCCCTGGCCCGGGGCGTCGCGGCGCAGATGAAGCTGCTGGCGGACGTCGCGGGCCTCATCGTCCGCGGGCGGTCGCGGATCGTGCACTTCCAGACGTGCGCCCTGTTCACCTTTTGGCGCGACATGGTGCACGCGGCGGTCGCGCGCCTCGCGGGGGCCCACGTCGTGTTCCACGTGCACGACGGGACGTTCGAGTCGTTCCTGGGCGACGCGCCGCCGCTTAAGAAGGCCCTGCTGTCGCTCGCGCTGCGCGCGGCGTCGCGGGTAATCGTCCTGTCGGAGGAAACGCGTGAACGGCTCGCGCCGCTGGAACGGCGGGCCCGGTGGGCCGTCGTCTCGAACGGCGTGCCGGTGCCGTCGGCCGCCGAGACCGAGCGCGCGCCGCGGTTCCTTTTCATGGGGAACCTGACTCGCCGCAAGGGGGCCTACGACCTGGTGGAGGCGACCTCCCGGGCCTTTGCAAACGGGGGCCCGGGGGAGGTGCTCCTGGCCGGCGGGGAGCGCGACGCGGGCGACCGCCAGGCCCTCCTCGACCACATCGCCGCTTGCGGGTGCGCGGAGCGGGCCCGGCTGCTTGGCCTCATCCAGGGCCCCGAGAAGGAGGCGGCCCTGGCGTCGGCCGGCGTCCTGGTCCTCCCGAGCTACGCCGAGGGCCTGCCGATGGCGATCCTCGAAGGGATGGCCTACGCCCTGCCCGTCATCGCCACGCGCGTCGGCGCGGTGCCGGAGGCCGTGGCCGAGGGCGTCGAAGGGTTCCTCATCGAGCCCGGCGACGTCGAAGCCCTGGCCGACCGGATGCGCCGCCTCGCCGAGGACGCAGCGCTCCGCCGCCGCATGGCCCAGGCCGCCCGCCGCCGCGCCCGGGCGCAGTACGGCATGGACGTGATGGTGGACCGGATTCTGGCCCTGTATCGCGAGATTCTGACGCCCGACCGAGGCCGCGCATGACCCCAACCCACACAACCACCGACCCCCGCCGCGTCCTCGCCATCGTCGGCAACACGCAGGTCGGCCTGTGGGTGGCCCGGAGCCTGGGCCGGGCGGGCCTCCACGTGGAGGCCGTCGCGACCAGCCCCGACGCGCTCGTCGCGCGCAGCCGCTTTGCGGACGGCGTCCACGTCGTCGAGGGCCCGAGCGACGAGGGGGCGTGGATCGACCGGATCGAGGCGCTCGCGCGGGAGCGGGGCGTCGGCAGCATCCTCGCCATTGCCGAAGCCTACCATGCCGCGCTCATCCGCCACCGCGACCGCTTCGAGCCCGACGTCCACGTCTTCAGCCCGCCCGCCGAGTGCTTCCGCCGGGCCACCGACAAGGACGAGATGCACCGCCTCTGCGAGGAGCTGGGCGTGCCCGTCGCGAAGGGCATGACCCTTGACGCCCTTCTCGCCCGGACCGGCGAGGACCCGCTCCACTATCCCCTGGTCCTTCGGACCCGCAACCAGAACATCGAGACGGGCCGGACCCCGTGGAAAGCCGCCTACGCCCGCGATCGTGCGGAGCTCGAGCGCCTGGCCGCAGAGGTCGAGGCCATCACGTCGAACGTCCTCGTCCAAGAATACCACGCGGGCGTCGAGGACCATATCCAGGTCCTGATGCACGAGGGCATGCCGTTCATGGTGGGCGAGTACATCGGCGAGCACCATTTCCCGCTCGCGGGCGGCGTGACGGTGCAGCGGGTCACCTGCCGCCATGAGCCGCTCGAGCGGGACGCCGTGCGGCTGCTGGAGGCCCTCCAGTGGGACGGCATCGCGGGAGTCCAGTTCCACTACGACCCGGCGACGGACGAGTACATCTTCCTCGAGATCAACCCGCGGTTCATCGGCGGGTTGCCGACGGTGATCATGGCGGGCTTCGACGCGCCGTACCTTCTCTGGCAGGGCCGCTTCGAACCCGAGCGGATGGAGCGGACGCGGTACCGGCAGGGCATGCGGACGCGGATCATGGGCGGCGATGCGAACTGGATGCTGGGGATGATGCGAGGCGACCCCCTGCCGCCCGACCAGCGTCGCCTCGGCCGCGCGAGCGCCGCCCTGCGGTTCCTCTGGAACTCGGGGCCATGGACGAAGGACGACGTCTTCTGGTGGCGGGACCCGCGGCCGTTCCTGGCAGACCTTCGTCAGATGGTCGCCAAGGTCCGCAGCCGCCGCGTCGACCTCATCGGGAACCCCGAGACCGCGGAGGTCGACGCGTGAAGCCGGGCCTCTTCCTCACGTTCGACGTCGAGTGCAGCATGGGCGGCGCGTTCGAGGACCCGTCGGCGCTGCCGGTGCCGCCGGCGCGGGCCGTGTGGGGCGAGTACGGCGGCCGGTCGCTGGGTCTGGGGCGGATTCTGGAGGTCCTCGGCCGACACAGCCTCAAAGGCACGTTCTTCGTCGAGCCGTTCATGGAGGAGCAGGGCTATCCCGGCGAGGGCAAGCGGATCACGGACGCCCTCGCCGAGGCCGGCCAGGACGTCGAGCTCCACATCCACCCGTGCCACAGCTTCTACGCGAAGCACCTGCGGGGCGAGCCGTACCCGCCAACCGACACGATGGCCGACCTGGGGCCCCGGATGCAGACGGCGCTTTTTGCCGAGGGCGCCGACCGCCTGGCCTCCTGGACCGGTCGGCGCCCGGTGGCGTTCCGGGCCGGCAACATGGGGGCGTCGGAGGCGACGCTCGAAGCCCTGGCCGCGGCGGACCTCGCGCTCGATTCGAGCTACACGTTTCCCTACGCGGGGGGCCAGTGCCGCTTCCCGCCCGGCGATCCGTACAACGGTTCGCGGCGGTACGGCGAGGTGGTGGAGCTCGCGCTCTCGGGCTTCACGCAGCCACGTTTCCCGGGCCTGCACCCGGCGAAACCGCTGGACCTGGCGGGCGTCTCGTTCGCGGAGATGCGCGAGGCGACGCTTCGAATCATCGAGGCCGGGGCCGACGCGGTGATGATCCTTCATCCGTTCAGCCTCCTGAAGGTCCGGAACCTGGCGTATGATGGAGGCCGGCCGGACCGGGTCGTCGTCCGGCGGTTCGAGCGATTTTGCCGCTGGCTCGACGAGGTGAGGGACACCGTCGGCGCGCGGACGTTCGCGGACGTGGCGACGGCGCTCGCCGACGGACGCGATGAGCCGCGCGAGGCGCCGCCGCCGCGGCTGGGCCTTGGGCGGGCGCTCATGCGAAAGGCCGTCCAGGCCTGGAACCGGCCGCATTGGACGTGAGACTCGCGAGTGGGAGCCGACGATGATGCCGACCGTGGCCCGAACGATCTACCGCCTCCAGGAGCGGGTGCTGAAGCGTCCGACGTTCGCCGTCTTCCGCGAGCTCGAGGCCAGCCAGCACGGGCCGCGCGAGCGCCGCGAGACGTTTCAGCTCGATCGGTTGCAGTCGCTGGTCGCGGCGGCCCATGCCCACACGCCGTATTGGCGCGAGGTGATGGACGCCGAAGGCTTCGGGCCGCACGACATCCGATCGCTCCGGGACGTCGGCCGGTTCCCGCTCCTGGAGAAGGAGACGCTCCGGTCGCGGCGCGAGGAGATGGTCTGGCGCGACGAGGGCCCCGGCCTCAAGGTCGTCCGCACAAGCGGGTCGACGAACGAGGCCCTCCAGTTCTATACGAGCGCGTCGCGCGAGGCGGCGATCAACGCCGCCCGCATGCGCGGGCACCGGTGGATCGGCATCGAGAAGGGCGACCGCGAGGTCTACTTCTGGGGCTCGCCCGTCGAGCTCGACACCCAGGGCCGCCTCAAGCACTGGCGCGACCGGCTCTGCAACGAGCCCCTCACGAACGGGTTTGAGATCACCCTCGACCGCGTCCGAGACTTCGTCGAGGATTGGAAGCGCTGGCGGCCGAAGTGCATCTTCGGCTATCCGAACAGCTTCGTCCTGACGGCCCGCATGGCCGAGCAGCTGGACCTCGATCTGACGGTCCTCCGGGACCGGGGCCTCAAGTGCATCGCGACCACCAGCGAGATGCTCGGCGAGGTGAACCGCCGCATCATCGAGGAGGCCTTCGGCGTCCCGTGCTACGACTCCTACGGCCTGCGGGAGGCGGGCCTGGTGGGCCACGAGTGCCGCGAGAAGGTCATGCACACCATCGACGAGCAGGTGCTCCTCGAGACGATCGACCCGGCCACACTCGAGCCGACCGACGGCGAAGGCGAGCTGGTCGTGACGAGCCTGATCAGTCGGGCCATGCCCGTGATCCGCTACCGGACGGGCGACATCGTGACGCTCGGCGAGGGCCCGTGCGCGTGCGGGTTGGACCTGGGGCGGATCGAGATCAGCGGGGGACGGATCGCGGACTTCGTCGTCACGCGGGCGGGCAAGTGGGTGGCGGGGTACTTCATCATCTACATCTGCCGCTCGACGCCCGGCGTCGTCAAGTTCCAGGTCCGCCAGGAGCGGATCGGGGCGCTGCGGGTCCTCCTGGTCGTGGACGAGAACTTCCCCGAGGACGGGTGCGAACGCGTCACACGGGCCGTCGAGCAGCGCCTGGGCGGCGACGACGAGGTCGAGGTCGAGGTCGTCGAGGACATCGCCCCGGCCCCCTCGGGCAAGTACCGGCCAGTCATCAGTCGCGTGGCCGAGGAACGGATGGAGACGGGAAAGCCGGGGATGTAGCCCTACTCCGCCCGCCCGGCCCGCACCAGCGAGGCCAGCGCGCGGCGGATTTTGGACCACCGAAGGGTTTTCAGGCGAGACCACCGAAAATGCGCGAAGATGGGACGCATCGTCGTCACCCAGAAGTACGCGCGCCGGTAGCGGCCGAGGGTCACCCCGCGCGCAAGGGCCCGGCCGGCGCGGCCGACCATCCGGTCGCCGATGCCGCTCGGGTCGAAGGTCACGGTCCGGCCCGAGTCGACGACCGGCCGCGGGCGAGCCTCGCAAACCCCGTCCGGGCCCAGCGTCGCCTCCACCAACAGGCCCGTGCGTCCGCGGCGATCCCAGACGATGCGGTCGCCGCTCGTAAAGGGCACGTCGTCGGCGACGAAGTTGCCGAGCGAGTAGGCGATGGGGACGCCCTCGTGGACCTCGAAGCCCTGAAGCACGTGAGGATGGTGGCCGAGGACGAGCGACGCCCCCGCCTCGGCGAGGGCCCGGGCGTTGCCAACTTGCCGCGGCGAGGGGATCGGCAGCCGCTCCTCGCCCCAGTGCAGCGAGACGATGACGTGATCGACCTCCTCGCGCAGCTGCCGCACGTCCGTGGCGAGCCGTTCGACGTCCAGCGGTGCGACGCCCGGGCTCTCGGGGCCCGCGAATCGGTTCGGTCCGCTCCGCTCGTCAACCGCGCCGATGAAGGCGAGGCGCAGACCGCGGACCTCGACGAACGCTGGGGCGGCGGCCTCGGCCCGCGTCTCGCCCGCGCCGAAATGCGCGACGCCCATCTCGTCCAGGAGGCCCCGCAGCTTCCGGAACCCCGCCTCCAGCCCGTCGAACGCGTGGTTGTTGGCAAGCGTCACGACCGTGATACCGCTCGCGAGGACCGCGCGGATCGTCTCCGGCGGCACGATGACGCGCGGCTCGGTCGGCACGACGCCCGCCCCGGCCTCGACGGTGCATTCGAGGTTCGCAAGGACGCAGTCGTAGCCCCGCCAGAGGAGCGCCAGACCGGCGGCCAGGGCCTCGGCGGCGCGAAGCGGCGTGCCGTCGGGGGTCGTCGTCAGGAGCAGGTCGCCGACGGCCGCGAGGCGCACCGGCCGCTCCTCGCTCGCTGGGTCGCGTTGGCTCACTCGTCTCTCCGACATCGTCGGCGTCGCGCACGGAAGTATAGCCCGAGCGGCATCCGGGCACAATGCATCGCGGCGGCGTTTGTGCTTCTCGTGGCCTGGGTGCCCGCCGTCGCCGCCGACGCCGTGCCGCCGATCGCACCGAAGCCGATCTGGAGCCGGTTCCTCGTCCTCGTCTGGCAGTACAAGACGAGCGCCCCCGAGGACCTGCCGCTCTATCGCCGGGTGGGCCTCGAGGGATTTCACATCGACTGCGGCGCAGGCAAGGCCGCCATCGTCAAGTTCGCCCGCCGCGAGGGACTGCCCTACTACGTCGACCACGCAGCCGACAAGGGCCTCCTTCACCTGACGGACCGGACCGGCCGGTCGAAGGTCCTCCGCCGGCCCGGCCTCGTGGCCCGTCCGCACAGCCTGGCGGACCCGAGGACGATGGACCTTCTGAAGGGGCACCTCGCGCGGAACGTGGCGGCCACGCGCGGCGGGCCGGTGGTGGCCTACGCCTTCGACGACGAGGTGAGTCTGGGGGTCTTCACGAGCCCCGTCGAGGTCGACGCCTCGCCGCCCTCGGTGGCCGCGTACCGGCGGTGGCTCGCGGCCGAGTACGGGACGATCGCGCACCTCAACCGCACGTGGGGGACCGACCTCGCCCGCTTCGCCGACGCCGCGCCGGTGAGTTTCGAGGACGTGCGCCGGGCCCACACGGCCCCGCCCTTCGCCCGGTGGAACCTGGCCCGCTGGATGGACTGGCGGAGCTACATGGACACGCAGTTCGCCGGGACGCTGGCGGAGCTCGTCCGGTACACGAACGGGCTGGACCCGTCGACGCCCGCGGGCATCGTGGGCAGCCAACAGCCCGCCCCGTACGGCGGCTACGATTACGCGAAGCTCGCGGGGGCACTTCAGTGGATCGAGGCGTACGACATCGGCGGCACGTGCGAGGTCCTGCGGTCGCTCTGGGGCCGGGAGCGGCGGCCGTACGTCCAGACATGGTTCTCCAGCGGGGACGCCCGACGCGACGCCTGGTTCCTCTGGTACTACCTCCTGCACGGGAACCGGGGCGTGATCGCCTGGCCGGCCCGCGGGGACAAGGGGTGGTTCGACTGGGGCGAACCGGGGCGGCTCGCGCCGTTCCTTGTGGACCTCGCCCCGACGCTCCGCGAGGTCCAGGGACCCGTCTCGGAGGCCATCCTCGGGCCCGACGTCCGCTTCGACCCCGACCCGATCGCCCTCCTCTACAGCCACCCGTCGGTCCAGGCATCGTGGGTCATGGACGTCGTCACGCACGGCCGGACGTGGCCGAACCGATCGAGCAGCCTCGACAACAGTTGCCAATCCGCCGGGCGCAACCGCGTCGCGTGGATGAAGCTGCTGGAGGACTCAGGCTTCCAGTTCGAGATCGTGACGGCGGACCAGGTGGCGACAGGAGAGCTGGAGCGTGGCGGCACGCGGGTGCTGATTCTCAATCGCGCGATCGCCCTCGCCGACGACGAGGCCGACGCCGTGCGGCGTTTCGTCGCGGGGGGCGGCACGGTGATCGCGGACCACCTGACGGGCGTCCTCGACGCGCGCGGCGTGGGGCGCCCGCGCGGCGTTCTGGACGACCTCTTCGGCATCCGCCGCGACGAAGGGCCCGGCTACCTCGACGGGCGGCACATCACGGAGATCGACGGCGAGAAGTACCGCGCGCCCTTCCTCGAGCGCCTCTCGTACGACGGGGCCCTGCGACACGAGGGGATGGTCGTGTACGAGCGGGGCACCCGCGCCGCCGGCGGCCGGGCGGGGGCCCGCGCGGGAAGCGCCGACGTCGTCATTCGCCGCCGCCCGGGAGGCGGACGGGCCGTCTATCTGAACCTGACGCCCCTGGCTTACGTGGACCACGGCCTCCGCCTCTCGGAAACCGGCGAGCGATGGCGAAAGCTCTTGACGACGCTCCTCGCCGAGAGCAGCCTCGTGCCGCGCGCAAGGGTCATCGCGGACGAAGCGTTGGTGCCCCTCGCGGAGCTCCTCTACTGGCGACGGGGCGAGACGACGGTCCTCGGCCTCATCAAGAACGCCTCGCGCCACGCCGAGATGGACGGGGACGGGGCCGTCCACGGCATGACGGGCGAGCCGCGCGACGTCGAGATCGTCTTGGCCGAGCCCTTCACGAAGGGACGCAACCTGAGGACGGGCGAGGACCTGCCGCCCGGCCGCACGATCCGGGCGACCTGGAACCCCTGGGAAGCGCTGCTGTTTGAACTATCGCGGTAATGGATGCGGACCGGTCGGGTTTGACTTAAGCCCGGAAATAGACGATATTTACAGGGGCCCTCCGGAGGGGGGACCTTGTCCGTGAACACCCCCGCCACCGCTGCACGGCGAGGGGCAACAGTGAGGCACGATGGCCAAGGACGCATCCAACGCGAGGCGGTACTGGAGATCGGTCGCGGTATGGGCCGCCATCACCCTCGGCCTGGTCGCCGTCTACGCCAATCCGTTCGTCCAGTCGAACACGTTCCACGTGATGGGGCAGCGGTGGTTCCCGGCGTGGCGGCGGGCCGAGCTCGGCCTCTATGACAAGATCATGGAGGGCCAGAGCTACTACACCCACGCCCCCCTCGTGCCGCTGGTCAGCCTGGTGATCGCGGTGCTGCTGGTGCGGCACACGCAGGTGCCGGTGCGTCCGCGGCGGGGGCTGGGACTGGCCGTCTTGGCGGGCAGTCTGGGCATCCACCTGGCGGCATCCTTTGCGCGGATCACCTTCGCGAGCGGGTACTCGTTGCTGGGAGTGCTGGCCGGGCTGGTTCTGTTCTTCTGGGGCTGGGGGGCGCTTCGGCGGCTGTGGTTCCCGTGGGCGCTCCTCTTTTTCATGGTCCCGCTGCCGGAGGTTTCGATCGGCGAGATCAACTTCCGGCTGAAAATGGTTGCGGCCGAGTGGGGCGTCGGCCTCGCCAACCTGCTGGGCATCGTCGCCGAGCGGATGGGCAACCAGGTTTTCCTCGCCGACGGGAAGTCGCTGGTCATCGCCAACGTCTGCAACGGCCTCCGGACCCTGATCAGCCTGCTCGCCTTCGGGGCGATCTACGCCTACGTCTGCAAGCTGCGGGGCGGGTGGCGCCTGGGCCTGTTTGCCCTGAGCGTGCCCGTGGCGCTCATCTCGAACACGATCCGCGTCGGAAGCCTCGTGGGGGTGGCGGACGTCTGGGACACGGCGACGGCCACGGGCTGGTACCACGACGTTTCCGGCCTCCTGATCTACGCCGTGGCCTTCGGGTTCATGTTCTCGCTGGAGAAGCTCATCCTGTGGGGACGGGCCGCCGTCGGCCGACCGGCCAACATCCGCCCCCTCTTCGGCGACGCCCCCCGCGAAGACGAGGGCGACGGCCAGTGGGACCGCTTGACCGAAGCGCTGGGGGGCGGCCGGGGCGTGACCTGTGCGGCGATCCTCGTCGGGGTCGGCGCGGCTACCTGGTGGCTCAGTCTGACCGATCCGCCCCGGTGGGACCAGGAGACCGTCCAGAACGCCTTGCCCGAGGAGCTCGAGTTCGGCGGCCGCCGGTGGCGGGGCTACGAGCTTCCTCTGGACGAAGCCACGCTCACCATCCTGGAGTGGCCGGACTACCTTCAGCGACACTACGTGGCCGTGGATGGCCAGAACGAAGACGTGAGCTTCTGCGTCATCTTCAGCAAGGACAACCGCTTGGGCATTCACCCGCCCGACATGTGTATCGAGGGCAGCGGACAGGAGATCAGCCACAAGGGGGACGTGGTGCTCCGGGACGTGCCCGGCCACCCGGAGCTCCAGCTCCGGGAGCTGGTCGTGCACTCCGGACCCCACCGCATCTATTTCCTCTACTGCTACCGTTGCGGCGACCGGTATACGACCAGCTTCTATGTTCAGCAGCTCCAGGTCGTCGTCAACGGGCTGCTGCATCGGGACGCGGGCGGGGCCCTGGTCCGCGTCACCACGGAGATCGGCGACGACCTGAACGGCGCCCGTCGGCGGGCCGCCCAGCTCATGGCCGTCGCCATTCCGCATCTGGACCGTGCGCTTGACTCAGCCGGAGGTGGATCATGATTCGACGCATCGTTCTCATCCTCTTCATCGCGGGCCTCGTAACGGGCGCCGCCGTGGGCTTGTGGGTCTTCTTGCGGCCCGACAGCCCGGCCAAAATGATCGCCCGCGCCGACGTGGCCCTCCGGGCCAAGAACTACGACCGCGCGATCGAGCTGGCCCGCGCCTACCGTGAACTTGAACCGGACAACTGGCGCAGCTACTACGTCGAGGGGCGATCCCAACTCCGCCTGAAACGGATCGAGGAGGCCCGGGCCGTGCTCAAGGAGGGCTTGGCGCGGCACCCGGACAGCCAGCCGCTGACCATCGCCCTGGCCGACAGCCACATCCAGCCCGCCGAACGCATCCTGGCGAGCGGGGCCGCCGGCGCCGACGCCGACGCCATCGAGACCGCCATCGAGAATCTCCGCGAAGCCATCCGGACACTCGCCGAGTTCGAGGCCGACGATCCCAAGGGGGAGCTCGACGTGCGGCAGTCGCTGGCCCTCCGTACCCTCGGCCTGGGCCAGGCCCAGCGGCTTCTGGCCGCCCGCCGCCGGCAGGATGCCGCCGTGGCCGCCGGCGCCGGCGCCGAGGCCGAGCGCGTCGAGCACAGCCGCCGGGCCGAGGAGGCCGACCGCCGGGCCGAGGAGACCCTCGACCGCGCCGCCCGCCTCCTCCTGGCGGTCGCCTGCGAGGATCCCGGGCGCGAGCCCGTCGTCGATCCGCTCATCCGCCTCGCCCGAGAGCGGAACGACGACGACGCCATCGGACAACTGAGCCAGGCCATGGAGGACACCGAGAACGCCCCGCCCCTGGCCCGGACGCTGGTCGTCATGTACGCCCTCAGCAAGATCGAGACGCCCTCGGAAGCCGAGTACGCCCGGACCGCCGAGGCCCTGGACGGGATCCTCCAGAACCATCCCGACGCCACCGAGGCCCTCCTGGCCCGGGCGGAGGTGGCGCTGGGCCTGGCCGACTACGACACGCTCGAAGCGTGCGTCCGGAAGGCCCTCGACGGGGAGGGGGTCGCGGTCGAGGACCAGGGCCGGGCCCGCATGATTCGCGCCCGGGGCCTCGTCCGGCAACGCAAGTGGGCCGAGGCCGAGCAGGTCCTCTATGCCCTGAAGATGGACTTCCCCCGCTGGGCCGAGCCCTTCTACCTGTATGCCCTGACCACCCACAAAACCGGCAAGAAGGAACTGGCCCGCGAGGCCATGCGCACGATCATCGCCACCATCGACAAGGACCACCTCGACGCCCATCGCTTCCTGGCCGAGACATTCCTTGAGGAGGAACGGTACGAGCAGGCCCTCGAGCATGCCCGGCGATGCTACGACCTGCGCCCGGACACACCCTCATCGCTCCGCTTGATCGTGCAGGCGGCGATCGGGAACAAACAGCCCGAGCTGGCCCGCGATCTCCTGGACGAGGCAATGAAGCGCGAGCCCCCCGACCCCGGCATCCTCGTCGAGGTCAGCCGGGGCTACGCCCGCCTGGGACGGAATGAGCAGGCCCGCACGGCCGCCGAAAAGGCCGCCGAGGTCGAGGCCGGCTCCGAGACGGCCATCCAGGTGGCCCGAGCCCGCATGCTGCTCGGCGAGGCCGAGGAAGCGGAACGCATCCTCGAGGCCGAGACCGACCGTCGACCGGACAGCATCGAGCTCCAGACGGCCCTCGGCGAGTTCTACGTCCGGACCGGCCGCACCGCCCGCGCCACCGAGCATTACCGTCGGGCGGCCGAGCTCGCGCCCGATAGCGCCCCGGTCCACCTGGCGCTGGCCCGGGCCCTCCTGAACACGGGCCTCGTGGAGGAGGCCGAGGCCGAGACGAGGCACGTGCTCAACCTGGACCCCGGAAACGCCGACGCAGCCTTGCTCCTCAGCCAAATCCGGGCGGTGCGCGGCGAGATCAGCATCGAGCAGATGGTCCAGCAGTTCCTCGACGAGGGCCGCCCCGGCCTGCCGCTCGCCATGACCCACCTCAAGCGCGGCGCGCCCGAGAAGTGCATCAACATCTGTCTGGCGGAACTCGAGCAGACGCCCGACAACGCGGACGCCCGGGCCCTGCTGGCCCTGGCCTACCAGGCGATGGGCGAGCATCAGAAATGCAAGGAGCAGCTTCGGGAAGCCGTGCGGCGGGCCCCCGACCAGTTCCTGGCTTACCTTCGGCTGGCGGCGGTGCTCGCGCGAACGATGGCCCCCGAGACCGTGGAGATCGAGCTCGGGGCCGTCCCGGGCGCCCGCCGCGACCTCGTGGACCTGGCGCTGGGATGGCTCCTGGGACGGATCGGCCAGCCGCGGGGCGCCGCGGAAGCCTACGGCCGTCTGGCCAGCCGGCCCGACGCCCCCGAGGAAAGCCGCAACCGGGCCCGCCTCCTTCGGGCCCGGGCCCTGGTCGCCGCCGGCCATCCGGACCGCGCGCTGATCGAGCTCGACCAGTTGGCGACCGACGACGACTGGCGACGGATCGCCCAGATTCAGAAAGTCACCCTCCTGGCGTCGCTCGAGCACGTCGACGAGGCCGACCAGATCCTCGGGGCGCTCGTGGACGAGGCCCTCGAAACCCGACGCACCTCGTTCCTCCAGCAGGCCGTGCAGCTCTACGCACGCATGGGACGCACCGCCCGGGCGTTGACCCTATGCACGCGTCTGGAGGCCCTCGACCCGAAGGACCCCACCCCCCATCTGCTCCGGGCCGCGGTGCTCGTCAGCGACGGGCGAGGCGGCAAGGCCGTCGAGTCCTACCACAAGGCCATCGAGCTCCATCCGTCCAACTTCAGTACCCACATCCTTCTGGCCCGGACCCTCGACGCCGAGGATCGGCCGAGCGACGCCCTCCAGGCCCTCGACCGCCTGGCCGACATGGGCCAGACCGGCCACGCCCTGGCCGCCATCGAGCGCGGTCGCATGATGGCCGGGTGGGGGCTGCCCGCCCGGGCCATCGAGGCCTTCACGGTGCTGGAAAACTCCCCGTTGGCGGGCGATCCGCGCATCACCCTGGCCGTCGGCCGCGCCTACGCCGCCCTCGGAGAAAACGAACGGGCCGCCGAAGTCCTGACGCGCGTGCCGACCTACGTGCCGCAGCACCTGCCCGCCCAACAGGTCCTGGCCCAGGTCCAGCCGACCGCCGAAGCCAAGGCGGCGGTGCTGGCCGAGCTGGCCGAAGACCATTCTGCCAACCCGACCGTGGTCGACCAGTGGATGGCAGCGCTCGTCGAGGCCGGCCGCCCGCAGGAGGCCCTGAAAGCGTACCGCGATTTCTTCGCCGACCGACCCGTCGCCCGTGTACCCCCCGGCCTGTCGGTGCAGGCCATTCGCATCCACCTGGGGGCGGACGACCGGGCCGGGGCGGCGGACCTCTGCGCGCAGCTCTCGCAAGCAACCGAGAACCGGGCGCCGCTTTGGCGCTTCCTGGCCGCCATCCTCGCCCCGGCGGATCAGGCCGACGCGGCGCTGGCCCGTCTCCCGGAGGACGACACCATGACCCCGCGCGACGTCTTTGCGGCCCTGGCCCTGGCGCCGCATCCGGCGCCGTCGGCCGCCGGGTGGCACACCCGGCTGCAGGCGTTCGTGACGCGCCTGGCCGACGCCGACCCGCCGCAGGAGTTGCCCCTCGCGTACCTCTTCCTGGCGCATCTGGCGGCTGGCGACGTCGCCGCCGCCCAGGCCACCCTCGAGGGCTTCGCGCCGGAGGGGTTCATCGGGCGGGAAGCCGTGGTGGAGATGGTGGACGCCGCCGAGAACGATCCGAAGGCAGCGGCGGCGGAAGCCGCGGAGCTGCTCCGGGCCACGCTGGCCGGCGAGCTGGGCCTGCCGGAGTTCGGCCGGGAGGTGGCCCTGGAGGTCCTGAGGGCCCGCCCGACCTGCCAGTGGGCGGGCGGACTGGCGGCCCCTGCGCCCGGCGGCGACCCGGAAGGCCTCCGCCGCGTCCTCGAGATCATTCAGCCGTCCGACGGACTGGTGGCCCTGATGGTCCGGGCCTCGCTCCACATGAGCGAGCGGGAACTCGACGAGGCCGCCGAGGTCCTGAAGCAGGCCGCCGAGATCGAACACGACGTCCCCGCCCTGGTCGCGCTGCGCGCCATCGTCCTGGAAAAGGCCGGCCGCCTGACCGAGGCCCTGCCCCTGCACGTGCGCTTGTGGGAGGCGACGAAGAACCCCGCCTCGGCCAACAACGCCGCCTACCTCGTCAGCCGCCTCCACAGCGACGATCCCTTAATGCTGGCCAAGGCCCGGGAGTGGGCCGAGGCCGCCGTCAAGGCCACGCCGCAAGCCGCAGCCTTCCGCGATACCCTCGGATGGATCGCCCATCTCCAGGGCCACCGCGAGACGGCCCGCCACGAGCTCCGGCAGGCGGTGCGCCGGATGCCCGGCTCCGTCGAGGTCCACTATCACCTCGGGATGGCCGAGGCGGCGGCGGGATTCGAGCAGTTCGCCCGGTGGCACCTGGCCCGCGCCGACGACATCGCACGCCAGGCCGAGGCCGACGGCCGCCTCGTGCCCTCGGAGGCCGACATCGCCCAGCACGCCCGCGAGGCCCTCGAAGCCCTGGAGAAACCCAAGTCGTGAGCCGCGACGGCCATCCCGGCCCCGCGCCCGACGCGACCCCGGTCCATCTCCTCTCGTTCGACGTCGAGGAGTACTTCCAGGCCGAGGCCGCGGCTGCCGGCGTCCCGCGGGACCGGTGGTCGAGCCTCGAGCGCCGCCTCGATCGCCCCGCCGACACGATCCTCGAGATGCTCGAGACGCGGGGCCTCAAGGCCACCTTCTTCCTCCTCGGTTGGGTGGCGCAACACGAGCCGCACGTGGTGCGGCGCATCGCCGCCGCCGGCCACGAGATCGCCTCCCACGGCACGGATCATCGCATGCTGCACCGGTTGACGCCCGAGGCCTTTCGCGGCGATCTGGAGGACAGTCGCCGCCGGCTGGAGGACTTGGCCGGCCGAGCCGTCGTCGGCTACCGCGCCCCGACGTTCTCCGTCACGCGGACCACGGCCTGGGCCCTCGACGTCCTGGCCGAGGCGGGTTTTCGCTACGATTCCTCGGTCTTCCCCGTCCGCCACGACCGTTACGGCGTGCCGGACGCGCCGTCCCGGCCGCATCGGGCCGTGGGCCCCGCCGGGGGCCGCATCCTGGAAATCCCCCCGCTGACGCTTCGGATTCTCGGGCGGAACTGGCCCGTGGGCGGCGGAGGCTATCTGCGCCTGCTGCCGCTGGGAGCGGTGGCGACGGCGCTCCGCGCGGCCGGTCGGCGCGGCTATCCCGGCATGCTCTACCTGCATCCGTGGGAGCTCGACCCGGACCAGCCCGTCCTGCCCATGTCGCGCCTGTCGCGGTGGCGACACCGGGTCAACCTGGCAAAGACAGGCGACAAGCTCCGACGCCTGCTGGAACGCTTCCGGTTCGGGCCGGTCGAGGCCCAGCTCGACGCCCTCGATCGCCTCGCGGACGTCGAGTGCGCCTACGGCCCGGCCCCGGCATAGGCCCGGTTACGGACGGGTCACGCCCAGCACCTGCCGCAGGACCCTCGTCTCCCCGTCGCGGACCACCTCGATCTCGACGATCTCGCCGGGCATCGAGGCCCGGACGGCGGCCGTGAGGTCGCGCGGCGTGGGGGTGGGTCGGCCGCCGAGCGAGCGGATGAGGTCCCCGACCTTGAGCCGCTTCGACTGCTGGGCCGCGCTGCCCCCCACAAAACCCCTCACGCGGACGCCCCCCTCGGCCGGGGCCATGCGAATGCCGAGGTGCGCCGTGCGGCCTCGGCCCGGCTCCCACGGCAGCTCTTGCTCAAGGACCCATTTCCGCCACGCCGCGTCAATCGCATCGAGCGGCTCGCCCAGCGTCTCTTCGAGCGCCCGCCGCCCCGACCGGTCCGCCGCGTACCCCTCCCGGTAGGCCTCGTAGAACGGGCGGAGCTTCTCCGCCTGGTGCAGGTACAGCATCAGATACCGCAGCGCGCCATAGGCGAGCTCGGGGTCGCGCGCGAGGTCGGCGGGGTCGGTGGCCATCAGCGCCTCGAGGTCCGGAACACGGTCCTCGCGCAGGGCCCCCTGAAGCATCTTCAGGTCCGCCCCCGGGCCCACCTCGATCCGCCCCTCCCGGACCTTCGCCGACTGGAAGAGCGACGCCAGACCCTCGATGATCCACGTCGGATGGCGCTGGCCGGCCGCCGCCTGATCGTTGTGATGCAGGGCGTGCGTGAACTCGTGCCGCAACGTGTCGGTCAGACTGATCGTCGTCAGGGTCCGAGTGGCCGCGTCATAGTAGCCGGCCATCCCGTCCGACGGGGCCTCGCGGCGATAGTCCGCCGCCGTCGGCACGACGACCACGATGTTCCAGCGGAGCGGCTTCGGGAAGAGATACGTCCGCTGGGCGTCGAAGTACGCCCCGAGCGTCCGCACCACGTAATCCGTGGCCCCGCGGTCGAGGGCCGAGACGTACACGATGTGGCGCTTCGCGTCGAGGCGCGTCTCGTAGCCCTGGCCATAGCGGGCGCGGGTGGCGTCCGCCAGGGCCTTGGCCTCGCGCGCCCGCTCGGCCTCCCCGCCGCGCGCCTCGGAGGCCAAACACGCCAAGGCCAACAGCGCTGCGATCCGGCGAACGGCCATACCTGCCCCTCTCCTTCCTGCGCTGCCTCTAGGTCGACGCGAACGCCGCCTCCGGTTCCGGCTCGGGGCGCTCGATGAAGGTCCGGACGAACGGGCGATAGAGCATCGCGCCCGCCACGCCCCCCGCCGCCATGAGCGCCGCCGTCGTCAGGTCCGCCTCCTGGGGCGGGAAGCAGACGCGGCCCGCCTCGATGCCCGCGCCGTACACCGCCGCCGTCGCGCCGGCGGCCATCCGCCCGAGCCACGTCCCGCCTCCCGCCACGCTCGCCAGCATCAGTCCCAGAACGACGACCGCCCCGACGTCGCGCAGAAGCTGGACCGTCGCCTCGAACTCCGAGCTCCAGTACTGGTGGTAAAAGGGCACCCGCGCCACCGCCACCAGCCGCGCCCGGGCGCCCTCCTCCGGCCATTCGAACCCCAGCGGCTGCCACTTGACCCAAAGAATCGCCACCGCCAGCGCAACCACCACGGCCAGCCGGGCCGCGTAGGCCAGCCCGCGCCACGGCCACGTCCGCGGATATGGCTCCACCGCCGCCGGACCGAAGTGCGTCGCCAACCATCCGCCCAGCCCGGCCCCGGCCGTCCCCAGGAGGACGTCGGTCGTGGCGGCGTAGCGGCTGTAGACAAAGACCTGGAGCCCTTCGCCGACGAGGGTGAAGACAAACCCCGCCGCCACCGCCGCCGGGATCGGCCGCCACCGCCGCCACCACACCGTCGCCGCCAAGTACCCCACCGGCGCCAAGGCCGCCACCTCGATCATCGCCATGCACGCGAGGCTTGGCCGCAGGTCCGTCAGGGGCGCCAGATGCAGCCTCCCCAGCTCGAGCTTCCGCACAAGCTCCTCCTTCGCCACGACCAGGTCGTAGGGGAAGAGCTGGTAAAGGGCGAGCGCGACGACGTATCCGGCGAGGACATGGATCGCCCGTCGCCGCCGGTCCCGCTCGTGCCAGAGGCCCCGCACCCACTGCGTCACGCGTTCCCCGACCAGCATCCACAGGCCCACGCCCAGCACCGTCCCGATCGCTTCGGCGGCCAGGTCGTTCAGGCTGACGGTGCGCGGCGGGAAGTAAACCTGCACGAATTCGACCGCCAGGGCCACGAGCCATCCCCCCGCCACCACCGCCGCCGCCGGCACCCCACGCCCCGCGCGGCGCCGGTCACGCACGATGGCTCCCATCGCCAGGAACGCCAGGGGGACGTAGAGCACGAGGTTGGCCACGATATCCGCCCGCCGCTTGACCGGCAGGTCCATGTACCGGGCCCCCATGAACCGCGCCGCCGCCTCGCCCAGCGACACCGGCTCGTAATCGACCGGCACGAGGCTGCCGTAAACGACCAGGGCGAGGTAGACGACCAGAAAGCCGCCGTAGACGCGTTGCCGGGCGCCGGGGCCTTCCGTCTCGGTGCTCGCGTCAACGAGGGCCGGGGGCGATTCGGTTTCCGGCCCCGGCCCCACCAGCCGCAGCGCCGCCCACGCGCCACACGCCAGACACGCCGCCGCCGCCGCCTGCGCCAGCGACCAACCGTACACGAGGCCCGCCTCGTCCGCACCGTCCATCGCGACGAGGCGCGCCGCCGGCACGCCGACCTCGTCGCCGCGCGGCGCCACCGCCAGGTTCAGGACGATCCACCCGGCGACGGCCCAGACGGCGGTGGCCGCGCCGGCCCAGGCTGCCATCCCGGCGCGTCCCCGAGCCGCCCCCTCCGCCAGCGCCGCCGCGGCCAGCGCCGCCACCGCCAGACCTCCCGCCAGCATCAGGTCGCCCGGCACGGGCGCCGCCCGAAGCAACCCGCCCGGCTCGCCGCCCACCGTCTCGGACCCGGCGAGCACCCACCGTCCAAGGACGAGCCACGGCAGCCCGACGAGCAAGAGCAAGAGCAGGCACGCGGGGACCCGGGCCCCCCGCAGCCGCGCCGGCGCCCCCACCGCGCCGCTCGCAAGCATCACCACCAGCACCGCGCCGCTCCCCGCCGCCAACGCCCCGAAGGTCGCGGGCGTCTCCGGCCCGGCGAGGCCCCGCCCCGTCGCCAGACGCACGCCGACCCACGTGCTCGCCGCGACGGCCCCGGCCCAGACCGGCAGCCCGAGGGCCAGCAAGGGCCGCTTGAGGAGCTGCAGTGCGATCCACGTCGACGTGAGCCCGACCCACACAACCGCCCCGGCGGCCACCGCGAGAGCCGCGCCGTCGCCTTCGCGTCCGACCAGGAGGCCCGCCCCCCGCCGCACCCAGCCGCCGGCGTCCTCGGCCGCGAGCGAGACCACCAGGACCGCCGCCGACACCGCGAGCCCGACCGCCCAGAGCGGTCCCCCAGCCGGCCTGCGATGCTCGTTCGCCTCGGCCCTCACGATGGCCCCAAGCCTACCGGCGCCGCCCTTCCGCCGCAACCGCCCGCCGGTGCGTCACTCCGCCTCCTGGGCCGCCAGAAGCGCCCGCGCCCGTGCCGCGAGGTCCGTCTCCGGCAGGGCTCGCACGATCCACCCGATCCGGTCGCGGCGAGCGCGGATCTGCTCAAGCCAAGTCCGGCGGACCTTCGCGGGATGCTTGGCCTCCGCCAGCGCCGGCGAGAGATGGAATTGGGGCGCCGACGCCATCACGCCGCCCGACGCCGGGAACCGCTTCGGCAGATCGCCGACCGGCCCCGTCGCCAGGCCGCCCACGGACGTCAACGACCAGCCCTTGCTTCCCGGCCTCACCCGCACCGCCAGCACGTGGCGCCCGGCCGCGAGGTCAACGCCGAACGTGTGGGCCGTGACCATCGTCGGCGCCTTCGCGTTCCCGGCCTTGAGCGTGTCGTAGACGAGCTTGCCGTCGACGTACCAGGCCATGAACCAGTCCGCCGCCGCGTTCACGATAAGCCGCCCGTCGGCCGGACACGTGATCTCGCCGAAGCAGTACGCCACCCGGTCCTGCGGCACGCGCGTGACCTTCTGTCCCGGCGCGGAGGCCACAAGCGGCGCAAGGTCCAACGTCGGCCCCTCCGCCGCCAGCCGGACGCACGGGACCGCCGAGTCGCCGACCTCGGTCTCCTCGGCGGTCGGCACGCGGCGGAGCGCGTCTCCCTCGATCCGGGCGCCGGCCTGGGGCATGGGACCGAGGCAGTGCCAGACCTTCGGCCAGCCCACGTCCGCGAGGACTCCCGCCGCCCGGGCCGCGGCCACGTCCACCGGAAGCTGGACGTCGCGCCGGCCCGAGAGGTCGGGCTGCACCCGCACCAGGAGCGGATACCGGCCCGGCTCGAGCCGCACCGGCTCGCCCGGGGCCATCGCCTTCCCGCCGATCCAGGCCTCCACGGCCGGGCGAGGCATGGTGGAGTAGACGAGCCGGTCGCGACCGTTGGCGAGCACCGTGAAGAAGTAAAGCACGCCCCGGTCCTGGCCGTCCAGAAGGGCCTCGGCGTCGATCCGCCGGACCGTCGTCCGGAGTTGCCAATCGTCCAGCCGCCCGTCGTTGCGGAACGACGTGAGGCTCGTCACGTGCTTCGGTTCCAGGGGAACCCACCGCCGCGCGGTGCCTGCCACATCGAGTTTTGTCCCGGCCTTGGGCAACGGCTCGCCCGAGAGCGGCGGCGCGTCGGCCGGGGCGTCCTGCGGGAACGGACCCGCCACCAGCCACCCCGTGATCGTCTCGCCGGGCTCGAGCGGCACGACGGGCGTCGCCTCGTCGGGCGCGTCCGCCAGGGGCGGCAGCGCCGGCGGCGGCTCGGGCGGCTCGGGAACCATCCCCGCCAGGACCGTCCGGGCCACACGCTCGTCCTGCCACGCCCGGCCCTCCCGGGTCCGGGCGGCGATGCAGACGATCTCATCCCCGCGGCACATATACATTCGGTCGCCATCGAAGACGAGCGGTCCCTGGATTCGCGGGGCCGGGTTGCGCGAGACGAGGTACGGCTCCGGCCCCGCCCGAAGGACCACCACCTCCCGCTCCTCGGGCGTGCCCCCCGTGTGGGCCCCACCGCGACCGTCCGCCACGAACAGGTACGCGCCCGCCCGCACCGGCTGCGTGTGCACGTTCCCGCCGCGAAGCACCGGGTTCATCCACCCGACGGTCGCCCCCGTCGCCGGGTCGAAGAAGTCGAGCGACACGACCGAGGCCGGGCAATGCTTGGCATGCTCCGGGGCGAGGCGCGTCGTGTAGACGAGCCGGTCGGCGGCCAGGGTGCTGCCCGGCCCCCCCGCCGCGAACGCGTGGAGCCGCTGCCCGCGCCAGAGCAGACGATGACCCACTTGGCCATCGGCGTCGATCCAGACCCGAGCGGCCGCCCGGCCTCCCTCGAACGTCGAGTAGAGCGTGTCGCCGCGCACGTCCACCCCGGCCCAGTCCCACGGCCCGAGGTCGAGCCGCGGGGGAATGGTCTCGCCGCCGGCCGCGTCGATCACCTCGCCGCTGCGGGTCACGAGCAGGTCGCGCGGTCCGGCCGGTCCGGCCAGGCGCAGGCAATAGGCTCCTCCCACAAACCGTCCCTCGGCGGTCCGCGCCCAGCGGACTTCCGAGGAGACGGCGTCGAGGGCGACGACCGGATGCCCGTCCGACTTCTTCGCGAACGCCAGCCCGAAGCACCGCCCCCCGCCACGCGGCGGGGCGCCCTCCAGGATGAGCCGGTCGCCCACGCGGCCCAGGACGAC
Organism: uncultured Anaerolineales bacterium; assembly: GCA_964461715.1. Taxonomy (GTDB): domain Bacteria; phylum Planctomycetota; class Phycisphaerae; order FEN-1346; family FEN-1346; genus CAYWVR01. The sequence continues at coordinate 147,212 of CAYWVR010000002.1, forward strand.
GTCGGCCATGCCGGTCGCGAGAATCCACTTCCGCTCGCCCGCCACGTCGTAGCATGCCGCCGCCCCGGTCCCGTGCGCCACCCACACGTGCCGCCCGTCGGTCACAGGACCGGCGCTGCGGATGCGGCCGTAACCGTCCTCCTTTGCCCCGATGAACCCAAGATCGCGGAACACTTGGAGCCGTGCCTTGGCGTCGGCCTTCTGCCACGCCTCGAAGGCGACCTCGTCGCTCAGCTCCAGCACGTTCGTCTCGCGCCGCCACAACTCGCGGCCGGTCGCGGCGTCCAGGCAAAGGAGGGTGTGCGGGGCGGCACAGACGAACAGGCGGTCCCCGGCCACGGCCACGGGCGGCGTCCGGGACGGCACCGTCACCGTCATGCCCGAGCTCGAGATACTCGACTCGACGCGCCGCGCGGCCACGTGCATCGACGCGCGCCACAGAACGTTCGTACCCGCCTCCAGGTCCCAGGCGAGCGGCGGGTCGGCCTCCGGATCGATGGGAGGGAGCGAGTCTGCGGCGGGCGCCTCGGCGTCGGGCGGCACGCCGGCGAGGGGCCGGCCTCGCGTGCACATCGTCACGCGGAGCGACGATTCGCCACGGTCGTCACGGCAACGGATGAGCAGACGGTTCACGCCCTTCGCCAGAGAAACTTTGACAACGGCCGGTCCGCACCGATGGTGGCCCCACTCCCGCTCCTCGTCCATCCAGACCGGACGCCCGTTGACCCAGAGGACGGCGTAATCGGCCGCGTCGAGGCCGAGCCATACTTCCCGGGCCGCGTCGCTCGCGACCTCGGCGGCCGCGTACCAGAGGGCGTCGCCCTGGCCGGGACCGCGGATCGTCCCCTCCTCGGTCTCGACCCGCTGCCAGACGAGCGGCGTTTCAGCACCGGCGGCATAGGCGGCCCCGAAGGCGGGGACGAGGTCCGGAACATTCCCTGGCCCGGGGTCGAAACCCGCCGGCTGCGGCAGGGGCCCGAGCACGCGCCATCCGTCGACGTACTGCCACCGCTGCGGCCCGGGCCGGCCGGTCTCGCCCGGCACACGATTCGGGGCCTCGTCCGCCGAGGGCAGCGCGCGGAGCGCGTAGTACGGACCGAAGTGCGGGTCGGCGGGCCTCGACCGGCCGCGCTCGACCTCCGGCACGGTCGCCTCGGCGCGCTCGGCGGCCTCGCGGACGCGCCCGATCCATGCATCTCTGGCGTCCGCCTGCTCGGCCGGCCACTCGGGCGCCGGAAGCGTCGCCCGCGCCAGGGCACGACGCAGGGGGTACGGGTAATGCGCGAGGGCGACCTCCAACGCACGGACCCGGGCATAGACCGCGGCCGCCAGTTCCGCCGACTCGGCGTCGGCCGGGGGCGCGAGGAGCGACGCGCCGTCGTCCTCCGCCGCCGCCAGGCCGCCCTCGACCCGACCGGCATAGGTCCCCATCTCGCCGCTCGCGCGATACATGCCCTCCACCGCCCGGAGCACGCGGCCGTTGATCGAGCCCGTCCATTCGGCCGGCCCCTCGCGCACGTTGCGTCCCTTGCTCTGGCCGATGACCTTGATGTCCTCGGTGGCGGTGACCGTCGCCTTGAAGGTGCCCGAGACGCCTCGCCCGTCGACCGCCGCGTCGATCGTGTACGCGACGTGCTGGACGCGCCGCGGATACCACGGGTCGGGGACCCAACGGATGCGAAGCGTCCCGGTGAGCCGCTCGCCGTCCAAGGCCAGGTCCGAGACGTCGAGATCGTGGACGGACGCGTTCCACGTCGGTGCGAGGACCCGCGGCCGGTCCCAGGCGCGGCGGGGCAGCCGGAATACGAGACGGGCAGGCTTGCCGTCGATCGCATCGGCGAGATCGAGCTCCACGCGACGGACATCGGGCCGAACACGGGCGTCGAGCCGGAACTGCTGCCGCCGCTCCTTCCGGTGATCCACGATCCGCCACTTGTCCAGGAGCGACCATCGCCCGTCGACAGTCATCAGATGCTTGCCGCCCGGCTTCATCCGCTCATCCCGGAGCCAGTCGATGCGAAAGACCGCCTCGAACGTGCCGCCAACCCGCCCGCCGTCGAGCTCGAGGCCGGTGGGGTCGACCGGGTGGACGATCTTATCGCGGTCGGTGCTCTGGACACCGGAGCGGTGAAGATACGAGAACTTCTCCTTTTGCGTCTCCTGCCGCCAGTACGGGACGACCGCGCGGGCCGGGTGCCACCGTCCGCCGCGCCGCCGGAGCGTCATCCGGACCTCCTCCTCGTCGGCCCCTTCGCCGAAAACGAGGAACAGATCGGCCCCCGGCTCCACCGCGGCGTCGGCCCGCACACGCGCCTCAAACGCCGCGAGAAGCCGATCGCGCACCGCCGCCAGTGCCGCGAGGTCCTCGCTCACGCCTGCTCCCGCCGCGCTCGCCACCAGCGCGAGCGCCGTCGCCGTCGTCAGAACCTGTCGCATGCCTGTTCCTTTGCTCATTCGCCGTTCCCGGGTGGGGCCCCGCCGGCGCCGCGGAACTTCTGCCTGCCGACGAGAAACGCCCCACCCATGCCGGTCGAGAGGGTCAGATGGACAAGCCGTCGCACCGACCGGCCGCTCGCCTCCCACTCGCCGAGGGCGGCGCCAAGCATCGTTCGCAGCACATCGGCTCTCCTCGCAGAAAGCGGCCCACACGGTTCAACCCGCCGGCGCGGCGGCCGTTTCCCCGGATTCCAGAGGCCGCATCCCGCCTCCCTGCGGTTATAAGGGGACGCCGGCGCCGCACGGAGGGCCCGGCCGCATCCGGAACGCAGGCAGAGGACTCGATGACCAGGCGCGTGGCCCGAGGTTTCGTCGCGCTCGCGATGGCGGGCGTCCTCGCAGCGGCCGCCGCCGCCGCGCCGGCGCCCGAGGTCCTCGCGCTCGTCCTCGACGAGGCCGTCCCCTTCACGATCCCCGCCCTGCCGAGGCGCGGCCGCGACCTCCACGTCGACCTGGTGCGGCGCGGCGACGCGTTCGAGGCGGAGGGATGGGCCTGGATGCCGGACCTGCCCGCCGTCGAGCATCGCGTCCGCATCCTCTCGGCCGAGTCCGACGAGGGCACGCTCGCGATCGAACTGCACGTCGACCTCCGGCACGTCCCCCCCCTCTTCACGGGCGGCACGGGACGGGTGACGATGGACCTGGCACGCGACGGGGTCGACTGGACGGGCGATTACCGGGCCGAGTTCGAGGGGCTGGAGAAGCGCGAGGCGCTCGACCTGTGGCGGAGCCTCGGCGGACGCGGCGCGCCGGGGTGGGTCGGCGGTCTCCAGGACGGGCAGACCCGCAGCATCACGCGCCTGCCGCGCCGCCACTACGGGTCGGGGGGCACGTTCGGCCAACCGATCGTCGCGCGGGGCCGCTTCGGCCCGCCGCAGGGGAACGCCCCGGCCTTGGCCGCCCGGCGGTCGCGGCCACACCTTCTCGCCCTGCCGGCGGACGTCGCCTCGTGGACGGGAACCCCCGCCCGTCTCCTCGCCGCCCTGCGCGAATCCCTCGCCGACCATGCCGCCGGCAAGGCGACACCCGGCCGCCCGAGGGCCCCGAGCGCGTTCGCCGCGGCGGGCTGGGCCTTCCTCCATCGCCTGGACGGCGACGACGCGCACGCCGCCGAGGCCGCCGATCGGGCCCGGGCGGCACTCACGGAACCCGCCCCGAACGGCGTCGAGCCCGCGCTTCACGAGGCCCGGACGCTCGCGGGCCTGGCGGCGGCGATGGACTTGGCGGGCCAGGCGTGGCCGGAGCCGCTGCGAACGCGCGTCCTCGAGCACCTCGGCCGGCGCATCTGGCGCCTGGCCGCGCCGGGGCGGCCGCAGTCGATCGAGGGCGGCCCGATAACGGTGACGAGCGACGAGTCGGGGCCCTTCGACCTGCGGGTCGGGACGCTCCGGGCGGCGGCCGGCCTCGCCGCGCTCGCCATCCTCGGCGACCCGGCCGCCGAGCAGGCCACCCTCGGACGCGAGCCGCTCGAAGCGTGCCTCGAAGTCTGCGGACGGAGCGTCCGGCGAGGCCTCGAGACGGGCTTCGGCGAATCGGGCGGCGGCACGGGCCAGCACGGGCTCGCCGACGCGGCCGAGGTCCTCTATCCGTTCCTCCGGGCGTGGTCCGAGGCGACGGGCCGGGACCTGGCCGCGGGCACGGGCGCCGAACACCTGGTCGTCTGGGGCCTCGCGACGCGCGGGGCGGGCCTGGCCGAGGCGCGCTTGCCGCACGGACGGTGGTTGGCCGCCGCGGCGGGGGCGTGCGCCGTGGAGGACCGGCCCCTCGTCCGATGGGCGATGGACGCCGCCGCCGGCGGGCCGGTCGGACCGTGGGACGGGATGCTGGCCCTGCTCCACTACCCGGGCGACGTCGCCCCTCGTCCGCCGGCCGAGGCCCTGCCCCTCGCCCTGGCCGACGCCGCGACCGGCTCGGTCGTCCTCCGGAGCGGGTGGGACCCGGTGCGCGACTTCGTCACCGTGTTCGACTATGCCGCCGCCACACCCCTCGCCGCCGGGAACCGGGGCCAATTCAGCATCCACGGGCTCGGTCGGACGTGGATCGCGTCGGCCGACGACGTCGAGGGCAATTTCGCGTGGCCCTCGTGCCGCCGCCGCAACGTCCTCCAGGCCTTCGACTCGCTCACCACGAGCCGGCGCGCGGCCGTGCCGACGGGGGCCGGGCGTCTGGCCCGCCTGCGTGTGCGGCGGGACGGGACGGGCTCGGCCGGCATGGTCGCCCACGGGTTCCGCGAGGTCGGCCGGGACCGGGGCAAGGCCGAGTCGCTCGAGGACGCCCTGGCCTGGTGCACCCTCGGGGCCGATTACCGCGGCCAAAGCGGCGCGGCGGCGGTGGTGACCCTCGTGAGCGGCACGTACAAGCTGAAGGACCGGCAGCTCGTGTGGGAGCTGGACGTGGGGAACGTCCAGGCGGACCGCGTCGAGGCGGACGGGCGGCGGTTCGTCGTGCGGCCCCAGGGGACGACGGCCACGATGGCCGGGACGATTTTCTGGCCGCCCACCGCCTACGTCGAGTACGTGCCGCCCGAGGTGGGGCGCGGCGGGCGCGTGCGGTGCCATCTGGCGAAGCCGGGCCCCAGCGTCGAAGAGATGCTCCAAGAGAGCATGCTCGATAAGGCCATCGACCTGAAGGGGTTCACCGCCTCCGACTACGATCCCGACCGCGACGAGACGGACGTCGAGCTGGACGTCGAGTTCATCCTCGACGAGCCGGACCCCGAGGTCGCAGCCCGCCTCCAGGAGGCCGGAAAGAACGTGTTTAACAAGCTTTATAAACACACGAGCTCCATCCGCATGGGCGCGCCGGACCGCTTTCCTCGCGCCGGCGGCAACTGCGTCCTCGTCCTGACGATCCAGGACGGGCCGCCGCCCGAGGTCGTCGTCCTCGACGCCGACCACCCGGCGATGCTCAAGGTCGGCGGGCAGATCGTCCGCTACGCCGAGTACCTGCTGACCTTCCCGGAGGCGCCGTGATGCGACGCCTCCTCGTGATCGCGCTCGTCGTCTCGGCCCTCGGCGCGGCCGCGCCGGCGGCCCGCGCCAAGGGCGTCGACGGGCGGGTCCGCCTGGTCCTCGAGGGCGCGCTTCGCTGGCAATCCGTCCGACCCTCGCGCGACCCGTGGGCCGACACGCAGGACCTCGAGCTCGATCTGGTGGGGCGAGGCGGCACGTGGGACGCGGCCGCGTGGGGATGGACCCGGTACGTCCCCGGCCAGGAGCACCTCGGCCGCGTCACCCGTACGCGGACCGAGGGCGACCGCGTCGAGATCGTCGTCGACATGGAGATCAACCCCTCCCGCCACGACCCCTGCGTCCTGGGCGGGCCGGCCCGGCTGCGGCTGCTCCTGGAGCGCGACGGCGACGCCTTCACGGGCGCCTTCGAGGCCGAGACCACCGACACGAATCGCCCCGACGTCCGCCGCGCCCTCGAGGACGCCTGGGGCATGGGCGAAACGCCCGGCAAGCGCGACGGGTCCCAACCCACGCTCGACAACCATCTCCGGGCGTTCCTCAAGACGACGCGCGTCGAGGGCCGCGTGACGGGGCGACGGGAGGGACCGCCCCCGCCGAATCGTCTCGCGGACCTGGCGCCCGGCGAGCACCCGCGTCTGTTCTTCCGAAAGGACGACCTCGACGCCCTTCGCCGCCGGGCCGCCACCGGCGCGGGCCGGGCCGTCCTGGCCGAGCTCGAGGCCCTCCTCGAACGGGCCGACCGCCACGGCTACGGCTTTCGCTATCCCCGGGCCCACCACACGATGGGCCCGGTCTGGGCCACCGGCTGGGGCCTCCTCTACCAGTGGACGGGCGACGAATCGTACGCCCGCAAGGCCGCCCGCCAGTTCGACGGGCCGCTCTACGGAAGCTACTACTACGGCGGCGGATGGCTTCATGCCTATACAATGATGGGTCTCGGCGCGGCCTACGACCTGGCCGCCGACGGGTGGGACGAGGAAACGCGCGGTCTCGTCTACGGGTATCTCGCCCACAACATCCGCGACCTCGCCCACCGCCACGACGGCCCCGACCCGCTGAACGTACTCGACCGGTACGCCTTCGCGAACGACCAGTCCGAGTTCCGCTTTCGCGGGCCGGCCGACGGCGGGGCGGTGAAGTTCCGGGCGGGGGCGGCCATCGCGGCCCTCGCGCTGCTTTACGACCCGCCCCCGAGCTACGAGCCCACGCCCCCCGGCGCCGTCGCCGTCCTCGACCCGCCCGCCGACTTCGAGCCCTGGCTCGGCGTTCCCGTGGTGGAGCTCGAAAGCGACCAGATGTTCCGCGACTGGCTCGTCAACGGTCCGTTCCTGCGCGGCACGAGCGACGCGGCGATGGAGCAGCTCGGCGGCTGGCGGACGCTGCGCGTGGAGCCGGGCGATGCGGTCGAGGTCGAGGGCGTCCGGCTCGACTTCCGCCGCTACCGGCCCACCGGCGCCGACGACCCGAACGGGCCCACCATCTATTGCCGCAACGGCAACCGTTACTGGACGAGCGCCACGGGCGGCGGATACTGGCCGGGCATCGAGCTGGTCCGGCGGTGGCGCGAGCGTTCGGACCGCCGCCCCGCCCTCGACGTCGTTTTGTACACGGTCCTGGGCAACCGGCGAGACCGCGTCGTCCAGGCCCTCCCGAACTGGCGGAGCCGCGCCTCCGGCAACCGCATGTGGATCGCCGGCCGCCGCGTCGAGGACGGCGACCTGGTGCGCCTCCGGCCCGGCTTCTACCCCGTCGTCGTGAACGTGGCCCTCAAGGGCGCGTACTCGGCCATGGCCCCGAAGCTCCGCGAGTACACGCCCGAGATGTACGCCGCCGACGTCGCCCGCGCCGAAGGCGCGCGGGAGGCGTACGCCTCGCGCGGCGTGTTCGAGAACGAGATGGAGCGGAACCTCGCGATCCTCGAGCGCTCCATCCGCCGATATATCGACGCGACCGTCGGCCCCGACGGATGGGGCGGATGGGGCGCCCACGAGACCCTCCTTCCCTACGTCCTCGCGCTGCGAAACGTGACGGGGCGCGACCCCTCGCGCGGCACGGGCCTGGAGCGGCTCGTCCCGCTCGCGTGTCGCATGCGCGGGCGGATGCGCGACCGCACCTTCGACTTCATGGTCTCGCAGAGCTTCCCCCTCATGCCGCCCGACCACCGGCCCGTCGCGCGGTGGTACATGGAGCGGTATGGGCGGGGCCTCGAGCGGCCCCTCGACGCGGTCATCGCCCTCGCCACCCACCCGATCGACGGGCCGACCGAGCCGCCCGCCGCCCGCTTCCCCCTGGCCCACGCCTACGAGCACCACGGCGTCTACACCTTCGCGAGCGGGTGGAACGGGCCGGAGGACTTCTTCACGATGATCGAGACCGGCCGCCCGGCCCCGGAGAACTCCGTCCTCGATGCGGGGAACCTCAGAATCCAGGGCCGCGGGCGATACTGGGCCGTGCCCTACCGGGACGGACGCCACCCCGAGCGCGGCTTCACGGAACTCAACAACGTCTCCGTGCGGCGGATCTACCCGGTCGGGCCGGCCCGGGTCGAGCATTCCGAGGTGCGGCCCGACGGGTCGGGCGCCGTGGCGATGGTCATGGACGAGATGCGCGACCTGGTGCGGATGGATCACAAGGTTTTCGAATTGGCGGAGGAAGATTCGGGCATCGCCATCCACCGATGCGTGGCCGTCGATTACAGCGGCCGCTCCGGCGCCGGCGCCCTGGTCGTCACGGTCGACCGCCTCCACAGAACCGGCCGCCGGGAGAAGGTCTGGCGGATGAACCTCGGCGAGGTCTACACCGACACGGCCTACAACCGCCACCACCCGACCCTCCTCGTGGAACGCGACGCCGTCACCGTCCGCCCGCCCAAGACCGACGCGACGATGCGCGTCACCTTCGTCCGCCCGCCCGAGGGCTTCGAGCTGCGCACCCGCCCGCCGCGCACGAAGAACGGGCGCGGCACGGTGCTGGAGGCGAAGGTCGACCGGTTCATCAGCGAGACGGAGCTCGCGGAGGAGGCCCTGACCGCGGAGGTGAGCGACGAGATTCGGGCCGACGTCTTCCCGGGCGACCAACCCGGCGCCGATGTTCCCGAGAACGGTCCGCCGCCGACCGAGGGCGCCGAGGTCCCGCCCGAGGACGCCCAAGGCATTCCCCCGGCCCCGCCCGAGCCGTCCGGGCCCCCCGCCCCGCGCCGCAACACCGCCGCCCCGCCCCTCGGAGCTCCGTCCCGACC
>CAYWVR010000003.1:0-143926 GCA_964461715.1 uncultured Anaerolineales bacterium
CCCCACTACCCCCCCGGTACCCCCCCACTACCCCCCAAAAAGTCGCAAAAAGTGTGTCGCGGAGGGATAAACGGTTTCTCGAAACGCGTCACATCTTGCCTACGTTAACAGAATCGAGAGGGATGAGGCGCGGAGCGGGGGGGCGATTTTGGAGGGGGAAGTATAGACGAAAGTAGGCGCGATGGGGTGGACGGTCGGCGGGGTGAGGGCTATCGCAAGAAGTGAGGGGCGGCTGGAATCGGGGACATGATCGGGCGGGTCTGGACGGCGGCGAGGCCGTTGGTGCTCCCGGCCCACTGGGGCGGAACCCGCGGCCTTTGTCCTTCGATCAAGAGGGGGTCAAGAGGGGGACAGGCACCTTTTCCATGAGGCCGGAAAAGGAGCCAGTCCCCTTCCCCTTTGCCCGTGCCCGCGCTCACCCGAATCTACCGCAAGTAGACACGATATCCGGGCCCTGTCAAACCGCTCCTGCGGTCGAGGGGGGGGTCTGCGCTAAGTCCATGTGAATAAAGGACTTGTAGCACGAAAGTTTTTCGGAAGACCTTCTCGCGAGGCCCTTGCCGGCCGGCCGCCGCCCCAACCGACGCCGCTCGGTTGCCCCTGGCCCGGACGTGACTCGCCGGTTCGCGCGCTTGAGGGTGTGGTCTCACTTGTGTGTGCGCGGCTTGTTGAGCCCGATTCTGGCTGTGGCGGCCCGTCGGGAACCGACTCCCGCCCGGGGGGCCGGCGTCCGGCGCTCAGTTTTGGCGCGCCGCGCAAGATTTTCGGCGGACCGGCCCTCCCCGGAAACCGTGTTCGCGGCCCCGCCAGGCCCGTTTTCGGTTTGGCATGCCATGTGCACACTCCCTCCTCGGGCACACAGTCCGTACGGAGTGAGGCGCGCGGATGGAGCAGTGGCGACGACGGGCGATGCGGGTGGCGACGGCCGGGCTGGTCGCACTCATGGCGACCGCCGGGGCCGCGGCGGCGGAGGACGAGACGGGCCTCGACCCGGACCGCCCGCCGTTCGGGCGCGGGGACGACGATTTCGGCGACCTGGTGGCCCAGTCGTTGGCCGCCGTGCTCGTTGTCCTGGTTCTCGGCGGAGCGGCCATCTACGTCACCCGCAAGGTCCTGCCCCGCTTCGGCGCCGGCCAGGGCCGCCGCATCCGGCTGGTCGAGACCGTCCACCTCGGGGCCCACAAGGCCCTGCACCTGGTTCGCGTCGGCGACCGGGTCCTGCTCCTCGGCGGCACGAAAGACCGTATGGCCCTGCTGACAGACGTGACGGGGTCGGTCCCGCCCGAAACGGGCGTGAGGGAGGGCGGCCAAGGCAAGCCCCGGAAGGCCTTCTCCCTGAGCCCTGAATCCCCCGACGCGGAGGAGTCATGAGACGGACGGCCCTCGTCATCGCGACCGTCGCCGCGCTCGCCGCGGGAGCACGGGCCGCCGACCCGGCCCCTCTGCCCCCCGTCCCGGTGGCGCCGGCGTCTGCTGCAGCCGACCCGAGCGCATCGGCCGTCGTCCGGGGCGGCGCCATGCCCTCGCTCGCCGAGCTGCTCGAGACGGTCGAGAAGGTCACGGCGGAGGACGCCGAGGCGGGGGACTGGTCCGCCCCGGTCAAGCTGGCGGTCGTTTTCACGGGGCTGGCGCTGGTGCCGGCGGCCCTGGTGATGACGACGAGTTTCACGCGGATCGTCATCGTCCTGTCGTTCATGCGGCGGGCGCTGACGACGCAGAACATTCCGCCGACGATCGCGGTGATCGGCCTCGCGCTGTTCCTGACGCTCTTCACGATGGCCCCGACGTTCTCGAAGATCGGCGGCGAGGCCATCCAGCCGTACCTGGAGGAGACGCTCTCGTTCGAGGACGCCGTCGACCGGGGCATGGTGATCCTGAAGGGCTTCATGATCCGCGAGACGCGGCAGCGCGACCTGGAGCTCTTTCTGGAGATGGCGGACCTGGCGCCGGAGCGGCCCGAGGACGTGCCCATGCACGTGGCCATCCCGAGCTTCGCGATCAGCGAGTTCCGCACCTCATTCGAGATGGGGTGCCTCTTGTTCATCCCGTTCCTGATCGTGGACCTGGTGATCGCGGGGATTCTCCTCTCGGCCGGGATGATGATGCTGCCGCCCGTGATCGTCAGCCTCCCCTTCAAGATCATTCTGTTCGTGCTGGTGGACGGCTGGCGGCTGCTGACCGAGAGCCTGGTGCGAAGCTTCTACTGAGGGGCTCGCGCGCGGAGGAGACGAAGGCATGGACGGCGACCTGGTCCTGCATCTGGGGCGGCGGGCGCTGGAGACGGCCCTGCTGGTGGCGGCGCCGGTCCTGGCGGTCGCCATGGTCGTGGGCATCGCCACGGCCATGATCCAGGCCGTCACCAGCGTCCGCGACATGACCCTCGGCATGGTCTTCAAGCTCGCGGGCGTGGCCGTGGCCATCCTGCTGACGTCGGGGTGGGCCCTGGAGGTGACGGTCGACTTTACCCGGGAAATCTTCTACCACGTGCAGGCGATGGGGGTGCACTGACAAGGGAATCGCGGCAGGTCGGGAGACTCGCCGCGCCTGGCTAAGCGAACCCATGGGAACGGTCAGCCAACTCGTCCTGCCGCTCGCCTTGATCCTGGCCCGCATGTCGGGGTTCGTGGCGGTGCTGCCGGTGTTCGCGTCGCGGAGCATTCCGATCCGCGTGCGGGCGGGCGTCGCGTTGGTGCTCTCGGTCTTTCTGGCCCTGGTCCTGCCTCGCCCGGCGCTCGGGCCCATGCCGTGGGTGACGGCGGCGCTGGTGGTGGTGGGCGAGATCGGCATCGGGGCGGGCTTGGGGCTGGCGGCGGCGCTGGTGTTCATGGCCGTCAACCAGGCCGGGGCCGTCATGCGCCAACAGATGGGCCTCTCGGTGGCCCAGGAGATCGACCCGACGACCGGCGAGCGAAGCCAACCGGTCGCCCTGCTGATGGAGATGGCCTTCACGATCCTCTTCCTGATGGCGGGGGGGCTGGAGCTGATGGTCCGTCTGGCGGTCCGGAGCTACGACGTCATGCCCATCGCCACGTGGCCCGACCCGGCGGAACTGGCCGCCGGGGTCGTCGAGGCGGGGGCGCTGATGCTCCTTTTCGCTCTGAAGCTGGCGGCCCCGATGGTGGCCGCGTTTCTGGTCCTGGCCGTGGTGCTGGCGATCCTGGCCCGGGCCCTGCCGGAGATGAACATCCTGTTGGCCAGCCTTCCGCTGCGCGTGGGCCTCGGCCTCTTCATGGCCGCCGCCATCATGCCCTCGTTGGGGGCCTTCACCGAGACACTGGCCGACTGGATGAGCACGTACCTCGTGACCTGACGCGGAAGTGAGCGATGCCGGAACGTCCCGCATCCGAACGGACCGAACCGCCCACCCCGGAGCGGCTGCGCAAGGCCCGTCGCGAGGGCAAGGTCGCCCAGAGCATGGAGCTGCCTTCGGCCCTCGTGCTCGGGGCGCTCCTGCTCGTGGCCGCCCTGACGGCGTCGGGCCTCTGGACGTACTTCGTCCACAACCTGCGGCAGGCGTGCGCGTTGGGCGGAGGCGGCGGACCCATCGACGTCGCGGGCATGGCGGGCCTGTTGCGGGCCCGCGGGACGGAGGCCCTCTGGCGGGTCGCCCCCTTCATGCTCGCTTCGACCGCCGCCGCCGTCTTCGCAGGGGTCCTCGTGGGCGGATGGACCGTCGCCCCCAAGGCCATGGCCGTCAAGCCCGAACGCATGAACCCGGTGACGGGCCTCCGGAACCTCGTCTCGACGCAATCGCTGGTGCGTCTGGGGGTCAGCCTCGTCAAGGTCACGATCCTGACGGCGGTGGTCGTCCACTACCTCCGGGGCCAGACGGACCGGCTGCTCGCCCTCTCGTGGGCCACGCCCGTCGCCTCGCTCGGCGAGACGATGGACCTCGTGTTCGGCGTCGTCGTGCGGATCGCGCTCGCGCTGGCGGCCGTCGCCTTGGCCGACGTCCTGTACCAGCGGTGGCAATGGCGCAAGGACCTGCGGATGACGAAACAGGAGGTCAAGGAGGAGCGGCGCGAGCACGAGCCCGCCCCGGAGGTCCGCGGGCGGCTGCGAGCCCGCCAATACGAGCTTCTACAGAAGCGCATGCTCCAGGACGTGCCCGCGGCCGACGTGGTCGTCACGAACCCGACGCACGTGGCGGTGGCCCTGGCCTATAAGGCGGGCGAGACGGGCGCCCCGCGCGTGGTGGCGAAGGGGGCCGACTGGCTCAGCGAGAAGATCAAGGAGATCGCCCGGGCCCACGGCGTCCCGGTCCTGGCACGGCCGGAGCTGGCGCGCACGATCTACCGCACCATCGAGGTGGGCGACGCCATCCCGGAGGCCCTCTACGTCGCCGTGGCCGAGGTCCTCAGCCTCGTCTACCGCCTCCGCCGCGAAGCCCGAGGCACAACGTAAGCGGAGCCCATGGCCAAGACCCCGGCCCATCCGACCGCCGCCGACCCCGCCGGGGGCCTGGCGCGCCTGGTGCGGCACAACGACCTGCTGTTCGCGGCCGGACTGGCCATGGTCCTGGCGACGCTGCTCATCCCCCTGCCCACGTTCCTGCTGGACATGCTCCTGGCGACGAGCATCGCCGTCGCCGTCGGCACGATGGTCGTGGTGCTCTCGACGCGTGAGCCGATCGAGCTCTCGACGTTCCCGTCGCTCCTGTTGTTCCTCACGCTCTTCCGGCTCTCGATCAACGTCGCGTCGACGCGGCTCATCCTGCTCGACGCCGACGCGGGCATGATCATCCAGACCTTCGGCCGCTTCGTCGCGGGCGGGAGCCTGGTGATCGGCCTGGTGGTGTTCCTCATCCTGGTGATCATCCAGTTCATCGTCATCACCAAGGGCGCCGAGCGGATCAGCGAGGTCGCCGCCCGCTTCAACCTCGACGCCATGCCCGGCAAGCAGATGGCCATCGACGCCGACCTGAACGCGGGCCTCACCGGCGAGGACGAGGCCAAGGCCCGCCGCGAGAAGATCGTCGCCGAGAGCGAGTTCTACGGGGCCATGGACGGGGCCTCGAAGTTCATCCGCGGCGACGCCATCGCCGGGCTCATCATCACGGCCGTGAACCTGGTGGGCGGCATCCTCATCGGCGTGGGGCGCGACCTGTCGGTCTCCCAGAGCGTCGAGACGTACTCCATCCTCGCCATCGGCGACGGCCTCGTGAGCCAGATCCCCGCCATCGTCATCTCCACCAGCGCCGGCTTCCTCATCTCCAAGACCCGCTCCCGCGAGAGCCTGAGCCAGGACCTGGTGCGGCAGCTTCTGGCGCGGAGCCGCCCGGTGGGGATCGCGGCGTTCCTGTTCGGGGCCATGGTCTTCGTGCCGGGCTTCCCGAAGACGCCGTTCATCTTCCTGGCGATCGGGGCGGGCCTGGTGGCCCGGCTACTCGCGCGCCAGGAGCGCCAGGTCGCCGAGGGGAAGAAGGCCCCCGAGCCCGAGGCGGACACCGACGAGCAGCCCGTCGAGGAGTTGCTCGACGTCGACCGCCTGGCCGTCCTCGTCGGGCCGCGCCTCATCAAGACCATCGACCCGCGACGGAAGGACAGTCTCTTCCACCGCATCGGCCCCTTGCGCCGTCGATTCGCCCGGGAATGGGGCCTGGTGCTGCCCTTGGTGCGTCTGCGGGACCACCCCGGCCTCGACCCCTCGAGCTACGAGATCCGCCTCCACGGCCACGTCGTCGCGAGCGGCGTCCTGGACCCCGACCGGTTCCTGGCCATGGACCCCGGCACGGTCCAGGAGCCCATCAAGGGCCGTACGACGAAGGAACCGGTCTTCGGCCTGCCCGCCATCCGGGTCGGGCCCGACCAGAAGGAGGAGGCGGAGCTCCGGGGCTACACGGTCGTCGATCCGGAGAGCGTCCTCGTGACGCACCTCTCGGAGACCCTGCGCAAGCACGCTCACGAAATCCTCTCGCGCGACGACGTCCAGAAGCTCGTCGACCGCCTGCGCGACCGCCAGCCGGCGCTGGTGGCGGGGGTCGTGGGCGAGAGCGTCCCCATCGGCCTCCTGCACCGGGTCCTTCAGAACCTGCTGAAGGACGGCATCCCCGTGCGCGGCCTGGGGCAGGTCATCGAGTGCCTCGCGGACCACGCCCCGCGCACCAAGGACCCGGCCATCCTGACGGAGCTGGTGCGCAAGGCCCTCGTCCGCACCATCACCGAGGGGCACAAGGACATGATGGGCCGCATCTCGGCCATCGTCCTGGCTCCGGCTTTGGAGTACGAGCTGCGGGGGGAGCTGGCCCAGGAAGGGGGGAGCGAGTCGCTGGCCCTGGCGCCCGACGAGGCCCTCGACCTTTCCCGCCGCGTCCAGGTCGCCTGGACCGCCGCCATGAACGGCGGCCACGACAAGGCCGTCCTGCTCGTCGATTACCGTCTCCGGCCGCACTTGGCAGCCATGCTCTCGCGCCAGGTTCCGCAGCTCCCGATCCTCGCCTACGACGAGGTGACCGTGGGGACGCCCGTCGAGACGATCGCGACCGTGGGCGGGCCGGACGCCCCGGACGCCTCAGACGCCGTGCACCGCGACCACGCGGTCCTTGACACCGCCGCCGGTTCCGACAGGACCGCCGCCGCTAGGAACGACCCATGAAGCGCGCCGCCTTGCGCATCGCCGTCGCCGGACTGCTCGTCCTGGCCCTCATCGGGGCCGCGAGCGGTCTCGAGCCCGACGTGTGCAGCAAGCGAGCCTTGGCGGGCGCGGCGATGATCTACGTGCTGGTACGGGTGGGGGGACGGGTGGTGATCGCGCTGATCGCCGCCGCCGTGGCCGAGGACATCGCCCGACCGAGCGGACCGAAGGACATCGCCCCGTGACCACCCCCCCGGACATCGCCCAACGCAAGCCGCCCCCGGCCCTCCGAACCCGGGCCCGCGAGGCCTACGAGGCCCAGGCCCGCGAGACCCGCGAGAACGAGTGGATCCTCGAGTACCTGCCCCTCGTGCGCCACGTGGTCCAGAAAGTCGCCGCCCACCTCGGCCGACGCTTCGACCGCGAGGACCTCATCTCCGCCGGCACCCTCGGCCTCGTGCGGGCCGCCCGGGCGTACGACCCGACGCGGCATGCGGAGTTCAAGACCTACGCTTACATCCGCATCCGCGGGGCCGTCATCGACGAGCTGCGAAGCCTCTCGCACCGGACCGTCTCCGTCCACCGCCAGATCGGGCGGATTCAGGAGGCCTACGACGCCCTCATGTCCGCCGAGGGGCGGGCCCCCTCCGACGAGGCCGTTGCCGAGCGGGCGGGCCTCACGATCGACGCCTACTACCACACGGTCGAGGAGGCCCGGCGGCAGCATTTTCTCTCGATCCACGGCCTCAGCGACGATGCCCCCACCCTCGAAAACCTCATCCCCGCCGACGCCTGCGATGGGCCCGACCGCGAGGCCGAACGCCGCGAGATGGTCGCCCGCCTCACGCGGGCCATCCAGGAGCTGCCCGAGCGCGACCGCCGGGTCGTCCTCCTCTACTATGAGCAGGACCTCAACATGAAGGAGATCGCCGCGGTGCTCGAGGTGACCGAGTCCCGCGTCAGCCAGATGCACGCCAGTGCCCTGTGGAAACTGAGCCTGAAACTGAGGAGCCCACGATGACCGCCCCGAGCGACTATGCCGTTCGAGGTCCCGGCGAGGTCTCCGGTCTTCCGCCCGTGGGGCAGAAGGACGATCGCCTGCCGAGGCGCAAGACGCGCCCCAAGGGCCATTCCTCACGCGGTCGGCGGGACCGCCCCCCGCCCGACCCGGACGAGGCCGGCCGCGACGGACCGGCCTCCGACGGCGAGGACCACGTGATCGACACCCTGGCCTGAGACCGCACCCGAGACGCGAAGGACCGACCGATGAGCCTGAACTTATCCGCCGTCGTCAAAAAGGGCCGCGTCAAGGAAACCGGGGCCGTCCGCCTGGGACCCGAGAGAGGCCCGTCCTCCGCCCGAGGCGGCCCGGCCCCCGGGCCTTCCGCTGCCGCGGCCGCGCCGGCCGCCCGTATCGTCGAGCAGCACGAGGACCGCGCCGTCGTGGAGATCACCTGTGCCTGCGGGCGCGTCACGCGGCTCCAGTGCCGCTGGCCGCCGCCCGCCCAAGCATAAGCCGCTTGGCTACCCAGCCGCTCGCGGCTTAGCCCTGAACAAGGAAAGGAATGCCATCATGCGCACCGCCGCCCTCATCCTGGCCGCCGCCCTCCTGGCGGGATGCTCCGGCCTGTTCAAGCGTCCCGACCCGCATCCGGCCCCCCCCGCCGAGGCCCCGTACCTTTCGAAAGTATCAGTCGAGCGTCCCGCGGACCCGCCGACCCCCGCCCCGGCCGTCGAGAGCGCCCTGGTGCTGAGCGAGAAGTACACCCGGGCCGTCGAGGACCTCTCGGCCGAGAAGCAGAAGACCCGCGACCTGACGGAGCGGGCCCGCGTATTTTCGGCGGAGATCGCCGACCTCAAGGCCCAGCTCGCCCGGGCCCAGCAGGAGCTCTCCGAGGCCAACCAACTCCTGATCGAGGTCCGCGGCGAGAACGAGCGGTGGAAGGCCGACATTCTCGGCTACCGAGACGAGATGCGCCACGCCCATCAGACCGAGCTGGAGGCCCTCTTCAAGGTTCTGAAGCTCCTCGGGGCCGAGCTACCCGACGCGGGCGTCGCGGCGGCCCCCCCCGCCGAGACGGCCCCGGACGGCGCGTCCGGCCCAAGCGAGGAAGGAGACTCCGGTGCGGATACCCCATAGCCCCGCAGCCCTAGCGGCTCTTGCCCTCGCCGTCCTCTTCGCCGGGTGCGTGTGCGAGGAGCCCGTCCATCACCGCGTGGGCCATTACGTGGACCCGAGCGGCGACCTCGCGACGCTCGATCGGGTGGCCCTGCTGGCCCTCGGCGACGCGACGGACCATCCCCGCGTCGCGGAGGACATGACCGACGCCCTCTATGCCGCCGTCGTGGACCGGCGGCTTTTCCACGTGGCGCTGGTCTTCCCGGAGGCGGGGAACTGTCCCGCGCCCCTGCCCCCTCATCGGGAGACCTACACGCTCCGCGACCTGGCCGAGATGCGGCGGGCCCTGGGAACCGACGCGGTCCTCCTGGGCAACGTCCGGCAGTTCGCGCCCTGGCCGCGGATGCGGATCGGGCTGTATCTGAGGCTGCTGGACCTTCGGACGGGGCGGCTGCTGTGGGCCATCGACCACGTCTGGGACGCCTCCGAGGAGGACATCCGCCGCCGCATGGAGGCCTTCTGCGAGCGGGAACTGGGCCACGGGCCGGAGCCGCTGGACTGGGAGCTGGCCACCGTCAGCCCGCGGGTCTTCGGCAAGTACGTCGCATGGGAGGTCGCCCGCACCTTGCCGCGTCTTCACCCGACGGCGGCACCGGCCCGCGCAGAGGCGAGTTCGGCCCATAACGGACAAAACGCCGGAAAACTTTAGGGAAAAGTCGGAAAAGGGGCGAATTTCTCCTCAACTTTTCCGGCCTCGATACGACAATAGGGACGGCACGACGCAGGAAGCGAGAACCGACGATGCATATCGAACGAACCGGACCCATCGATCCGTCGCCCCCGCCCGGGGGAAAGACCCCCTCTCGGAAGCCCGAGTCGGCCCCCGCCACCGGCGAGACCCCCGCCGTCACCCCCGCCGCCGCCCCCGAGGCCGCCGCGCAATCCTATGTCCGCCAAGCCGTCGAGGCCGGCGAGGTCCGTTCCGACCGGGTCGCCGAGGCCCGCCGCCTCATCGCCGAGGGCCGGCTGGACACCCCCGACGCCGCCCGCCGCGCTGCCGAGAATCTCCTCGATCGCGGCATCTAACCCGCGATTGGTTGCTCCAAATTTCTTCCGTGATGCAAAGAAGTTCCCATCCTTGATCCGTGCGCCACCCCCCGCCTCTCCCACCGCCTGCCGTTGCCGGCCCTCGAGAAACGCCCCTGGCGCGGGTGCCAGGGCCCTTTCCAGGAAACCCGCCCTTCCCTCGTCGCGCCGACGCCGACGCAACCTCGCAGACCGCCTGGCGCAAACAGCGAAACCCTCAAAGTGCTAAAGTCTCGGCGGTCCCCCCCGATAATGAACCCTGTATCGCACGCTCTCTGAAACAGGGCACGTGAACCAGTCAGGCCGGTGGCCGCGGGGTCGCCGGTGTCGTCGGGAACAGGGTGCAGGCTGCTGGGGTCTGCACGGGAGAATACACTCGATTCTTAGGGAGAGGCAAACATGCTAGCGATCAAGAACAACATCATGTCGGAAAACGCCGCCCGATACGTGGCTCGGTCGTATGACGCGCTGAGCCGGTCGGTCCAGCGGCTGTCGTCCGGTCAGCGCATCAACGGTGCGCAGGACGACGCGGCCGGGCTGGCCGTCCGCGAGCTGATGCGGGCGGACATCGCCGTCCTCAGGCAGGGCACCCGCAATGCCCAGGACGCCATCAGCATGCTTCAGACAGCCGAAGGGGCCCTCCAGGTCATCGACGAGGCCCTCGTTCGCATGAAGGAGCTCGCCGAGCAGTCCGCCACCGGCAGCTACTCCGACACGCAGCGCGGCATCATGAATGCCGAGTTCCAGCAGATGGCCGACGAGATCGAGCGCATCGCCATCGCCACCACCTTCAACACCGTCAACCTCCTCAACGACGGTTCCGGGTCGGTCGAGGTCCACTTCGGCAGCGGCAACACCGACGACGTCGACAACATCACGGTCAGCACCGCCGACGTCACCAAGAGCGGCCTTTCCATCGACGCCCTGACCATCGCCAACCAGGACAGCGCCCAGGCCGCCCTCAGCACCATCGCCACCGCCATCGAGACCAAGGACAGCGCCCGGGCCGCCTTCGGCTACAGCATCAACCGGCTCGAGAGCACCGTCTCGATCCTCGAAATCCAGGCCGAGAACCTCCTCACCGCCGAAAGCCGCATCTCCGACGCCGACGTGGCCCGTGAGATGGCGGACCTTACGCGGAACCAGGTGCTCGCACAGGCCGGCATCGCCATGCTCGCCCAGGCCAACAGCATGCCGCAGCTCGCCCTCGGCTTGCTGCGCTAAGGCCCATCCCCCTGGGGAGGCGGCCCTGAGCCGTGCGTCTCCCATGCAGTAACGGGGCCGCCTCCCAAGGCTTGGCCGACCTGCGGACGCCGCCGTCGGGAGGTCCACTATGCCCGCCGTCAGTCTACCCGGGCTCCAAAGCGGTCTCGACACCGCCGCCCTCGTGCAGCAGCTCATCAACGCCGAGCGCGGCCCGATCGAACGCTTGCAGGCCCGCCGGAGCGTCTACGAGGACAAGAAGGCCGCCTACGCGACCCTCCGCACACGCCTCGAGACCCTCCGGACCGCCGCCCGGGCCATCCGCACCCCGGCCGACCTCCGCGCCTTCAACGCCCGAAGCTCCAACCAGGAGGTCCTCACCGTCACGACCTCCAGCGGGGCCACCGAGGGCGCCCACGAGGTCATCGTCGACCGGCTCGCCGCCTCCGAAAGGATGGTCCACGCCGGTCTGGCCGACGCCGAGACCGCCCTCGGCGTCGGAACGTTCGCCTATGCCTACGACGGCACGACCCACACCATCCAGACCACCGACCAGACCACCCTCGAGGACCTCGTCAGCCTCATCAACAACGACGGCGCCAACCCCGGCGTCACCGCCAGTTTGCTCGAATATGACGCCGGAGACGGACTCGCGTGGCATCTCGTCCTCGGCGGAGACGACGCCGGCACCGATTACACCCTCACCGTCGAGGATGCCCAGACCACCCTCGCGGACTTCCAGGCCGCCTCCTTCACCACCACCCAGGCCGCCCGCGACGCCCGACTCCGCGTCGACGGGTACCCCGACGGGGCCTGGATCACCCGCAGCACCAACACCATCGACGACGTCCTTCCGGGCATCACCCTGGACCTGCACTCCACCGGAACCGTCCAGATCAGCCTCACACGCGACACCGAGGGCCTCAAGGACAAGGTCCAGGACCTCGTGGATGCCTATAACGAGGCCATCGGCTACATTCAGGAGCAGACCGCCTACGACGAGGCCGCCAAGTCGGGCGGCATCCTGATGTCCGAGGTTACCGTCCGATTCGTCCGCCAGCAGCTCCGGGAGGCCTTTACGGGGGTTCTGCCGGGCTTCCACGCCGATTCCGGCGACGCCTACACCCTGGCGGGCCAGATCGGCCTTTCCATCGATAGCGGCGGCGTCTTGGCGCTCGACGACGAGACCTTCGACGAGGCCCTCGCGGACGACTATCTGGGCCTGGTGACCCTCCTGGGGGCCGATCGGACGGGTTCGGCCGATTCCGACCACCTCCGGTTCTATGGGGCCGCCGCCGATACGGCCGCCGGCGCCTACGACGTCCGGGCCGTGTTCGACGCCGGGACCCTCGTTTCCGCACAGATCAAGCGGTCCGACGAGGGCGAAGACGATTGGCGCGACGCCACGGTCGACGGAAACCTCATTATCGGGGCCTACGGCGAGGACGAGGCCTGGCTCCAGGTCACCGCCACCTATGCCGGAACCGGCACCGTCGAGGCCGAAGTCCGCGTCCGGCAGGGCGTGGGCGGCACGATGTACGAGACGCTCGACGCCCTCCTGGACAACACTGAGGGCGACCTCGCCTTCGCCACCGACCAAGCCCAGGGAGCCATCGACCTACTCCAGGCCCAGATCGAACGCCAGGAAGAGCGGCTCGAACGGACCGAAGAGCGGCTCCGGGCGAAGTTCACGAAGCTCGAGCAGACGCTGGCCCTCCTCGAAGCCCAGCGCGGAGCGCTGGCCGTCCAGGGCCTCTAGCGAAAGGAATACGCCATGAATGGGGGAATCGCAGCCTACCAGGAAAACGCCATCGCCACCCAGAGCCGCGGGCGGCTCATCGTCCTCCTCTACGAAGGGGCCATCAAGTTCCTTAAACAGGCCAAAACCGAGCTCCAAGCCGGAAACTACGCCGCCAAGGGCGAATACATCAACCGGGCGCTGGCCATCCTCAACGAGCTCGACGCCTGTCTCAACACCGACGCGGGCGGCGAGGTGGCCGCCAACCTCCGCAAGCTCTACCACTTCATGATCCGCCACCTCGCCGAAGCCAACGCCCAACGCGACCCCCAGCGGGTCCAGGACGTCATCGACTGCCTCGAAGACCTCAACCAGGGCTGGAAGACCGTCATCCGGTAACCCGCACAACCAACGCGGCCATGCCGCGCGGCGGCCGGGAGCGCTTCGGCGGGACGCTCTCCGGCCGCCACCTTTTGCGCCCCCTACCCCCCTCGCGCGGCAGCTCTCCGGCCCGTCGCAACCCCCTGCATGCCCCCTTCGCGCGGCGCAAACGCGCCACCCCCCCACACGTTCGAGGGGGGTACCGGGGGGGTACTTGGGGGGTAGTGCCCCCCTTTCCGCCCCCTTTCCACCCCCTTCCTCCCCCGAAACCGCCCCCTTCCCGGCAGGGGGTGGGCGCTTTGCGCCGCTACCAGAGTATACATTCCAAAACTCCGCCCCGACCCGCCCCACGAAAACCGGCCGCGCCCTCGCGGAAATCATTTCGCCTTGTGCTTGAAATTCCGCGTTGTGCCCAGCTCCGTCCGGGGCGACCGTTCTGTAGCCCGGCGGCGCGAGCCCTGGGGAAACGAGAGCGGGCCCTCGCTCCTTCCTTCTTCCGTCCCTCAAGCCCCGCGAGGGACGCGGGAGAGGAGACCATCGCCCTTGGCGGGGTTCGAACGGAAGAAGGAAGAAGAGGGATGGAGCTATCGCCAGGATTCCTCGGTCCAGGTCGCCGCCCGTCCGCCGCAAGATTCCCGCGACGTCCGCCCAGTCCAAAGGGCGTCCCGCGAGGGCCTTGAGGACGACCCGGTCCGCGGCACAGCACGTCGTCAACCGGCACGCCGGCTCGAAGGCAAAGCGCGTGGCCCGCTCGATGATCTCCTGCTCGTAGGGAAAGCCGGCCAGGGCAACGTCCCTCGCCACGCCGTTGGCGGCCCGCCCAGTGCCCGATGCCCCATGCCTGGATCGCCGCCGCTACGCGCCGGCGATTCTGGGCATCGGCGTCGGTTCGCAGCTCATCGTGGCCTGCATGAATTCCTGGAGCAGCCGGCGCTTGAGGTCCCGGGCGTCGGGGTCGTTCCAGAGGTTCTTGACCTCGTGGGGGTCGGACTCCAGGTCAAAGAGCTCCCCGTCGTCGTAGCTGCGGTAGACGGTCAACTTGTAGCGGTCGGTAATGAACGTGCGGAGGTGGACTTTGGTAAGCGTGTGCCGGTTCTCGGTGATCGACCATGTCCGGGCGGGCGGCCCGCCCTGCCAGCACCCGAGCTGATCGACGCCCGTCATCGCGCCCGGCACGGGGACGCCCGCGGCGGCGAGGAACGTGGGCGCGAGGTCCACGAGGTTCTGGATCGCCCCGCTCACCTCGCCCGCCGGCACGCGCCCCGGCCAGCGGACGAGGAACGGGAGCCGCAGCATGTCCTCGTAGTGGAACGGGCCCTTCGCCACCAGGCCGTGCTCGCCGATGAAGTGGCCGTGGTCGGTCGTGAAAACGACGATCGTATTGTCGGCGACGCCCAGCTCGTCGAGCCGCGCGAGGATGAGGCCGATCTCGTCGTCCATGAAGCTCGTCATCCCGTAATAGGTGGCCATGTCCTTTTGCATCTCTTCGCGGTCCCGCAGGTGGCACGAGAAGCCGTGGATGCCCTGCTTCTCGAAGTAGAGGTCGTAGAGTTTCTTCTTGCCGTCGGGGTCCTGCGTGAGTCGGAAGTGGAGCGGGTTCGCGTCGTGCTCGCCCTCCGCGAGCGTCCC
Source organism: uncultured Anaerolineales bacterium (assembly GCA_964461715.1). Classification (GTDB taxonomy): domain Bacteria; phylum Planctomycetota; class Phycisphaerae; order FEN-1346; family FEN-1346; genus CAYWVR01. The sequence continues at coordinate 14,730 of CAYWVR010000003.1, forward strand.
CGGCTGCATGTCGGCCGGGTCGTACATCGAGGCCCACGGCTCCGGGACGATGTAGGGCGGGTGCGGGTCGTGGAAGCTCGCCCACGCGAAGAAAGGTCGATCGGCCGCGACGGCCCGCTCGACGGCCGCGCGGGTCCGCTCGCCCGTCCAGCGGGTGTAATGGAACTCCTCGGGAAGGTCCCACGTGCGGCTATCGACTTCCCAATACTCCTTGCCCTCGTGATTCTCCGGCCACGGGCGGAAGTAGTCCTTCCAGTTCGCGAGGCCCCGCTCCTCCATCCAGATGGCGTAGTGCTGGCCGGCGTGCGACTCGTTGCCGTGCATGCGGGCCACCTCGACGTGCTCGAACCCGTACCACGGCCCGTGAAACGCCCGCCAAAAGTCGAGGTCTCGCAGCGTCGGCTGGCACTCGAGCGACTCATACCCCGGCTCGCTCCGGAGCGGCTGGAGGTGGGCCTTGCCGATCATCGTCGTCGCGTAGCCCGCGTCCATCAGGTGGTCGCCGACGGTGGGCACGTCCTCGAAGAGCTTCGTCCCCAGCGACCACGCCCCGTGCTGCGAGGGATAGACGCCCGTCAGGATCGAGGCCCGCGTGGGCGTGCACGTGGGGTTCGGGCAGTAGGCCCGGTCAAAGCGGGCGCCCTCGGCCGAGAGGCGGTCCAGGGCGGGGGTGCGGATTTGCGGGTTCGTGGCCCCGAGGGTCGAAAAGTGCTGCTGGTCGCTCGTGATCAAAAGAATATTCGGCTGATCGGTATACATGGATTCCCTTTTCAGGCTTGGCCGGCGGGGCCGGGGCGCGATTCGCGCTCGGCCCGCACCTCGGCGTCGAAGGCCATCATCATCCCCTGGAGCTTCCGCACCAGGTCGGGGTGGCCCTGGGCGAGGTTGTAGTTCTCGCCGGGGTCGCGGTCCAGGTCGAAGAGCTGGGGCATCTCCTTCGCGCTGTCCTTCATGCCGAAAGCGACGTGGAGCTTCCACTTGCCGGCGCGGATCGCCTGGAGCGTGTTATGGAGATAATAGTAGAACGCCTCGCGGTTCGGCATCTCGCCCCCCGCCAGGTACCCGCTCAGGTCGATCCCGTCGAAGGCGCGGCCCGCCGGGAGCGCCGCCCCCGCCAGCGCGCCGAACGTCGGCAAAAGGTCCATCAGGCTCCACGGGTCCTCGCGGACCGTCCCCGGGGCGATGCGCCCGGGCCACTGGGCCACCGTCGGCATCCGCACGCCCCCCTCGTACACGTCGAACTTCCGACCCCGGAGACCTCCCGTCGACCCCTCGAACCAGGGGCCGTTGTCGCTGGTAACCAGCAGGAGCGTCTCGTCGGCAAGATCGAGACGGTCCAGAACCTCGATGAGTCGACCGAGATGGAAGTCGATGCACTCGATCGTGTCGCCGTACGTCCCGCCCGCCGACTTGCCGCGGAACCCGGGCTCGACGTGGAGCGGGATGTGCGGCATGGTATGGGCGAGGTAGACGAAGAACGGCTCGCCGGCGTAATCCCCGATGAAGCGGATCGCCTCGTCGGTGTAGCGGCGCGTCAGGGTCGCCTGGTCGGCGGGCTCCTCGACCGTCTTGCCGTTGCGGTCCAAGGGCAGCGGGGCCATGTCGTTCGAGTACGGCAGCCCGAACCAGTGGTCGAACCCGTGCCGGTTCGGGTGATGCTCCGGCCGACAGCCCACGTGCCACTTGCCGATCCCGCACGTCGCGTAGCCAGCGGTCTTCAAGTGCTCGGCGATCGTCGTATCCTCGGGCAGGATGCCCCCGTCGTCCCGCGGGAAGAGGACGCGCGAGAGCCCGGCGCGCTGGGCGTAGCGCCCCGTCAGGAGGGCCACCCGCGAAGGAGTGCAGATGGGGGCGGCGGCGTAGACCTGCGTGTACCGCCCGCCTCGCGCGGCGACGGCGTCCATGACGGGCGTGCGGATCGAAGGAGACCCGAAGCATCCCATGTCCCCATAGCCCATGTCATCCATGAAAACAACGACAAAATTCGGCTTGTGTTCCGGCATCGGCGCTCCCCGATCCCCCGTCCCGTTCCGTTCCGTCCCCGCGCCCCCCCCGCCGCGGCAAACGCTGCACTTTGCGCGCGACGCGGCCACAATGCAAGGTCTTTTCTGCCCGATCGGGGGAAGGAGAAAGAACGGACGATTTCCGCTTGACAGCCGCGAAAAACGTGTTATCTTCTTGTCAAAGGTGTTACGCACTCGGGGATTGGGCCTTGGCCACACGCGGCAGGGCCCGGTGAGGGAGGAGTTTCATCATGGCGTGGATGCGCGGCATTCGTTTCCTGGCGTGGGCGGGCGTGGTCGTCGCGGCCGGACTGGCGACGAAACCGGTTCAGGCAGACGTCTACGACGTCGCCATCTGGGACCTTCAGGCCGTGGATGCCAACGGCTTCGGGACCCATCCGCAGATCGGCACCGAGGATCAGGTCCGCTTCACGGGCGTCGTCCTGAACGATCCCGCGGACATGCTGAACCCGGGCAACCCGGGCGGCTCGGGGGCCGACGCCTGGCAGGTCTACGTCCAAGCCTTGCCCGATTCAGAAGGTCACCCGCAACACGGCGGCATCGCCGTCTTTGCCGCCTCGCCCTACCAGACCGGCACCGGCGGCACGTGGCCCACGTACCCGACGGACTTCGCACCCGGCGACGTCGTCGAGGTGGTCGGATACATCAGCAACTATAACGGCAAGGTCAACCTTAACGAGCGCCACCACGCCTACTACGCCTTCACGATCACCCACGTCCAGGACGGCGGGGCGAACCTGAACATCGGCCGCCCTGAGCCGTTCCAGGTCCCGAGCGTCGCCGACGGCACTTACTTCGACCCGGCGCGCGCCGGCGGCGGGGAACTCTACCAGGGACAGTGGTGCACGCTGACCGGCCTCTCGATGACGGGCGGCGCCTGGGGCACGGGCGAGACGATCACCGTCGCCGACGGGTCGCTCCGCCCGGACGCCACCCCGGCCACGATCGACGTGAGCCTCGGCTACGACGGCTTCTTCGGGACCGGGGCCGCCGGCGATTTCGACGCCTGGCCGGCCCCCGCCGGAAAGTTCAACGTGACGGCCATCTTCAACCAGGAGGACGAGGACCTCGATGACGACGGGGTCTACGGCGACGGCTATAGCCTGTGGCCGCTCGAGTACGCCCAGTTCGCTCTCTGGGGCGACGCCGACGGCGACGGGCTCGTCGAAGCCGACGACTACGCCCTCGTCCAGGCGAACCTCGGCATGACCAATGCTTCCTGGACCGACGGCGACTTCGACGCGAACGGCGTGGTCGACGCGACGGACCTGGCCGAGCTGATGGTGAACCTGCCGGAGCCCGCCACCTTGACGCTTGCGCTGGTCGGCGGGCTCGCCGTCGCGCTCCGTCGCCGTCGCTCGCGCACGTCCCGAGAATGAGCGCATCGAGGAGCCCGGATGACAGCCTTTCCTGGCGTTCCCAACGGCCCCGTCCGGCTTGCCTGGGCCGGCGACGAGCCCTACCGCCCGCTCCTGGAGGGCCCGCCGCAGACGCGCGGCATGCGGAGCGGACGGGTGACGCTGAAGGCGGGCGAGGAGTGCGGCGAGCACTCGACCCGCGCCCACGAGGAGGTCATCCTCGTCCTGGAGGGCCGCGGGCAGGCCTGCGCCGAGGGCCGCGACCCAATCCCGGTTGAGGCCGGCCAGGCCGTCTACGTCCCGCCCCATACCACGCACAACATGAGGAACGTCGACGCGCCGCGCTTCGCGTACATCTACGTGGTGGCGCCGGTCGCGGACGCCCCGGAGTGACCGATGCACTGGCTCGCGCGCCGGGCCGGACCGCCGGCCTACACCCTCGTCGAGGTCCTCATCGCCGTGGCCATCGTCCTGACGATGGCCGCCCTGCTGATGCCCGCCCTGAGCCACGCCGTCCTCCACGCCCGCCTCACCCAGGTGCGCCATGATCTGTGTCAGGTCCGGACCGCCCTCTGGCACTACGGCCTCGACCACGAGGCCTTCCCGCCGACCCGCACGTACTGCCTGACGGCGAAGCGGCACCTCGACTGCGCCCTGCCGCCGGAGTTGTGGGAGTTAGGCTACCTGGACCACCCGGTCGAGGACGTGTTCAATCCGGGGCAGACGTACCGGTACACGGCCCTCGGACCGGTCTCGTTCAACGACTCGCCCCCCTCGGGGGTCCACCGGTACTCGGTGCCGGCCCACTTCCCGCAGCCGGGCGGGGCGATCCGAAGCTTCGGGCCGAACGACGAGACGGCGCCCCTCCGGGCGGTCCTCTGGAGCGCGGGTCCGGGCGGCCCGCCGGTCGAGGTCTGCTACAGCCTGGACGGGGTGCGGCCGGAGAACCCCGCCCACTGGTACCCGGCGAAACCCAACGGCATCCTGTGCCACTACTTCGACGGCAAGGACTGGCGGTTCTCGTACTGACCGGCGCCACTCACGCCGGGCCGCCGCCCCGCAACCGCGACCCCACGGCCGCGACCCCCACCAGGACCGAAGAGACAATCACGATCATGGCCCCCGTGGGCAGGTCGAGCGCCGCCGCGATGAGAAAGCCCGCGACCCCGCTCAACGCCCCCAGGGCCGCCGAGAGCCCGAGCGCCCGGCCGTGACCGCGAACCAGCTGGAACGCCGCCGCCGCCGGGTTCACCATCAGGCTGTAGATCATCAGCCCGCCGACGGTCTGGAAGTTGACCGTCAGGACCGCGCTGGCGAGGATCAGAAACGCACTCCACACCCCCGCCACGTGGATGCCCGACGCCGCCGCGTGCAGCCGCGAGAACATGATCGCCCGCATCTCCTTGTAGAACAGAAGAAGAAAAAGGAGCGTCGCCCCGCCCGTCGCCGCCATCAGGGCCACGTCGGGCCACCGGCAGAAGTTGAGGCTGCCCCAGAGGAGGTTGCGGACCTCGTTGTCGCTCCGGCCCAGCACCGGGAAGAGCCCGATCCCCAGGAACGCCAACCCCATGCTCAACCCGAAGAGGACGCCGATCATCACGTTCGTGTCGGTCCGGAGTCGCTCGGGGTCCGCGAGGCCGAGCGCCAGGGCGGTCGCGCCCGCCCCCGCCAGCGCCGGGGCCAGCAGCGTCGTCCCCTCGAGCCCCGCCAGCGCCCCGAACACGGCCCCCGCCAGCGCCGCATGGGCCACGCACACCCCCAGGAACGGAATCCGCATCCCCACCACATAGGTCCCGAGCATCGCCGTCGATGCCCCCGCCACCGCCCCGCCGACGATCACCGGCGCGAAGTAGACCAGGTCGATCATGACCGCCCCTCCGTCCCGGGCACCACCGCCAGACGCCCGCCCCGACGGACCAGGTCCAGACCGGGGCCGTAGAGCGAGGCGATCCGCGCCCCCGTCAGCACCTCCTCCGGCGGACCGCCGGCCACCGCGCGGCCGCGGTCCAGAAGGAGCATCTCCCGACACGCCGTCGGCAGCACCTCCAGCTCGTGACACACCAGCACCACGGTCGTCCCGGTTTCCTCGTGAAGGTCGCCGATCAGCGACACGATCTGCTCGCGCCACCCCAGGTCGAGGTTCGCGGTCGGCTCGTCCAGAAGCAGCAGGTCCGGGGCCTGAACCATGGCCCGGGCAAGGAGCGTCTTGCGCTGCTCGCCCCCGCTGATCTCGCCGTAGGCCCGGCCCGCCAGGGCGCCCAGACCCAGCCGCTCGATCCACGCGTCCACCCGACGCCAGTCGTCCCGGCCGAGCGGACGGAGCAGACCCGCCAGGCCCGTCCGCCCCACGGCCACCACCTCGCGCACCGTCAGCGGCATCTCGCTCCGCGCGGCAAGGCCCTGCGGCACGTAGCCCACGCGGCGGCGAAGCCGCGCGAGCGGCCCCGCGCCTAGCGCTGCCGGGTCCCGCCCGAGGACGCGTACGCCGCCCGCCGACGGCCGGACAAACCCCAGGACGGTCCCCAGCAAAGTGCTCTTGCCCGCCCCATTCGGGCCCAGGACGCCGAAGACCTCGCCCTTGAGGATGCGCACCCGGTCGACCGCCAGGATCGTGCGTCCCCCGGCCTCGACCCTCAGGTCGCGAACCTCGACCGCCGCATCGCTCATCGACCCGCGACCTCCAGGAGGGCCTCGACATTGCGACGGAGCATTCGGTCGAACCCGTCCGGCGCGGCCTCGGCGGGGAAGTTATCGAACACGACGACCCGGCCGCCGAGCCGGCCGGCGAGCGCCTCGGCCACGCGCGTTCCTTCCGGGCGATTCGCCAGGATCAGGTCCGCCCCGGCCGCCTCGGCCGCCTCGATCGCCCGGCTCAGGTTCTTCGTGGTCGCGGCATCCGCGCCGGCGAAGGTGGCGACAACGTTCAACCCCAGGGCGCGGGCCAGGGCCGACTGATGGGCGGAGGCGAGCACCGGACGGCCGGCGAGCCGGGCGCGGCGAATCTCGGCCCGCGCGGCCTCGCCGGCCTTCCGCATCCGTGCGGCGATCGCCTCGGTCCGGGCCGCCAGCGACCCCTTCTCGGCCAGGCCCGCCTTCTCCAACCCCTCGCCCACTTGCCGACACGCCGCCGCGTACGTCTCCGGCTCGCCCAGCCCGCCTTCGAGGGCCACCGGCACGACGGCGACCCCCACGTCCGCCAGCTTCGCGTCCAGAGAGGCCTGGAAATCGAAGCGCACGAGAAGGCGACAGCCGCGAAGGGCCTGGACCTGGCTCGGACGGACGTCGAAGTGCCCCGGACACATCCCCGGCCCCACCAGACACAGCACGGCCGCCGAGTCCCCGACCAGGTCTCGCGCGGCACACTCCAGGTACGTGCTCGTCACGGCCACGTCGGCGGGCGGCCCCTCCGCCGCGGGCGCGCAACCGACAGCCAGCGCCCCCAGCCACAGCCACCACCCTCGTCCCATGGCGCCCTCCTTTCCGCAGATAGCACGAAATCGAGGAACGTAATACCAAAATCGCGCGCCCGACGGAAGGGCAAACTCCCGGCCCGGCCGCCGCCCTCCTTGCGATTCGCGGTGAGCCTCGCTATCCTCGGGCGACGGCCGGGAGCTTGGGCGGGGGACGCCATGCTGCGATATATCCTCAGGCGACTGATCTACTTCGTGCCGACGCTGCTGGCGATCTACACGGTCGCGTTCCTCATGATGCGGGCGGCGCCGGGGAGCCCGTTCGCGGGCGAGCGGAACCTGCCCCCGGAGGTCCTCGAGCAGCGCCGCAAGGCCTTCTACCTCGACCGGCCCGCCTGGGAGCAGTACGTCCTCTATGGGCGCGACCTCGTGACCCTGCGCGGCCAGCCCTCGATCGTCTACCCGAAGCGGAACGTCATCCACGACATGATCCTCCCGGCGATGCCCGTCAGCTTCACGCTCGGGTTCTGCGCCCTGGGGCTGGCGGTCGTCCTCGGGACGGCGGCGGGAGTCGTCAGTGCGGCCCGGCCACGGAGCCTGGCGGACTATGCGGCGATGGCGGGGGCCCTGGTGGGGGTGAGCCAACCGTCGTTCGTCCTCGCGAGCTTGCTCCTGGCCGTCTTCGCGTTCTGGCTCGGGTGGCTGCCGGTGGGCGGATGGGGACGGCCCAGCGAGATGGTCCTTCCGGTCGTCGCCCTGGCGGCCCTGCCGGCGGCCTACGTAGCCCGGCTCGTGCGGACCGGGATGATCGAGGTCCTCTCCTCCGATTACGTCCGGACCGCCCGGGCCAAGGGCCTCGGAGAGCGGCGGGTGCTCCTCGACCACGCCCTGGCCAACGCCTGGATCCCCGTGCTCGGGTACCTGGGGCCGGCGGCGGCGGCGATCTTCACGGGCTCGTTCGTCGTCGAGAAGATCTTCGCGGTGCCGGGGCTCGGGCAGTTCTTCGTCGACTCGGCCCTGCACCGCGACTTTCCCATGATCCTGGCCACGGTGCTCCTGTACGCCGTGCTGCTCGTGGCCTTCAACCTCATCGTCGACGTGGGCTACGCGTGGTTCGACCCGCGGATACGCTATGACTGAGCTCGACACGTCCGACCTTCGTCCGGCGGCCGCCGTGCGGCCCGCGGCCTCGCCGCTTCGGCTGGCCATACGCCGGTTCCGGCGGAATCGGCCGGCCCTGGTGGGGCTGGCGCTGCTGGTCGCGATCGGCGGGGCGTGTCTCGTGGGCCTGGGATGGAATCAAGTCTGCCGCTGGACGGACCGGCCGGAGCCGTACCGCGAGCCCATCGCCACGGGCCCCGGCGACGCGCCGCACCCCTGGCCGCCCAGCCTCGACCATCCTTTCGGCACCGATCCCCTGGGCCGCGACATGGTCGCCCGGACTCTGGTGGGCGGATGCGTGTCGCTGGCGGTCGGGCTTCTGGCGGCCCTGGTGAGCGTCGTCATCGGGACGGCCTGGGGAACGGTCGCGGGGTACGCGGGCCGCGGGACGGACAACGTGATGATGCGGATCGTGGACGTCCTCTACGGTCTGCCGTATATCCTGCTCGTGATCCTGCTCTTGGTGATGTTCTCGGAGCGGACGCTCGGGGTGCGGTTCGTCGCGCTCTTCGTCGGGATCGGGGCCGTCTCGTGGCTGACGATGGCCCGGATCGTGCGGGGCCAGGCGATGGCCCTGCGCGAGTCGGAGTTCGTGCAGGCAGCCCGGGCCCTCGGGTCGGGGCCGGGGCGGATCGTCGTGCGCGAGCTGCTGCCGAACCTCGCGGGGACGATCCTCGTGACCGCGACGCTCACGGTGCCGCTCGCGATCCTCCAGGAATCGTTCCTCTCGTTCCTCGGGCTGGGCGTGCCGCCGCCGATGGCGAGCTGGGGCACGCTGGCGAGCGACGGGATCGAGGCCCTGAACCCGGTCCGGACGTACTGGTGGCTGCCGGTGTTCCCGTGCGCCGCGTTGGGCCTCGCGCTTCTCGGCCTGAACTTTGTCGGCGACGGGCTGCGCGATGCCTTGGATCCGAGGCACACATGACCCGCGTCGGCCCCTACCTTCTCGGCATCGACGCCGGCACCCAGTCGACGAAGGCCTGCGTCTTTTCGCCGCGCGGCCGGCGGGTGGCGATGGGGACGGCGCGGCTGGCGGTCTCCTCGCCGCAGCCGAGCTGGGCCGAGCAGGACCCGCGGGCATGGGCCCGGTCGATGCGGGCGGCGCTTCGGGCGGCGCAGGCGGACGTGGACGCGTCGCGGGTCGAGGCGGTCGGCCTCGCGTTTCAGCGGGAGACGTTCGCCCTGCTCGATGCGCGCGGGCGGCCGGTCCGCCCCGCCCTTCTCTGGCTTGACACGCGGGCCGCCGACGAGGTCCCCCGCCTCGGCGAGACCCTCGGTCGCGACGCCTACCACGAGGCCACGGGCCAACCGCTCGACGTGACGAGCGCCGTGGCACGGATGCGATGGCTCGCCCGCGAGGAGCGGGCGGCCCTGCGGCGCGCGGTCCGGTGGACCGACGTCGGCGCGGCCCTGGCCGAGGCGCTCACGGGACGGGCGGTCACATGCGCGGCAGGGGCGGAGACGTGCGGCCTGGTGGACCTTGAGCGGGGCTCATGGCGGGCGGCGCACCTGGAGGCGGGGGGCCTCGCGCCCGGGATGATGCCCGAGCTGGCGAGGCCGGGCGAGGTGCTCGGAACCGTGACGCCCCAAGCGGCGCGGGCGACGGGGCTTCCGAAGGGGACGCCGGTGGTGGCGGCGGGGGGCGACGGGCACGTCTTCGCGGTCGGCATGGGCAGCACGAGGACGGGCACACGGACGCTGACTCTCGGGACGAGCATCGTGCTGGGACGCGTGGCGCGGGAGCCGGTGCGGGCGGACCTCTTCCGGACGCTTCGCGGGGCGGGCGGGGGGTACCTGTTGGAATGCGTGCTCCAGTCGGGCACGTATCTGATACGGTGGTTCACGGAGCGATTCGGGGGGGACCCGGCGACGTGGGACCGGCGGGCGGAGCGGATTCCGGCGGGGGCGGAGGGGCTCCTCACGCTGCCGCATTGGTGGGGCGTCCGGTTTCCGGAGGCGCGGCCCGGGGCCCGCGGGGCGACGCTCGGGTGGGCGAACCGGCACACGGCGGCTCACTTGTACCGGTCGCTTGTCGAGGGCCTTGCGCTGGAGGTACGACGGATGGACGCGGCGATGCGGGGGCGGCTGGGGGGACGAGCGGCTCAGACGGTGCACGTCGGGGGCGGCGGGGCCGCGGGACGGCTCCTGCCGCCGATGCTCGCGGACGTGCTGGCCGCGCCGGTGGCGCTTCCGCGCGAGCCGGAGTCGACGGCCCTCGGGGCGGCGATCCTGGCGGGCGTCGGCGCCGGACGCTTCGGCAGTGCCGCCGACGGCTGCCGCGCCATGGTCAAGCCCGGCCGGACCCTCAAGCCGTGCCTTGCGGCAACCCAGACTTACGAGCGGCTTTACGCCGAGGGATATCTGCCCGCGATGAAGGCCGTCGTGGCGCTGACGGAACGGCTCGGCTAGAGCAGCGCCGTGGAGAAGTACCGTTCGGCGCGGTCGGGGAGGACGGTGGCGATCTGGCCGGGGGAGCGCTTCGCGAGCTCGCGGGCGGCCCAGACGTTCGCGCCGCTCGAGATGCCCACCAGGAGGCCCGCGTCGCGGCCGAGCTGGCGGGTCGTCTCGATGGCGTCCTCGTCGGTCACTTCGAGGACCTCGTCGACGAGCGAGACGTCCAGCACCGCCGGCACAAACCCATCGCCGATGCCCTGAATCTGGTGGAGGCCCGGCTCGTGGCCCAACAGGGCCGAGACGTTCTTCGGCTCGACGGCCACGATACGGACACCGGGCTTGTGCTCCTTGAGGAACCGGCCGACGCCCTGGAGCGTCCCGCCGCTGCCGACACCCGCGACAAAGCAGTCCACGTCGCCGCTCATCTGCCGCCACAGCTCCGGAGCCGTCTGCTCGTAGTGGACGCGCGGGTTGTCGGGGTTCTCGAACTGCTGCGGCATGAAGACATTGGGATTGTCGGCCACGATCTCCTTCGCCCGGGCCACCGCCCCGGGGATACTCTCGGCATCGGGCGTCAGCACGAGCTCGGCCCCGAGGGCCCGGATCAGCTTCTTTCGCTCCTCGCTCATTCCCTCGGGCATGACGATGCGGACGCGGTAACCCTTGAGGCGGCCGACGAGGGCGATGCCGATCCCGGTGTTGCCGGAGGTCGGCTCGACAATCACGGACCCCGCCTTCAGGCGACCGTCCCGCTCGGCCCCTTCGAGCATCGCCAGGGCCACCCGGTCCTTGATGCTCCCGCCGGGGTTCAGGAACTCCGCCTTCGCAAAGATCGGCTCGCCGTTCAGTTTCAGTAGCGGCGTGTTGCCGATCAGCGTCAGGATGTTGTCGGTCAGCATCGGGGGCCTCCATGGCGGCGCGTCTGCCGTTATATCGACACCGTGGGAGGCCGGACATAACCGCCGTCTCACGACGGCGGCTCATGAGCGGCGGCGCAGCGTACGGCTCATGAACTGCGTTCGAGGATCGCGGCGCGCTCGATGCGAACGTCTTCCCACTCGCCCGTCACGGTCGGCCAGTCGGTCACGGGGGCCAAGGGCACGGTGGCGGCGGCCTCGACGAGGACCGTGTCCTCGCTCTTGGTGCCCGCGATGGACGGGTTCCACGCGAAGGCCTGGCTCGCGAGGACCTGCGTCGCCTCGCCCGGCCCGGCCTTGGCCTCGCGGGGCAGGTACCCGATGGACCCGCCCTGGTGATGCTGTCGCCACTCGTCCGGGTGGCCGACCTTCTCGTACGCCGCGCGGCCGACGTCGAAGATCTTGCCGAAGGTTTCCCCGGGCCGCGTCGCGCTGATGAGGGCGGCGTCGACGGTGGCGACGGCCCGGTGCTTCTCGGCCAGGGCCGGCGGCACGGGCTCGAACGCCGCCAGCCGCGTGCACGCCGCAATGAGCCCGCCCCGCTCCGCGCACGTCACGAGCATGACGTAGCGTCGCGCGGCAGCGTCGGTCGGCAAGGGGTGGCGGAACCGCTCGACCCGCTCGTCCGCCGCCACCAGCAGGACCCACGGCAGGAGCCCCTTCGCCCGGAGCGCCCCCGCCAGCCGCCCCGCCATCGCATGCTCCGTCTCGCCGGGCTCGACGGCCCGGGCAACGGCCTCGACGGCGTCGACGGTGTCGGTGGCCACGTCGCGGTAACGTTCGATCTCGCCCTCGGTGAGGGTCCAACGGAGGCGGTCGAGTTCCGTCGGCCACGGGGCGGCCTGCACACCCGCCACGGGCACGTCCGCCGCCACGCGCCGACCGCCGATCGCCGTCTCGAGGGCGGCCGCGCGGGCCTCGGCGTCGGGCCAGGGGTACTCGACGATTTCGAGGTCGAGCGCCGGCGCCTCCTCGGCCCGGAGGCGCGCGGCCTCGATGTTGTTCGTGAGGATCGCGGCCCCGTCGGCGTTGACGAGGACGGTCGAGTTGCCCGCGTCCTCGGCCGTCGCCACGAAGTTGCGGACCGTTCCGCAGGTGTACCAGGAGACGTTGCAGCGGCGCGTGAGGAGCGCGCCCTCCAGGTCCGCGGCGTGGAGGGCTTCGATGAGGCGGGCGTGCTTGGCGGCATGTTCGTCGGCGGGGTTCATGGTCAGGCGTCCTTTCCGTCGGTTCGGCGAAGTCGGGTCAGGGACCGGAGCGAGAGACCGAGGGTCAGGAGGATGAGCGGACCCACACCGATCAGTGTACCGGGAATTTCGCCGCCCACGAAAGGCCCGACGAGGTCCGCGACGAGGGCGGTGGCGGGACCGATGGCGATGCCGGCCCCGATGAGCCGCTCGTGCCCGCCGCCCGCGTCGACGGAGGCGTTCTTGATGACCATCGCGTAGTAGAGGGCCGCGAAGTACGCCACGCCCGCCCCGAAGCCGAAGAGTGCTTCGCCCAGGAGCACCGCCGGCAGGACCGGCCCGAAGAGCACCAGGAAGAAGCCGGCGGGCAGGGCGATCGCCCCCGCGGCCACCAGGCTCGCCCGCCCGTGCCACCCCGCCCAGAGGGCCATCAGCAGGAACGCCCCGAAGCGCATGGCGTCCAGGAGGCTGGCGAGCGGCGTCGCCAGCGCCACGCCGTACCCCAGCCGATCGTACACGATGGGCATCAGCGCCGAGAGGATGCCCAGCAGCGCGAAGCTCGACATCAGCGACCACCGGGCCGCCCAGAGCATCGCCCCCAGCCGCGGCAGTTCGTCCGGCTTCGGGCGCTCGGGATGGTCGTGGGGAAGGTGGACCGGCCGCCGGGCCATCGGACCCACCACGAGCAGGTTCGCCACGCTGCACAGCGCCGCCACGCCGAAAAGGAGCGGTTCCCAAAGCTCGATCATCGGCCCGGCCAGGACCATCGCGGGCCAGAGGGCGGCCGCCGTGACGAGGTTGTATTTCCCGACGGCTTGCGCCGTCGCGGCGGGCACGCGCCCCGCGCTCGTGTAGCTCTGGAGCACCGGCCACTTCATGCTCTGCACGAGGCCCAGGGCCATGAACGCCGGGACGATGACGGGTCCCGTGCGCAGGACGCCGCAGACGACGTAAAGGGTCGCCTGGACGGAGAAGACGGCGACCAGGAGCCGCTTCTCGTCGAAGCGGCGCGTCAGATGGTGGCTCATCGACGCCCCGACCACGTACCCGAGCCCCGCCCCCAGGCCCATGCCCAGGTTCTCGGCGGCCGTGAAGCCGAGGACGCTCTTGACGAAGAAGTACGTGCCCCGCCAGAAGAGGACCTGGCTGAACGCCTCGATCGAGGCGACGAGGAGGAACCGCGCAAGGGGCGGCGGGGTCAGGACCGGGGCCGCCGGCGTGACGGGGGTGCGGGGGGCGTGGGCGCGGGAACTCACGGGGGCGTCTCCCGCCGCGCGTCGCGGCCGAGGCGCACCAGGCTCCGCAGGGCCCCGGCCGCGCAAAGGACCACCAGCGGCCCGAGGCCTGCCAGCATTCCCACGACCCGGCCGCCCACCACCGGCCCCAGGCCCCGCCCCACGAGCCCCGCCGTCGGGCCGATGGCGAAGCCCGCGCCGATCAGGCCCTCGTGCCCGCCGCCCGCCTCGACGGCGGCATTCTTGGCGACCAGGGCGTAGTACAGGGCCGCGTAGTACGTCATCCCCGCCGCCGCCCCGAACACCATCTCCCCGACGAGCACCGTGGCGAGATTCGGCCCGTAAAGGACCATGAAGAACCCGGCCGGCAGGGCGAAGACCACCGCCGCCAGCGGCCCGCCCCGCCCGTGCCAACCCGGCCACGCCGTCAGGACCGCGAACGCCGCGAACCGCACCACGTCCAGGACGCTCGAAAGGGCCGTCGCCCAGCGGACCCCGTAGCCGAGGCCCGCGAAGACGTCGGGCATCAGGGCCGCAAGGACCCACATCAGCGAGTAGCCGGCGATCATCGACCACCGGGCCGACGCGAGCAGCGCTCCGATCCGCGCCATCTCGCCCGGCTTCGGCCGCTCAGGATGATCCTCCGGCAAATGGACCGGCCGCCGCGCAAGCGGCCACGCCAGCAGGACCGTCGCCAGGTTCACGCCGCCCGCCAGAAGGAACAGCGCGGGGGCGTGCCACGCGATGACCGGCCCGGCCACCACCAGCGCCGGGGCCACCGCGCCCGACCAGGCAAGGTTGAACCGCCCGACGGTGCGGACCGCCTGGCGGGGCGTCTGGCCCGCGCTCAGGTAGCTCTCGACGACCGGCCACTTGAGGCCGTTCAGGAACCCCAGCAGCACGCTGCCCGCGACGACGACCGCCACCGTCGGGACCGCGAAGATCACCGCCTCCGTCGCCACCTGCCCGAGGACCGCGGCCACCAGCACGGTCCGCTCCGCCAGGCGCACCGAGAACCCGTGGCTCGCCAGCGCCCCCGTCACGTACGCCGCCCCGAACCCAAGGGCCAGCCACAGGTTCTCGATGTCCGTGAACCCGAGCGCCTCGTGCGTGAAGAAGTACACGCCGCGCTCAATCAGCACGACCGCGAAGCTCTCGAAGACCGTCAGGACCAGGATGCGGCGGACGGACGGCACGGGGGTTCCCTTCTCCGGGCGAAGTCGGCCCGGCACGATACGCCGCGCCCCCGCCGCGTGCAACGCTTTATTGCGGATCGGAGGGGCGGCCGGTACAATGCGGCCCATGCAGACGCGGTTCGAGAGCGCGTACGTCCTGAGCGTCATGGCCGACGACCATCCCGGGATCGTCGCCTCCGTCACCAACACGGTCAACCGCCAGGGCGGAAACATCGACGCCTGCTCCCAGACGGTGCTCGAGGGGTACTTCACGCTGATCATGGTCATCAGCCTTCCGGAGGCCGTCGAGCCGTCGGCCCTGGCCTCGGAGGTCGAGGGCGACGCCGCCCGTACGGGCTTCCAGGTGGCCTGCCGCCGCTTCGACCCCGCCGTCGGGGCCGCGCCCCACACCGGCGTCGAGCGTTTTGTCCTGACGGCCTTCGGCCGGGACCGGCCTGGCATCGTCGGCCGCTTCAGCCAGTACCTGGCGGGCAAAGACATCAACATCCTGGACCTTTACGGCAAGCGGCGGGAGGAGGAGTTCATCCTCGTCAGCCAGATCGAGATCCCCGCCGGCCGCAACCTCGCCCTGCTCCAGGCCGACCTCGAACACATCGCCCGCGAGCTCGACTTCACCGTCAAGCTCCAGCACGAGAACGTCTTCGTGGCCACGAACCAGCTCCGCCTGACGCCGGCCCCGCCGGGATAGCCATGCTCCGCACCGAGGAAATCCTCTCAACCATCCAGATGCTCCACGCCGAGGACCTCGACGTGCGGACGGTGACGCTCGCGCTGAACGTCGACGACTGTGCCGGGGCGGGCATGGACTCCCTCTGCCGCAAGCTCCGGGCCAAAATCGTGGGCCGGGCCGGGACGCTCGTGGCCGCCTGCGACCGCGTCGGCCGCAAGTACGGCATCCCCGTGACGAACAAGCGGCTGGCCATCTCGCCCGTCTCGCACCTGCTGGCCGGGCACGGGCACGCGGCGGCGGTGGCCGTGGCGCGGACGCTGGACGAGGCGGCGGCGGAATGTCACGTGGACCTTGTGGGGGGCTTTACGGCCCTCGTCCAAAAAGGCATCACCCCCGCCGACGCCCTGGTCATCGACGCCCTGCCCGAGGTCCTGGCGGCGACGGAGCGAGTCTGCGCGAGTGTCAACGTGGCCTCCCGGCGGGCCGGCATTAACATGGACGCCGTCGCCGAGATGGGCCGCATCCTCCGACGCATCGCCGACGCCACCGCCGAGGCCCGCGGCTTCGGGTGCGCCAAGCTCGTCGTCTTCGCCAACATCCCCGAGGATAACCCCTTCATGGCCGGGGCCTATGTCGGCTCCGGCGAACCGGAGGCGGCGGTCAACATCGGCGTTTCCGGACCGAACGTGGTCATGAGCGCCCTGAGGAGGCGGCTCCAGATCGGCGGGCCGCTGACCTTGGGGGACCTGGCCGAGGAGATCAAGATCACGAGCTTCCGCGTCACGCGCGTGGGGGAACTGATCGGGCGCGAGGTGGCCGCGGAGCTCGGGGTCGCCTTCGGCATCGTGGACCTCTCGCTCGCCCCGACGCCGAAGGTGGGCGACTCGGTCGGCGAGATTCTCCGGACGCTGGGTATCGAGAAAATCGGGGCGCCGGGATCGACCGCCGCGATCGCGCTCTTGACCGACGCGGTAAAGAAAGGCGGGGCGTTCGCCAGCTCCAGCGTGGGGGGCCTCTCGGGGGCGTTCATCCCCGTCAGCGAGGATGCGGCCCTGTCGGAGGCGGTGGCGAAGGGGCACCTGTCACTCGAGAAGCTCGAGGCGATGACGAGCGTCTGCTCCGTGGGCCTCGACATGATCGCCGTCCCCGGCGACACGCCGCCCGAGACACTGGCCGCCCTCATCGCCGACGAGGCGGCCATCGGGGTGATGAACGACAAGACCACCGGCGTGCGGCTGATTCCGGTGCCCGGGGCGACGGCGGGCGACGTGGTCGAGTTCGGGGGACTCTTCGGCACCACCACCGTCTTACCCGTCCCGAACGCCGGCGCCAGCGCCGTCTTCGTCAATCACGGCGGCCGGATTCCGGCGCCCATCCAGTCGCTGCGCAATTGACGCGTTACCACGGTGCGCGGTGGGTCTCCGCCCCCCCGCGGCCGCACGAAAGGCCCCGTCCATGACGGCCTTGCCCCGTTTCGAACCCCGTCGCTCCCTGGGCCGCACCGGCTTCGTCGCCACGCGCCTGGGCATCGGCGACATCGCCGACCGGGCCGTCTCCATCGACGCCTGCATCGCCACCGTCCGCCGGGCGTTGGACGCGGGGCTCAACCTGATCGACACCGCCCCCGGCTACGAGCACGGGTACTCCGAGGAGATCGTGGGCGGGGCCCTGTGCGGGCGGCGCGAGGGCGTGTTTGTCATCGACAAGATCGACCACCACGACCGGCCCGTCGTCGGGCAGGTCGAGGAGAGCCTCCGGCGGATGGGCCTCGAGACCGTGGACCTGTTCGTCTTGCACGGCCTCTCCAGCGGCGAGGGATGGGCCCGCGCGACGGGGCCCGGCGGCGGCATGGAGCAGATCGAGGCGTGCGTCCGGGCCGGGAAGTGCCGCTTCCGGGGCATCTCAAGCCACGATCCGGGGGTGCTCGTCGAGGCGATCGGTTCGGGGCTTTGCGACGTGGTCATGTTCCCCGTTGGGCCGTTCGTCGACCGGCGCTACGAGACCGAGGTGCTGCCCTTGGCGCGGGAGCGGGACGTGGGGAGCGTGTGCTTCAAGACGTTCGGGGCGGGGAAGCTCCTCGGCGACACCGAAGGATACGGGCGGCCGCTTTCGGACCGGCCCCGCGGGAAGCTCTCCTCCGGCGGGATCGACGCGGCCGCCCCGACGCTTCCACACCTTTCCGTGGAGGAATGCGTCCAGTACACGCTGACGGTCGACCCGGACGTCGCCCTCCTGGGTCTCAGCTTTCCCAACGAGCAGGATGCCGCCTTCGCCGCCGCCCGCTCCTTCCAGGCGCTCTCCCCCGCCGCCCTCGCCGCCCTCCGCCGCCGCGCCGCCACCGCCGTCGCCGTCAAAGGCCCCTGCTGGTGGAACCCCTGACCGGAATTCATCCCGGATGAATTCCGGTCACTCCCGCGGCGCTTCGGGGGAGGTGGGGAGGCTCTCGGTGTCGGGGGTGGGGGCGTGGGCATTCATGTCGATGGCGAACTTGCCGCGCACGGCCTCGAGGTACTGGGCCCGCTTGCCGATCCGCCACACCAGCAGCGTAATCGGCGGACGTTTCTGGTCCTTGAAAATGATGACGAGGCGGCCGAAGCCCATGAGCCGCTCGAGGACGTCGGACGTGTCGACGTGGGTGTTGTAGTCCTCGCGGCTGATGTGGTCGCCGGACTCGGTCGGGCCCCACTGGATGTTCATGTAGTTCGGCGTGAAGACGACGTAGTAGAACAGGCCCCGGATCCACGAGACGCCGATGGCCACCAGCCCCAGGGCCGAGATCACCAGGAACGCCACCGGCCCGACCTCGATCCGAAGGTGTGTGAAAATCCGGAGGAACGTCCCCACCCAGCCCAACAGGTGCAGCCACAGGAAGAGGACCCCCAGGCACAGGGCCCCGATCAGGACCACCTTGATGCTGATCTCGAACTCCTCGACCAGAAAGTTCGCCAGAAAAACGGCGAACCAGGCCCCGCCCACCATCTGCGGAACGCTCTCGCCCGGCAGCCATCCGCCGCGATGGAGGAACATCACGAGGGCCGCCGTCAGCGAGACGGAGATCGTCGGCAGATAGAGGATCTTGCGGCTCCAGTCGAAGACGACGAGCCAGTCGTGGATGTCGGGATCGTCGCGGACCTCGCGCTCCGTGCGAGTACGCGTCCGCACCGTCCGTCGCATGACCAGCCAGACCCCGAGGGCGGCGATCGCCATCCCCAGGACGATGTAGAGGGCGATCATGCGGTTCGAGACCCAGTCGATTCCTCCGTTGGCGGCATTCTCGGCGGCGACGGCGGCAGCTTCGGCGATCCGGCCCATGGCGTGTCCCCCACTCCCCCGCAAGTATGCATGAATCACCGCCGATTATGGACGGCCGGCCGGTGCGACGCAACCGCATTCCCCCCCGTCGGGCAGCGCGGCTTCGCGGTATACGGTTCGCGGGGCCGCCCTTCCTTGCGACGGTGCGTCCGGCGGAACTCGGTCGGCGTAGGGCCCACCCGACGACGAACGCTCCCGCGGGCGCGGATCCGCTTCCGCGGGCGCTTCCTTTTGCCCGCCGCATTTCCCTCGCATTATCCTCCCTCCCACGGGTAAACTGCCCCTTCCCGACGGAATCCCCGGCCTTAAGACGCGAGGTGTGAACGTGATCAAGACGACCCGCGAGGAGGCCCGCGAGACGCCGGTCGCGACCGAGGTGGACGTGCTGGTCGCCGGCGGCGGGCCGGCGGGCGTGGGGGCGGCCCTGGCGGCGGCACGCCTCGGTTGCGAGACGATGATCGTCGAGCAATTCAACTGCCTCGGCGGCATCGCCACCGCGGGCGGCCACGGCCACATCTGCCTCTTCACCAGTTGGGGCACCGACGAGCGGGTCGTGGGCGGCCTGGGGTGGGAGATCGCCGAGCGGGTCGTCCACGCCGGCTACGGGTCTATCTGCCGCGGGAACGTCGATTTCGAGATCGAGGGCATGAAGCGGGTCCTCGAAGAAATGGCGACCGAGGCGGGCGTCCGGCTCCGCTACTACACCCAGCTCGCCGAGGCCCTCGTCGAGGACGGTCACGTGCGCGGGGCCCTCGTCCAGTCCAAGTCCGGCCGCGAGGCGATCCTGGCACGCCGGGTGATCGACGCCACCGGCGACGCCGACGTCGCGGCCTCCGCCGGGGCCCCCTTCCAGAAAGGCCGCCCCGAGGACGGGCGGATGCAGCCGATGACGCTCATGTTCCAGATCGGCGGCGTCGACTACGACCGGGTCCGCGAGTTCCGGGCCGGGGACGGGAAGCTGGAGGAGGTCTGGAAGCGGGCCCGGGACGCCGGCGACATGGAGCCCTTCCAAAGCCAGGTCATGGGCTGGTGGTGGACGCCGACGCGGCCCGACCAACTCGGCATCAACTTCACGCACATCACGGGCGCCGACGCCACCCGGGCCGAGGACCTGACGCGGGCCACCGTCGAAGGCCGCCGCCAAGCCTTCCACACCGTCGAGGTCTACCGAAAGTACGTGCCCGGCATGGAGGAGGCGTACCTCCTCTCGACGCCCAGCACCGTCGGAACGCGGGAGTCGAGGCGGATCGTGGGCGAGCGGCAACTGACGCGGGAGGACCTCCTGGCGGAACGGACGTGGCCGGACACGATCGGCTACGGCTCGTTCTTCATCGACATCCACAACCTCGACGGCCCCGGCATGAGCGAGAAGACCTACCGCCCGCACAAGGGCTTCAAGTACCAAATCCCCTACGGCATTCTCGTGCCGCGGGGCGTCGAGGACCTGCTCGTGGCGGGCCGGTGCGTGAGCGTGACGCACGAGGCCCTGGGCTCGATCCGCGTCATGCCGCAATGCACCGTGACGGGCGAGGCCGCGGGCGTGGCCGCGGGGCGGTCCCTTCAGGACGACGCCTCTCCGCGCGACGTCGACGTCGACGCCGTCCAGGCCCGGCTTCGCGGCCAGGGGGCGATTCTCGACGAGACGGACGTCGCCCGGGCCAACCCCGAGGACGCCGCGGCCAAGGCTTGAGCCGCCGGAGGCCGCCTTACTCCGCCGCAACGGTCAACAGGATGCTCGCGCAATCGACCTGGTAGCCGTCGCCGCCACACGTGAAGGTGAGGATCGTCTCGGGCTTCAGGATGTCGCGGGCGAGGGGCACGTCGAGGACGCGGCGGTTGCGGGTCGCGAGGTCCGCCAGGGGTCGACCGTTCACCGCGACGGCGGCCTCCTTCCCGTCGAGGCCTTCCAGGGCGAGGCGAAGATGCGCGGCAGGGGCCCGGGCGAGGACCGCCGCGTCGATCATCACGGTCATCTCGACCGGCATCCCGGGCTGGACCTTCTGAAGCACCCCCGAGGCGAAGAACTGCTCGCGCTTGAGGCCCGGCTTCGCGGGCGGCGTGCCCTGGAGCGGGACGATGAGCTTGACGGCGGTCTTCGCGGGGACGCGAAGGGCCACGTCGGCCCCCTCCCCCGACACCGGAACGGGCGAGTCGGGCAGCTTCAGCGTCCTGGCGGCCGCGTCGGCCTCGACCCAGACCTTGCGGCCGGCCGTCAGGGTCGTGCCGGCGGGAGCCCGGACCGCCAGAACCACGTCCCCGGCCTTCGCGGCGTCGTTGTAGACGATCGCGACGAGGTCCGAGCCGTTGAGACTCGCGACGGCCCAGACGTCGGCGCTTCCACTCTCGACCTGGACCAGCCGGCCGCGAAGGTCCTTGAAGAACCGGAAGAAGGCCTCCTCGCCGCTCATCGCGAGGCCGGCGGGTGGTTCGCCGTGCTTGGCACGGGAGGCGGCCTTGTCGGGGCACGTCGCCAAGAGGTGCATCACGTCCCGCGTGTGGTAGCCCAGGACGCGGACGGCGCTCCTCAAGGCATCCTCTTTGTCGCGATCGGCGAGGTCTTCGTTGCCGGGGAGCATCGTGTCGGCGAACCCGCCGCATTCGGTGTTATAGAGCCGAATCCGCTTCCCGTGCTTCGTCGCGGTATAGGCGACGACCGTCTCGTACCAGACGGGAATCGCCTCGGCCCCGACGTAGTAATGGTGCTCGTCCATGCCGTCCATCCACTCGATGGCGGCATCGAGGGTGGGGCGGATGTTCGCGTGCCAGAACTTCCAGCCGTCGAGGTCGACGTTAAAGTTCCAACCGCCGATCACGACGACGTCGGGGTTCGCCTGCTTGACGGTCCGGGCGAAGCGGGTGAACATGCCGTCGTAGAAGACGCCGTTTTGCTTCGCGGAGTACCAGGAATGCTGGGTGGGGTCGCGTCCCCACCACATCTTGACATTCTTGTAGCTCCGGCCGCGCCACGTGAAGGTCGCCCCCTCGGGGTGCTTGCGTCCCTCGCGGTCCCAGGCAAGCCAGGCGTGGTGGCTGGTTCTGCCGCCCTCGTCGACGCTGCGGACGGCCTTGTCCCAGACGAGGGATTCGAGGGGCTTGGCCCGCCCCTTGATGCGCATGGGCTTGCCGAGGGCGGCCTCGTCCTGGACGTAGAACTTCGGGTCGTAGTTGACGCCGGGCTTGGTGGCCCAGTTGAGGAAGGGCTCGTTCCAGAACTCGGCGTAGGCAGTGGCGTCGCGGTCCCGGGCCCCCTCGGCGAACTCGCGGGCGGCCTTCTCGACCGCCGCCTCCCAGTCCTCCGGCCGCGTGAGTTGAAGGGCGGGCTGGTAGCGGTCGCCGAGGCAGTCGATGACCATCCCCAGGCCCGGGGCGACCTTCTCCGGCTCGGTCGGTCCACCGCCCACGCCGCGTATCCGCCGGACCATGGCGATGCCCCAATCGCGGACCCGCGTCTCGTTCACCTTGAAGGCGTGGACGCCGAAAAGGCCCGCCGGGACCGTCTCCTGGCCGGAGATGGAAATGAGCCGCCCCGTCACCTCGACCCGGGCGGGCGCCTCTTCCTCGGCCGCTGCCGCGCCCGCCAGGACCGTCGCCAGGACCGCCGCCGTCAGCATCCACCTCATCGCCCCGTCCTTTCCTTCAGGTACGCCTCAACCATGACCCGGTTCGCCAGGGGTGCGACCTCGTCGAAGATGGCGAGGACGGCCTCGACGATCTCGTCGCTGGTCATCGATGTAACCTCTTTCCTGGCCAGGGGATAGTACGCCTGCACGCCACCCCACGCGTCGGGCGGGATCGCCTTCGCGGCCCGTTTGACCCCCCCGGGCGGCGCCCCCTTGGACCCGCGAAACTCGGTCCTATTCGAGAACGCCCCGACGCTCACGATAAATCCCTCGACGCGCACCAGGCGGTCCAGCTCCTTCGCCAGGGGCGAGCCCTTCCGCAGGCCCTTGACGAAGCGGTAGAAGTCCCAGTCGGCGGCGGCGTAGACCTCGTCGGCGGGGCGCGGCCCTTTTTCCGTCCAGAGGGCGGCCCGCTCGATCTGGAGGCCCGCCTTGACCCGCTCGTCGCCGGGGAAGAGGCTGAGGAAGAGCTTCGCGGAAGCGAAGCTGATGCCCGCCGAGAGCGGCTTGGCGTCGCGATTCTCGCGGACCGTCCAGGCGATCCACCGCCAGAACCGTCCGCGCCCCCACTTGTCGATCACGAACCGACCCCCGTGCCGCCTCTCGAGCGCCGCCCGGACGATCTGGGTGATCCGCTCGTTCGGCTCCAGCCCCCCCATCCGAATCCCCCGCTCGAAGTCGAGGAACGCGGTCTTGAAGGCAGGGCGGAGGGGGAGCGGGCGGGGGTCCGTGGCGTCTCGTTTTCGGCCGTCGCCGGCCATGACATCAATCCCCACGCAACGACGGGCCGTCGGGCAGCGCGGCGGGGGCCGTGTAGCCCCGGGCGTTGAGGCGGACGTGGACTGTCAGGCTCCGCAACTCCAGGGCCTTGCCCGCCGGCGGGCCGGGCCACTCGGCCTTCAGGGCCTCGACGAGGTTCCCCCTGGGCCGTCCCGCCGCCCGCAGCCGCCGCACGCACGCCCCGAACCCGATGGCGACGCCTGCCGCCTAAGCCGGCAACAGTCCTACCGCAATCCCGCACCGCGACGTGCGTTCCGCCATGCCGTGCCCCCAATCGATCGAGAGATTCGTTCTGTGGCGTCAAACGGCCCACGATAGGTTACCGGCCGAGAGCGCGGTCCGCAAGCGGGCCGGCGAAACGGAACCAAGGGCCATGCGGACTTGTGGACGTTCGAAAGGGCCCGGAATGGTGCGATTCCGGCTCAGGGGGTGACCTGCCGGCCATCCCTGCCCTTTCGGCACGCCTCGCTTTCGGTATAATGTTCCCCATGGACCTCTTCACCGAGAGCGAGGACCGGGCGATCAGACAGGCGGCGCCCCTGGCGGTCCGGATGCGGCCAAGGACGCCGGAGGAGTTTGTAGGCCAGGACCACTTCTTCGGCCCGGGGAAGCTCCTTCGCCGCATGGTCGACGCCGACCGGCTCCAGTCGGCCATCTTCTTCGGTCCGCCCGGCACGGGTAAGACGAGCCTGGCGGAGGTCATCGCGGGGCGTCTCTCGGCCGAGTTCGGGATGCTCAATGCCGCCTCCTGCGGCGTGAAGGAGGTCCGGGAGGTCATCGACCGCGCCCGCAGCCTCCTCCTCACAAGTCGCCGCCGGACGGTCCTTTTCCTCGACGAGGTCCACCGTTTCAACCGGGCTCAGCAGGACGTCCTCCTGCCGGACGTCGAGAACGGGGTCATCATCCTGATCGGGGCGACGACGGAGAATCCGTTTTTCGCCCTGAACGCCCCCCTGATCTCGCGGAGCCAGATTTTCCGCTTCGAGCCGCTCTCGGAGGACGAGATTCGCACGCTCCTTCGGCGGGCGCTGGCGGACGAGGAGCGGGGACTGGGGAAATACGAGGTCGAGGTGACCGACGAGGCCCTCGACCACTGGGCCACCCTCTCCGACGGCGACGCGCGGCGGGCCCTTTCGGCGCTCGAGGTCGCGGTCCTGTCCCAGGTTCCCGACCCGACCCCGCCGCCGGAGGACGTCGGCACGATCCGCGTCGACCTGGCCGTCGCCGAGGAATCCATCCAGCAGAAGGCCATGCGCTACGATACCACCGGCGATGAGCATTACGACGTCGCCAGCGCGCTGATCAAGTCGATGCGCGGCAGCGACCCGGACGCGGCCATCTACTGGCTGGCCCGGATGCTGGAGGCGGGGGAGGACCCGCGGTTTATCGCCCGACGGATCGTCATCCTGGCCGCCGAGGACGTCGGAAACGCCGACCCGGCCGCCCTCATGGTGGCCGTGGCGGCGATGCAGGCGGCGGAGTTCGTCGGTCTGCCGGAATGCCAAATCCCGCTGGCGCAAGCGGTGACGTATCTCGCCTCCGCCCCCAAGTCCAACGCCTCCTATGCCGCCATCGCCAAGGCCCGCGAGGACGTCAAGACGGGCCGGACCGTGCCCGTGCCCCGGCACCTCCGCGACGCGCACTATCGCGGGGCCGAGAAACTCGGCCACGGCCAGGGCTACAAGTACGCCCACGACTACGAGGGCGGATTCGTGCCGCAGGAGTACCTCGGCGTCGATGCCACCTACTACGAGCCCACCGACCACGGTCGCGAGGCCCGCATCAAGGCCCGTCTGGAGGCCCTCCGGCGGCTTCGAGACGAGGTTCCCGAGAGCGACGGGAACGAGAGCGAAAGACCCTGACGCCCGCCGGGCGGGAGGCATCCATGTACCCCAGCGAAGGCCGAAAATGGGCCGCACTGGCAGGGATGGTGCTGACGGCGGCCGTCATCGGCATCCTGTGGCACTTGGTGGGGGGCTGCGAGTCCGAGCCGCCGGACCCCACCGCCCCGTCCGCCGGCATTCTCGGCCGCGCCCGGGCCCTGCGGGATGAGAACGTCCAGGAGCTGACGGTCCAGGTGGCGTGGTACGTCGCGAGCCAGGGGACGCTCCCGGCGGACCGTGCGGCCCTGGAGGCGGCCAAGCGTCCCCCCGGCTGGCCCCCGCCCCCGGAGACGACGCTCGACGGGCGGGCCCTGGCCTACGAACCGGCCGGAGACCGCGTTTTCCGCATCTCCCTGGCCGATCCGGATGGTCCCGAGGGCCCCGCCGGACCCATCGAGATCGAGCTCAAGGTGCCCGACCCCATGCCCTCCAGCGTCCCCGCCGACGCTTTCAAAGCCTGGTGGGACCTTCACCTGATGCGCGCGGCGATCAAGCCGCTGCAGGGAGACCCGGGCAAGAAGTAGCGTGTTCCTGGCCCTTTCCAGATGACGCTATCGCAAGGGCTTGGACAATTCCTCACACAAATCCGCCACCGCCGTCGCGATCGCCTCGGCCGGCTCGCCCTCGTGCTCGGCGATGCGGCGCACAAGGGCGCTGCCGACGATGGCCCCGCCGGCCACCTTTGCCACCGCCGCCACGTGCTTCGGCGTCGAGATGCCAAACCCCACGCAGACAGGCACTTGCGCATCCTTGCGCACGCCCTTGACGTAGTCCGCGAGGTCCTGCGGCAGGGCGTCCCGCTCGCCCGTGATGCCGGCGACGCTCATGCAATAGATGAACCCCGTGGCGTGCTCGACGATCTGCGCCCGCCGCTCGGGCGGCGTCGTAGGGGCCACCAGCAGCACGTGGGCCATCTCGCGCCCCCTCAGAAGCTCTCCCAGGGGGCCCGCCTCGTCGACCGGCAGATCCGGCACGATCAGGCCGTCCACGCCCGCCTCGGCGGCCCGCTCGACAAACGCCTCCGGCCCGGGACGGTAGACCAGGGCGTAGCTCGTCATCAGGCAGACGGGCAGCTCAAAACCGCGTTTTCGCAGCCCCGAGAGCATCTCCAGGATGTCCCCCGGCGTCACGTCCCCCGCCAGGGCTCGCTGGTAACTGGCCTGGATGGTCGGTCCGTCGGCGATGGGATCGGAGTACGGGACGCCCACCTCCACCAGGTCCGCGACGCCCCGGGCCTGGAGGGTTTCCAGGATCGTGGCGGTCGTCTCGAGGTCCGGGTCGCCCGAGGGCAAAAAGGGCATAAAGGCCCCGCGTTGGGCCTCTTGGAGGGCCTTAAAGGCGGCATCGATGCGGTTCACGGCGATTCTCCCAGCAGCCGGGCCACCTCTTCCACGTCCTTGTCGCCCCGGCCCGAGAGGTTCACGATGATGATCCCGTCCGGGCCCATCTGGCCGGCCATCTTACGGGCTTCGACGAGGGCGTGGGACGATTCCAGGGCCGGAATAATGCCCTCCATCCGGGCCAGCTCCCCGAATGCCTCCAGGGACTCCTCGTCGGTGGCCGCCGTGTAGCGGACCCGCCCGGAATCTTTCCAGAAGCTGTGCTCCGGGCCCACGCCGGGGTAATCAAGGCCCGCGCTGGCGCTGTGGACGGGCAGGGTCTGGCCGTCCTCGTCCTGCATGACGTAGGAAAAAGAGCCGTGCAGGACCCCCGGCCGCCCGGCACAAAGCGGGGCCGCGTGCTCGCCGGTCTCGAGGCCCCGGCCGGCGGCCTCGACGCCCACCAGATCGACGTCCGAATCCTCCAGAAACGCGTGGAACGCCCCTGCGGCGTTGCTTCCGCCCCCCACGCAGGCCACGACGGCATCCGGGAGGCGGCCCTCCTCCTTCTGAATCTGGGTCCGGGCCTCCCGGCCGATGATCGACTGGAAATCGCGGACCAGCGTCGGAAACGGGTGCGGACCGGCGGTCGTCCCGAAGCAGTAGTGGGTCGTCTCGGCGGTGGCCATCCAGTCCCGCATCGCCTCGTTAATGGCGTCTTTGAGGGTTTTCTGGCCGGATTCGACGCCCACCACCCGCGCCCCGAGGGCCCGCATCCGGAAGACGTTGAGCCTCTGGCGGCGGATGTCCTCGGTGCCCATGAAGATGTCGCATTCGAGGCCGGCGAGGGCCGCTCCCGTGGCCGTGGCCACGCCGTGCTGGCCGGCCCCGGTCTCGGCAATCATGCGTTTCTTGCCCATGCGAACGGTCAGAAGGGCCTGTCCGACCGTATTGTTGATCTTGTGGGCCCCGGTGTGGTTGAGGTCCTCGCGCTTAAGATACACCCTCGCCCCGCCCCACTTGGCCGACAAACGCCGGGCGAAATAGAGCGGCGACGGACGCCCCACGTACGATCTCAGCAGGAAATCCAGCTCCTTCTGGAACTCCCCGTCGTGCCGCGCCTCCTCGTACGCCGCCGCCAGACCCTCCAGCGCCGCCATCAGCGTTTCCGGCACATATTGGCCCCCATACGGTCCGAATCGGCCGGGGGCGTCCATTGCGGCCGTCATGGCGTCTCCTCCGTCAAGGCAGGGGGCAGTGTAGCGGCTGCCGGGGCCGGGTCAAGGGGAGACGGGCCGCACCGAGGCCCGTGCCGCCCGTTTTCCAGCCCTTCCAAACGCAGAATAAACTTGATACTTCCCCGAAGCCAAGCTATCGTTCGGGTAGTCCAGGCGCTTCTGAAGGGGGATGCCATGAACGTCCGATCCACCGCCTTGACCGCTCTGGTTCTTGCCCTCTCGCTCGCCCTCGCGGCCCCGCCCGCCGACGCCGGATACGGCTACGACGGCAAGCGCGATTACGGCGGCGTCACCGTCCGCGGCCCCCGCGGCACGGACATCACGATCGGCTCCGACGGGAAGATAAAGGGTTTATCCGTCGGGGGTTACGATCTGGCGGACCTGTTGGGCAAGGGCGGCAGCGCGGCCGACAACATTAACGAGCTCCTCGACCAGCTCCAGACCGTCCCCGGTCGCCTCCGCGAGCAGGAGAAGACGGTCCTCGACGCCCTCGCCGAGGCGGAGGAGAAGGCCCGCGAAGCCGTCGGCGACGACCCCTCGCGCCTCCGCCAGGTCGGCCGCGCCGCCTACACCCGGGCCCTGCGGGACCTCAAGCCGGTGGGCCGCGCCTGGGCCAAGCTCGAGGCCCTCCTCATCGCCCTCTGCGAGGCCAAGGGGCTCGAGAAAGGCCCCAAGAACCGCCTCATGCTTCTCGGCATGGAGATCACCGGCGCGATCCGCATCCACGGCGAGCACCGGGCCGCCGTCTACGAGAAAATGGGCGCCGAGAGCCAGGCCCTTCGCATCTACAAAGAGATCTACGCCGGCCTCTCCGACAAGGAGAAGGAGGCCGAGGCGAACCAGGCCTTGAAGGAGCGGATCGAGACGCTCACCGAGAAGCTCCACCCCGGCCGCCGACCCCGCACGACGGAGAAATCCGAGCCCGAGAAGGACACGCCCGACGCAAAAAGATGACCCGCCGCGCGACCTTGGGCAAGATGGGGAATCCGGGTAAGAGGCTCCCCCGTTGTGCCGCAAAACGTAAAACGATTTACCCCTCCGCGACACACTTTTTGCACCTTTTTGGGGGGTACCCGACCCCTTCTCGCACCTTTTGCCCCCCTTTTTGCGCGAACTTATCCCCTTGGGGCGCCTCCTGAGACCTGAGTCGTCCCTCGCCCCCTCCTCGCGTGCCGCAAAAAGAGAAACCCGTTCTCTATATGCGACACCCGGCGTGCACGGCCCAGCATCGACGAGAAGGGCCGGGGCCGGCAAGTGACGCATTGTGATGCATGTTTGCCTTGGGTGCGGAAGGTTCCGCCCCCCTCCCGCAACCCTCTCCCTCCAGAAGAGAGGGGGGCCCCGTCCGGTCAGCCCTTCAGATCGAAGTGAAACGGGCCCACGGCAAAAGTCAGCGCGGTGGGCGGTCCCAGGAGCCCGGGTCCGGCTCGCCGGCGAGGTCGGCGAGCAGAGCATACTCGCGGGCGGCCATTGCGCCGAAGTCGAGACTGATCATGGCCTGGGAGAGGGTGCGGCCGACGACGTCCGCTTCGCTCCGCGCCGCCAGGCATGACGTGAGCCGCGCGCCCGCCTTCGGGATGGACGCCCGCTGGGCCCGCTTCATAAGGATAAGGGCCTCGACCTCCTGGACACCCTCCAGGAGCATCTGCCCGCGCGTCGTCCGCACCGTGCCCCGCGGACCGGCCGCCGTCAGGGCGGGCACGTGGCCCCGCCAGAGCCACCCTTCCTTCGGCGGCGACCGGTAGTAGCTCCGCCGCCGGCCGCGGTCGTCGGTGTAGATCGGCCAGAAATCGAGGCCGATGCGGGCCAGGGTGCCGCTCGTGCGCATGGCGACGCGATACGACAGGGGCGAGGAATCGTTGTGGATCTCGGTCCGCTGGACCTGGGCGACGAGGAACTTGCGCGGCTCGATCTCGACGTCGGGCCAGTGGCGCTCGAACTCCGGCAACCCGCCGCCGTTCGGGTTGATGCGGAAGCCGACTTCGAGGCCGCCCTGGGCCACCAGCACACCGTCCTCCGGGGCCGGCTCGCGGACCCAGTGGGCGTAGATTTGCCACCGCATGCCGGGCTGAATCTTCTCGAAGAAGTCGACCACCGGCTGGAGGGGCCGCGAGTCGAACGCCTCCCCCAGGAGCAGGAAGTCGGGGTCGATGCCGCGCTTCTCGACGATGGCCCGGGCCCCATCGATCATCGTCGTCCAGAAGGCCTCGCTGCCGGGGCGACCGAAGTGCGGGGCTTCCATGGGCGTCATCTTCCCGGTGGCCGGGTCGAGGGCCGTCACCATGCACGGCTCGACCTTGTCGCTCTTCATGCCGCGGAACCACGTGCGACACCCGAAGGCGTGCTTCCAGAGGCTGAGCGTGACGACCTTCGGCCGCCCGAAGACGCGGGTGTGGAGGTCGAGGTACCGCTCGAAGGCGGAGAAGTCGGGCTCGAGCTTCGCCCCGCGTCGGACCCAGCGGATCATGCCGGTCTGGTGATGAAGATAGTTGTCGAGGATGACAGGGACGAACACGACGTCGCCGCCCATCGCGGCCATTGTCCGCATCGACTGCTCGATGAGGGCGAAGTGGCGGTCCGACCAGGGCTCGACGCCGAAATGCTCGGCGAGCGTGTCGGGCGACTGGTACAGGCTGACGAGCGTCGCGTTGGCCTGCGGGTCCGTCAACGTCCACCCGGCGACGAGCACCTGCACGGGCACCTCCCACGCCTTCGCCCCGACCCGGACGACCAGCGTCCCCGTGTACCAGCCGGGCGGCTGGTTGCGGGGCACGTCCACGAGGACCCAGACGGGGACGACCGCCGCCCCCTCGGGCGGCGCGGGGAGCAGCGCGTTACAGAACGATTCGTTCTCGCCCTGGGCGGCGTAGGCCACGCGGACGGCGTCGGCCGGGAGGACGGCGTCGCCCCCGTCGAGCCGCAAGGGCGCGAGCGTCGCGTGGAGGCCCTCAAGCGCCTTCGGCCCGCGCACGACGACCTGCCCGGAGCATACCCCGCCGCGCGGCGCGATCGCCCGGATCGGGCGGAGCGGCTCGAACGGGTTCCCGCCCGGCAGGCCCGCGGGCGTCACGGTGACACCCCACCAGAGGAAGCCCGCCCGGTGGCGGCCGGGCGTGGCGGCGATCGTGTCGAGGGGCGTGGCGTTCGTGACGGTCACGTCTTCGAGGGGCTTCGCGTAGGGGATCACGCCCCCCGCGCCGGTCCCGGTCAGCGACACGCCACACAGGCCCGCGGTGCTCCACTCGGTCTTGCGTCCGAAGCGCATGCCCTTCAGCGGGGCGCGGTGGAAGGTCAGGGCCAGGGTGTTGGGCCCCTTCCGCAGCACGTCGGCCGGGACCCGGACGGAGACCCTTCGGATGCGACCCTCGTACCGTTCCCGGTGCTCCTCGGCGGGGCGGGCCTCGCTGCGCAGCGGGTTGCCCTCCGGGTCGACAAACACCTCCTTCGGGTATGCGTCGGCCCGTGTCTCGGGCCCGAGCGGTCCTTCGGGAAGGTGGCGGCGGGCGATCTCGCGACCGTTGACGTAGACGACCACGCCGCCGCGGTATTCGAGGGCCAGGGTCAGGACGCCGACCCGCCTCGGGTCGGCCACGCCGAACTGCGTGCGCAGGCCGAGCATCGTCGCGTCGGGCGACTGGTCGAACCCGTACCCGCCGACGGCCGCGGTCAGGCCGGGCCCGTACCGACCCCAGCCGGAGTCGTCGAAATCGGCGGCGGTCCAGCCCTCGGGGGGCGAGACCGTGTAGGTGGGCGGCTCGCGGCGGTGCTTGTCCTGGCGGCTGCACACGAGGAAGACCCGCCAGGGGGTGTCCTCGGTGACGGCCTGCGTGCGGCGTGGGGAGGCCGGCTCGGCCGCGCGGGCGGCAGGGACTAAAAGGAAGACCAAAAGAAGAACTAGAGACGTGCGCATGCGTGCCCTCTCCTTGTGTGCGTCTTTTCTTGGGCGCTCGTTCGGCCTCGGGCGCCTACTCCAGCTCCAAGCCCAACTCGGGGGCATCGGGCGGGTCGCCGGGTTTCTCGCCGCCGGGGAGGCCGAACATGCGGCGGACTCGGGTCTCTTGCTTGCGGGCCTCGGCCTCGGCCTTCTTGCGAAGTTCCTGTGCGGTCGGCACGTGCGGGACCGTCAGGTAGAACGCCCCGCCCTTCCATCCGCCGACGTACGGTTCGGGCACGGCGACCTTCGCGAAGTCTCCCGTGCGAACGCCCTGGACGGCGAAGACGCCGTAGTCGCCCTCCTTGAGCTCCCCCTCCGCCTCGACGACGAGCGTCCCGCCCACCTCGGCGTTTCCCTCGACCGTGACCATGGCGCCCCGCCCGATGCCGCGCGGCGACTTCGGGTGGATGCGGACGCGGAGGGTCGCGTCCTTCTCGATGCGGGCGTTCCACCGGACGTTCAGCCGCTCCGCGCCACAGTCGAGGGTGTACCCGTCGCCGAGGCCGAGCCCCGTCGTGGTGCGGCCCTCGGGGAGGGTCACGGCGCCGCCGCCCTCTTTGAAGAGGGCCTGGCGCGTGGCGTCCCAGGCGACGGGCTTGCCGTCGTCGCGCCAGTTCTTCGCCTCGGCGTCCCACGCGCCGTCGCCGCCCGCCCACGTAAGCGCCGGCGGCGGGGGGGCGTCGATCCAATCCTTCAGGATGGGCGGCGGGCCGAACCGCTCCTCGACCGGCTGCCCGGCCGTCGGGTCCGGGTGCGACCACGCCTCGGCCTGGTGATCGTTCCAGATGGCCATGGCCGCGGCCTCGTCCGGGGCCCAGAAGGCGAGGGCCGGGTCGCCGGTGTAGGCGGCATAGGGGGCGGGCTTGTGCCTCGGGTTCTTGATATCGGCGTCATAGAGCCACCCGTCCTCGGCGCGGGCCGGGATGCAGCGGACGACGGTCTTGCCGTCGGGCGCCTCGGTCGGCACGCGAAGGGCCACCACGCTGCGGACGTAGCGGATGAAGAGGTCCGTCATCGCCTGGTTCCACGCCGTGTGCCCCCCGCCGCGATGGACCACGAGGCTCCAGACGTTGTCCTCGTCCTTGCGGCGGCGGTCGAGCATCTGCATGCGGGTCATGACCCACTGGGTCTGGTTCTTCGTGCGGCCGTCGACGGTGGTCGCGTAGGCCGACCGCAGGCCGCGGCCCAGGTCGCCGCCCTCGGGCCCGTACTCCTCGAACTCGCCGCTGAAATGGATGAGGGGGACGGTCCTCAGGCTCCGGCTCGTATCCTCGATGGCGTGGTGGAAGTTCCCGCTCTTGATCATCACCACGGCGATGACACGATGAGGCTTCCAGTAGGCGACGTTGCGGCAGAAGAGGCCGGCGGCGGAGTGGCCCGCGGTGAGCATCGGGGCGAACTCGACCTCCGGGCGGCCCACCGTCTTCGCCAGCTCCGACAGGGCGTGCTCCAGGTACGCCCCGCCCCCGTGGATGAGCCCGGCCCCGAGGGGATAATAGAGGATGCCCATGTCCAGCTCCGCCAGGGCCGCCCGCACCTTCGGGTTCATCGCCAGCTTCTTCTCGATGATGACCGTCCCCGGATAGTAGAGCCCGCGGACCTTCTCGACGCCCTCCGGCAGCCAGAGACACGCCGGCTGCGGCGGGCGCTCCTTGCCGCGCTTCGGCGGGACGGGCACCTCGACGATGGCCGTCCAGTCCTTGGCGCTGCCCGGATAGGGGGCGCGGTCGGCCGCGGCGAGGCCGGTCAGCGCGGCCGGGACGAAGAGCAGCGCGAGTGCGGCAAGACCGAGCGATCTCCTCATGGCAACGCCCTCCCGGGCAGGGTGTCCGGCAATTCGAGATCGGGCAGGTCCACCTTCTCGGCCTCCCGCTGGGCCGTGTAATCGACGGGCGAGGCCGCCGAGAAGGTGAACTGGACGCGGATCGCCTCCCGCGCCAGGCGCCCCGTCAGGCCCAGGGCCGCCCCCGGCGCCGTGAATCGGGCCGTCAGCAGCGCCCGGTTCGGCCGTGTCTCGGGCCGCGCGGGATCGACGTCCTTGGGAATGACGAATCGGGCGCGGCAGGTGGCGCCCGCCAGGGGCACCGCCCGCGGGCCGACCTGGAGCGTCCCTTCGAGCGGCGCCTCGGCCACCGGGCACATAACCCGGCCGTACCGCGACGGCTGCTCGGCGGGCGTCCACGGCCCGAGCCCCGTCACGACGAGCTTCGCCTTGTTATCGAGGTCCGCGAAGGTGCGGGGGCGGCCCTTGCGGTCGACGCCCTCGGTCACGGTGAAGGTCACCAGCTCGCCCATGACGCGCCGGCTCTGGTCGCCGGCCTCCTGGATGACGGTCGGGCAATCGAGGGCGAACTCTGCCGCCGCCGTCTCGGTCCCGTAGGCGAACGTGCCCCCCTCGACCCCGCGGCCCTGGTAGAACGTGGGCCATAGGTCGTCGGCCTCGTCGCGGAAGGTGGCCTTGACGGTGACGTAGGACTCGGTGCCGAGTCGGAAGACCTGGCCCTCGGCGGGCCAGGCGAGCGGCCCCTCGTACGGCTTCGGCTCGCGCGCGGGGTGCTCCGGCTCGACGTACGGCGGCCAGGGCTTCTCCGCCGTCAGGTCCAGCAGCACCACGTACCCGTCCATCAGCCCGCCTCCGTAGGTCGGCTGGACGGGCGAGCCGAGGGGCGGCGCGACGGTCTCGCCCTTGGTCTGTTCCTGGCGGACGGCGCCCGAGAGGCAAAGGAGCATGGGCCGCCCCTTGATGCGGCCGGTCGCGAAGCCCCACGCGTTGGGCATTTCCGTGCACCCGCCGACGACGACGCGCGTCCCGCACGCCGGCATCACCGAGGTGAACCGGTAGGCCGTCAGGTTCGGGTCGATGACGTACAGGCCCGTCCCGGCGCGCGGCTCGGTGAGCGAGTTCGGCAGGGGGACCGTCCGGCCGCACGAGCCCACGAGGACAATCGAGCCGTCCACCGCGCAGACCAGGTCGCGGATGAAGGCGGCGTTCAGCCACCGGGTGGAGGCGACGACGTTGTGGTCCGGGCCCATCTTGATGACGCTCGCACACGTCTCCATCGGACGGTGCCCGAGACGGTTGGGCACGACCCGCTCGATGTCGTACGGGTACCGGAAGCAGACGTTGTTGCCCCCGTGGCTCCAGGTGGAGACGGTCAGGTTGCCCTCCGGGTCGTAAGCGCTGCGGCGGACGGCCGAGTCCGCGACGAGCCGCAGGTGATCGACGCCGACGAACGGCCCGCGCCAGCCGTACAGGTGCATCCACTCCGCGCCGTCGGGACGGTAGACGTAGAGGCGCGGGTTGCGGTAGGGCTCGCGGCCGGTGCCGCTCATCCAGTCGCCAACGCGGGTGAAGGCCCCGTCGACGGGGCTGACGTCCAGGCCGCTGACGACCCGCGTGTTCTGGATGGAAACCGAGCGGACGAGCTCGCCCTGCGGCGTGTACGAGCGGAGGCCCGGCCCGTGCATCGAGATCGTCCCGTCCCGGAGGACCCGCAGCCGCGGGGCGATGCTCCAGCCCTCCAGCACCCGCACCCACACGACCTTCGAGACGTCCGGGCTGAGGCGCGCGAGGTACGTCCGCCGGCACCCGAAGGTTCCCTCGCTCACGCCCTTCGGGTCGGGCACGGTCTCGGTCTTGGCCTGGTCCGAGAGGTTCGCGATCCGATCGCCGGCGGCCCCGGCGACGTAGACGGCCCCGTCGGCGGCGACGGCGACGCTCGTCACGGAGCCCGCGCCGCGCGGCAGGCGGGTGAGGCGGTGGACAGTCTTTAAGTCCGGGGAGCAGACGGCGAAGAAAGCGGTGGCCTCGGGCTGCATCCAATTCAGCTTCACGTACATCGTCTGCGACTCGATGTCCTCGCCGGCCTCGCTCCACTGGAACCGGCGGGGCCAGGCCCGGAGCCGCGCCCGGGTCTCCTCGGCCCGGCGCTTCAGCTCCTCCTCGGTGGGCGGTTCATCGAGTGAGAACCCCTCGTCCTC
This sequence comes from uncultured Anaerolineales bacterium, assembly GCA_964461715.1. Lineage (GTDB taxonomy): Bacteria > Planctomycetota > Phycisphaerae > FEN-1346 > FEN-1346 > CAYWVR01. The sequence continues at coordinate 50,349 of CAYWVR010000003.1, forward strand.
CAGCGACGGCACGTCGCCCAGCCCGCCGACCTCGAGTTCCGGCACGGCCACTTTGCCCGTGTCCTTCTCGCCGAGGAGTTCCCAGGCCGTGACGGGCTCGAGCGGCGGGGCGTCGCGGCCCAGGACCACGGCCTCCGTCCCGCGCAAGGCCAGGTCCGCTTCGAGCGTCACGCCCGCCACAAGCACCGTGCCGTCGGCCAGAAACCCGCCGGCGGCGAGCCACTCGGTGCCCTCGGTCCCGAAGAAGGAGGCCGTGACGACCTCCGCGAGGTTCGGCGAGACGAGGTCTCGCTCGGCCCGCGCGGGTCGCGTCGTCGCGGCCACGAGAACCCCGGCCGCCAGGATGCCCCCTACGACCACCACCGTCCGGTGTGTTCTCATGCGTCCGCCTCCAGGGGGCGGGGGCCGCCCTCTCCCGAAGATATAACCGGCCCGACGGCCGGCTGTTCTGTGTGTTCTTCCGGAGTCCGGGCGACCCGCCCGATGCGCGTCTTCAGGCCCCGCGCGGCGGCGAGGTGGGCGGGGTCGCCGCCGTCTACCGAGGCACGTCCAGCGTCCCATCCTTGAGGGTGAGCCGGCGGTCGCCGATGACGAGATCGGCGCCGTCGACGTGGATCTCGGGCGGGGTCTCGGCGCCGGGGAAGAGGAAGGTCACGCGGTGCTTGCCGACCTTGACGGTCGAACCTTCGTCGGCTTTGCACGTCGTGGCGAGCATCACCGGGGCGCCGCTTTGGCCCGTGAAGTCGACGACCATCGCCGTGCCTTTCTCGAGCGCGAGGACGCTGAGGTCGCCCTTGGGAGTGGCGTACCAGTCGGCGGCGCCGCCCTGGCCTTTGATCTGGGCCCACGGCTTCCCGTTGACGAGCACGGCGCCGTCGGGCTTGGACCCGTGGTAACCGCGGGTGAGACCGGTGGCGACGCTGATGAGGACGTCGCCTGGGCCGTCGAAGCGGTTTCGCCAGGCGAAGAAGCCCGCCTCGGAGTCCGTGAAGCAGAGCGGCAGTACCTCGGCCGGGTCCTTCGGCTCGATGCCGAAGGGCCAGTTCACGAAGGCGCTCGCCGCCAGATGCGGATAGACGCTGACGGTGTCATAGGGCATGCCCAGGGCCTCGTCGATGGGCTTCAGGTGCCGATTGTAGAACCCTAGGTGGGCGGCCTTCTGCTCGTCGGTCAGGGCGGCGAAGCCGATGGCGAAGTACCCCGCCCCGCTCAGGCCGTCGCGGTCCCAGGTGTTATGTCCGTAGGCGCCGCGGCTCTTCATCGAGGCCCACCGGTTGTCCCAGCCGACCTTCCGGCCGCGCTCGCGGGCCTTCTCGATACCCTCCACGATTCCCTTTGTGTCGAAGCGGGTCTGGTAGAGCCACTTCAGGGTGAGCATGGGCACGTGGGGGCGGCCGGCGTTGACGAAGTCCAGGCCCTCGACGTTCTTCCACGCCTCCAGGCCCGAGAGGTACGTGATGTAGGTGGCCATCGACCCGGTGCCGTCGCCCTCCTTGAAGAACCCGCCCTCGCCGAAGCCCTCCGTGATGTTTCGGATCATGCTGCGCCGAACAATGCGGAGCAGAAGGTCGACTCGCTCCGGGTCGATGCCCGGCTCGTCCTTGATCGCCAACAGCGCCAGCGACGCGCCGCCGACCTGCATGCCGAAATGGTTCGACCCCGGCGGCATCGTGCCGCGCGCCAGATCCTCCAGGTCCTCGTCCTTGCCGAAGGCATACTCGGCGATGGCCTTCGTGAACTTCTTGCGCGTGGCCTCGTCCCAGCCGTCGTAGCAGAGGTCGTAGCCGACGGCGTACCAGCCCAGCGTCGGCCCGGCCCGAAGGGCGCCGCCGGGATTGACGAACGAGTAGCGGTCGTCGCGGTCGCGCTGGCCCTTGAGGGCGCGCTCGAAGGCGTCCTTGGCCAGCGCTGCATACTTCTCATCGTCGGTGAGCTGATACAGGAGCCCGTAGCCCGCGACGTGGCTGAAGGTGTAGACGCCCGGCTCGTCGACGACGGTGTTGTTGTATCCGCCGCCCATGTAGGCGTGGGTCGCGTCGCTGTAGACCTTCGGCGGCCCGTCGCCGTCCTCGGCGTCGAGGAGATCACGCAGGCGTTTCAGGATCGCCTTCCCCTCGGGCGTCTTCGCCCGGGCGCGCAGCGCCGGAAGGTCCGACTCGCGGAACAGCAGCCGCGGGTGCTCCCCCGGCTTGACCGGCTCATGGTCGCGGACCTCGACGTACCACTTTTCCTTCAGCCGGTCGCGGTACACGACGTCGCGGACCCCCTTCCGCCACGCCCCGTCGAACGAGGAGAGGAACGGGACCTCCTCTTGGCCCTTGCGCTCGATCGCAACCTTGCCCACGCCGACCGCCAGACCGCCCTGGAAGTGCCCCTTCATCTCGACGACGTATACGCAGGGCTCCAAGTCCAGCGTCTCGGTCGGCACGCGGATCGTCCCGGAGAACCCGTCCTCGCTCACCCGGAGCTCCTGGCCCTCGACCGGCAACTCCCTCTGCGCATAGACCTCGCGCTTCAGGCTCATCACGGCGTGGCTCGCCTTGACGAGCTTGCCGCCCTTGACGCCCAGGAACAGGACCATGCACCGTTCCTTGAAGTCCGGTTTCGCCCCGTAGAGCATGCCCTGGAGATTGAGCTGGAGCGTCAGCTCGTCGGGGAACTGGAGAGCCTCCTGCGGCTTGGTGAAGCTGGTGATCTTGCCGCCCTTGAAGTTCATATTGTCGAGCGTCGGCTCGTCCACGTCCGGGCGCGTCGACGTCCACGTGCCCTCCACGAGACCCTCGTCGGTCAGCTTCGCGTCGACCTCGAAGACGATCTTGAACGACTTGTGATTGACGGGCACCCAGAGGTCCGGGGTCATCCACACGGTGATCGGGCCCTTCATCCGGCCGTCGACGATGGGGACTTCGGACATGTCTACGTATTGCCAACTAGTGTTATAGGCCCGTTTCCCCTGGCCGCCGGCCCCCCGATCCAGCGAGGAGCCCACGGCCGCCAGCCACCGGCCCTTCACGGACCGGGCGTAGATCGTGAACGGCACGTCGCCGTAGAAGTCGTGCAGCTTGATGTCCCAGCCGTCCTCCATGGCGGGCGCGGCCTCGTTCGATTCGGCTCCCGCCGCCCCGCCGGCCAGCAGCAGGGCCAGGGCCATCCCCGTCCTTCGCGTCCACCCGAACCGTCGGCTACTACGCATGGTCATCCTTTCTGTGTGCAGGGTCTCCATCCCGGCAAGAGGGGGACAGGCCGCCTCTCTCCGCGGCACCCGCGGCGCGGCACGCCCCCCCCGCCCGCCCGCTTCTTTTCTGAAACACGCCGCCGCCGCCCGGGGACCGCTTCGATCTGAACTCCGCTCGCGCTCCGGCGGGCGTCCGTCGCAGAGGTCGCCGGCCGCATCCGTCGCATCGGCGTCCTCGTTCTTGTCCTCGTCCCGGCGGCCCCGAGCGGCCGTGGGGGAAAGGGGACCCTCTGCGCCGCCCCCCCGCTCGGACTCGACACGCCCCCGGACCTCGCCAAGGATGGACGGAACGCCACCCGTCCATGGCCTCGTGCCCTATCCGCTCTAGGCCTCCGCGCCCCCGTGGGCCGGTCCGCAGGCGCCGAATCCGCGCTCGGCGATCTGGACCGCCAGCAGCAGGGCCCGGGCCTTGTTGAGGGTCTCCTCGTACTCCCGTTCGGGGACCGAGTCGGCGACGATCCCCGCCCCGGCCTGAACGTCGAGCGACCCGCCCGCGAGGACCATCGTCCGAAGGGCGATACACGTATCCATATTCCCCGCGTAATCGACGTACCCCACCGCGCCCCCGTACGGCCCCCGCTTTGTCGGCTCGAACTCGTCGATGATCTCCATCGCCCGGACCTTCGGGGCCCCCGACAGCGTCCCCGCCGGGACGCTCACCCGCAGGGCGTCGAGCGCCGTGCGCCCTTCCCGCAGCGTGCCGCTCACGTTCGAGACGATGTGCATGACGTGGCTGTACCGCTCGACGGTCATGACGTCCGAGAGGGCGACGCTGCGGAACCGGGCCACGCGGCCGACGTCGTTGCGCGCCAGGTCCACGAGCATCACGTGCTCGGCCCGTTCCTTGGGGTCGGCGAGCAGCTCCTCCTCCAGCCGCCGGTCCTCCTCCGGCGTCGCGCCGCGCGGGCGGGTTCCGGCCAGGGGGCGGCTCGTGACGGTCCGGCCCTCGACGCGGACCATGACCTCGGGGCTCGCCCCGATCAGCGTCACGTCGTTCGTCTTCAGATAGAACATGAAGGGCGACGGGTTGATGACGCGCAGGGCGCGGTAGATGTCGATGGGGTCGGCCCCCGATTCGACCCGGAGCCGCTGCGAGAGGACGACCTGGAAGATGTCGCCCGCCCGGATGTACTCCTTCGAGGCCTCGACCGCCCGGAGGAACTCGTCCTTCTCGAAATTCGACGCGAAGGGCAGCCGCACCTTCTCCCCCCACGCCACGTCCTCGACCCGAAGCGGAGCGGGCCGCCGCAGCCGCTCGCACACCGCGTCGACGCGCCGGCAGGCCTCGCGATAGGCCGCGTCCGCATCGTCCCCCTCCTCGACGAAGGCATTCGAGACGACCCTCACGCTCCCCACAACGTGGTCGAAGATGACCATCGTGTCATAGAACCCGAAGACCATGTCCGGCAGGCCCCGATCGTCCTCGGGGGCGTCCGGCAGGCGCTCGTAGTACCGGACGACGTCGTAGCCCGCGTAGCCGACGGCCCCGCCCGTGAAGGGCGGCAAGGGGCCGTGGTGGACGCCCTTTCGCTCCGCGAGGAATCGCTCCAAGAGATCGAGCGGGTCGTCCGTGACGTACTCTTGGGCGACCCCGTCGCGCTCCAGCTCCACACGCCGCCCGAACGCCCGGAGGGTCTGTCTCGGCCGGACCCCGAGGAACGTGTACCGGGCCACGCGCTCCAGGCCCACGACGCTCTCCAGCAGGAACCCCTGCTCGCCCACGGCCATCAGCTTGCGAAACGCGAGGACCGGCGTCAGGTGGTCCGAGAGGAGGGTCCGGTAGACGGGGATCGTGTTGCCCTCGGCGAGCATCGCGAGGAACTCGTTGTGCGTCGGCGCGTGCATGGGCATGGCTCCGGTCGTCGGGTCTCGGCCCGGAATCCTACCACGGGCGCGCGGCGGCGTCATCCCTGTTGCGGCGAAGGCGGGGGGGAAACGTCGACGTCGCCGGGCTCGTCCTCCTCGGACGGCTTCGCGAACGCGTGCATCCGCTCCAGCTCCCCGTAGCAGACGAGCCGGTCGTCGGGCTCGATGCGGTCCATCGCGACCGGGCTGGGGATGACGTCGTCCCGGCGGCGGATGGCCAGGACCAAGAGGCCCGCCTTCCGAAGACCCGCCTCGGCCAGTGTCTGGCCCTCGATCGGCGAGCCCTCCAGGACGCGCAGCTCCGCCACGCCGTAGCCCTGCGCCAGATTCAGGACCTCGTGCACGCCGCGCTCCCGCACCCGCAGGCGCTGCTCGATCTTCCGTTCGAGCCAGTCGGCCATCCGGGGCGAAAGTCGACGCACGATGAACAGGCGGTACAGGAGGTACGTGCCCGCCAGCAGGATGACCCCTTGAAGGAGCATCCAGGGCTTCGACTCCAGCGTCGTGAACGACCCGATCAGCAGGCCGATGATGACCACCAGGACGACGTTGCCGAGGATCATGAGCACCGCGATGATCCGCCGCCGCCGCGGGTCCGCCACGATCAACTCCGCTTCGCGCGTCGTGAAGCCGGTGCCGGTGACGGCCGAGAGGGCCTGGAAGTCGGCCCGCTCCGGGTCGAGACCCGTGACGCGCAGGGCGATGGCCCCGGCCTTGACCGCCAGGATCGTGATCCCGAGGACCAACAGGACCATGAGGATGAGCGGCAGGGAGATGAATGACATGGCGAGCCCTCCGGCGTCGGTGCGTCCGACTCTCCAGCATAACCGCCGGGCCCGCGCCAGACAAGACGTGCCACGCGGGGCGATGAAGTTCGTGGGCGCGGGCCGGGCCGCCGTGGTATCATGCCCGCCGGTGCCGCGCGACGAGGAGACCCGCTGTGCGCACCGCGATATTCGCCCTGGCGGCCGCCGTCGCCTGTGCGCTCGTGGGGGCATGCGCGGGCACCTTCGAGCGCGACCCGGCCGACGACGCCGACGCCCGGTGCTTCGACTGCCACGCTCGGTACCGCACCGAGACGGTCGCCGCGACGCACCGGAAGCACGGCCATGGCTGCGCAGCGTGCCACGGGGCCTCGGAAGCCCATGCGGCAGACCCGAAGGGCCACGCGGCGCCGGACGTGATGGTCCCGCGGACGGAGATCAACCTCTCGTGCATGAACCGCGGGCGCCACCCGCCCGACGCCCTCGCCCGCGAGGAGGGCCACCGCGCGATCTTCCCCGAGCCGGCCCACGCGACCAAGACGTGCACGGATTGCCACGGGAAGCATAGAATGAAGACGCGCTCGGTGCGATGGGACCGGGCGACGGGAGAGCAAATCCCAGCGCCCATGGGGAGCGGCGAGTAAGACGCCGCTCTTCTCCCGCTCCCCTCGTGGGAGAGGGGAGATCGGAGAGGAGACGAGCTATGCGAACGGCCGCGCTCATGCTCGGGGCCCTGGTGCTGGGCGCCGGATGTGCGGGGAAGGACACGGGCTCATCGCCTCTGGAAGCGCTCGTGGACCGTGCCGCCGGCGACGCCGGCGCCGCGGCGACCAACGTCGCGCTCGTCCCGCCCGCCAAGCTGCACGAGCGGATCGACGGCATGGCCCCGCGATACGCCGAGGCGGGGTATCGGCTCGGCGTCTACGCGACGCTGGCCCTCGGCGACGGCGGTTCGGTCGAGCTGGCGATCTACGACATGACGACGCCCCAGGGCGCCGCCGCCGTCTTCGAGCCCCCGCCGCCCGAGGCGTCGCGCGCGCTGCCGGGCGGCGTCCGCGCCTACGCGGGGCCGGAGGTCGTCGAGTTTGCCGCCGGGCGGTACTACGTCCAGCTCCGGGCGCGCCGGGACCCGGCGGGGCGGCCGACCGAGCCGATGATCGCCATGGCCGAGGCCGTCGCCCGGGCGATCCACGAGGAGGAAGCCCCGTGACGGAGACCCTTGCAGCCGCGGCCCTGGCCCTTGGGACGGCCGTGTGCGCGTGGGCGGGCGACGTGGGATATCCTTTCTACGAATGAACGGTCCGACGAATATAGATCACGGACGGTTGCCCGGGTTCGGCGTGGGCCCGCGCATCCTCTTCTGGACCGGCGCCTGGGCCGCCGCCATGGCCCTCGCGCACGTGGTGTGGCACCCGGCGGCGGAGGTGGGGGGCGACCTGGAGCAGGTGCTGCGGTGGATCGGGGCGGGGCTGATCCTCGTCGGTCTCGTGCTTTGGGGCGTCGCGTACGCGGCCCTGGTGCGCGGGTGGCGGCGGGGGGAGCTGGTGACGACGGGGTTCTACGCCCGCGCGCGGCACCCGCTCTACGCGGTGTGGATCTTCCTGATCGTGCCGGGGGTCGTGCTGGTGATCGGCTCGTGGCCCGTGATGACGGTGCCGGTGGCGATGTGGATGGCCGCCCGCCGCGCCATCCAGCGCGAGGAAGCCCGGCTCGTCGCCGAGTTCGGCGACGATTACGCCCGCTACGTCGCCCGCACCTGGCCGCTGTTTCCGAGGCCCTGGTGAGAATCCGTCAGTCCCCGTAACCCTCCGGATGGCTCTCGTGCCATCGCCAGGCGGTCTCGAGGATGGTCTCGAGGTCGGGGTAGTGCGGCTGCCAGCCGAGGGCGCGGGTGATCTTCTCGCTGGAGGCGATAAGCTCGGGCGGGTCGCCGGGACGGCGGGGGGCCTCGGTCGCCTCGATGGGGCGGCCGGTGACACGGCGCGCGGCATCAATCACCTCGCGGACGGAGTAGCCCGCGCCGTTGCCGAGATTAAAGCGCAGGCCCTTGCCCGGCTCGATGGCCTCCATTGCCAGGATGTGGGCCCGCGCGAGGTCGTCCACGTGGATATAGTCTCGGACGCACGTCCCGTCGCGCGTCGGATAGTCCGTGCCGAAGATGGCGATCCGCTCACGCTGCCCGAGGGCCACCTGGAGTACGAGCGGCACGAGGTGCGTCTCCGGGTCGTGGTCCTCGCCGATCGAGGCGTCCGGCGCGGCGCCGGCGGCGTTGAAGTACCGGAGGGCACACCACCCGAAATCGTACGCCCCGGCGTAATAGTGCAGGGCGTGCTCGAAGTCGAGCTTCGTCTGCCCGTAGGCGTTGATGGGCGACTGCGGATGGTCCTCCGGGATGGGGACCTCCTCGGGCGTCCCGTAGGTGGCGGCGGTGGAGGAGAAGACGAGGCGCGGGACGCCGGCGGCGCGCATGGCCCTCGCCAGCCTCAGGCTCGCGACCACGTTGTTGAAGTAGTACTTCTCCGGGTCTTCCATGCTTTCGCCGACGTAGCAGTGGGCCGCGAAGTGCATGACGCAGTCGAACCCGCCCGCCAGACCCTCCGCGAGGCGCCGCTCGTCCATCAGATCGCCCTCGAACCGCATCGGCTCGGGCACGGCCGCGGCGTGGCCCTCCGAGAGGTTGTCGTAGACGCGGACCGTGTGCCCCGCCTCCCCGAGGAGCCGCACGACGTGGCTCCCGATGTATCCGGCGCCGCCGGTGACGAAGACGTTCATGTCCGCTCCTTGAAGTATCGGATCGTTCGAGCGAGTCCCTCGGCCCGGGAGACCTCGGGACGCCACGCGAGCAGATCATGGGCCAGGGCGACGTCGGGCCGCCGCCGCGTCGGGTCGCCCGGCACATGATCGGTGTGGACGATCTCGCTCGTCGAGCCCGCCAGCTCGCGGACCTCCTCGGCAAGCTGGAGCACCGAGACCTCCTCGGGGTTCCCGAGGTTGACGGGGCGGGCGTCGGCCTCCGGGCCCGCGCGGGCCAGGCGCACGAGGGCCTCGACCATGTCGCTCGCGTAGCAGAGGCTGCGGGTCTGGCGGCCGGCGCCGTGGACCGGGAGGGGCTCCCCCGCGAGGGCCCGCGTGATGAACTGCGGGACGACGCGCCCGTCGTCGGCGCGCATGCGCGGGCCGTAGGTATTGAAGATCCGGGCAATCCGCCCCCGTGTCCCGCGCTCGCGCACGTACCCGGCGACGAGCGCCTCGGCGAAGCGTTTGGCCTCGGCGTAGGCGGCACGGGGGGCGACGGGGTCGACGCGGCCGGGGTACGATTCGACCTGGGGATGGACCTCGGGGTCGCCGTAGACCTCGCTGGAGGAGGCGAGGACGAAGACGGCGCCGTCGGCCGCCGCCCGGTCCAGCGCCCGCCGCGTCCCCTCCGAGCCCGCCCGGAGCGTGGCGATCGGGTGGGCCGCGTGGTGGGCCACGGTGGCGGGCGAGGCGAGATGGGCGACGACGTCGAAAGGCCCCTCCACCGGGAGCGCGTCGGCGACGTCGGCCTCGACGAGGGTGAAGGCGTCCCGGTCGAGGTACGGGGCGACGTTCGCGCGGGCGCCGGTCGAGAAGTTATCGACGCCGACGACCTCGTCGCCGCCGGCGAGGAGCCGGTCGACAAGGTGGGCGCCGAGGAACCCCGCCCCGCCCGTCACGAGCCACCGCATGAGCGTCTCTCCGCTGGGGGGCCGGCGGCGGCCGGCCTCCGGGTCACTTGACGATCTCGAGGAGCCGCTGGAAGGTCTCGCCCTCGGCGACGCGCATCATCTCGAAAAGGGCCGTCTCGACACTCGTGACGCCTCCGCCCGCGTCGCGGATCGTCTCCAGGGCCCGGCGCCGGTTCGCCTCGGCGCGGCTGGAGACGGCGTCGGCGACGACGTGGACGCCGTGGCCGGAGGCGAGGAGGTCGAGGGCAGTCTGGTAGATGCAGATATGCGTCTCAATTCCCGCCAGCAGCACGTCCCGCCGCCGCACCGCCCGCAGCCGCGCGAGGAACGCCGGCTCGCCCAGGCACGAGAAGGCCCGTTTCGCCACCGGCGGCTCCTCCAGCAGCCCCGCCAGCTCCGGCACGGTCGGCCCGAGGCCGTCGGGGTTCTGCTCGGTGGCGAGCACGGGCAGGCCCAGGACACGGCAGCCTCGGATGAGGCGGGAGGCGGCGTCGATGACGGCGTCCGAATCGTGGACGAGGCGGGCCAGCTTGCCCTGCACGTCGACCACCACCAGGACGGTCCCGTCGGCGGTGAGCATGGCGGTCACTCCTGGCCGGGGACCTGGAGGTCGAACTTTTGGACGCGGTAGCGGAGTTGGTCGCGCGAGAGGCCCAGCAGCCGGGCCGCCCGGGTCTGGTTCCCGCCGGCCTTGGCAAGGGCGCGGGCCACGAGGTCGCGCTCCAGGGCCGTCAGGTCGAGCCCCTGGTCGCCGAGAAGGCGTGCGGCGGGATCCTCGGGCGCGGCGGGGGTTTCGCTTTCGGGGGCAGGCGCGGTCTCGCGCTTCAGCTCGCCCGGCAGATCGGCCAGCGTCAACGCCTCGCCGCCCGCCAGCAGCATGGCCCGCTCCACGAGGTTCTTCAGCTCCCGGACGTTACCCGGCCAATGGTAGCTCTGCATGACCTCGAGGGCATCCGGGTCGATGCCGGCCACGTCCTTGCGGAACTCGCGATTGAACTCCTCGATGAAGTGGCGCACCAGGAGCGGGATGTCGCCGGTCCGCTCGCGAAGCGGCGGGAGGGTGATGGGAAAGATGTTGAGGCGGTAGAAGAGGTCCTCGCGGAAGATGCCGCGGGCCACCTGCATCCGGAGGTTCTGGTTCGTCGCCGCCACGATACGGATGTCCACGCGGATGTCCACCGTTCCGCCGACGCGGCGGAAGGCCTTTTCCTCCAGGAACCGCAGGAGCTTGGCCTGGAGGGGGGCAGGCATGTCGCCGATCTCGTCGAGGAAGAGGGTCCCCCCGTCGGCCAGCTCCACCAGGCCCTGCTTCAGCTTCCGCGCATCGGTGAAGGCTCCCTTTTCGTGACCGAAGAGCTCGCTCTCCAGCAGGGCTTCCGGCAGGGCCGTGCAGGTGATGTTCATGAAGGGCCGCTCGGAGCGCGGGCTGTTGTAGTGGAGGACCTTGGCCGCCAAGTCCTTGCCTGTGCCACTCTCGCCCTCCAGGAGGATCGTCCGGGCCTCGCTCTCGGCCAGGGAGCGGAGCAGGTTGACGATCTCGGCCATCTGGGGGCTGCGGGCGACGATCTGGTCGAAGCCGAACTCCTTCTGCTGGCGGACGTGGAGGGCCCGGACCTCCGAGCGGAGCCGGTGGGCCTCCAGGGCCTTGTCCACGACGACCATCATCTCGTCCAGGCTGAACGGCTTGGAGACGTAGTCGTAGGCCCCGCTGCGGATGGCCTGGATCGCCAGGTCGACGTTCGTGAAGGCGGTCATCATGACGGCGGGGACCTCGGGCCAGTCGCGGCGGATTTGGGCAAGGAGCTCGAGGCCGTCGGCGTCCGGCAGGCGATAGTCGAGGAGCACCAGGTTCACGCCCCCCGCCTCGAGGGCCTCCAGGCCCTCCTCGGCCGTCTTGGCCGGACGGGCCGCGTACCCCTGCTGCGCCAGGCGCGCCGCCAGGGCCGACCGGACCGACGCCTCGTCTTCGATGATGAGCACGGACGGTTTCAAGGCGGCACGGGCCCTCGCCTGCGGGTGCATGCGGCGGTGGAAGTGTAGCAGTGCCTCGACAGAGGTTCAAGGTTCCGGGTTCAAGGGGAGAGCGGCCCGCGGCCCCGCCGGGGGCCCGTTCATGGAAAAAGGTTGACCCGCCGCGCGGCGCCACCTATACCGAAGGAGTTCCCGATCCCCCAGGCAAGGACGCACGCGCTATGTGGGCCATCATCATGGCCGGAGGCGAAGGCACCCGCTTCTGGCCGATCAGCCGCCAGGACTGTCCCAAGCCCTTCCTCTCCATCCTCGGCGCCGAACCGCTGGTCGTCCAGACGCTGGCGCGACTGAAGGGCCTTGTCCCCCCCGAGCGGACCCTCGTCCTGATCAACCGGCGGCACCTGGACGTGGCGAAGCGGCTCCTGGCGGACATCCCCGACGAGAACATCATCGTCGAGCCGCGCATCCGGGACACGCTCCCGTGCGTGGGCCTGGCGGCCAAGATCATCGAGAAACGGGCCGGCGAGGAGACGATGATCGTCCTCCCCTCCGACCACATCATCCACCCGGCCGAATCGCTCCGGGAATGTCTGCGGCACGCGGACACGTGCGTCCAGGCGGACCCGGCCCCGCTCTACACCATCGGCATCCGGCCCACGTACCCCGCCACCGGCTACGGTTACATCCTCCGCGGGGCCGTGACCCAGGAGATCGACGAGCAGCCCGTGCACGAGGTAGTCAGCTTCCACGAGAAGCCGGCTTTGGCGGTGGCCGAGGCGTACTTCGACGCAGGAGACTACTTCTGGAACTCCGGCATCTTCTTCTGGCGCACGGACGCCATCCTCGGGGCCATCGCCCGCCACCAGCCGGAGCTCGACGAAGGCCTCGATCAGCTCGCCGGCGACCTTGACAGCGACCGCATGGATGCCGCCATGGCCAAGGTCTACCCCCGCCTGCCGCGCATCAGCGTCGATTACGGCATCCTCGAAAAGGCCGATCGGGTCCGCGTGACGGAGGGGCACTTCGCGTGGGACGACGTGGGCACGTGGCGGGTGCTCGGCAGCCACCTCCCGGCCGACGAGAGCGGCAACGTGGCCGAGGGGACAACCCTGTGCACGGACGGGAGCGGAAACATCCTGTACTCGACGGGCGACCACCTCGTCGCCGCCCTCGGCGTGCGGGACCTCATCATCGTCTCGACGCCCGAGGCCACCCTCGTCACCACCCGCGACCAGGCCGAACGCGTCCGCGAGCTCGTCGCGAAGCTGAAAGAGCAGCGGCGGGACAAGTATCTGTAGGGGCCCCCTCTTCGCCCGCGACTTGCGTCTCTCCTCCTACCCCAGCTTCGCCTCGAGCGCCTTCGCCACCGCCGGCGGCACAAAGCGCGAGACGTCGCCGCCGAGCTTCGCGACCTCGCGCACCAGGCGCGAGCTGATGTACGCGACCCGCTCGTCGCTCATCACGAACACCGTCTCGACCCCCGCGATCGTCCGGTTTGTCAGGGCCAACTGGTACTCGTAGTCGAAGTCCGTGTGCTGCCGCAGGCCCCGAAGGATCACCCCCGCCCCGTGACGCGCGACGAAGTCGACCGTCAACCCCTCGTACCCGTCCACCTCGACGCCCTCCAGGTCCCCGACAACGGCCCGCAGCAGGTTCTTGCGCTCCTCGATCGTAAACAGAGACGCCTTGCCGGGATTGACCGCGGCGGCGACGATCAGGCGATCGAACAGCGTCGCCCCGCGGCAGATCACGTCCAAGTGCCCCAGCGTGACCGGATCGAACACCCCGGGATAGACCGCGACGCGCGACGTGGCCATCGAACCCTCCTCCTGCCCCATGCGGGCCGATTCTACGCCCGGCCCCGGCGGCACGCAAACACCAAATGGCTTGACAGCCGGGGGGGCGGCTCGTATAGTGCCGGGCCGGTGAACGCATGAAACGCATCGTGCTGACGGCGGGCCTCGCGGCCTTGGCCGCCGGGTGTGCAGCCCAGACGCGCGGGTGGCAGGAAACCGAGTTGCCCACTCACGACTGGGGACGCGCCTACGAGGCCGCCAAAGGCGTCTTCGAGCAACGCTTCGAGATCGCGCGCTCCAGCTGGACGCGCGGCACGATCGAGGCGAAGCCGGAGGTGGGCGAGGGCGAAGGAGAGGGAACCCTGGCCGACCTTCGCGGTGCGGGCGGCACGTGGCGGCGGCAGGCCTCGTGCGAGCTCCTGCGGGACGGACTGACGGTCCTGGCGCGCGTGGCCGTGCGGCTCGAACGCAAGGCCACCGACCAAGTCGCCGTCATGCGAACCGGCGGCGATGAGACCGCCGCCAACGAGGTGCCCTACTCCACCCCGCGCGGCTCGCGGCCGGCGATGAGCCGCGGCGGCGGCGAGGTGTGGATGGACGTCGGTTACGACGCCGAGATGGCCCGCCGGATCCTGGCGGCCATCGCCGAGCAGGTCGCCGACGCCGAAGCACGCGAAGGCCGCACGCCGATGCCCGACATGGGCGAGGCCGAACGCATGATCGAGGAGGCGAAGAAGCTCGACGCCGCGGGTCCCTAGGCCACCCGAGTCGAGCCCTGAAATCTCACCCGGCGCCCCCATCGTCTAGCGGCCTAGGATATCGGGTTCTCATCCCGAAGACAGGGGTTCGAGTCCCCTTGGGGGTACCAATGAAAACGCCCGCTCCGGCGGGCTTTTTCATGGGTAGAGCAGGAGAAAATGGAAGAGCCGACCGAGCCGAGCAGTCGCGGCTCGGAGCGCCCTTGCGGGCGCCCTGTTCTGCTGCGGTCTCCTCTGTGTTCTCTGCTTTCTGCGGTTCGCCCCCCTCCCGCCCTTCCCGAAACGTAACGTAGTGCGACGCCATGCAACCGTATGCCGCACCGCTCGAAACGCGATCCGGTTCGTCAGACAGAAGCTGAAAAGGGAGCGCGGCGAGGCCAGGGAGGTGCCCGAGACGGCCGACGAGCCCCAGCCGTGAGCCGGCCCGAGGGCCCGTTTCGGCGCCAGCCCGTGCTTGCCGGCGCCTTGGGGCATCCTGTGCCCGTGGGCCCGGATTTTTCTTCTTGACCCCCTTGGCGACGCATGTTTATGCTGGCGGGCGCGGAAAAGGGGGAACACGTCTTTGGCCGTGGATGTTCGATCGACGTTCTGTTCGGTTTCCCGGGGGTGCTGTGCGCGCCGAAGGTCCGGGAGCCGGCGCCCGCGGTCGGGGTCTCCGCCCGATCGCCGGTGCTAGAGAGAAAGAGCGGAGTCTGGAGGTACAGAGATGGCACGCGGCAAGGTCAAATGGTTCAACGATCAGAAGGGCTTCGGGTTCATCGAGCAGGAGGAGGGTACGGACGTCTTCGTGCACTACTCCAGCATCTCCGGCGACGGGTTCAAGACCCTCGCCGAGGGCGAGGATGTGGAGTTCGACCTGACGCAGGGCCCGAAAGGCCCCAAGGCCGAGAACGTCCAGCGCGTCCAGGCGTAGCGGGCGCGCGGCGAGGAAAGCGAGGCGGGCGGCGCCCGGAAGGGCGCTGCCCGCTGTGTTTGCGCCCCGGGCATGCGAACGGCACGCGCGGCGCCGGCGCCGCGGCTAACCCGGCGCGCTTCGAGGGGCGAGTCGGCGGGATTTCGCTTGCTCTCGGCCCCCCCGGCCGGGTAAGAGTGTGCCCTTGACGCGGGGGGCGAGGGTTACGGTCCGGCGCGGTCCGGGGCGTCCCTTGCCTCTGCCCGGACCGCCCACGAGCCGGAGGACGACATGGCCGACACGAAGACGTTGCTGGACGAAAAGGACATCCCGCGCCAGTGGTATAACCTGGCGGCCGACCTGCCCGAACCGCCGCCCCCGCCTCTCGGACCCGACGGCAACCCCGTCTCGCCCGACATGCTGGCCCCGGTCTTCCCGATGAATCTCATCGAGCAGGAGGTGTGCCAGGACCGGTGGGTCGACATCCCCGCGGAGATTCTGGAGCTCCTCTACCTCTGGCGTCCGGCGCCGCTGTATCGTGCGCGGCGGCTGGAGGCGGCCCTGGGGACCCCGGCCCGCATCTATTACAAGCACGAGGGCTATTCCCCGCCCGGCAGCCACAAGCCGAACACGGCGATCCCGCAGGCCTGGTACAACAAGCAGTTCGGCATCGAGCGGCTCTCCACCGAGACGGGGGCAGGCCAGTGGGGCAGCGCCCTGGCCTTCGCCTGCGCGATGGTGGGCCTGGAGTGCAAGGTCTTCATGGTCCGCATCTCGTTCGACCAGAAGCCGTTCCGGCGGCTCATGATGGAGACGTGGGGCGCAACGTGCATCCCCAGCCCCTCCACCGAGACCCGCGCCGGCCAGACCATCCTTGAGAAGATGCCCGATACGCCGGGCTCCCTCGGCATCGCCATCAGCGAGGCCATCGAGGCCGCCGTCACCGACCCAACGGGCAACACGCGGTATAGCCTCGGGTCGGTCCTCAATCACGTGATGCTCCACCAGACGATCATCGGCCTCGAGGCCAAGAAGCAACTCGAGAAGATCGGCGAGAAGAAGGTGGACGTGGTGATCGGGTGCGCGGGGGGCGGGTCCAACTTCGCCGGCCTGGCGTTCCCGTTCGTGGCGGACAAGATCGCGGGGGCCGAGATCGACGTCATCCCCGTCGAGCCGGAGAGCTGCCCGACAATGACGCGGGCCCCCTACGTGTACGATCACGGGGACACGGCCAAGATGACGCCGCTCTTGCCGATGCACTCGCTGGGACACGGATTCGTCCCGCCGCCCATCCACGCGGGCGGGCTGCGGTATCACGGCATGGCCCCGCTGGTGAGCAAGGCGATCGAGGCGGGCCTGATGGCCCCGCGGGCCGAGCATCAGCTCAAGTGCTACAAGGCCGCCGTCACCTGGGCCCGGACCGAAGGGTTCATCTCGGCCCCCGAGACGAGCCACGCCATCGCCGCGGCCATCGACGAGGCCAACAAGGCCAAGGAAGAGGGCAAGGAGAAGGTCATCCTCTTCAACTGGTCGGGGCACGGCCTGATGGACCTGACGGGGTACCAGGCGTACTTCGAGGGCAACCTGCACGATTACGCCCTGCCCGACGAAGCGCTCAAGGAGAGCTTGGCGGAGCTCGAAGGACTGCCCAAACCGTAACGGCCCTTCAAGGTGAACGACGAACGGCAACGGCCACCGTTGCCCGCTTGCCGGCGCGAACCTATAATGGGTCGGCCTATGGGTCGGCCCATTCCTTTGCGCGAAGCGAGAGGAGCGATGGACGAGAACCTCAAGGCCCACGACGGCCGGACGCGGCGGTGTCCGAAGCTGGGACACGATCTGACGTTCGCCTATTGCCGCGCGCCGGGGCGAGCGCTGCCCTGCGGCAAGGTGTTCGATTGCTGGTGGGAGGCGTTCGACGTGGAGGGGTGGGCCCGGGCCCATTTCACGGGAGACGAGATCGCCCGGATCCTCGCCCCCCCGCCCCCGAAGACGGCGACGCTCGTCGAGCTGATCGAGCGGGCGAAGCGGGCACGCAAGGAGTCGTAGCCTCATCCCTGCTTTCAGGACCGACCCGGGGTGCCCGTGCGCCCTTGGGCCCGGTCGGCGTCAGGCCGATCGCTCGATCTGGACCCACTGGATGGCCCGCTGCAGAAGCTCGGTGGCGTTCTCGAGACCGAGCTTGCGCTTGATGTTGGCGCGGTGGGATTCGATGGTCTTGACGGAGAGGTGCAGCTTGTCGGCGATCTCGCGGGTCTGGAGGCCGCTGCCGATCAGCTCGAACACCTCCAGCTCGCGGTCGCTGAGGCGGTCGACGGTCGAGCCCTCCTCCTCCCGCGGGCCCTGGACGAAGACCGTGAGCATCTTCGAGGCCATCTTCTCCGACAGGTACATCTCCCCGGCCAGGATCCGACGGATCGCCTCCAGCACCTTCGATGCCGCCTCCTCCTTCGTCACGTACCCGCGGGCCCCGGCCCGGAGGACCCGCTCGGCGTAGAACGACTCGTCGTGCATCGAGAGCACCAGGACGGGCACGTCCGGGTGGCGGACCTTGATGTCCTTAATGAGCTCGATGCCGCTCGAGTTCTTGAGGCTGATGTCGACGATGGCGAGGGTGGGCTCGTCGTCGGCCATGACGCGGAGGGCCTCGGAGGCGCTTTCGGCCTCGCCGGAGACCACCATGTCGGCCTGCTGGTCGATCAGGCGGCCCAGGCCCGCCCGTACGACGGGATGGTCGTCCACGAGGAGGACCTTGATCGTATGTGTGCCGCCCCCTTGCGTCGTCTTCGATTGTGCGCTCATGGCTTCTGGGTGCTCCCGATCCGGTCCGCAGCCTCTCGGGGCAGGACGCAGGTGACGGTCGTCCCCTTCCCCGACCTGCCGCGAATGTTCAGCGTCCCGCCGATGACACCGGCGCGGTAACGCATGACGTCCAAGCCCATGCCCGCGTGGCCCTCGCCCTTGCGGGGCAGGCCCACGCCGTCGTCCCGAATCCTTAGCCTAACGCGCCCGTCGGTCTCGTCCAAGCGGACGGTGATGTTTTCCGCCTCGGCGTGCTTGACGGCGTTGTGGACGGCCTCCCGGGCGATGTAGTAGAGGTTCGTGGCCACGTGGTTGTCCTGGATGAGGACGGGGACCGGGCACTGGAGGCGGCAGGCTTTCTCGAAGTAGTCGCCGACATACCGGACCAGCTCCTTCAGAGCGGTCATCAGCCCTTCGGCGGTCAGGTCCACCGGCTGGAGGCCGCGGGCCAGGGCCCGCGTCTGGCCGATGGCATCGTTGATGAGGTCCGCGACCTCGGCCACGTCCTCGGTCTCGGGGGCGTCGCGGCAGCCGAGGCGGTCGGCCGTCACCTTCGCCAGGAACGCCACGCCCGTCAGTTGCTGGCCCAGGCTGTCGTGGAGGTCCTGGCCGATGCGGCGCTGCTCGCGGGTGGCGATGTTCGAGACCTCGCGCTCGAGCCTCTTGCGGTCCGTCACGTCCAGGCCGAACCTCAGGACGAGCGGCTCGCCGTCCTCGCCCTCGAACGGGTAGTCGTGGACCTCGTAGGTGCGGCCGTTCACGAGGGTGAGCTCGCGCGTCGTGCTCTCGCCGCCCTCGAAAATCTCCTCGACGCAGCACTCCTTGCACGGCTCGGCCTGGCCCTGGAGCAGTTTGTGGCAGGGGACCCCGTCGCCCGGGCCGAAGGTCTCCACGAACCGGCGGTTCACGAACCGCAGGCGATACTGGCGGTCCCGGAGGTAGACGAACCCGGGCAGCTCGTTGAGAACGTCGAAGAGCCGCCGGCGCTCGGCCTCCGCCTCCTGCTCGGCCTCCACCCGGTCCGTCACGTCCAGCATCGAGAAGACGAGCTCCTCCACGGCCCTGCCCTCGACGTACATCACCGGGTCCAGGCGCCAGTCCCAGTACGTCACGCTCGCGTTCGGGTCGTCCGGGAAGACGAAGGGCCGCGCGTACACGGTGTACGGTTCGCCCGTCTCGACGACGCGACGGAAGATGGCTTCGACCTCCTCGTCCGGATAGAGGTCGAAGTGGTTCTTGCCGGGGAAGAACTCCGGCGGCCGGCCGCACGCCCGGGCGTAGCTTTCGTTGACACGGATGAAGTTGAACGCCGGGTCCAGCAGCACGAGGCACTGGTGGGTGGAGGCAAAGATCCGCTCGAGCAGCCCCTTGGAGGTCCGAAGCGCCCGCTCCGTCTTCTTCTGCCGCGCGATGTCCACCGCAATGCCCCGCACGCCCGTCGTGTGCCCGTCTTGGCGGATGCGGGCCGTGTGCACGAGCACGGGGAACGTCGAGCCGTCTTTGCGGCGGAGGTGCAGCTCGTTCCCCGGGACCGTTTCGCCGACCAGGACGCGGGCGAGATCCACGTACGCCCGGGGCCGGTCCTCCTCGGCGATCACGTCGTCCATCTTCAGGCCCGCCTCGACGTCACGGCGGCTGTAGCCGCTCATGGCGAGGCCGGCCCGGTTGACGAAAATGAGGCGGCCGTCGGGGTCGGCCTCGAAGACGACCTCCGGCAGCATCTCCGCCAGATCGCGGAACCGCTGCTCGGAGGCGGCCAGGGCCCGCTCCCGCGCCTGCCTGAGCTCGACCTCCGACTGGAGGGCGTCGACGGTCTTCTCGAGGTCGCCGGTGCGGCGGCGGACGCGCTCCTCCAGCTCGTCGCGGGCCGCCCGGGCCTGGTCCAGGGCCTGCTGCCGCGCCTCCTCCAGGGCCACCCGCTCCGATTCATCGCGGAGGAGCCACCGCAGACTCGTCACCTCGCCGCCGGCATCGCGGACGACGGCGACGCTCACGTTCGCCGGGAAGGGCGGGCCCGCGCGCGGCGTGACGTGGACCTGCCACTCCGTCACGCCCTCGATCTTCGCGAGCCGCTCCTTCTCCAGGCGGAAGGCCCGCCGGTCCTCCCGCGCGACGAACGTCACGAAGGGCTTCCCGCACACCAGCTCAGCCCGACAGCCGAACAGGGCGACCGCAGCCCGGTTGACCTCCTGGATGGTCCCGTCCGGGTCGGTGACGACGTAGCCATCGGGGGCCTGCTCGAAGAGGTCGTGGTAGCGGCGTCGCTCGGCCTTGGTCTCGCGACGGGTCTCGACCAGCTCCTCGTTCTTCCGGCGGAGCTCCTCGGCGGCGGTCATCAGCTCATCGACCGTACGTTGGAGAAGCGGTTCCGCCCGGGCGTCGTCCTTGCCGGCCGGCTTGCGGAGCCGCGTAAGCCGCTCCTGCATCGCCTTGATTTTCAGGCCGAACTCGTCCATGGGCGCATACGCTCCTCAGCGGCGATTATATCGGCTGCGGGCACACTCTGGAATGGCGCATGAGAATCGTGGGGGAATTTGTGATTTTCGATGGTCGATTGTCGATTTCGGATTTGACGACCACGCCCAACGGCATCGGCCAGCGCCGCGCTATCGAAAATCCGACACGCCCCGCCCCCCCCCGCGGGCAGACAAACGGCCCGTGCCCCCCTGGCCTGCCCTTGGGCCCGTTTCACCGGCTGCTTGCAGCCCGATTTCCACGGCTTGTACGTGGGCAGACCGCCCCGTGTCTATTGGCCTGAAAGCGCCGCGCAAGGGCGGCGGCGAAGCGGGCCGGGGGTCTCTCAGCCCTCTTCCGTGGGCCTGCACAGCTGACCCGGCTCAAACGCCCGCCCCTGACCCGTGACGGCCTCGGCCGAGGCGTAGCGGGCGTGGACCCGCACGACGCGAAGGACGCCGATCGTGCGGCCGGCGGCGCGGCCCAGGAGGTCGCCCGTGTCCGGGTCGACGATGGGCGGCCCCGCCTCGCGGACCTCATAGAGCGTCCCCACGCGCACGCCGCGATCCGCGCCCCCGTTGATGACCACGGTCCCGTCGCCCTGGACCCCCGCCACCTTCGGACGCCAGGGCCGCGCAGCGATCGAGCCGGTCACCCGGTCGACGGCCTTGCCGAGGACCTTGGCGGTGGCTCGCCCCAGGGGTGTCCGGTAAAAGACGCTGCCACCGAAGGCGACGTCCCTGTAGGCGGCCCGGACCTCGGTCTCGGAGGCGCGGACGGATTCCTGAAGGCTCTCGCTGGCGATGATCTCGCCCGACTCGACGTCGACGACGTAGAGCGTCAGGCCCATCACCGCCCGGTTCGACCCGCCGAAGACGTCCAGGCCCCCGAGGCCGAGGAAGCCCTGATTCGCCGCGACGTGGCCGAAGTCGGTGATCGTACCCTTGACGAGGTACTGCACGTTCTTGAGGCGCCCCCTCTCGGCCCGGCCGTGGGGCCGCGTGGCCCCGGCGTTCTGAAAGCGCAGCTCGTCCAGGACGGACCCCAGCTCGGGCCGCTCGATGACGTGGTACCGGCCCGTGGCGACGAGGCGGTCGACGAGGACGTCCGCCATCCCATCTCCGAGGTCCCACCCGAGGGGAAACGGCGCCCGGTTCTCGAACTTCATCACGGCGATGGTTGGCTTGACGCAGTCCTCGCCCGAGCGCCCGAGGCCGTCCCAGCCGACGCAGCCGCCCCCGAGTCCATAGAGAGCAAGGATCACCAAGCCTGTGAGCGTACGTCTCATCAACCGCCTCCCGAGCGCCCCGTTTCGCCGGGCCGCTTGCGACCCGATTTATGCGGCTCCTACATGCATAAGCCTACCCGTGCTCATGGCCCTGAACGCGCCGCGCGAGCGCGGCCCGAAAGAGGCCCAAGGGCGCGTGACACCCAAGGCCCAGGCACGCTCATACGGAGGATGCAAGCTTTCCGCCGGTGCAACGTTAGACGGGGCGCATGGCCCGCTTCTGGTATCGGCCGCCGCCGGGCCGCGGATTGAGTACAATAAACGCCACCACCGCCCGGCGGCGAGACGGGTTCAAGGGGCGGCGAACCTCGCGGAACATGGAGGACCGTCTGCATGGCGCGAACGCAGTTCCATCGAAACGAGACGGCCGCCGTCCACGTCCACGCCCTCGGCGACAACCAGCTCCACCTCACCGCCGCGGTCGACCCGGCCGTCACCGACCCGTCGGCCGCGGCCCACGACGTCTACGCTCCCGTCGCCGCCGCCCTGGCCGCCGACGGCCTGCACGTCGTGCACGAGCGGATTTTCGGGAGCCTGGCGGCACGGGAGGCGGTGCTGGAGGCGCGGGAGGCGGCCCTTCAAGCGGCAGGGCTGGAGCCGGAGCGGCCCTTGACCTACGTCGAGGGGCGGCCGCTCGCGGGCGAAGGGCCGGCCGGCGTCCAGATTCACGCCCTGCGCGTCCCCGAGCCCGGCGACCGACTCTGGACGATCACCCACGACGGCGCGCCTTGCGGCCACGGGTGGATGCGGCACGGGACCACGTTTCTCCTCATCCAGAACGTGCACGGTCTCGGGCCGAGCCCCGCCGGCACGAACGGGCGGTCCCGCCAGGCGGAGCGGATGTTCGCCCGGGCCGCGGCGGTCCTCGCCGAGAACGGGGCCGATTATCGCCACGTCGTCCGGACGTGGATCTATCTCAATGACATCCTCGACTGGTACGGGCCCTTCAATGCCGCCCGCAACGCGAAGTACACCGAGCTCGGCCTGATGGGCCCGGCCGCAGGCGGCGCGCCGCTCCCGGCGAGCACCGGCATCGAGGGCGCCAACCCCCTCGGGGCCGCCTGCATCATGGACGTCCTGGCCGTCGTGCCGGGCGCGCCCCTGGCCGTCGAACCCATGCGTACCCCCCGCCAGAACGAGGCCCCGGACTACGGGTCGGCGTTCTCGCGCGGCATGTGCGTGCGGGAGCCGGACGTGGTGCACCTGATGGTGAGCGGCACCGCGGCCATCGACGAGGCCGGCGCCAGCCTCCACGCCGGCGACGCGGCCTCCCAGATCCGGCGGACCCTCGAAAACGTCGAGGCCCTGCTGGCCGGGCGCGGCGGGAGGCTGGCGGACGCGTGCGAGGCGACCGTCTTCCTGAAGCGGGCCGAGGACGGCCCCGTCTACCGGGAGGTGGCCGCCGAATTCGGCCTGGCACAGATGCCCGCCGTCGTCGTCACCGCCGACGTCTGCCGCGACGAGCTCCTCTTTGAGATCGACGCGCTCGTCGAGCGGGCGCCGGGGGCCTGACGCCCTACACCCGCGACCAGTCGAACACCACCGACAGGGCCTCCGTGCGGCCGCGGAGCAGGTCCTGGTAGACCTGCTGGCAGTCGGCGGGCGAGGCCGTCTCGTAGAGCCCGTCGACGTCGACCCGCCCGTCGGCCAGCCACTCCAGCGCCGCGGCGAGGCTCTCGAAGATGTTCCCGGTGCGGAACTCGGCGCCGTAGCGGGGCACGCCCCACTCCCAGCCGCTTCGAAGATGGACATATCCGCGGAAGACCGCGTGCAGGAGATCCCGGGCCGAGACGTCGGCGTTCTTGGCCCACGGGACGCCCACCTGGAACACCTCGCCGCCCTTGCGGACGGCCTTGCACGCGTCCAGCGCCGCCGCCTGGCTGCTCGAGCACTCCAGCGCCAGCGCGATGCCCGCTCGCACAGCCTTGTCCTCCGGCAGCGCCGCGAAGACCGGGGCGATGCCCTTGTCGGCGGCGATCGTGCGGCGGGCCTCTTTCGGCTCGACGCCCATCACGCGGTACCCGGCGGCCCGGAAGACCTGGGCCCCGAGGTTGCCCACGAGACCCAGCCCGAAGACGATCACCTTCTCCGGCGGCCGCGCGGCCGTCTGCGTGAGGGTCGACCAGCAGACGTTCATCAGCCGCGCGTGGCACGCAACGGCGGGGTCGAGCCCCTCGGGCAGCGGGATGCACGTCTCGCGTGCGACGCGCTGGCGCGAGCGATGGCCCCCCGCCCCGCCGGGCCCCGTGCAGAACACGGCCTGGCCGGGGGCGAGGTCCTCGACGTCGGACCCGACCTCCTCGACACGGAAGACCGCCGCGTAGCCGGGCGTGCTCGGGAACCACTTGCCGCCGTAGTTCGAGTGGAGTTCCGTGCCGGGGCTGACGAGGGAGGCGAGCGTCGGGCCCGCCACCTCGCCGGGCTCGAGGGGCTTTGCTTCGCGCGGCTGCTCCAGCAGCTCGGCCTGCTCCTCGGCGGTCACGGTGACGATGCGGTCGGTTGCAGCGGTCACAGGGTCACTCCTTCGGTCTTGGCGACGGCGCGCAGGTGGGCGGCCGCCTCGTCGTATTCCTCGGCGGAATCCAGGTGCTCCATCATCAGGGGCAGGTCCGAATCCAGCCGTCCCAGCTCGCGCAGGTAGGCGGCGAGGTCCATCTGTCCCTTCCCGGGCATGCACTCGTCCAGATGCACGAGTTCGCGGCTCGAGCCCTTGAGCGTCACGTCCTTGACGTGGCAACTGACAACGTGCGGGGCGAGGAGGCGGATGGACTCGCGCAGGATCTTCGCATTGATATAGAATGCCCGCGGGCTCGAAATGAGGTTGATCGGATCAAGGTGAGCCCCGAAGCCCGGCCGGTCGATCGCCTCGATGAGGTCCAGGTAGATTTCCGGCGTGTCGGGGAAACTCCGCGGCTGGGTCTCGAGGGTGTAGACCGTGCGGGTGGGCTTGACGGCGTCGATGATCTCGCGGACCGAGGCGACGATCATGTCGAAGACCTCGGCCGAGAACGGCGAGGGGTCCATCTGCGTCGCGGGGCCGGAGCGGCCGGGGATGTTGACGCAGCAGCGGGCCCCGATGCGGTCGGCCAGGTCGAGGCACCGCCGGCTTTTCTCGACGGCCTTGGCGCGCGCGTCCTCGTTCGGGGCGAGCGGGTTCGACCACGCCCCGACCTCGGCGATCACCAGGTCCGCCTTCGTAGCCGCGTCGGCGTAAGCCCGGACCGTCGCGTCGTCCGCCTCGGGCGTCAGGGGACACGTCGCGGCGCGGAAGCCGTGGGCCCGGTGGGCCTCGACCCACGCCTCCGGCGTGTCGGGCTTCTCGTAGATAGGTCCGCCCAGTCTCATGCACATCTCCTTAGCTTGAGGATCAAAGGTTACTCGAGGACCAGCTTGTCGTCGACAACCCGGACGGTCCGTTTGCCGACCGTCACGGTCCCGTCGCCCTCGACCTTCATCTCGGGCACGGGCTTGCCCGCCTCGGCGAGGACGAACACAGTCACATACCGGCCCTGGCCCTCGGCCGCAACCGTTTTCTCGTGAAGCGGCCCGCCCGCGGCGAGGACCCCCGCGAGACGGGGCCCGTCGGGGTCGCCGACCGTGTACCGGTTCCCGTCGACGGCGATCGGCCCGGCGTCCTTCGTCAGGGGCAGATGCCAGGCGGAGGCGAGGCCCTTTCCCGCCTTGTCGTGGACGTGCTCGGCGAGGGCCACCAGCAGCGGGCACCCGGACGCGCCGCTCGCGTCGACGGCCATCGAGCGGGTCCCGCGGACGCCCTGGTCGAGCATCGGCCCGCCCCAATGCGTCAGGTCCACGCGCTCGCCCGTCATGCCCTCGCCCGCGCCCTTCTTCTTGTCGATCTGATGGAGATACGCCTGGAAGAGGTCCATGTCCAGGATGCGCACGCGCTCCAGTGGCCGCCGCTCCTGCGTGACGACGGGGCCCTGGAGCTCGTTCTTGAACGAGATCTGTGCCAGGCGCACCAGATACTGCCCGTCGATCCACTTGCGGCCCAGGCCCCAGAGCTCCAGGTTCGAGAGGACCCCCGACCGTTCGTAATGGCACCCGCCGCGCGTGCGGCTCTTGAGGTTCGTCACCAGGAGGATGTCGTCCTCCGTGCCCCAGGTCGGGCGGAAGACGTAGTGGCCCACGAGGGGGTCGGGCGAGACCCAGCGGAGGCTTTCGCTCGGGGGCTTCGCCTCGACATCGAAGGGGTACGAGACCAGGGCGAACGGGGCGTAGAAGCCCATGCTGACGCCGAAGGTCCGGTTGCCCTGCATGCCCGCGGTGCGATCGAGGACCCACTTGACGCCGGGCATCATGTCCTCGGGTACGGTCACGAGACCCATCGACCAGACGAGGCCGCTCAGCTTCTCGCCGTCGACGCTCTCGCCGGCGTGGGCGAAGCGCCGGCCGGGAGGGGCCTCGATGAGGTACCCGGCGGCGATCCAGTCGCCGAGGGTCCGGGCGTCGATGATCTTGCCGGCGGCATTGGGGTAGGCGTGGAGAATCTGGAGGAACCCGCGACGCATAGTCATGCCGCGGTAGAACGTTCCCTCCATGCCGTAGGCCCCGCCGCCGAGGCCGTAACGGATATAGTCGCGGATCTCGCGGCCGGCGATCTCGGCGACGTAGGCGGCCTCGTTCAGGAGCCGGCCCTCGGAGTTCTTCTCGCCCTGGATGGCAAGGGCGGCGATGCCCATGGCCCCGGCCCGGATGCCGTTGTGGTTCGACCAGACGTTCGGGTTGAAACCGCCCATGCCCTTACCGTGCGCGGTGCCGGTCGCCAGCTCCATCGTCCGCCGCTGGAGATCGTCGATGCAGCGAAGGCGGAAGCCCTCGTCGAGGGCATCGTGCACCAAGTCGAAGGCGAGCGCGAACCCGAGGGCCCGCGGGGCGTGGTGGATGTCCTGGCCGCCCCCGCTTCCGCGCAGACTGGTCCGCTCAATCAGGTCCCGGGCCTGGTCCGCGTACTTCGCTTCGCCCGTCATCAGGTACGCGAAGCCGTAGCCGACGGCGGGCCACGAGATGAACTTGTCGCCCTGCGAGGGACCCGGCACGTCGAGGACCTGCATCATGCGGGCCAGGATGGCCTGGCCGGCGGGGGTCTTGGCCCGGGCCTTCAGCTTCGCCAAGTCGGCCTTGCGGAAGATGAGGCGCGGGTGCTCGCCCGGCTCCGGCGGGACGAAGTTCTCGACCTCGCCCGGCCACGGGTCCAGAATTCGGCCCGCCACCTTCCCGGAGA
Source organism: uncultured Anaerolineales bacterium (assembly GCA_964461715.1). GTDB lineage: Bacteria > Planctomycetota > Phycisphaerae > FEN-1346 > FEN-1346 > CAYWVR01. Next base: position 77,124 of record CAYWVR010000003.1, read on the forward strand.
CGGCGGCGGTCTCGCCCCCCCCCTCGGCCTCGGCCTCGTCCTCCTTCTCCTCCTTCCCGCCCGCACCCAGGATGGCTTTGCGGAGGCCGGGCGGCAGGTTGGTCGGGAGGTCGCGCGCCGTGGGCTTGGGCACGCCGAGGCGGGGGACCTTCATGGGCTCGACGGCGCCGGCGGTGAAACTGCCCTCGTAGGTCCCTTCGAATCCCTCGCCCGCGCGGCGGAGGATGATCGTATAGCGGCCCGTGCCGCCCTTGACCCACCGGTCGGCACCGTGGCGGACCTTGACGACGAGCGTGCGGACGCCGTCCTCGAGGTCGTTCTTGATGACCTGGGCCTCGGTGTGGCCACGGTTGTAGGTGACGGCGTAGCCCCAGCCCGCCTGGGGCCACTCCCCGCCGCGCACGGGGAACTCGAGCTCGAGGTCGTGGCGCTCCTCGCCCTTCGCGAGGGCGCCGTCCAGGTCGAGAACCACGTTACCATTGGCGGGCTCGGCGCCCCGGGCCGGGGCGGCCAGAACCAGGGCCGCAACGACCAGTACGAGAACCGTTCGCATCCTCAGTCTCCTTGTCATGAGCATCACTTCGCGTTATCGAGTTCCTGGAGGATCGCGTCGGCGGCCTTCGCCTCGTCGGTGCCCGCCAGGTCGCGGACGATTCGCTCGAGCTCCCCGCGCACCTCGCGGGCCCGCGCCCGCCGCCGGGCCATGACCGTCGGCGGGTGCGGCAGTTCCCGGAACACCGGCGCCAGCCACGGCCCGCGGTCCTCGCCGGCCGCCGCCTTGAAGTAGGACGGGGCGACGCGGACCTCGTATTCATAGAACCCCGGCACGAGGTGGAAGGCGTCGCCGGGTTTGATCTCCCGGCCCCCCAGCCGCTCTGTCACGCCCGGGGTCCGAAGCATCGGCACGACGAAGCGGTCGCGCGTGTTCGCGAGGACCGTCCGGAGGACCCCGGCCCGCTCGGGACCCGCCACGGCCCGCGGATCGACCCGGGTCTGGAAGACCGGGACGATGTCGCCGGTGCCCTGCAGCGCCGACTGTCGCTTGTAGAGCGGCGGGTCGCGGAAGGCCGCCTCCCGCGAAAGGGGTGCGCCGTCGCCGTCGGTCCAGAACGTCGGGGCCCGCCCCTCCACGAGGGTCTGGACGGGCGCGCCGGGCTCGGGCACGAAATTCCCCATCGGAGCGACGTCGACCGGCGCCGGCATCACGAGCTTCGGCCCGATCCACGCCAGGAGCGACTCCGCGACGGCCGCCTGCTCGTACCGCCGCCCCTTCCCGTCAGTCACGCGGACGCAGACGAGCCGCTTCGGCGTCCGGAGGATCATCCGGTCGCCGGTGAAGACGGGGCTCGCGCGGGTGCCCTTGTCGATGAGGCTCGTCGCGACGGGGCGGAGCGACGCGTCGGCCCGGACGACCGCGGCCTGGCCGTGGGTCGGATGTCCCCCGTGCGTCCCGCCGCCCTGGTCGAAGCAGAAGACGTATCCGCTCGCCATGACCGGCGAGAGGTAATGATGCACGGCCCGGGTGAGGACAGGCTTTCGGCGCGCCAGGACGCGCCCGGTCGCGGCGTCCTGGCAATGCAGCTCCAGCCGCGCGTCGGGGCAATGCGGTCCGCGGTCGAGGACGGGCATCACAGTGAAAAGATAGCTCTCATTGGCGACGCATCGGCCCTGGAAACTGCCGAAGCCGGCGTGCTCGTAGTGGCTCGCCCACCGGGGATCGTAGCCGAGGCCGCCGTCGCCGGTGGGCCAGACGGCCACCGCGAGGCTCTGCTCCTGGGCCGTCATGAAGACCGACCGCCCGTTGCCGCACACGCCAAAGGGGCGGCCGGGCTTCGAGCCGATGATCTGTTGGCCCTTGTGGTAGGCGGCGTCGGACGGACCGGGCAGCTCGACGTCGAGGGGTGCCGCGGGGATGGGGCCGTGCGAGAAATCGATCACGGCGCTCGTCGAGGTCAGGAGCACCGCCGTCTCGTCGCCCCGCTCGCCGGTGACGACGAGGCGGCCGGCGTGCCCGTGGTAGTCGCCGGGCACCGTCCACCGGCCGCGCTCGGCGCCGGTCTCGGCCTCAAGGGCCAGCACGCCCACCAGGCCCGGGCCGCGCCGCTTACCCGGCGGGGGCTCGACGCCCTCGGGCACCGGCCAGGTGGCGGCAATCGGGCCCTCGACGAGGAGCGTGTTCTTATAGAGATGGAGCGTCGCGCGCGTCAGCTCCGCCCGCGCCAGCCAGAGGCGCTTGCCCGACGCGTCCCAGCAGGCCACCGCGCCCGTGCCCGCGTGCATCCACATGCGGCGGCCGTCCGTGACGGGAGCGGAGGCCCGGACGTCCTCGATCCGCTTGACGCGGAGGCCGAGGGCCCGGGCGTGGGCCTTGAGGATTTCGAGGCGCGCCGCGTCGTCGGCGTCGGTCCATGCCTCGGCGACCTTCGGGTCCACGAGTTCGAGGGCCGTCGCCTCGGCCGTCCAGCGCGTCTCGCCGGTGGCAAGGTCGACGCAGGCGATGCGCCCCGGATCGCTCGTCACGTAGACCGCGTCCTCGGCGACGGCCGGCCGCGTCTCCCCGCCCAGCGCCGGTCGCTGCCACGCGACGTTGATGCCGCGGTCGAGGTCCCAGGCGAGCGGCGGGTCGGCGACCGGGAAGACGTCGGGACCCGCATAGGGCACGGCCGGGGCCTTGGGCGACGGGCGCGACCCAAGCTCGGGCTCCAGGAGGCCGATCGCCAGCCGCACCCATGACGTCCGCCGGTCCCGGTGGCCGCGCACCTGCAGCCGGTTCACGCCCTTCTCGAGCGTCACCGCGACGATCTCGCGCCCCCGCTCCCGGTACCGCCAGGGCCGCTCACGGCCGGTCCAGGCGAGGCGTCCGTTGAGCCAGACCTTCGCGTGAGCGCTCGCCTCCAGGGCCAGCCAGGCGGTCCGGCGGCGGGGGCTTCGGAGCCGGGCCGTCGCGTACCAACACTCGCCGCGGAACCGGGTGTAGAAGCCCTCCTCCTCCCGGGGCGGCGCGAGGCGCGGACCGTCCGTCGCGAGCGGCTGCCAGGCGCGGGGCGCGGCGTCCTCGGGGGGCACGCCGACGCGGTTCGGGCCGGGCCGATACGCGACGCCCTCGGCCGCGACGACGTCCGGCACGAACGCATCGTTGTGCTCCAGGCCAACGGGCTGCTCGAAGGGCCCGAGAATCTGCCACGCGGGAAGGTGCACCCACGCGTCCTTCTCCGACAAGACGTTGACGCCGTCCTCGACCGCCGTCGCCACCGTGCCACGACTGGGCCCGTTCGCAAGACCGCGCGCGGGACTGATGCCCATGAGACCGGCGCTCGACGGGGGGAGGTTCTCAAGCGCCGCGCGCGCGGCAGCCGCGAAGGCGGGGGCGTTCTCCTCGTCAAGGACCGGCACCGCGGCGTCGGTCTGGTCGAGGGCCTCGGCCAGCGGAAGCGGGTCGTGCTGGAGGGCCAGGTGCAGGGCCCGGATCTCGCGCCAGAGGGCAGCGAGTTGCGGGGTGGCACGGGCGGACAAGTCACCCGCGGCGTCCGCGTGTTCCACGATCATGCCGCGCACGAGCCCCGCCCCCGGGCCCAGCTTCCCCTCGGCCCGGTAGGTCCCGACGACGGCGGGCCCGCCGCGCCCGTGGATGCGACCGGCATAGGCGCCCATGTCGCCCTCGGCCTTGAACGTGCCGGCCAGACGCCCGCCGTCCAGACGCGCGTCGACGGTGCAGCGGACGACCTGCGGCGGGGCCTGCCACGTCTTGCCGCCGCCGTGCGGCACCCATCCGTCCTGATGGAGTTGGAGGATGAGCGATCCCGTGATGCGGTCGCCCTCCAGCGCGAGGCCGGATGCGTCGCCCTCGTGCCACCCGGCGTTCCACGTGGGCGTCCGGACCGTGACGGGGTCGAAGCGGCCCGCGGGCACCGGGAAGCGGACGACGACGGGATGGAAATCGACGGCCTTCTCGCCGGACCGCTTGTCGATGCGTTCCCAGCGAACGGCCCGGCTGAGGACCGCCTCCACCCGGACCGTGCCGTCGCGGACCCGCGCGTCGATCGTGAACCTCTGCGGGCGGGGCGTTGTGTGGCCGGTGGGGATGAAGCGGTCCCACCATCCGATCTCCGTCGCGGGCGGGAGCTTCTCGTCGAGCGTCTGGTCGAGCCGCAAGGCGACGTCCATCATGCCGCCGACGCGCCCGTCGCCGACCGCCAGCGCCGACGCGTCGGCCTCGAACCGGGCGACGGACCGCCAGGCCGCGCGGGCCCCGTTGCCGAGGTGCCAGCCCCGCCACTCCTGCATCGTGCCCTGGCTCCAAGCCGGGACGTCGGCGAAGGCGACGCGCGTGCGGCCGCCGGTGCGGCGAAGGACCACGTGGAGGTCGTCGCGGTCGGCGCCCTGTTCGAGCACCAGCGCGACCGTCTCGACGGGTCCGTCCTCGGCTCGCCGCGCGGCCAGCTCGGCGCGGAGCCCGTCGCGGCGCTCGACGAGCGCGCGGGTGTCGTCGGCGAGGCCGGCGCGGGCCGCGGAGGCACAGAGCGCGAGAAGGAGACAGGATATCCCGATTCTCATGTCGCTGTTCCTCTCAAGGCGTCGGCTCAGGCGACCTTACCCGACCGCCCGCGGCTGCCAGGCCCGTCCGAGCAGGGCGAAGTGGGCGTTCTTCTCGGCCACCGACGCAAAGCGCGTCTCGACCGCCGGGTCCAGGTAGCCGCCCTTCTCGGTCAGCGTCGCGGCCGTGTGGCCGAGGAAGATGTCGGCCCCGCGGCGGAAGGTCTCGACGACAGGGGCAAGCTCCGGGGCGTCGAAATCGTCGACGAAGGGCTGCCCCGGCGCGTTCATCTCGGTGCCCACGTGGACGGGCAGGCCGCGCTTCTCGGCCAGGCGGACCACCGCGTGGAGGTTTGCGACCTTGACCTTCCTGGCCTCCGCATCATCGAGGTTCCAGTTGCGGTCGGGGATGATGTTCATCGCCGCCACCCCGTCGCTCATCTCGAGGTCCATGAGGGCCTCGATGTCGGCCTCGGCGGGGCTCGTGCCGTCAAGCCAGGTGAGCGTGGGGATGCCGCCGAGCGTGCGGGCGAAGCGGTCGACGTCGCGCCAGAGGGGGAAGGTGGTCGGCGTCGGAGCCTGGTATCCCACCCCGCCGCACTTCATCGTCCTGGCGCGGATCGTCGCCTGGAGAGATCGCGAATCGTCCAGCAGCGTCTCGGCCTTCGCGGCCCCGAGCCCCAGCCGGTCGGCCCAGAAGCGGGCCCGCTCCGCCCGGTCCGGGTAGACGGCCTCGGCCTTCGCCTCGTACGCCGCGCACAGGTGCCGCTCGGTCGGCGTCCCGGAGGGCGAGAGCGGAAGGACGTCCGCCTCATAATCGAGCCGCACGGGATCGAGGGCCTCGTTGACGCGCGTGACGACGTCCTCGTTGCGCCGGCGGGCCCCGGTGCGGAGGCGGTCGGCGAAGTCGCGGGCCTGGGGGTCCTCCAGCTCCGTCGGCACGAGGCCGGCGGCCATGTGGTAGGCCACGCCGGGCTCGCCGGGCGAGTTGATTTCCTGGTCGGCCCGCTCGGGGACATAGACGCGGGTCTCCATGCCGGCGGTGGTGGGGATGCCCGCCCGGACGCCCGCCCGAAAAAACTCCGCGATGCCGTCGAGGACGTCGAAGTCGACAAGGCCGACGGCCCGCAGCCCCTCCCGCCGCGCCCGCCACACGAGGTGGGTCGGCGAGTAGCCGAGGGCGTTGTAGGAGTAGAAGGAGTGGGCGTGGAGGTTGACGCGCGGCCGGGGGTCGGGCAGACGGAGGGTTCCCGCCTCGACGAGGGCCATCAGCGCTTCGAGCGCGGCCTCGCGCTCGGCGGGGTCGAAGTCGTCGAGCCGGGTTTCGAGTTCGGCGACGCGTGCGTCCTGATCCAAGGCGGACCTCCTGCCGGCCGGGCATGACGCGGCCTCACGACCGCGGCTCAAGAGCCCATGTCTATAGCACGTTCGGGGCGGCGGCTCAAGGGGCGTCCCGTTTCCGGGGGTGACACGAGGCCGGGGTCGCGTTACAATCCCGGCGCGGTTTTGCGGGCGCAAGGAGTCCCCTATGCTTACATACTTCGACTTCGCCGTGTCCCTGGACGGGATCAAACCGCGCATCTGGCGGCGGTTTCTCCTGGCCAGGGACGCCACCTTCCTGGACCTCCACCAGGCGATCCAGGACGCAGCCCCCTGGGACGACTACCACCTCTTCGCCTTCTCCGAGCCCGGACGGCGGGGGCGCGAGATCGCCGCCAGCGGCGAGGACGGCAGCCCGGTCCCCGCGGCCCGAGTGCCCCTGGCGGCAGTGTTCGCGAATCCCAAGGACAAATGTCTCTACACCTACGACTTTGGCGACGGCTGGCGGCACACGGTCGAGCTGAAGGGAATCAAGCAGGAGCCGGAGACCTTCCATCGCCGCCTCACGGGCGGGGCCCGCGCGTTCCCGCCGGAGGACTGCGGCGGCGCGTGGGGCTACGGCGCCTGCCTGGCCGCCGTCGGGGCCCTCGACGTCGACGAGGCCGATCTCTGTCCCGAGATGATCGAAGAGCGCCGCGAGTGGCTCGACCCTGAGTGGGACCCCGAGGCCTTCGACCTCGCGGAGGCCGCGAAGGTCTTCGACGAGGCGGCGCGTCCCGGTCCGCGGCTCGGGCCGTCGCACGAGGACGTCGTCGACGAAGACGAGGGCGACGAAGACGAGCCGTGGCCCGAGGAGGACGATTCCCATTTCGGCCCGTCGTTCGTCGACCAGCTCCTGGAATTCGTGCCCCGGATGCGCGTGCCGCGCGGCCTCGTGATGCCCGCGTGCATCACGCCGCACGCCCGCGAGAAGATCCGCGACTTGCCGGGCATGGACCCGGCGTGGGTCGCGGCAATGGACCAGGCCGACCCGGAGGACGCCGCGGTCGGCCTGACGATCGACCAGGCCCGCGCGCTGGCGACCTTCCTGCGGAACCAGACCCGCGGTCGGGACCGAACCGAGACCGACGGCCTGGTGCTCGAGATCATCGCCTCGCGGCTCGCGGACTCCATGGCCCTGTACGAGGAGGCCGACCTGGACAAGGTCGGGCGTCCGCGCGACGCCGCCGCGGGCCCGATGGACGCCGCCATGCTCAAGCACGAGAACGCGATGCTCCACACCGCGGGCCTCATCGACACCGAGGAGCTGGCCCGCCGCATCGACGCTCGCATCGCCGATCCCCGGGAGACGCTCTCGGTGCGCCTGACGATCGGCCAGCGCCGGGCCTTCGCCGAGGCCTTCGAGATGCCGCCCGACGTCGAGGCCCGTTTCGCCCTGGACTCCAAGAAGGCCGAGGACGTGCCTATGGAGGCGAGGGAGCTTGCCTGGTTCCAGATCGAGACTTCGGAGATACTCGAGGAGATGCCCACGGGTAGCCTGCACGGGAGGCTGGGCCGCGGCCTGGCGCGCATCGAGAAGGCCCTCGAGGGCCTCCTCGTCCCGCTGCCGGGCGACGAGGTCTACATCGGTATCTGACACCGCGCGGGCCTCACCTCTGCCGCGCGTCGGACCAGGCCCGCATCTTCTCGGCGGTCAAGCCCTCGGGCTCGGGTCGTGCGGGCGCGTAATCCGGCACCTCCAAGCCCTCGGCGAGGGACCGCAACTCGATCGGCTCGCCCGTCGCCATCGACCGGTGTGCGGCGACCGCCACCAGCACCGACCACGCCCCGTCGTGCTCGCTTGCCGCGCGGCAATACGGGTCGGGCGAGGCGGCGGGGTCGAAGAGGTCCGTGAACATCACGGGGTCGGCCCCGCCGTGCGAGCCGGGGCGCTTCTCGGGGTGAACCTCGTACGGGTCGCCGTAGTACGGGATCACCTGGAGCGCGGGGCCGGTCGTGACGAGCCGACCGTGCGTCCCGAAGATGACCGTGTCGGAGGATCCGTCGCCGCACGCCAGGAACGTGTACACAAGGACAGCCCCGCTGACGTACTCGACGGCCACGTGCATCGTGTCGGGGATGTCGGCCTCCGGGCGGAAAACGCAGAGGTCGCGGAAGTAGCCGCCAACGCTGCCGCGCGCGGCGACGACCTCGGCCGACTCGGGGCCCGCAGCGACGTCGGTGTAGAATGGGCACCTTTCGTCACTCGGGCATGCCGCGCAGCGTTCGCCACGATCGGTGAGGCCGAGCTTCCCGGCCGCCTCCTCCGTAAAGCACTTCTGCCCGCCGCGCGCCCAGACCCGGAGCGGCACGGAGCCGAGGAAGAAGTTGACGAGGTCGAGGTAGTGCGTCGCCTTATGCACCAGCAAGCCACCGGACTTGGCCATCTCGCCGTGCCACCGGTGGAAGTATGATGCCCCGCGATGCATCGGCAGGGCCTTGCGCATCGCGACCGAGAGCGGCCGCCCGATGACCCCGTCCACGAGGAGCCGCTTGACAGCCGTGTTCCACGGGGCGTAACGGTAGTTGAACGCGACGCGGCACGTCCGACCCGTCCGCCGCGACGCCTCCAGCACCTCGCGGCAGCCGTCGACGGTGGTCGTCATCGGCTTCTCGACGATCACGTCGCATCCGGCGTCCATCGCCCGGACGACACAGGCGGCATGGGTGTGGTCGGGCGTGAGAATGATGATCGTCTCCGGGCGCGCCTCGGCGACCATGCCCTCGAAGTCCTCGGCGGCATAGGTAGCGAGGTCGTGGCCCGCGGCGCGGAGCTCGGCCGCGCGGGTCTCGAGGGCGGGCACGTTGGCGTCCACGAGTGCGACAAGCGACGCATGGGCCGCATGGTCTTTGAGGAGCGCCTCGATGAAGTGGCGGCTCCGCTGGCCGACCCCGATAACGGCATACCTTCGCTTGTTGGCCATAAGGTTTTCTTCTAGATGCGCAGGAGATGCGTGCCGGGACCGAGGGGGCGCTTCCGCCCGGGCACGAGGGCGGGGACGGTGAGCACGGGGTAGGCGTTGGTCAGCTCCCCGCGGTCGAGCACCAGCCGTACACGCCGCCGCGGGCCGATCTTGAGCGACCCCTCGCCGCGGACCCACCGCGCCGCCGCATCGGCCAGGTCGTCCGGGGCCTCGGACACGCGGGCGAGCTTGCCGAGGCGCACCTCCGCGCATCCCCACCGGTCGGGGTCGGACCGCGACGGCCCGCGGGCGATAGTCTCGCCGTCGAGGTGGAGGATGAAGCGCTGGCTCGCGCTCACCCAGAGGCGCGCCCCGCTCACCGCGTGCGGCAGGGAGAAGCGTCGCCGGAAAAGGACCACGGCGTAGCCCCCGCGCGGCGCGCGGCCCGGGTGCCGGACGGCGGGGGTGTGCAGGGCGGGATGGTCCGGCTCGAAGCGCCACGCCTCCATTCATCGACTCCGATGCTCATGCAGATGCCTCACTGAACCTTCAACATCTCCTCGGCGGCCTTGGCCTCGTCGGTGCCCGGCAGGTGGCGGACGATCCGCTCGAGACGCGCACGGGCCGCGCGGACCTTCTCGATCCACCGCCGGTCCCGCGTCGGCGGGTGCGGGATCTCCGAGAAGGCCGGCGCGAAGCGAAAGTCCGGGGCCTCCACCTTCTGCTTCGAGGGGACCCGGAACCTCGCCGCCGCCTCCGGCGTCGCCGCGAACCCGCCCAGGCTCGTCACGCTCCACCCGCGGCTGCCCGGCCTGACCTGGACCGCGAGGACGTGCTTGCCCTTCGTCACGCGCACGGCGAAGGGGTGGGCCGCCAGAAGCGTCGGCGGGGCCCCGTTGCCCGACTTCATGGTGTCGTAGACGACCTCGCCGTCGAGATACCACCGGCTGAACCAGTCGGCGGCCATCGTCACGTAGAGCCTCCCGTCGGCGGGACAGTCGATCTCGGCGAACGCATAGGCCAAACTCGGCAGCCCAATCCGCATCGTCGGCGGGGCGTTCTCGACGTCCGGCGTCTCGCCGGGGCGGAGGCCCACCAGCGCCGTCAGGTTCAGCACGCGGTCCTGGACGGGGAACCGGAACGCCGGGTACGTCCGGTCGGCCACGGGGATCGCCTTCGGGATCGACCGCAGCGCCTCCCGTTCGAGCGGGGCCGTGTCCGGCGGCAGCGGCCCGACGACGTACCACTCGTCGGGCCACCCGACCGGCTTCAGGGCTCCGGCCTCCCGGGCCTTCGCCACGTCGACGGGCGGGAGGATTTCCTTCCGCTCGACCTCGTAATAGGCGGGCCCGACGCGGACCCAGTAGGGATACAACCCCGCCGCCAGCCGCAGCGGCTTGTCCGCGGCCAGCCGGTGGCCGCCCAGCCACTGGTCGACACCCTTGGCCTTCAAGGTCGGCAGGACGATGCGCTCGCGGCGGTTGTCGAGGAGGGTGTAAAGGAGGCCCGTCGCGCCGAGGCCGCTGACGCCCTGCGGGTCGACCACCGAGGCGAGGCTCGGGACGATCTCGCCGGTGCCCTGGAGACTCGTCACCGCCACGTAGACGGGCGGCTTGTTGTAGGCATGCTTGTGCGAAAGCGGCTCGAGCGGTCGCTGCTCGTCGCCGAGCGTCACCGCGTCGCCCGCCTGGACTTGGCGCTCAAGCGGCGGCTCCGCCTCGACCGCGGCCGCGGGGAACGGTCCCGCCCCCAGCCAGTGGACCGTCGTCCGCCCGTCGACGAGCGTCCCAACGGGCACGCCCGGCCCGAGGGCCGGGTCTTCGAGCGTCGCGACCTTGCGCGGCGAGGCCGTCACGGGCCGTGCGCCGATCTCCTTCAGCAGCGTCCGCGCGAGGACCTCTTCCTGGTATTGCCGGCCCTTCTCGTCCGTCACGGCGACGCAGGCGAGGCCCTTGCCACTTCGAAGGAACATCCGCGCTCCCGCGAAGACGGGACTCGCGCGGGTGCCGAGGTCGACGAGGTTGACGGCGACGCGCGAGAGGTTCGCGTCGGCGGTCGTGACGAGAACCTGGCCGTGGTCCTGGAGACCGCCGTGCGACCCGCCGCCCGGGTCGAGGCAGAAGAGGTATGGGCCCGCGACGACCGGCGTGTGGTTGTGCTGGACGGCGTGGTTGAGGGCGGGCTTCAGGCGACCGACCGGCCGCCCCGTGGCCGCGTCCTGGGCGTGGAGAACAAGCCGCGGGTCGGGGCAATGCGGCCCGCGCTCCAGCACCGGCCCGATGCTGAACAGCAGCCCCCCGGCCGCGACGGCCGGCGTCACGAAGCTGCCGAAACCGGAGTGCTCGTAGTTGCTCTCCCAGAGCTGGCCGGCGGCGGGCCGGCCGGCGGCGTTCCAGAATCGTGCGGCGACGGTCTGCTCCTGACTGACGAGGAACAGAAGGTTGCCGAGGGCCGCGATGGCATAATCGCCGTCGGCGGCGGCGATAATCTGGCCGCCCGCCGGCACGGCCCCGGGATACTCGACGTCCATCCGCCCGGCGAGCGTCCGCGCGGCCAGGTCGACGATCGCGCCGCCGGAGGTCACGAGCACGGCACCCGGTCCGCACGCGACGATCGACCCGCCGCCTCCGTGATACTCGCCCGCCAGGGTCCACCGCCCGCGCTCCTCGCCGGTGGCGGCATCGAGGAGGACGATACCCGTCGCGGGGGCTTTCGGGTTGTCCTTACGGATGGCGGCGAGGGCCTCGGCCCGGGGCCACGCCCCGACGGGGTCGCCCTCGAGGACCACGAGGTCTCTCCAGAGGTGCAGGTCGGCCTTGGCGAGCCAGACGTGATTCATCCAGACTCGCTTGCCGTTCGCGTCGAAGCAAGCCGTCACGCCCGTCCGGGCGTGCATCCAGACGCGCTTGCCGTCGGTGACGGGGTCGCTGGGGCGGAGCCGGTCCACCTCGAACGGGTTGAAGCCGAGCTGGGGGACGAGCTCCCTGAGGATCGCGCGGCGGCGGCTCTCGTCGCCGGACCCGGCGATGGCGCTGCGGGTATGCTCGTCGAGGACCTCGAAGACGTCGGCCTTGGCTTCCCAGCGGGTTTCGCCGGTGGCGGCATCGAGGGCGACGAGCGTGTCGGGGTTCGAGGCAACGAAAACGAGGTCGCCCGCCACGGCCGGCCGCGCCCCACCCCCGAGGTCGTCCCGCCGCCACGCCACGTTGATGCCGCGGTCAATGTCCCAGGCAAGCGGCGGGTCCGCCTCCGGGAAGACGTCGGACGAGCCCACGGCGACGTGCGGCTTGGGAGCGGGCGGCGCGACGGGCTCGGCAGCCGAGATCGCCAGCCGCACCCAGGACTTCCGGCGATCGCGGTGACCCCGCACAAGCAGGCGATTGACGCCCTCGACGAGCTGCACCGAAACGAGCGTCCGGCCGCGCGGACGGTACCGCCAGAAGGGCTCCTCGGCCGACCAGACGAGCCGGTCGTTCAGCCAGACCTTGGCCTGCGTGCCCGTTTCGAGGGCGAGCCACGCCTCGCGGGCCGCGGCGCTGGCAAGGTCGGCGGCGGCGTACCACACCTGGCCGCGGAAACGGTTGTAGAAGCCGACCTTGCCCCACGGGGGACTCAAGCGCGCCGACGCACACTCGAAAGGCTGCCAGGCAATCGGCGCGGCGCCGGCGCGGACCGCCCCGAGGTAATCGGTCGGCTGGATGAGGTCCGGGCCGCCGGGCGCGGCGACTTCGGGTACGAGGCCCGTGTTGTGCTCGAGGCCCAGGCGCTGCTCGAACGGGCCGACCACCTGCCATCGGGTAAGGTGGAGCCAGAGGGCGTCCGGCTTCGCGGGGAGAACGTTGACGCCGCCCTCCACGGGTGCGGCGGCGGTGCCGACACCGGGACTGGCCGTCTCGTCCTCGGGAAGGGGCGTCGGCAGCGCGTCGCCCGCCTCGTCGGGAAGGGCCGCGACGAGCGAACGGAGGCGCGCCAGGTATGCCGCCAGCGCTTCGGCCTCCATCTTCTCGCCCCAGGCGGGCTCAGCCGTCGCCGTCTGGTCGAGCGCGTCGACCAGCGGCAGCGGAGCGTGCTGGAGCGCCAAGTGCAGGGCCTTGATCTCGTGGAAGACGGCATTGGCGGCCCGGGCGAGCGCGGCAAGGTCGTCCGGCCTGGCCTTGACCTTCGTGAGCTGCTCCGCCCCCGGCCGCGGATCGTCGATCATCATGCCGACGACGTCGCCGACGCGCGGGCCGAGGTCGCCCCGGCTGCGGAACCGTCCGGTCACGGCCGGGCCGCCCGTCCCGCGGACGCGGCCCTCGTAGGCGCCCAGGTCTCCGGTGGCCTTGAACGTGCCGGAGAGAACGTGGTGGTTGAGCCGCACGTCAAGCTCCATGACGACGGGGATGGGCTTAGGCGTGCGGCTGCGCTCGGGCGTCCAGCCGTCGGAGTAGAGCGTGAGGGCGAGCGTGCCGGTCAGGCGGCCGCCGGCGTACGCGAGACCCGTCCCGTCGCCCTCGTGCAGGCCGCCGCTGAAATTGGGCGTGCGGACGCGAACCACGGTGAATCGCGTGGCGGGGACGCGGAGGCGGACCTCGATGGGGGCAACGCGGTCGTTCTTGGTGTTGACCTTGAGGCCCGGCTTCTTCTTCATGTTCACGCCGCCCTCGAGCGTCATCTCCAGGACCGCCGCATCCTCCAGGACCGCGAGGTCGACCTCGTACGTCTGGTCGCGAGGCGTGGTGAAACCGGTGGGGATGAAACGGTCCCAGTAGCCCTCGGGCTCGCCGGGCGGGCGCATCTCGGCGTGGGTCTCGTCGAGACGGAAGGCGACGGCCATCGGGCCCGCGAGCTGCGCGCCTGTCGCCTTGACGCCGGCGGCATCGGCCATGAAGCGGAGCGTGGGCCGCCACTTGCACCCGGCCCCGTTCATGTGATGGAAGCCGCGCCATTCCTGCATGGTGCCCTGCTCCCAGGCGGGCACCTGAACCCATCCCTCGGCCCACGCCCCGGCCCGCCGGCGGAGGACGACGTCCATCTCGTCGCCGTCGGCGCCGCCGGCGAAGTGGAGGTGATAGTCGCGGGCCGGCCCCTTCTCGGCGGCGTCGGCCTGGCGTCGCGCGAGCTCCTCGGCCAAGGCGTCGCGCACCTTGACGAGCGCCGCGAGATCGTCGGCGGGGGCTGCCTGTGCCAAGGGCGCGGCCACGAGCACCACGAGGACGGCAAACAGGAATCGCATCATCGGGAAAATCTCCTATCGGGTTGCCGCAGATCATAGCCGTAAATCGCGTCGGCGCCGCGGAGGAAGAGGCGGCCGTCCGCCCAGGCGTGCGACATCGCCACCTGGTACGTCGTCGCGGGGGGATGCGGCGGGACCCAGATGCCCCCCGCCTCCGCGCCGGCCTTCGCGGGAACCACAAAGAACTTCTGGTGCCCGTGCTGCGTGTCGGGATGGCGGATGAACCGGTCCGGCACGGCCAGCACGGCCCAGCGTCGGCGCATGTCTTCATCGGTCCAGCCGATGGCGGCCATTTTCTCGCGCCACTCTTCGGCGCGCTCGCCCGCCATCTGGTCGTCGACGATCCGGAGCATCAGGCGGACGGTGGCGGCGAGCGGGACGGGTCCGAAGGTGCAGTCGAGCCAGGCGGCGTCCTCGGCCCGGGCGACGGAAGGCGCGGCAATCAACGCCGCCGATGCCAGAATCAAGACAATCGGAAGCAGACGCATCATGCGGGACCCCTTTCCGGAATGTTCTCGATGAACCGACGCCCCTGAAACCCCGCCTGCGGCCCCACGTTTCGCATTTACGGATGGCGGCCGTAGGCGACCATGTCCGCGAGGGCCCGCAGACGGTTCTCCCACAGGTTCCACTCGCGGCGAAGGGGCGCGACCAGGGCCGCCCACGGGTCCTCGTGGAAGCGCGGCGAGGGACGGTGGGACTCGGCCGTCTCCCGGTAGAGGGCAAGGGTCTTCTCAACCGACCGGTCCGTGTCGAACGGTTCGGCGGCGTCGCGGGCCCGGGCGCCGAGGGCCGCGCGCTCGGCTTTCGGAAGATCGGCCAAGCGTTCGAGGGTCGCGGCGAAGGCCGCCTCGTCCTCCTTCTCCGCCAGGGCCCCACACGCGCCGTCCGAGACAACCTCCCGGGCCCCGGGGGCGTCGAGGGCCACCACGGGGCAGCCCGCGGCCAGAGCCTCCACAAGCACCATGCCCTGCGTCTCGGTCTTGGAGGTGAACGCGAAGACGTCCATCGCGTGGTAGGCGTCGACGAGGTCTTGCCCCTTGCGAACGCCGGGGAAATGGGCCCGGCCGGCAACGCCCGCCTCGTCGAAAACCCGTCGCATGCCGACGTGCGACGGCCCGTCGCCGACGATGAGGGCGTGCCTCGCCTCATCGCCCGCGAGGAACCGGGCCATCGCCCGGCCCAGGAAATCCAGGTTCTTCTCGGGAGCAAGGCGTCCCACGTGGCCGACGACGAAGGCGTCCTCGGGCACGCCCGCGTGGCGCCGCGCGGACGCCCCGTCGCCCGCGGCGTAGTCGGCGACGTCGACGCCGGTCGGAATCACGCGCACGGCCGTCTCCACGCCGCGCTCGCGCAGGATGCCGGCCACGCTCTCGCTCGGGGCGACGACCGCGTCGCAAAGGTTCGCGAAGCCCGTGGCCAGCTCGACAACAAACCGGCCCATGCCGGGGATCTCGACCGGGGCGTAATGGACGTAATGCTCGTACATGGTGTGATGCGTAAACACGGCGGGAGTATCCAGGCGACCGGCGATTCGAAGCGCCGCCGTCCCGATCAGGTACGGATGGTGGGCGTGGACGATCTCGGGCGCGAAGTCGCCCATGACGTCGGCGAGGTCGCCCCCCAAGGACAACGGCGCGGCGAAGCCGGAGTCGATGACATCGTCGAGGGCGGGCACGCGCACGACGCCCTCCTCCCCTTCCGGCTGCTCGGCATAGGCCGGCGCCACGATCCGCACCTCGTGGTCCCGGGCCCGGTAGCCGCGCGTGAACCGCTCGACCGACCGGGCCACGCCGCCGACGTGCGGCAGGTACGTGTTCGTGAACATCGCGATGCGCAAGCGACTCTCCTTGTCTTGGCTCGTCCTCCTCGGCGGGCGCATTATAGGGCACGGCCCCCGCGGCCGCGAGAGGGGCGTGGCATTCCGGCCCGCCTGCGCCTACAATCGCCCGCCGACCCGACGACGATGGCGAGGAGACGAACCGTGCGCACGAGGACCCTGACAATCCTGGCCCTGGTCCTTCTGGCAAGCACCGCCGGCGCGGCCGTGTTCCAGTACCGCGTGGGCGTCGAGACCCCCAAGGGCAAGCAGGACGCGTTCCTCTGGATCCCGCCCGAGGCGCCGCAGGTGCGCGGCGTGGTGATGGGCGGCATGACACTGATGGAGCGCGAGATGGCTCGCGACCCGGTCATCCGCGAGGCGTGCGCAGCCGAGGGCCTGGCGATCGTGTTCACCAAGTGCGGCCTGCGGGCGATCGACGTGCCGGCGCTGCTCCAGCGGTTCGCCGAGGTCTCCGGCTACGCCGAGCTGCCACAGGCCCCGCTCTTTTTCGTCGGGCACTCGGCGGGCGGGCCCCAGGCCAAGGAGCGGGCGATCCGCTTCGCCGATCGGTGCTTCGGCCTCCTCCAGTACCGGGGCGGCGTGCCCGGGGGCGACGAGGCCGTCCCGCCCGGCGTGCCGACACTTATGATGGTCGGCCAGTTCGACGAGTTCGGCGGCCTGATGCGTGACGAGAACGGACGCGAGGGACCGTGGGAGCGGGCCCGCGACGCCCTCGTGGCGTACCGGGGCACAGACCCGGCGCCGCTTGCGAGCCTCGTCGTCGAGCCGGGGGCCGGGCACTTCGCGTGGTCGAAGCGCAACGCCGAGTACCTCGCGCTCTACCTCCGCAAGGCCGCCCGGGCCCGCATCCCCGGCGAGGCCCGCGATTCCGCCGAGCCGGTCGCGTGCACGGCGGTCGACCCGGCCGGTGGGTGGCTGACGGGCGTCGCGATCACCGAGCCCGACGCCGGCGGTCGGCCCACCCCGGCGGACCGCCATGAGGGAGACGCGGCCCGCACCTCGTGGCACTTCGACAAGGAACTGGCCGAGGCCACGGTCGCGTACCACGCGGGCGGCTTCGGCAAGAGGGACCAGTTCATCAAGTGGACCGACCCATGCTGGGTCGACGCCGGGGCCCGATACTTCTTCACGAAGATCACGTGGGTCGACGACGGGCAGACCTTCGAGGTCCATCCCTCGTACCGCGACACGTATCCCACGCCGCACAAGAGCGGCGGGCCGCGCTGGCTGGAGGCCGGGAAGCCTTGCGGCCACTCCTCGGCCCCGATCCGCGTCAAGGGCGTGAGCGGCCCCGTCGCCGCGGTCGGCCCCGCGCGGCTCCGCATCCGCTACGACAACCTGACGCCCGCCGACGAGCGCTCCCGCGCCACCTTCATGGCGTTCAGCGAGGGCGACCACGAGTATCGCCACACCGAGCACGTCGGGATGCTGCCGCGCGGCTTCAAGGGCATCACGAAGGGAACCGAGCAGACGCTCTCGTTCCCGGCGCCTGGCAATCTCAGGGCCGGCGGCCCGCCCCTCAAGCTCACGGCTGCGAGCAGCGCCGGCCTCCCCGTCGAGTACTACGTCGCGTACGGTCCGGCGATCGTCAAGGACGGGGCCCTTCACGTCGCCGAGCTTCCCGCCCGCGCGACGCGGCCCGTCGAGGTCAAGGTCGTCGCCTGCCAGTTCGGGCGCGGCACGGAGCCGCCGGTCAAGACGGCGGTACCCGTGGCACACGTGATCCAGGTCGTGAAGGCCGCGGAGTAAGGAGCCGGTCGCGGCGCGGCGACGGGGTTACCGGTCGCCGATGGGCTTGGCCGCGGCCACGTAGTAGAGCGGGTCGGCCGGGCTGGAGACGTCGTCGGCCACAGGATATCCGTGCAGGGCGGGTTGGGTCTCCCAGGGAAAGAGCGTCAGCTCGAAGGCCGCGCCGATCTCGACCGCCGCCGTCGGGAGCATCTCGGCGTCCTTCATGGTTTGAGCGATGGCGAAGACACGTCCCGTGCCCGGGTCGCCGTCGAGGCACGCCTCAACCTCGTACTCCGTACAGACGAACGCGTCGCGGTAGGGGGCGATGTCGGCCGGCTGCAGCGGCGCGCTCGTCCGCCGCACCCGGGCCACGACCCGGATCGGCGGGGCCTCCTCGGGCGTCTCGCCCTCGGGCGGCGGCCCGGGCGTGCAAACGCCGCCGCCTCGTCCGCGACCACGCGCTTCTCGCACAGGCCCACCCGCGCCGTCTGGCCCAGCTTCAGCGTCAGGTTCCCGGCCCCGCCGAGACGGATGCGACATCCGCGCGCAGCCTCGGCCTCGCCGACCTTCTGCCGACGCACGACGCGCCCGTGCTTGCGGATGACGATGTCGGGCACCGCGCTGCCCGCCTTGTCGTGCCGTGGGCCTCACCCGCTGGACGTGACCCCCGAGGCCCGCTGCCTTTGTAACCCCGTCGGAGGCGCGAGGGTTCCGCCTCGATACGCCCCCCGTCACGTTCGACTGGGAAGCACGCTTTGCGTTTGACCGCGCCCGGCGCCCGTGACAGAATAAAGTGGGACGGCGGATGGACGTAAGGGATGGCGATGGCGGAGCGACTCTACAGCGCGACCCAGGTGGCGGATCTCGTGGGGGCGACCCCCGAGATGGTCCAAGGCTGGATCGCGAGCGGATGGATTCGGACCGAGTCGCTGCCGGGCGGCCTGCTGCGCGTCTCGGAGCGGGGTCTCGTCCGGTTCCTCCGTGACCGCGGGGTCGACTTGGCGGCGGTCCTGGACGCGGCCAGCCGCCCTGCCCCTTCCGAGGATGTCTCCGCTGAAGCGCCCCCGCCCTCGCGTGCGTCAAACGCCGGCCCGGACGCGGCGGCCGCGGCCGCCAAGCTCGCCGACGCCATTCTCCGCGATGCCGCCGGCCGGCGGGCCGACGCGGTGCACCTGGAACCGAGGGACCAAGGCCTCGCCCTGGTCCTGGACATCGACGGCGCCCGGTACGAGAAACCGCGCTTCATGCACCGCCTGCCCGGGCCGCTCACCTCCGCCCTGCCCGCCCACTTCGCGAGCCAGGCGCACTCCGTCATCGAGGCGGCGGGGCGCCGGTGGCAGGTGAGGGCCGGGCCGGAGCAGCACCGGGTGAGCGTGCACGAGGTCCCGCCGAGGCGGTCTCTCGAAGCGCTCGGCTTCGGCGCGCCGACGGCCGCCGCGCTCGCGGAGATCGCCGCCGCGCCGGACGGCCTCGTGCTCGTCGTCGGAGCGCCCGGAAGCGGCCGCACGACGACGCTCCGGGCGCTGTCCGCCCTCGCCACCGCCGACGGACGCCGCGCCCTGGCCTTGGCCGAGGGGCCGACGTTCGAGGTCGACGGCCTGCCTCGTCTCCCGCCCGACGCGACGGGCGTGGGCACGGCGATGCAGCGCCCCGAGGGAGTCCTCATCATCGATCCGGTCGCCGACGGGCCGACGGCGGCGATCGCCGTGCGCGCGGTCGCGATGGGTCGGCTGGTCCTCGCCTCGACCGAGACGCCGGCCCTGGAGCCCGACGCGGGTCTCCTGGCCGGGCCGCCCGTTGACGCAGCAGCCCTGGCCACGGCCCTGCATGCTACGCTCGTCCAGCGGCTTGTGCGGACGGTCTGCCCCGAGTGTCGCACCCCGGCGGCGCCCGACGCGGACGCCCTCCGGGCCCTGGGCGTGGGCGGGAACGGCTCGCGGCGGAACACGGCGCGCGGCCGCGGGTGCGCGGCATGCCGGAAGACGGGCTACCGAGGACGGACGGCTCTCGTCTCAGGGCTTCAGGTGACTGACGCGGTCGTCCACACGGTGACCGGCGACGCCGGCGACGCGGACATCCTCTGGCCCGCGCGCTCGCTCGGGGCCGCCTCACTCGTCGACGCCGGCCGCCGCCTCGTGCTCTCGGGCGTCACGACGGCCGAGGAGGTGGTGAGGGTCCTGGAGTTGGCGTAGAGCCTCAGGAAAGGCGCCGGTAGGCGTCGAGCGCCCTCCGGCCCGTGGGCACGCGGCCGCGCGCGCGGCGGGTCTCGTCGAGCTGCTGGGCCAGCGCCAGGCGGAGCGCATCATGCAACTCCCCCACGCGACGCCGCAGGGCCGGGTCGCCGCCCGGGGCGCGGCCGGCCTCGGCGATCAGGGCATCGACCCGGGCCGCCCCCGCCCGCACCGCCTCGGTATCGCCTTGCCGCGCGGCATCGAGCTGCGCTTCGAGCGCACAGGCCAGGCGATGCAGGGCGTCATCCGGAGTGTGGGCAGCGTCGATCATGGCGCGGCGACCCCCGCCGTGGCCGTCTCGCGCCGGCGGCGGACGTCTTCGAGGAGCCGGGCGGCGTCGGCGTGGTCGGGCTCGAGGGCGAGGATCGTCTCGAGGGCCTCGATCGCCTCGTCGGCGCGCCCGTCGCGGGCCTCCAGCGTCGCCAGGCAATACAGGACCGACGTGTCGCCCGGGTGCCGCGCAAGGTACACCCGCAGGTAGTGGACGACCTTGGCGAAGGAGCCCATCTCGCAGGCGGTCTGGAAGAGGCCGAGGAGGGCGACGAGGTTGTCGGGCTGCTTCTCGAGGCTGGCCATGTAGAGGTCGAAGGCCTCGGCGGGCCGGCCCCGCTGCTGGGCGACCATGGCCAGGCCGCCGAGCGCCTCAGAGGCCGCGGGGTCGATCTCCAGGGCCCGGCGGAACGCACACTCCGCCGCCCCCGGGACGCCCGCCTGAAGGGCCACGACCCCCAGCCCCACGTACGGCCCCGGCTTCTCGGGCGCGACCTCGGCGGCCTCCTCGTAGCACTCGCGGGCCCGGTCGTGGTGGCCAAGGGCGGCGTGGCAATCGCCGAGCTCCTTGAGGATCTCGTAATGCTGCTCGAGACCGGCCTCGACAACGAACGGTTCGGGGGTCAGTTGCACGGGTCGTCCTTGCCTTTCATGAGGGCGCGGGCCTGTTCCAGGAGGGCCACGGCCCGGTCGGTGCGTTCGGCGCGATGGTGAAGCCGGGCCTCGACGAACAGCGTCTCGGGCGTCGGGCGCGCGGCGTTCAGCGGCGCGACCAGCGCCAGGGCCTCGTCGTCGCGGCTCCCATCGCGCGCCAGGGCGGCGGCGGCCCTGGCGTTCATCCACAGGTCATTGCCGTGGTGGGTCGCCAGGTCGCGGTACGCCCGGGCGGCGCGGACCCAGCTCCCCTCGGCCTCGAGCTTCTCGGCCTCGCCCAAGCCGCGGTCGAGGGCCAGGGCCCGCTCGTCGGGTCGCGGCGGGCGGATCGCGACGCCCTTCTGCCGGAGGGCCTGGACCAGCGACCGCGTCCCCCGCCCTTCCAGCACGCGGATCAGGCGCTCGCGGGCCAGGACCAGGCCCGGATGCGCGTCGGCGTGGCCCTCGATGGTGATAGCGGCTCGCGGATCGGCGAGGGCGGCGTGGAGGGCGTCCTCGACCCAGAGGATCCCGGGCTCGGCGGCGGGCGGCACGAGGGCGACGTAGTCGGCGTCCGACCCGGCCAGGGCCGCTTCGATCCGCGCCTCCAGCGGCGCGTCGTCCGCGGTCGGGACAGCCTCGAAGTGCGGCAGCGAAACGTTCAGTCGCCCGACCGCCGACCGCCCCGCCGGCAGCCGCACCCGGTACGGCATGAACGTCCACCCGTAGATGCCCCTCAGCATCTCGCCCACGCGCGCGTCGATCCGCTCCGGCAGGGGAACGATGAGCAGGTCCGGCATCGCCGGCCAAGGCTTGGGCGGGCGCGTGGTGAGGATGGCGAGGATCGTCTGGGCGTACTTCTGGCGATCGCGGCGGAGGCGGTCGCTGATGCGGTCGCTGTCTTCGGCGGGCACGTAGTACTCGCCCGTGATCTCGGGCACGTGCAGCAAGTCCGTGAAGAACGCCAGCCGCCGCGTCATGTCCCAGTCGACCAGGACCCCGAGCGCCTCGTTGTACAGCCCGGCATGCTCCATCAGGTTCCGCCGGTGCGCGAGCGAGACGTGCAGGGCTAGGTTGAAGCAGCAGAGGTAGAAGCGGTCGAAGTCGCGGCTGACGGCGACGCGCTTCGCCAGGGGCAGGCGCGACCCGTCCGGCCCCGGCCGGTACCGAACCTTGTAGAGGTCCGTGTAGGCGGCCCCGCAGTCGGGGCAGGCCTCGAGGGCGTCGTGGAGCGATTGAAGATGGTGGGGGTACCACAGGTCGTCGTCGTCGAGATACGCGACGATCCGTCCGCGGGCCTCGGCGAGGGCCTCGTTGAGCGAGGCGGCCTTGCCGCGATTCTCGCGCCGCTCGATGAGGCGGAACCGCGCATCGCCGAGGGCCTCGACCAGGTCCCCCACCGGCTCGCCGCCGTCGTTGACGACGAGGGCCTCGAAGTCCTCGAACGTCTGGGCCGCCGCGCTCGCCAGCGCCTCCGCCAGCGTGTCGCGGCGGTTGAAGGTCGGCATCAGGATGCTGACGGTCGGCGCCATAGGTCGGTTATCCATCCGCCGAGGCGACGCCGTCGAGGAAGGCGTCGACGTCGGCGGGGGCGGCGGCATGGAAGACCGCCGGCTTCTCGCACGGCGCCGCCTCCATCCGCGCAACGAGCGCCGCCACACGCGCGAGCTGACGCGCCCGCGGGTACTCGCGCTCGATGCAGGCGCGGCACGCGGCGGGGGCGTAGGGGCCGTAGAGGATGCGACGGCAGAACTCGGCGGGCGTCCGGTACAGGTACTGCTCCGGCAGCATCGCCTTCGCCCCCGGGAAGACGTGCACCACCGGCACCACGCCGCGCGCCATCGCCTCCAGCACACCCACTGGGTGGCCCTCCGACGTGCTCGCGGAGACGAGGTAATGCTTGTCGGCGAGCCACGCGGCGACGTCGCTCTGCCATCCGTCGAACCGCACCGCGCCGGCGAGCCCCAACTCGGCGACGAGCATCTCGACGTACTGCCTCAGCGACCCGTCGTCCTGATACTCGCCCGCGAAGAAGAGGCGGTACTCCGGGTCGGCGTCGAGAAGCCGCCGGAAGCACTGGAGCAGCAGGCCAGGGTTCTTCCGGGCTTTCAGGTACCCCACGGCCGCCAGGTTCTTGCCGCGCCGCCTGGCGCGGAAACGGAACCGCTCCAGGTCGACGCCGTTCGGGATGGGCTCGACGTGCGTGCGGGATGCCAAGTCCGGCACCTTCGTCTCGAGAGCCTCGAGGATCGCAGGATTGCCAACCGTGACGAGAGCGTCGATCTGGTCCCAGTCGACCCTCTCGGGCCACGGCGTGAACGCCTCGAAGCGGTGGAGGCGGACGATGGTGCGACAGGTCTTCGGAAGGTGCGAGGCGAGGACGGCCTGGTTCGTACACCATTCGAGCCACGCGATGTCGCACCAGCGGAGAAGCTCGGCCGTCTCCTCGTCGCTCTGGCCGCGGGCGAGGCGCGTCTCGTAGCGGACGCCGACGTACTCGACAATGTCCTTGAGGAACTTCGTGTCGCCGAACTCGGCGAGGAATGCGACCTTGGGCCGCTTGCTGCGGACGACCTCGTAGGCGGGCAGGAGGGCGTCCTTCATCGCGGGCTGGGCCCGGATTGCCCCGATCAGCGTCTCGACGGCCCCGGCCGCGTCGCCCGCGTCGATCTGGGCGCCGGCGGTGCGGCTCACGAGGTCCGGCGACAGGAGCCCGGCCTCCTGCATCGGGCCAAACAGGGCCGCCGCCTCCGCGGGCCGCCGGGCCGCCAGCCACACCTCCGCCAGGTTCCAGAGGGCCTGGCCGCGCTCGTCGCCGAGATGGTCGGCAGCGCGGCGAAGGAGATCGGCGGCCTCGTCAAGGCGGCCCTGGGCGTAGCAGAGGGCCCCGAGATCGTTGAGCGCCCGGCCGTGGTCCGGCTCGGCGGCGAGCAGCGCTTCGTACGCCGCCCGCGCCTCCTTGTGCTTGCCGGCCTCGGCCAGGGCCGCGCACCGGTCGTAGGTGGGCGGGTCCGTCTCGGAATGCATCACGACCGTCTCCTTCAGGCGGTGGGTACGAGGGCGCGCTCGCGGTGCCGCGCAAGCCGGGAGCGCAGAGCCGCGGCGGCGGCACGGTCGGCCGGGCGGGCATTGACCTCGGCCTCGGCCAGGAGGGTGTCGGCCCGCGCGAGGAGCGGATGGTCCGGCGGCGCGTCGCGCTGGATCGCCTTGGCGGCGAGGAGGCGGCCCACGTTCAGCCGCGGGTCCTCTCCCAGGTCCCGCCCGCGCGCGTCGACCAGGCCCTCGAGCGGCACGGCCTCCAGGATTTGCTCGGTGAGCCGCGCGAAGATCTCCAGGTGCACCGGCACCAAATCCGGCCGCCCCGTCGACGTCTGATGCCCGGTGATGAGCGGCAGCGGAAGGTAGACGTCGCGGAGGTCCCCGACCAAGGCCGCCCGCACGAAGAATTCGTAGTCCTGGCCGCGCGGGAATGCGGCGTCGTAGGGCCCGAGGCGGTCGTAGAGGTCGCGGCGGACGAGGGCCGTCGCGTCGATGATCGCGCACCCGCGGAGCATGGAGGCGGCGGGGCCTTCGAGGCCCGCGGTGCGGCCCCGTCGCACCTCGACAACGCGTCCCGCCTCGTCCGTCTGGAGCCAGTCGCCATGGACGATCGTGGCCGAGGGGTCGCGTGCGACGGCCTCCACCTGGGCGGCGATCCGCCCGGGGAGCGACCGGTCGTCCGACCCGATCCATGCGATCCACGCGCCCCGCGCCTCGGCCAGGACGCGGTTCCGAGCGGCGGGCCGGCCCGCGTGCTCCATCGCGACGAGGCGGACCCGCGGGTCCTCCAGGTGCGGCCACACGGCTTCGCCCGTCCCATCGGTCGAGCCGTCGTCGACGACGACGATTTCGAGGGGGGCGTACGTCTGGCGCCGGTGGCTCTCGATGCACGGGCCGACGTCGCGCTCGCGGTTATAGACAAAGATACCCACGGTGACGAGCGGAGGACTCTCGACGCGCACGTGCGACCGGGGATCCCGTTCGCCTGCCCCCGGGGCAACCACCACGCCGCCGTCGATCTCCGCCGGCCGTCCCGTCGCCGCGCTCACGCGCGAGGCGACCTCCTCGGCCGACGGACCGCTGCCGCGCGAGAGGACCGCCGCCAACGTGCCGCCGGGCTTCAGGACGGAAACGGCTCCGTCGTACGCTTCGGCCAGGGCGGGCGCGGGCCAGAGGACAACGGCGTCGGCCTGCCCTTCCCCGAGCGCCGACGCGTCGTGGGCGACGGCACACCCGCAGGACGTATCGAGGAAGGCGGCGACCTCGTCCGGCGGGTCGCCCAGCAGGAAGACGTCACCCGTACACAGCTCCCCCAGCCGCGCGATCCGCTGCCACGTCGGAACGGTCAGGCCGCGCGGCGGGGCGACGAGAATCTCCGTGAGCGCGTCGAGCGCGCCGGGCCCGTCGTCGTCGGGCACCACGTGGATGCGGGCCCGGCCCGCGGGCGGCGGGGCGGTTCGGCGCACGTGGGCGGCCGCCCCGGGCGTCGGCACCACGAGGTCCCCGACGAGCCGCCAAAAGTCCGGCCCCGGCAGGTGTCGCGCTTCGTCCGCGCCGAGCCGAAGGACCGCCCCCGGCAGCCACGCCGCCGTCGGGCGGGCGAGGAGCGCATCGAGCAGCGGGCCGGCGCCCTCGAACCAGACCCGCCCGGCCCCGTCGAGAGCCGGGAGCGCCTCCTCGATCGTCGCGTCGCCGCGCATCAGACGCAGGGCAAGCGGCGGGGTGGCGGCGGCGCGGCGGAAGAACTCCCGCGACCCCGCGAACGTCCGCGCTATGACGACGGCAACCTGCATGCGGCCTCCTGGAGCCCCCGGCCCTCGGTCACGCCCGCCTCGCGGAGATGGCGCGCGGCCAGAGCGTAGATCGGATGCCCTTCCTCGCCGAGGCAGAGCCGCCCCAGGGCGAGGAGCCGGCGCCCGAGGGCCCGGTGCGGGTTTTCGTGCAAATAGCGTGCCAGGGGCGGCGTCACGCCTTCGACGCCGAATCGCGCCACCAGCCGCTCGACGATCGGCACGAACCCGTCGAGTGCGATTCGAAGGTTCCCGGGCTTCGCGGGCCCGCGGTGGTTGACGATGAGCGTCGCGGGGACGTGCCGAAGGACAACGTCGCCCGCCTCGGCCAAGCGCGTCCAGAGCTCGTAATCCTCGCACCGGACGAACCGCGGATCGTACCCCCCGAACCGCGCCATCAGGGCCCGCCGAACCATCACAGACGTGTGCAGGATGGGGCAGATGCCCGTCAGACTCGCCACGAGCATCCACGGCAGGTCCGCCGCCCGGACGTCCCGATACCGTCGGTGCTGGATGACGCGGCCGGTCGGGTCGACCAGGAGCGCGTCGGAGAAGAAGAGGTCGGCCTCGGGATGGGCCTCGGCGGCCTCGGCCAGGACGCGGGCCCGATTCGGCGTGTCCTCATCGTCGGCGTCGAGCCAAAGGACGTACTCGCCCCGCGCCTCGCGAAGCCCCGTGTTGCGGGCGCCCACTTGACCGACGTGGTCGATGTATAAATACCGTACGCGCGCGTCGTCGAAATGCGCCCGGACGCGGCCGCCCGTCCCGTCGGTCGAGCCATCGTCGACGACCAGGATCTCTTCGAGCGGATACGTCTGCCGCCGCAGGCCGGCCAGCGCCCGGTCGATCGTCGCGGCCCCGTTGTAGACGGGGATGACGGCGGAGATGGAGACGGGCGCGGGTGCGGGCGGCGCCTCGGCAGGGCCGGAAACGTCACCATTCACCTCGACGCGCGCGCCGCGGCCCACCAAGTCGGGCCACGTGATGTGGGTATCGGCTTCGGACGGGTCGTTCGCGAGCGTCCGACCGTAGGAGACGGTCAGGTACGCGCCCAACTCCCGCGGGGCGCGCGGGTCGACCCACACGCGTCCCGCCGCTTCCTCGGCCACGCGCCGGATGGCGTCCCAGGCCTCGACGGACGCGTCGGCCACCCCCTTGACGACCAGAGCCTGGAGCGTCGCAAGGTCAGGGGCGACACTGGCGCGGAAGGCGCCGACCTCCGGAAGAAGCGATTCGTGGTCGATCACGATCTCGCCGACGATGCGGTCGGCGTCGGGCGGCAGGGCCGCCAGGTCCGCCCGATGCGCGTGCAGGTACGCCCGAGGCAGGTGCGCCGCGACGGGCATCCCGGCAAGCGCGGAGAGGACCGGTCCCGCGCCCTCGAACCAGATTCGGTCAGCGGCGGCGAGCGCGGCCAGGGCCTCCCGCGGGTCCGCGTCGCTGCGCACCAGCGTCGTGCGGACCTGCGGATGGGCCGTCGCGGCCGCCAGCAGCGGTCGGGTGGTCTCAAACGTCCGGGTCACGACGAAAGCGAGGTGCATGGCGACCTTCCCGGCGCGAGCGGCGCCCGACGCGGCGCCTAGAGGTAATCGAGGAGCGAGAGGCGCAGCAGGTGGGCGGCGCTCGTGAGTGTCATCTCGTAGAGCGTCTGACGGCGGGCCAGCTCCGTGGCCACCTGGACGACGTCGGCGTTCTCGAGGGCCGCCGTCTGGTCGGAGGCGAACGCCTCGAGGTTCTCCAGGCTCTCGTCGAGCGATGCGAGGGCCCCGAGCCGCGCGCCGCACATGACCTGGCCCTTGGTGAGCCCGTCGGAGACCTCCGTCAGGGCGCCGATCCCGCGGTTGATCGCGTCGAGATGCTCCTCGCTACTGAGGCCCTGGGCGTTCAGGAGTGCGTCGCGCACCGACATCATCGCCCCGAACAGGTCGTACGTCCCCTCGACCGTGACGGGCTCGACGCCGGTCCGAACGATGCCGGTCGCATCGACGTAAAGGACGCGCCGGTCGTTGTCCCAGTCGATCACAACCTGGTTCGGGTCGGCGAAGTTGATGACGACGGGCGAGCTTCCGTTGAGGGACATGCGGCCGGTGGCCTGGATGCCGACCGTGCCGACGAAGCCGTCGACGATGCCGGTCGTGTCGACGTAGACGGTCTCGCCGCCGGGGGCCGTGACGGCCAGGCGCGTCTCGGTCCGGTCGAAGGAGACCGCCTCGCCGCCGTCGAGACGCAACGTGCCGGCGGGAACGTCGATCTCGAGGGTGTGGCCGTTGCCGAGGATCGCGTCGGCGGTGGCGCTGTCGGCGGCAGGCGCGACCCCGCTCGCCCCCAGATACGTCGTCGCTTCGTGCGTCAAGGTCAGGCACGACTCGCCGCGCACGCTGGGCGTGCCGACGCCCGGGGCGGCGCCGGTCGCTCCGTGGAACTCGGGCGGCCGCCGGGCGGCGCTTCGGAACACGTCCTCGCCCACCAGCACCCCCGCGTACTTCACGCCGCGCGACACCGGCACCTCCACCGCGTGGTAGCTGCCGGCGTAGCGGACGCCGACGATCACCTCGCCGTCGCGCTCCAGCTCGTAGGGCGGGGCGGCGGAGTTCGACCCGGCAAACAGGTACTGGCCCCGGTGCCGCGTGTTCGCCAGCGACACCACCTGCCCGAGAAGGGAATCGATCTCGTGGGCGAGGGCCTCGCGGCTAGCCGCGGAGTAGGTGCCGGTGGCGCCCTGGGCGGCGAGGGTGCGGACGCGAGCCAGCGCCTCGGAGATCTGGCCGACGACGCTCGAGGCCACGCTCAGCGAATCGCTGACAGTGCCGATGTTGTTGCGGTAGGCCCCGAGGGTGTGCGTCTCGGTCCGCAGACCGAGCATGCGGAAGGCATCGGCCGGGGCATCACTGGCGCGCCGCACGCGCGACCCGGAGGCGATCATCTCCTGGAGCCGGGCCAGCGCCGCCGTATGCTTCGCCAAGGCCGACTGCGTCCCGCTGATAATCGTGCCCCAACCGGCCATGCCTCACCTCGTCTCCCCAGTCGCGGCCGGCCCGGACGGCCGCCGCGCGCGTTCGTGCCGAAAGTTCGTCAGACGATCTCCAGGAGGTACGACCGGGTCCGCTCGACGGCCGAGAGGTACTTGGCGATGCCCTGGAACATCCGCTCGAAGACGAGCAGCCGGGCGGCTTCGGCGTTGACGTCCACGCCGCTGATGTCCTCGCGCTGGTTAAAGAGCTGCTCGACGACGCCCCGGATGGCCTCCTGCCGGCCGCGGCGGATGCCGACCCACTGTCCGACCGTGGAGACGATGCGGCGGTGAGCGTCCTCGAACGTGGCATCGTCGAGGGTCTCGATCGGCTCGTCCGAGAGGGCGGCCATGCGAAGCACGTTGAAGTTGTCGACGTCCCCCGCGCCGCGCGTCGTGGCCAGCCCGCCGCTGTCGTTCCGCAACGACGCCACCACGCTCATCGTCCGGGCCGAGGCGCCCGCGAAGAAGGTGTTGACACCGGCGGCGGCGAGGAGGCCCGTCGGGTCGCTGTTGGCGACCGCCTCCAGCGTGAACGTCTCGCCGTCGATCAGGGCGCCCATCGACATCGTCACCTGGATGCCGTCGGCCACGTCCAGCCGGTCGCCGGCGGGGTAGCCGAGACCGACCGCCAAGGTGCGGACCAGCTCGCCGCCCACGTTGCGGACCTCGATCTCCAGGCCGTCGGTCACGCCGACGGTGCCGGTGCCGCGCACGGTGCACGTGAAGGTCTCGTTGGATTCGGCCTCGTAGAGACCTTCGAGCGTCGGGCTGGAGCTGCCCGTCAGGTTGTCCGTCAGGACGACGCCCGGCAGGAAGTCGAAGACGTAGCCCGCGTTGGCCTCGACGTGGAGGCGCGTGTCGCGGACGCCGGCGCTCAGACCCGGGAGGGCATCGAGCGCGGCAGCGACGTCCGCCAGCGTCTGCGTGGCGGGGTCGACGGCCACCCCCACGCGCGTGACGGCGCCGGTGGCCTTGCTCGTCAGGCGCACCGTGAGCGTGCCCGCCTCGACGGGCAGCGGCCAGTCGGCCAGCACCCCGTCCGGCGAGGGCAGCCCGTCGATGGAGGTGAAGCTGCCATCGGTGCCGATACCCTGGACGTGGACGGCGTTGACGCGGCGGATCATCTCGAAGGCGAGGGTGTCGAGGCGGTCCGAGACGATCGGAAGCAGGTCGTTCTTCAGGGCCAGAAGCCCGCCGAGCTTCCCGCCGCGGACCGAGTCGTCGTAGTAGTGAGCGTCGCCGGCCGAGACGCCGATCATCTCGTCGCCGCAGTGGTCGACCTCGATCGGCGTGTGCGTGCCGCGCAGCACCGCCACCGTCCCGAAGACCTGGATGGTGTACGTGCCGTTCTCGCCGGGGGCAACGTCGACCTCGGCGAGGCGCGAGAGCTCCAGGACAGCCTGGTCCCTCAAGTCCTGGAGGTTCGAGTCCGCCACGCCGCGCACGTTCAGGCCCTGGATCTGGTCGTTAAGGTCGGCGATCTTCTCGGTGAGGTTGTTGAGGTCGTCGGCGACCTGGCGGGCCTGGATGAGAATGTTCGAGCCGAGAGTGTCGAGCGACGCGCCGACAGCCTGGAACTGGGCGGCAAGGGCGTCGCCGGACCAGACGACCTCCTCCCGGAGGGCGTCGCTGTCGGGCTGGACGGACAGCCCCTGGAGGGCCGTGAAGAAGCGGCCCATGGCCCCGGTCAGTCCGTCGACCGAGAGGTCGCCGAGGAGGTTCTCGACGGTGGCCAAGGTTTCGAGCTCTTGGTCGACTTGGCCCATCTCGGGCATCTGGCCGCGCAGGGCCCGCTCCAGAAGCTGGTCGATGATGCGGTCGACACCCCGGACCTCGGCCCCGCCGCCGATCGCGAGGGCCGTGGCCTTGGTCCCGGCGACGGGCACGATGGCGGCCTCCTGGCGATGGTAGCCCTCGGTGGAGGCATTGGCGATGTTGTTGCCGATGACCTCGATCGCCCGCTGGGCGACGTCCAGGCCGTTCAGTCCGATGATCATGTCCGACATGGCTAGCGCCTCGCGTCCACCAGGCCGCGCTCCGGATGCCACGGCGCGGTGCCGTCGGTTCGATATGTGCGGGTCGTCCCGCTGCGGGAAAAGAGGCCCTGGAGAAGCTCGCGGTTGACGCGGGCGACCTGGGCCAGGAGGACGGCCGTGCGCAGGTGGCGCCGGCGGACGGCCTCGGTCACCTCGCGGATGCGCGTGCGGCGCTCCTCGAGATCGCGGGCATCCGGCCCACCGAGCGCATCGGCAATGCGGCCGAGCGTGGCCGCCTCGGCGCCCAGGCCCAGCCGGGCGCCCAGGCGGAGGCGCTCGGCGTCGCAGCGGCGCTCCGCGTCGTCGAGGCTCGCGCGCGTGCGGCCGAGACGGACGAGGAGATTCTCCACCGCGTCGTCGTCGCGGGCGCGGACCGCGTCGGCCAGGTCGGCCAGCTCCTCGAGGGCGCCCTCCTGAAGGGCCACGGCCTCGTCGAGGACGTCCAGAAGGACCTGGGCGGAGGCTTCTTCATGGTTACGCCGCACGGGCTTCATGCTCCATGCTCCATGTGGACGGGCGGCTCCGGGGTACCGCGGCCGGCCTCGAAGCGGCGGATCAGGTCCTCGGCCAGGCCCAACCCGCCCCGCGACGCCAGGTCCCGGGCCAGGTGCATCCAGAAGAGCCCCTCGACCTGCTCGGTGCCCGCGCCGGAGAGGAACTCGCACTTCGGGATCGTCCGCCGCATCTCCTCCAGCAGCCGCTCCAAAAGGACGGATTCGAAGTCGCGGGCCGCCTTCTGAAGGGCGGCGGGGTCGGCGGCGGCGGCCTGGAAGCGGCGGGCAAGGTCCGCCCCTCGGGCCCCGAGGGCGGCCGTGGCGTCGGCAGTGAGCGGCGTCAGAAGTTCGTTCATGGCCTCATGTCCCGCTACATCGGCTTCAGCTCGGCCTGGAGGGCCCCCGCCTGGCGCAGGGCCTCGAAGATCGAGATCAGGTCGCGCGGCGTCAGGCCCATCGCGTTCAGGGCCCGGGCCAGCTCGGAGACCGAGACCTGGCGCGGCACGACGTGGAGGGTGCCCTGCTCCTCGACAGCCGTGATCTCGGTCCGCTGGGTCCGCTCGCTCGTGCCCGCCCGCGAGAACGGAAGCGGCTGCGAGATATAATCCTTCTCCTGGGTGATGATTGAGAGGTTCCCGTGCGAGATCGCCACGGTCGAGATGCCCACGTTCTCGCCGACAACGACCGTGCCCGTCCGCTCGTTGATGACGACCACGGCGGGCGTGTCGACCTGGACCTCGAGACCCGTCACGCGATCGATGAACGTCGCGAGGCCCGCCCGCGTCAGGTCCGGCGGCAGGTGCAGACGGACCGTGCCCGGGTCGAGCGTCTCGGCGGTGCGGGGGTAGACGGCGTCGACGGCGGTGCGGATCTCCTCGGCCGTGGTGAAGTCCGGGTTGCGGAGGTTGAGGGTCACGGACCCGGCCTCGACGAAGCGGGCCAGTTCCTCGCGCTCGACGTTGGCCCCGCCGGGGATGCGACCGACAGTCGTGTGGTTCGTCGAGACGCTGCTGCGGTCGCCGGAGGCCGAGAACCCACCGAGCAGAAGCGGCCCGTGGGCCACGGCGTAGACCTCGGCATCGGCACCCTTGAGGGGCGTGATGAGGAGCGTCCCGCCCTGGAGACTCTCGGCCCCGCCGATGGCCGAGACCTCGACATCGAGCGTCTGGCCGCACCGGGCGAACGGCGGAAGCTCGGCCCGGACCATGACCGACGCGATGTTCTGGCCCTCCAGGTCGGCCGGGTCGATGGCGATGTGCTCGCGGCGGAGGACGTTCGCCAGGACGCGGCGCGTCAGCGGCGAGGCGTCGCCCGTCCCCGCGAGGCCCACCACGAGGCCGTAGCCCTGCAAAGGGTTCGAGCGGACGCCCTGGAGGTCGACGATATCCTTGATCCGCTCGGCCGCGCAACTGGCCGCAAGCGCCGCCCCGCAAACCGCGGCCGCAACGAGGGCCGCGGATATCCTGAATATGGCCTGGGTGTCTACACGCATCATCCGCCCCTTACCACGGGCTCAGGAAGTTCAGAATCCGCCCCAACCAGCCTGGCTTCGTCCAGAGCTGCTCGGGACCGTCCACGTCGACGATCATCCGGAAGTCGGCCACCCGCTGGCTGGCCACGGTGTTGGCGAAGGTGATGTCGCTCGGCCGCACGACGCCGCTGACGCGCAGAACCTGTGTGTCGCCGTCGACGTGCCGCTGCCGCGCGCCCATGACGACGAGGTTCCCGTTCGGCAGGACGTCGACGACGCTGACGGTGATCTGGTCGGTGACGAGGCGGTCGGTCTCGTAGTCGGCGTTGCCGGTGAAGTCGCTGCCGGCGGTGGAGGTGAGGCCGACGTCGGGGTTGACGAAGCTGGAGTTGCGGTTGCCCCACCACATGCCAACGTCGCGGAGGTTGATGTTTCCGGAGGCGGTGGCGTTGCGGTTGGCGGCCTTGTCGGACTCGCGCG
Source organism: uncultured Anaerolineales bacterium (assembly GCA_964461715.1). Taxonomy (GTDB): domain Bacteria; phylum Planctomycetota; class Phycisphaerae; order FEN-1346; family FEN-1346; genus CAYWVR01. Next base: position 110,165 of record CAYWVR010000003.1, read on the forward strand.
TGGTCTCGTGGTTGATGACACTATGTTCGGCCACGACGATGGTCAGGATGTCCCCGATGCCAAGCGCCTTGTCGTCGTCGTACACGCGGACGATCCGCGTGCCGCGGGGGCCGGTGGCCTTGGCCCAGATGGAGCCGGCCCCGGCTGGGGCGGCGGCCAGGGCGGCGACCATCGCCATCAGGACGATTCGTTTCATCGTATCACCTCTCGTAGAGCGGTTCGACCGTGCCGTCGGGGGCCACCCGGGCCGCCACGACGCGCTTGGAATCGACGTTGCGAACGCGGATCGTTTCCCCGAGGCGCCCGTCCTCGAGGGCCTCACCGAGGGCCGTCAGCTGGAACCCGTCGCCGACGATCCGCATGAGGACTTGCTCGCCGCGCCGGATGAGCCGGGCCGGCACCGCAGCCCGCACGAGCCCGTCCTTGACAACGGTGCCCGCGGCGATCGGGCGCTGGACGATCTGGCCGTACGGCGGCGCGGCGCCGGCCGGCTCCGGCCGGGGGGCGAAGCGCGTCTCGAGACACGTGTTCTCGACGCTCACGGCCTCGCCCGGCGCCAGGTCTCGCGCCGCGACGAGAACCCGGTGCGGCCAGTCCAGGCGAAACGGCACCGCCACCCGCCCGACCTCCTCCGTCCCCGACCGGAAGAGGACCTCGATGCGGGCCTCCCCGGCCACGGGGTGAGGGGCAAGGCGCGGCTCCATCGCAAGATCGGGCCCCGTGGGGACCGCCTGCGCCTCGGGCTCGCGCACCAGCGTCCACCGACACCCGGGCGAACCGGGGCGGACCGATTCGAGGAACGTCCGGGCCTTCGCCGCCACTTCCTTCGCGGGCACGATCCGTTCCGGCCGCGTGACGACGACCCGCTCGGCCCCCGTCACGGCGACGGCGTCGGCCGCGACCCCGTGGCTGGCGAGCCGCCCGAGAATCGTCGACCGGTCGACGACGAGCTTCTCCTTCGACCACGGGGCGCGGCCCATGGCGATGGCGGCGACGCGCTGCTCCAGCGCTTCGTCGGAGGCCTGGACGACGGCGATCGTGCCGAGGGCCAGGGCGGACGTCTCGACCTGGACCTCGCGCGGAAGGTGGACCCGAAGGCGGGGGGACTCCCCGGCGCGGGCCGCCCCCGCCGCCAGGAGCACCAGGATCGTCATCGTCATCATGTGCCGCATCATGCGCGTGCTCCTTCTCCCGACTACATGCCAGCGAGGCGGTTGGCGGTGGAGAGCATCTCGTCGCCGGCCTTGATGGCCCGGGCGTTGATCTCGTAGGCCCGCTGGGCGGTGATGAGGTTCACGAGCTCCTGGACCATCTGGACGTTGGAGCGTTCGAGGAACCCGGCCTGGATGCTGCCGAACCCGTCCTCGCCCGCGGTGCCGCTGATCGGGGCCCCGCTGGCGGGGGTGCGGGCGAGCAGGTTCCCGCCTTCGCTCGAGAGACCCGAGGGGTTCGGGAAGCGGACCAAGGCGATCCGCCCGACCGTCGAAGCGGTCTCGCTCGAACCAGCGAAGACGGTGACCGTGCCGTCCGTCCCGATGCCCACGGACCGGGCGGCGCCGGGGATCGTGATCCCCGGCTCCACAACGTACCCGGAGGACGTGACGAGGGCGCCGTCGGCGTTGACGCGAAAGCTGCCGTCGCGGGTGTACCGCTCGTCGCCGGTGGGGAGGCGGACCTTGAAGAACCCGTCGCCCTGGATGGCCACGTCGAGGGCGCGACCGGTGTTCTCGAGCTCGCCCTGGGAGAAGACCTTCAGCGTCCCGGCGGGGCGGACGCCGCTGCCCAGCTCCAGCCCGCCCGGCGCCCCGACGCCGGAGGCCGTCTCGCGACCGGGCTCCTCGAGCCTCACGTACACGAGGTCCTGAAAGTCGATCATGGACCGCTTGAAGCCACTCGTGTTCATGTTCGCCAGGTTGTTGGCGATCGTGTCCACGATCATCTGCTGGGCGGTCATGCCCGTCGCGGCCGTCGAAAACGCTCTTAGCATGGTCTTCGTTCCTCAGTTCGGGGGGCTTGGGTACGCGCGGCTCACGCCATGGCCACGCCGATCAGCGCCTTGGTCCCGTCGCCCTTCGACTGCATGGCCCGGACGTTCGCCTCGTAGAGGCGCGAGACGCGGATGAGCGAGACCAACTCGTCGACCGTGCTGACGTTCGAGGCCTCCTGGAAGCCCTGGTGGACAGTCGTGGCGGCGGCCTCGCCGGGCCGCGCGGCCCGGGGGGGCCGGAAGAGGCTGTCGCCGAGGGGCTCGAGGTCCGTCGTATCCTCGAACTCGACGACCTTCAGGCGGCCGATCTCCGTGCCGGCCGCCGAGACGCGACCGTCGGCCGCGACGTCGATCTGATCGTGCCCGACCGAAGGCGGCACGACGATAGGGCCGTTCTGGCCAGCCACCGTGCGCCCGTCGGCGTCCACGATCTGGCCCGTCGCGTTCGTCCGCAGAACCCCGTGCCGCGTGTAGCGCTCGCCCGCGGCGGTCTCGACGACCAGGAACCCCTTGCCCATGAGGGCCACGTCCAGGGCTCGGCCGGTCTGGACGAGGCGTCCCTGGGTAAAGTCGACGTAGAGGTTCGGCAGCGTCGCGCCGGCCGGTCCCCCCGTGTCCGCCCCCGCTGTCGTGAAGACGCCCAGACGGCGTTTGAAGCCCGTGGTGGAGGCGTTCGCGAGGTTGTGGGTGAGGGTCGTGTACTCTCGGGCCAGGGCCTGGATTCCGGCGCTCGGGTCGATCGGCATGAAGGGTCTCCGTCAGGCGGGCGCGGCGGCCAGCTCGGCCTCGGCCGTCGTGTCGCCGGCCCGGGCCGCGGCGTTGGTTTCCCGCACCAGCTCGCCCATTTCGGCGTCGCTCTGCGGCCTGGCTTCGATGATGAGGGCTGCGGGCTCGTCCTCGTCCGCCACCGCCCGTCGCACCTTGCCCGTCGTCTGCACCACCTTCCCCGCATCAAGCTTCAGGATGACAAGGACACGGTCCCCCTGCTCGGCCTTCAGGTTCGTCTCGATCCGCAGGCCCGGACCTGCGATCTCGGTCAGCATGCCGGGCGCAAACTGCGGCAGGTCCTCGGCCGGGTCGACGTGGAGGAACGGGAAGCGCGCGACGTACGCCTCCCGCCGCGTCGGCACCCGCAGGAAGCGCCTCAGCTCGATGCAGCGCGGCAGGCCGATGCGCCGGACAACGACCTCGCCCTCCGGCACCCGCACGACCGACGCGCTGTACTCCCACTGGAGCCCGTGCCGCACGCACCGCACCAGGCACGCCTCGCCCAGTTGGAAGCCGGTCTCGGGGTCGGCGGCGACGGTCAGCTCGCGTCCGCGGACGCTCAGGATGGCGGTCTCGACGTCGGTCTGGTCGGGCCGTCGGATGATCTGGACGCGATCGCCCTCGTCGAGGCGGGCGACGGCCTCGGACCCGTCCTCGCCGTCCTCGCTGACCCAGAAGCCGAGCTTCGTGCGGAGCTGCTCGATGACGGTGACGACGCGGGCCTGCTGCTCGGCGTCCATCGAGGCGATCGGCTCGCCCGTCAGCAGTCGGTCGAGGCCCCGCTCGAAGGCCTCCTCCATCGTGTAGACGGAGCCGAAGCGCTTGACCTCGGCCAGCTCGGCGATCCGCTTGAGGGCCGCTCGCTCGGTTTTCGTGAGGCCCAGCCGGTCGGCGGTCGTGTAGAAGGACTGAAGCATCTCGCGGCGCGTGGACCACCGGCGATAGGCCCAAACCAGGGCGATGCCCAAGAGGGTGGCCATGGCCACCGGGAGCCAGACGGTCCAGCTCGTGAGGGGGCTGGACCCGCTCCGGGCCGCCGCCCACCGGTCATGGGCCGTCAGCTCCGCCAGGATGGCGAGGGTCGCCGAGGTCACGTGCGTCGCGTCCTTTCCGAGGGATCCGATCAGCGGATGAGGTTGGCCAGTTCGCGGAGGACGTCGCTGGTGACGCGGATCGTGCGGGCGCTGGCCTGGAACCCGTTCTGAGCCTGGATGAGGTTGACGAACTCCCGGGCCACCTCGACGTTCGAGCGTTCCAGCGAGCCGCCCCGCACGGCCCCCGCCCCGCCCTGGAGGGCCTTGACGGAAACCGCGTCGCCCGAGTTGCCGCTCGCAACGTAGTAACCGCGACCGACGGATTCGAGGGCGGCCGGGTTCTGGAACGTCCCGATGCGAAGGGCGGCCACATCCCGCCGCACGCCGTTGGTGAACATACCGACGAGGACGCCCTCGCGGCTGACCGAGAGGCTCGAGAGGTACCCGGCCTCATAGCCGTCCTGGCCGGCTGCGGCGACGGTCGAGGCCCCGCCGAACTGGCTCAAGCCGTCGAACTCGCCGATCGTGCCGAGGTCGAGATCGATGGTGGCCGCGTCGCCCGTAGCCCCGTAGCGGATCGAGAACGATATGTCGTCCGGGGGCGAGCCTCCAGGGCCGCCGAAGCTCCCGTCGCGCCCGAAGGTCATGCCCCGGATCCGGCGGTCGTCCAGCAGGACGTCGCCGGTGATGTTCGTCAGGACGGCGTCCCAGGTGTCGGGCGTGTCGGTTCGGACGAAGGCCACGCTCATGACGCGGCCGATGCCCTGCTGGTCGAAGACCTCGACGTTCGTGTTCCTCGTCTCGGTGCCGCCCACGGCTAGCATCTTGAAGTAGTTGGGCACCTCGAGCGTCCCGCCGCCCGTATACTCGAGGTTCACGTCGGTCAGGCTGTAGCCCGTATCGTCGTCGATCAGGCGGATCTCGCCGTTGCCCAGGGAGGCCGTGGAGCCGGTGTAGGCGGCATTGATGGCCGCGACAAGGTCGCCCAGGGTGCTGGCCGCGCCAAGGGTCAAGTTGGTGTCCACGGCAGCGCCGCCCCGGTCGGTGCCGTAGATGCGGATGACGTCCCCCGCGGCCACGCTGGAAGCCTGGTCCAGGTCCGCCAAGCGCGTCCCGGCGTGGGCGACGGCCCCGCTCTCGGTATACTGGGTGCCGCTCGAAAGGAAGGTGGCCTCGGGGTTGACGGCGTCGGCGCTTAGATTGCCGGAGAAGGCGACGGTTTCGGTGGCCTGCGAGGGAAGGGCCACGTCGTAGGGGATGCGGATAAAGTCGGAGCTGGCCTCCTGGAAGCCCTCCTCGACACCCTCGCTGCCGATTCGCTGGACGCGGTAACCGGTGCCGGGGTCGACGAGATAGTATTCGGCGTCGACGGCGAACGTGCCGACGCGAGTGTAGACGTCCTTCTCGCCGTCGTGGAGGATGAAGTAGCCCGCGCCCTCCATCGCCATGTCGAGGGGCTGGCCGGTGTTGACGAGGCTGCCCTGGCTCATGTTCCGGTCGATGCTACCCACCGCCACGCCCAGCCCGATTTGCTGCGGGTTCGTGCCGCCGACCTGCTCGGTGGGCTGGGTGGCGTCGAGCGTCGTCTGGGCCATCAGCTCGGCGAACGTGACCCGGCTGGACTTGAACCCGTACGTGTTGACGTTGGCTAGGTTGTTACCCGAGACGTCGAGCATCTGCTGGTGGGCCTGGATACCCGTGACGCCTGACATCAGTGCGTTGCTCATGCCGTTCTCCTTGGCTTCGTGTGCCGGGACACGCTACAGGGCGATGCCCTGAACCTGCTCCAGGGCCACCACGCGGTCGCCCACCCGAAGGTGAAACGCGCCGTCCCACCGCTCCACACCGGTGACCTGCCCGATGAGGGCGGCGTCGCCGTCCTCGGGCAGGAACGTGATCTCGCGTCCGATGAGGCCGGAGGCGTACCGTCCTTCGGTGGCCTCCAGGACGGAGGCGAAGGTCGTGTTCATCGCCTCGAGCTGCTCGAGTTGCGAGATGGCGGCCATCTGGGCCGTCATCTCATTGTTATCCATGGGCTCCAGGGGGTTCTGGTTCTGGAGCTGCGCGACGAGGAGGTTGAGGTAATCGAGCTTGAGTTGCCCGGCGTTTGGCGCGGCACCTGTGACGGCCATGGAAGTCTCCTAGATTTCGACGTCGACGGCCTCGTCGGTAACGAGGTCGGCCGGTTCGTCCTCGGATGCGTCCTCGGCCCGGGTCGGCCCCGCAGCACGGTCTCCGGCGGCGTGGGAGAGGTCGTCGGCAAACGTGCCGCCCTGCTCCCCGCCGTGAGACGGGCCGCCCTGGCCGCCCCCCTGCCCGCCCGTATCGTTCAGGGCCACGTCCAGCCGCCGCATCTGGACGCCGGCGTCCTGGAGCCGGTCCACGAGACCGACCGCCTCCCGCTCCAGGCGGGCCAGCGTGGCGGGCTGATCGACCCGCAGCTCCCCTCGGAGCTCCTCCCCCTCGATCCGAAGCGTGATCCGCACGCGGCCCAGCTCCGGCGGACGAAGCTGTACGACCAGTTCCCGCCCGTCGCGGATCTCGCCGCCCCGGATGGCCTCGGCGACCTGGTCGGTGAGCGTCGGACCGCCCGTGGGACGGGCCTCGGGGGCCTGGGAGGCCGCCGGCGCGGCAATGCGGGCCGCTGCGGCAGCTTCCGGGGCCGGAGCGGCAGCGAGCGGGGTTGCCGGCGACGGGGCCGTCGGCTTCGGCGGGGCGGGGCGATCGGGGGCCTGGATGCCCTTGGCGGCCTGAATCTTCGCGTTCACGGGGGTCGCAGAGGGCCTGGACTCGCGGGGGGCGTCGGAAGCCTGGAACGCGACGGCGGCGCGGCGGGCGGCCCCGGGGGCGGCCCTGGTCGACGGCGTCCCATCCGGGGCGACCTCGGGCACGGGAGCCGTAACATGTTTTGTCGCAACGGCTTTTGTCGCAACGGCTTGCGCAGGCACGGGAACGCGTCCGGGCGCGCCCGCCTTCGCGGCGGGGTGCGGGACGGCGTCCGTCCCCCGCTTCGTCGGGGCGGGCGCTTCGGGAGCCGCCGGAACCGCGCGTTCCTTTACAGAAACGGCTCTGGCGACCCCTTCAGTGCGGTTCCAGCCGCCGGCAAGAACCGGCTTGGAGGGGGCGTGGGCGGTCTTCGCGGCCGGCGCAGCCGGCTGCGGGGGCGACTTCGCGACCTTGGCCTCGACCCCCTTGATAACGGCAGCGAATGCCGCTTTCTCGGGCTTTCCGTCGGCAATCTGCGGGATGGTTGCCTCAATCGCCGCCGCCGTCGCACCGGCCGTCGTCTCGGCCTTCGCGCCCTTCCCGGGCTTGGTTTGAGGGCTCGACTTCGTTCCGGACGAGGTGGGCTTGGAGGACGATATCTTGGGCTTCTGGACCCCCTTGGGCCCCACATCTTGTGGTTTTCGGGCGCCGCTCATGCCGCCGGCCGGGGCGGCCGCGGGGGCGTTCGGGATGGTCAGGACCGGGGCCATACACATCTCCTTGGACCCCCTGTAGAGCAAAGGCCGTGCCAGAGACGCGCCTAAGCCCACGAAATGAACGCAAGATGCTTATTCACAAGCACTTACAAGCCACCGCGTCGTCCCGTGTGTCCGCTCTCCGTCCCGTTACCGTCCGTCAGATTCTTCCGGTCGGCGGTAGGATCTTCCGCTGAAGGTTTCCGCCAGGTGACGCAAAACAATAAACGATTTCTCCCTCGCCGACACACTTCTTGCGACTTTCTCGGGGGTTCTCGCAACTTCCGGCCCCCTTTCCGCGCGAAGTCGACGCAAAACGAGACTTTTTTGCCGCGTCCGATAAATAGACTGGACCCGTCAGCGGCCGCGTGCCGACGAAGGGGACGACCGAAACCAACTCTCCGGGAATCCGCTAAGGCGAAATACCCGAGAGAGCCTCGGGCCAAGGAGTCTAGCCATGGGGGGATCGGGACAGATGACCTTGACGGACACGGCCCTCGCCCCGACCCTCGTCTCCACCGAACCCCCGTTCCTCGATGAGTGCCCCGACGGCGTCCTTCTCGTCGGACGCAGCGAGGCCATGCGCGAGATGCTGCGCTCGGTCCGCCTCGTCGCCACCAGCCGATGCAACCCCGTCCTCGTCGTCGGCGAGACGGGCACCGGCAAGGAGCTGGCGGCCCGGGCGATCCACGCCCTGCGAAAAGGCGGCCGGGGCGAATTCGTGGCCGTTAACTGCGCCACCCTCACCGCCACGCTTCTCGAGAGCGAGCTGTTCGGTCACGTCAAGGGCGCCTTCACCGGGGCCGACGCCAACAAGACGGGCCTCTTCGAGGCGGCCGGCGACGGCACGCTCTTTCTGGACGAGATCAGCGAGATGCCCCAGGCCCTCCAAGCCAAGCTCCTGCGGGTCCTCCAGGAGAAGACGTTCCGGAAGGTGGGCGATACGCGGAACCTGCCGTGCCGCGCCACCATCATCGCCACCTCCAACCGCGACCTCGCCGCCGAGTGCCGCCAGGGACGCTTCCGCACCGACCTTTACTACCGCCTGTCGGTCTTCCCGATCGAGATCGCGCCGCTCCGTTCGCCCGCGCGGCAGGAGGACATCCCGCGGCTGGCGGCCCACTTCACCCGAGAGATGGCGCAGGCTCTCGATAAGAGGCTTTTGGGCCTGACGGACACAGCCCTCCAGCGCCTTCTCGGCCACGACTGGCCGGGCAACGTGCGGGAGCTCCGCAACGTCATCGAGCGGGCGGCCATCGTCGAGGAGGGCGAGGCGATCACGCCCGAGAGCCTCATGCTGACGCCGCGCGCCGCCGTCCTGCCGGACGCGGGCGAGACGGCCCTGCCCGTCCCCGAGGACGACTTCAGCCTGGCCACGGCCGAGCGAATCTTCATCACCCGGGCCCTCCGGGAAACCGGCTGGCAACGCACCCGCGCCGCCGCCCTTCTCGGCATCACTCGGGCCACTCTCCACGCGAAGCTCAAACGCTACCAGATCCAGGTCCCGGACAGCCCCACCTCCTCCTCGGCCGCCCGGGCGGGAGCGTAGCGGCAGACACCGGCGGCCCCTGGGCCTTGCCGCGCCACGATGCGGCCGGTACCATGACCTCTATGCCCATCCCCGGCGCCGAGACGAACGGCTACTCGCTCCAGTGAGACGCGTGGAACCGCCTGCGCCGTGTGTACGAGGACACGAACGAGGACGGCGACTACGACGAGGGCACCGACACCGTGATCGCCGAGTACCTCTACGACGCCGGGAACCGCCGCACCGCAAAGATCGTCCCCGACGGCGACGACTGGCGGCGGTGACTCTTGGAGCCGGAGGACGAGGCCACGCTCGATGCGTTGCGGCGGTGCGGCCGGACGGGCCGGCCGTGGGGCGAGGGGCGGTTCCCAAGGGATACGCATGCTCACGCGATGAAGCGTGAGCATGCCACCCGCGTGGGCCGGGGGCCGAGGGCCAAACCCGGCCCGAAACCCAGGAAACGCCGGAGGAATTAAATATCATGTCCCCAGAACCCCCAACACTGGCGGAGAAGCGAAAGCACTGGCTTAAGGTGCTGTCGGGGAAGGACAGGCACTCCATCGTTCGTCAACTCACCGGGATGACCTGGAACGCGGCGGCCTACCAGGTGGTGAACGAGGCCAGGAGGCTGGCACCGGCTGCTCCCGACGGAGGAGTCCAGCTAAACGGCATGCTGCACCGGCTCATCGACGACGGGTTCTTCAATTCGCACATGGCGGCCGTCCGGCGACTGATGGACAAGTATGAACTGAAAGGCGAGCGAGGCGTGTACTCGTTGGTGGCGCTTCTCAACGACATGAAGAAGCACCGAACGCTTCTGACGCGCAAGGCTCTTTTTGATGTGGAGATGCGACACTATGACTACGCGCCGATGAAGCGGCGATCCCAGGAGTTCGGCCGGCGGAAGGCGGCCGAGGGGAAGCAGGCGTATTGCGTGCCCAGGGAGCTCTGCTGGGAAGAAGATAAGCGGCGACATACAGACATCGACCGACTCTCCGGCACCATGCCCGCTGACCGCAAGCCCGAAGATGCGATCCGTGAGAAGGTAATCGACAACCTTCGGGCGAAGGCAGAGACTGCCTGTGAGCAGGTGGTGACCTACGTCACGAAGTTCGTTGCGCATTCGGCAAGTCCCGACAGCCGCGCGAGCGTGCAGGCCGACGACGTGAAGATGACGCTGGACCATCTCTGGAAGGCCCATCGCAGCCTGTGCGAGGTCGCCAGCTTCATTTCAATCGTGATCCTCGGGGATTCCTGTCCCGGCTTCCTGCCCATCCCGCAGTACGACCAGTTCCAGTACATGCAGCACCCGCTCGTCGCAGAACCCGATCTGCCCAGGCTCCGCGAGATGTGGCGAGGTTTCAAACGCGAGTACCACGACTGGAGCCAGTGGACCTTGAAAGACTACGAGCGGGAGTTCGGCCAAGAGGCGGATGGGACGGCATGACCTGCATCGACGGAACCCACGTTGGGGCTTGACGGCTCCGACCGACCGATGGGGAGATGGCATCATGGTTGACCAAGTGCCCAAGCGGATCACGGCGAGAACCTTCTTACGTGCGTTCGAGAAGATGTGCAACTTCATCGCGGTCGCCAGCACGGGCGATCCGCAGGCCACCGTGCAGGGCTCTGGGGACACGATACTTAATTCGCTTAGCGCGGCAAGGCGGAGGCGGTAGATTCAAAACAGGGCCAAGCTCGTGCGGGTCGGGGTACCCGGTTATGGGCATCACATCATGCAGCGCGGCAACCGCCGCCTGCCGACGTTCTTTGGGGAACCGAGGCAAGGCGACAGGCCAAATTGTCTCGGCATCCATGGCTGTGGCCTTTCCGGCGGTCGCTTCCCCCTGATCAGGCCATCGGCCGCATGATACACGTTTCTTCCGCTTTTGCAGCGCTGCAACATTAGGCCTTGAAGTGCCCGGCGGGCGGCCGTACGCTGCCTCGCCATGAGCGACAAGCAATCCATCCGAATCGCGTACATCGGCGGGGGCAGCCGCGGCTGGGCCCGGACGTTGATGACGGACCTGGCGCTGGAAGCGCGGCTCGAGGGCGAGATTCTCCTCTACGACATCGCCCACGACCGAGCCCGCGAGAACGTCGCGAAGGCCGCCGAGATCTTCGGCCACCCGGACGCCGTCACCCGCTTCGACGTGCGGGCGGTCGAGACGCCGGAGGCGGCCCTGGCGGGGGCGGACTTCGTCGTCCTCTCGATCCTCCCCGGCCCGCGCCGCATGTTCGCGAATGATCTGGATATTCCCGCGCGCTACGGCATTGTCCAGACGGTCGGCGACACGACCGGTCCGGGCGGCATCAGCCGGGCCCTTCGCTCGGTTCCCATTTACACAGATTACGCGCGTCGGATCATGGCCTGCTGCCCCGACGCCTGGGTCGTCAACTACACGAACCCGATGACGCTGTGCACGGCGGCCCTTTACGCGGCCGAGCCGGACATCCGGGCCTTCGGGTGCTGCCACGAGATCTTCGGGACGCAGGGCTGGCTGGCGATGATGGTCAGGCGGGACCGCGGCATCGCCCCGCCGCATCGGCGTGAGATCGTCGTCGAGGCCAGCGGCGTCAACCACTTCACGTTCTTCACCTCCGCGACCTACGGGGGCGAGGACGTTTTTCCGGCGGTGCGGCGATTCATGGAGACGGGCGACTTCTTCCGCGACCGGACCGCGGACGCCCTGGCCCGCAACCGCATCGGACGGTTCGGAAGCTGCGACGGCCTCGTCCAGCTCGAGTTTCTCCGCCGCTACGGCGTCGTCGGGGCCGCCGGCGACCGGCACCTCGTCGAGTTCGTCCCGTGGTGGTGCGCGAGCGAGGCGGTGCTCCACCGCTGGGGCGTTAGCGTGACGCCGAGCTCGGCGCGCCTGCGCACGTGGCGGCCGCCCGAGGATGCCGTCAGCGAGGTCGAGGCCGCGAAGGCGAAGCGCGAGTCCGAGCGACCCCGGGGCCTTACGCGCTCGAAGGAAGAGGGCGTCGACCTGATGGCCGCGCTCATGGGCCTCGGGGACCTGCGGACGAACCTCAATCTTCCGAATCGCGGCCAGATGCCCGCGATGCCCGCCGGGCATGTCGTCGAGACGATGGCGAATGTCTCGAAGGATCGGGCCGAGCCCATCCCCGCGACGCCCCTGCCGGAGGGGCTCTCGGTCCTCGTCGAACGCGTCGCCCGGGTCCAGGCCCTCACCCTCCGGGCCGCCCTCGAGAAGGACCGCGACGTCGCCCTTCACGCGGTGCTGGCCGACCCGCTCGTCACGATCGACCCGGCACGGGCGGCGGCCATGCTCGACGAGATGATCGACGCGAACCGCGACGCGCTGCGGGGGTGGTGACCCAACCCCGCCGCCGCATCAGTCGTACGCGACCGCCCGCTCCGTCCCGTCGGCGGCCAAGCTTGCGACGAGGTCGAGGATGACGGTGGACTTGCGACCCTCGACGCCGTCGCACGCCAGGGGGACCTCGCCCCGCAGGTGCCGCACGAAGTTCTCGACGATGCCCCAGTGCGTCGCGGGTAGCGGCCCGAGCTTCTCGGTCGTCTTCTCCCCGCCGCGGTCGAGGACCAGGTGCCCGGCCTTCAGGTCGAGGATCCGAATCCGCCCCTCCGTACCCCTCAGGTCCAGCGTCTCCGGCACGAGGTTCTCGTCCCACCCGACGGGCGTCACGCCCACCCCGCCGCCCGCGTGCCGCACGGACAGCCGCGGGCCGCGCGGCGCGTGGCTGCACGGCGGCAGGTCCTCCTGGCGGGCCCAGACGGCTTCGGCGTCTCCGAGGAAGAAGTGCAGCAGGTCGAGCCGGTGCGAGAGGGGGAACTCGTCGTTGACGTGAATCTCGCGCAGGGCCCCGATCGCCCCGTCCTCGACGAGCGCCTTGGCCCGCAGGATCGTCGGGTACCCCCGCCGGTAGTACGCGACGGCCAGCGTGACGCCCGCCTCGCGACAGACCTCGATCATCTCGTCGCACAGGGCCGTGTTCGAGGCCATCGCCTTTTCGCAGAGGACGTGCTTGCCGGCCCGGGCCGCGGCGATCGTGTGCTCGTGATGGAAGCGGTCGGGGGTCGCGACGTAGACGGCCTCGACCTCGGCGTCGGCCAGAAGGTCTTCGACGGTGTCGTAGAAACGGGGGACCTTGTGCCGGCGGGCGAAGTCCTCGGCCTTCTCGCGCGTTCGCCGCATCACTGCCGCCAATCGGCTTCCTTCGACGCCATAGAGCGCCGGCCCGGCCTTCTTCTCGCACACGTCCCCGCATCCGATGGTGCCCCAAGTCACGGTGTTCATCCACGGCCCTCGCTCGCTCGGGTTCAGGTTAGGCCCCCCAGTATGGACTCCGGGCAGCGGGTTGGCAAGGCTGGAAGGCCGAGCCGTTGGAGCCCCCGTCGGGGGCCGCAAACACCGGCCGCTGCGGGGTCCGCCCCTTTACCCCGGCCCGACCCGCGGGTACCATGGACCACCGACCCGCCGGTTCCGCACCGCCGGCTAAACATTGCCAGGAGTCCACGCCATGAAACGCCTGCTCACCCCCCTCGCCCTGCTCCTGGCCGCCGCCATCACCTCGGCGGCGCCCGCCACCGAGGACCTTGTCCAGCTCGCCGAGGAGGTCGCCCGCGACGTCGAGGCCCTTCGGGGCTGGAAGTTCAAGAAACCCGTCAAGAAGGCCATGGTCACCGAAGACGAGATGGCCGTCTACTTCGAGAAGGCGTTCGACCGCGAGTTTCCCGGCCCGAAGCTCCCTCACCTCCAGGCCATCGGCCGCATGCTCGGCGTCCTGCCCGAGGACCGTGACGTCAAGGAGGCCATCATCGCGGCCATGAAGCTCCAGGCGGCGGGGTTCTACGACCCCGACGCCGAGACGTTCTTCGTCGTTGCCGAACGGGCCAAGTCCTTGGGCCCCGCCCTCGTGCGGATTCTCATCGCCCACGAGCTGACCCACGCCCTCGACGACCAGCACCTGGGCCTGCGGCAGTACCTTTTGGACGAAGAGCTGACGCAGGACCAGAAGCTCGCCCGGCTGGGAGTGGCGGAGGGCTCGGCCACGTGCCTCATGCAGCGCTACCAGATGAAGCTGATGGCCGAGGGCAAGCTCAGCCTCGAGGACATCATGGCCGTCGCCCAGGCCCAGTCCGGCCGCAACGCCCGGTTCCTGGCCGAGGCCCCCCCGTACCTGCTGGCCTGGATGGGGACGTACCCCTGCGGCGCGAACTTCCTGATGCGCGGCAAGATGATGGAGGCGATGATGGGCGGCGGCGGGAACGTGGCCGAGGACCTGAAACAGGCCACCGAGAGAGCCCCCGCCTCCACCGAGCAGCTCCTCCATCCGGAGAAGTACTGGGACCCCGCCCGGGCCGATGCGCCCGTCCTCATCGACGATGCCGCCATGACGAAGCGCCTCGCCGCTCCCGGCCGCTCCATCGTCTGCACCGAGACGATCGGCGAGATGCTCGCCGCGGCGGCCACCCGTCCCGAAAGCGAGCCCGCCTCGATCCTCACCGCCCTGCTGCCGCAGAACTACACGAGCGACGCCGCGTCCGGATGGGGCGGCGACCGGTTCTACCTGGTCGCCGCCGGGGACGGCGACGAGACGCTCGAGGAGGCCAAGGGCGTCTGGGTCACCGTCTGGGACACCGAGGCCGACCGTGACCAGTTCCTCGCGGCCATGGCAACCGCGCGCCCGAAGGCCGTCGCGCGCAAGATCGGCACCCTCGGGGCCGTCTTCCTCTTCGGCTTCGATGCCAAGGACGCCGCCTCCCTCGCCGACACCCTCGAACAATCGCCCCCGCCGCTCCAATGCAACGGGAAGGCGTGGTCGTTCTGGGTGCTGTGAGCCGTGCGACGGGCGCATCCCTCATCTGCAAGAGAGGTGACACGATGGACCGACGTGATTTTCTCGCCGCGGCCGGGGCGGCCGCCGGCGCGATGGCCGCGGGAGTCGTGCCCGCGGCACGGGCCCGCGCGGCCGAGGCGCCCGCAACGAACCCCCGGGCCGACCGCATGAAGGTCGGGTGCCAGCGGTGGGGATCCAGCCCGGAGATGATGCCCTTCCTCCGGCGGTGCGGCGTGCGGAACATCTGCGCCTCGCCCGCCAAGACCGGGCCCGACGGGCTCTGGACCGTCGAAACCCTGACGGAGCGCAAACGCCAGGCCGAGGCCTTCGGCATGAGCGTGGACCTGATGTACCTCGGCTTCTCCTCGATCGTCCTCGGCGAGGGCGATCGCCGCGACCGCGAGATCGAGAAGGTCCGCACCCTCGTCCGCCGCGCGGGCGAGGCGCGCATCCCCGGCCTCCAGTACAACCTCCACGTCCGAGCCTGGAAGCCCCGCACGGGCCGCGCGCCGGGGCGCGGCGGGTCGGAGTACTCGGCCTGGAACCTGGCGAAGGCCGAGGACCGCCGGCCGCGCGTCGACGTCGCGGGACTCGGGCCCGACGCGATGTGGGAGCGGATCACGCACTTCCTGGAGCGGGTCGTGCCCGTCGCCACCGAGGCCAAGGTCCGCCTGGCCTTTCATCCGCCGGACCCCCCCATCCCGGCGAAGAACCGCTGGGACGTGGCCCAGGTCCTCGACACCGTCGAGGGCATGCAGCGGTTCGTCGAGACGTGCGCGAGCCCCTACCATGGCCTCAACTTCTGCCAGGGCACGTTCTCCGAGATGCTTCGCGACCCGGCCCGCGAGATCTTCGACGTGATCCGATGGTTCGGGTCGCGCGGCACGATTTTCAACGTTCACTTCCGGAACCTGCGGGGCGGGCGCGACAAGTTCGTCGAGGTCTACCCCGACGAGGGCGACGTCGACATGGCCCGGGCCGTCCGCACGTACAAGGAGGTCGGCTACACCGGCATGCTCATGCCCGACCACGTCCCCCGCCACCCCGAGGACGACACCGGCCAGCGCGAGAGCTTCGCGTTCGCCTACGGCTACATCAAGGGCCTCATCGACGCCGTCCTGAGCGAGGGCTGAGCGTGTGTACCTCAAGAGGGTCTTCGTCGGGGCGGGAAGCTGCGCCTTCGGGCCGATGACGCTGCGGCAGGCGCTGCTGGAGCACCGGCTGACGGACGTCGAGATGGCCCTGGTGGATGTCGACCGACCGGTGCTGGAGCTCATGGCCGCAGTGGCCCGGCGAATGGCCGCCCACATGCGCGAGCGGTGCCCGCAGGCGTGGTTCCCGTACTCGGCCAACCCCCTGCGGCGCCTCTGCCAGGCGATGCCGCCCTGGGCGTCCACAGGGCGGGCTTCTGGGACGCCGCCGCAACGGCTATCACATGCTCTGGCAGCTCATGTCCGGCGAGACGCTCGGCGACGACGAAGCCATGGCGGCGGCGGCGGAGCGGTGGAACGTGGCGATGGCGGGGCTCAACCACTTCAGCTGGGTGCTTCGCCCCGAGGGCCGCGAGACAGGCGAGGATCTCCTCCCCGTCCTCCGCCGCCACCGACGAGGTCCTCCGGGTCCACGTCGACGTCCTCGGCGCATACGCCTGAGCGCGTTTCCGGTTGAACGTCCGGGGGGCCCCCGCTATGATATTCCGCCGCAGAGGGGAGGAGAGTGTGCGCTCATACGTGCGGAGACCGCCGCCCATGCCCATCGAGGTCCGTCACGACGTCGCGCACCAGGCGTGCATCGACCCGGCCTGCGGGGCAACTTATGACGTCGGCGAGCCGCTCTTTGAGTGCCCGGCGTGCGGCAGTCTGCTCGACGTGCGCTACGACTGGTCGAAGGCCCGCCTTCCGCGGTCGCTGGCGGGGTTCGAGGCGGCATGGTCGCGTCCGCACGACCCGCTGGCGTTCTCGGGGGTGTGGCGATTCCACGCCCTGCTGCCCTTCGCCCCGCCGGAGAAGGTCATCACCATCGGCGAGGGCCGCACCATCCTCCAGCAGGCCGATCGCCTGGCCGATTACGCGGGCCTCAAAGCCAAGCGTCTCTTCCTCCAGTACGAGGGGATGAATCCGAGCGGGTCCTTCAAGGACAACGGCATGACGGCGGCGTTCACCCACGCCCACCTCGTGGGGGCGACGCGGGCCATCTGTGCCTCGACCGGCAACACCAGCGCCTCGGTCGCGCTCTTTTCGGCCGTCGACGGACGCATCCCCGCCATCGTCCTCATCGGCAGCGGCAAGATCGCCTACGGCAAGCTCGCCCAGGCCCTCGACTACGGGGTGCGAGTGCTCCAGGTGCGCGGCGACTTCGACGCGTGCATGGCCCGCGTCAAGGAGGTCGCGCGGGACCTCAAGATCTACCTCATGAACAGCCTCAACCCGTTCCGCCTTGAGGGCCAGAAGACCATCATGTACCGCATCCTGGAGGGCCTCCGGTGGGAGGTGCCCGACTGGATCGTGGTGCCCGGCGGGAACCTCGGCAATTCCTCCGCCTTCGGCAAGGCCTTTGCGGAGTTGCATGAGGTGGGCCTCATCGATCGCCTGCCGCGCCTCGCCGTCATCAACGCCGCCGGCGCCGACACCCTGTACCGCATTGTCAACGAGGAGAAGCTGGCCTGGAACGACGGCCACGTCGACGACGGCGCCATCGAGGCCTTCTACCGGCTGATGGACGCCGAGCAGCGCTCCGCCCGCACCCTCGCCAGCGCCATCGAGATCAACCGGCCAGTAAACCTCAAGAAGTGCCTGCGGGCCCTCGACGTGACCGGCGGCGTGGTGGAGAAGGTGACCGACCAGGAAATCCTCGACGCCAAGGCCAAGATCGGCGCGGGCGGATTCGGGTGCGAGCCCGCCTCCGGGGCCACCGTGGCGGGCCTGCGGCACCTGCGCGAGGCGGGGATCGTCGGGTCCGACGAGCGGGTCGTCTGCGTCCTGACAGGCCACACCCTCAAGGACCCCAACCTGACCGTCGCCTACCACACCGAGGACACCGCCGCCCTGCGCGAGAAGTACGGTTACTACGGTTTCGAGTCGGCCTCCCACGCGAACCGGCCCGTCGTCGTCGACGACGACCTGGACGCCATCGTCGCCGCCATCCAGGAAGGAGCCTGAGGTGATCCACGTTGCCATCGCCGGGGCCGCCGGACGCATGGGGCGGACGCTCGTGCGTCTGGTGATCGAGGCCGACGACCTCGAGCTCGCCGGCGCCGTCGAGGCACCCGGCCACGCCGCCCTCGGCACCGACGCCGCCGTCCTCGCCGGGGCGGGGTCCAAGGCGGGCGTGCCCCTGACCGAGGCCCTGCCCGACGGGGCCGACGTCGTCGTCGATTTCTCCCTGCCCGAAGGGACCACGGTTACCGCGGCGGCGTGTGCCGATCGCGGCATGCCCATCGTTGTGGGGACCACGGGGCTCGACGAGGACCAGAAGGCCCGCCTCGCTTCCGCCGCCGAACGGACCGCCGTCCTGGTCGCGCCGAACATGAGCGTCGGCGTAAATGTACTCTTCCGGGCGGCGGCCGAGCTCGCCAAGACGCTCGGTCCGGACTACGACGTCGAGATCGTCGAGGCCCACCACCGCTTCAAGCGCGACGCCCCCTCGGGCACGGCCTTGAAACTCGCCGAGGAGATCGCCAACGCCACCGGCCGCGACCTTGCCGCCGATGCCGCCTACGGCCGCGGGCCCGGCGAGGCCCCGCATCGCACGGGCGAAATCGGTCTGCACGCCGTGCGCGGCGGGGACATCGTCGGTGAGCATACGATCTTCTACACGGGCCTCGGCGAGCGGATCGAGCTCAAGCACGTCGCCCATTCGCGAGAGACCTTCGCCCGAGGGGCGCTGCGGGCCGCCCGGTGGATTGCCGACCGCGGCCCGGGCCTGTACGGCATGGCCGACGTCCTCGGGCTTTAGGAACTGCGGCGAAGGGGAACACGATGGATGCGGCCTACGACGATGTGTCCGAACCCATACCGGGACGCGGCCTGGCCGTCGCCAGCCTCATCCTGGGCCTCGTCGGGCCCTGCACGGTGGGTCTGACGAGCGTCATCGGCCTGATCCTCGGCATCGTCGCTCTGGGACGCATCCCCCCCGGCAGACCAGGCCGGGGGTGGGCGATCGGCGGCTTGGTCGTCTCGGGGGCGGGGCTGCTCCTGTGCATCCTCGCCGTCCCGCTGGTTCTGGTCGGCCTCGTGACGTTCCGGAACAGCGCCGGACCGGCTTTCCCGCCGACGGCGGTCCCGGCGTCGCCCCCCGCCGAGTGGAGCATCAACGCCACCCGCGACGGACGTACCTACCAGTTGACCTCGACGCGCAGCACGTGGACGGAGGCGGCATCCGAGGCGGCCCGGGTGGGCGGCCACCTGGTGACGATCGCCCGTGCCGAGGAGGAGACCTGGCTCCTGGAGACGTTCGGCGTGGCGACGCAGGGCGAATCCAACCCCGCCCTCTGGATCGGCCTGACGAACCGCACGACCGAGGGCGCCTGGACGTGGACGAGCGGCGCGCCGGTCACGTACACGAACTGGATGCCCGGCGAGCCCAACAACCTCGGCGACGAGGACGTCGCCATCCTGACGCCCCGGGGCTGGAACGACACGCAGGACGGCGACTGGGAGCAGCCGCACTACGGCATCATCGAGCTTCCGGCCGGCTTGGCAGGTCCGTGAACGCCTCCGCCACCGCCGGGTTCGTGATCACGCCGTCGGTCATGTTGACGGCGGGTGCATGGCCCGGGTCGACGGCAGCGAAGGCATGCGGCCCGAGCCGCGCGAGCTCCCGCACGTGGGGCAGTGTCGCGTTCGTCAAGGCTTGGCTGGAGGTCCGGCCGACGGCGCCGGGGATGTTCGTCACGCAGTAGTGGACCACCCCGTCGACGACGTAGGTCGGGGCGCCGTGGGTCGTCGGGCGGCTCGTCTCGGCGCAGCCGCCCTGGTCGATGCAGACATCCACGAGCACGGCCCCCGCCTTCATCGTCGCCACCACCCGCCTCGGAAGGAGCACCGGCGCCCGACCGCCCGGCACAAGCACCGCCCCCACCACCAGGTCCGCCCGGGCCGCCCACGCTTCGACGGCATGCGGATCGGAGTAGACGGTCGCGACGTTCGCGGGCATGACCTCATCGAGGTATCGGAGGCGCTCCAGGTCGATATCCATGAGGACGACGTTCGCGCCGAGGCCGGCGGCGACCCGGGCGGCATTGGCCCCGACCACGCCTCCTCCAAGCACCAGGACGTCGGCGGGCTGGACGCCCGGCACGCCGCCCAGCAGGATGCCCCGCCCCATCATGGGCCGTTCGAGGTACTTCGCCCCCTCCTGGATGCTCATCTTGCCCGCCACCTCGCTCATGGGCGTCAGCAGCGGCAACCGTCCCTCGGCGTCGGCCAGCGTCTCGTAGGCGACGGCCGTCAGGCCCGCCTCCAGGCATCCTTCCGTCAGCTCGCGCGACGCCGCGAAGTGGAAGTAGCAGAAGACGGTCTGCCCCCGGCGGAGTTTCCCGATCTCCTCCGGCTGGGGCTCCTTGACCTTGACGACGAGGTCGCTCCGCCCGTAGACATCGTCCGGCCCGTCGACGAGCGTCGCGCCGGCGGCGGCGTAGGCCTCGTCGTCGAAGCCGCTACCCTGTCCCGCCCCGCGTTCCACGAGCACCTCGTGGCCGTCCTCCACGAGCAGGTGGGCCCCCACCGGCAGGAGGGCAACGCGGTACTCGTCGGGCTTCGTTTCGGAGGGGACGCCAAGCTTCATACGGAGGACTCCGGGCTCATCCCGCGCCGAGCCACGCGCGGGCCACGTACTGGACGATGAAAAGGATCGCGAAGAGGATGACGAGCCAGTGGAGCTCGCGCCCGCGGCGCGTGATCAGCTTCAGGCCCGCGAAGCTGATGAACCCCCACGCGATGCCGTCGGTGATCGAGAGGCTGAACTGCATCACCACGATCGTCAGGAACGCCGGGATCGCCTCGGCGTAATCGTCCCACTTGATCTTGCGGACGCTCCCCATCATCATCACGCCGACGATCACGAGGACCGGGGCAATGACCGGGTAGAACCGGACCGTGACCGGCGTCCCCGCCACCACCTGCACCAGCGGCGCTCCCGTATCGGCCGCGACGAAGTGCGCCCCGCCGCCGATCATCTCCACCAGCGGGGCCAGCACCAGGGCCGCCAGCAGAAGCACGCCCGTCACGACCGCCGCCAGGCCCGTCCGGGCCCCTTCCCGCACGCCCGCGGCGCTCTCGACGTAGGTCGTGACAGTGCTCGTCCCGGCGATGGACCCAAGGACCGTGCCCGAGGCGTCGGCGAAGAGCGCCCACCGGGCCCGCGGCAATCGCCCCTCGGCATCGAGAAACCCCGCCCGCTCCGACACGCCGATCAGCGTCCCCACCGTGTCAAAGAGGTCCAGGAAGAAGAAGATGAAGATGACGAGCAGGACGTCCTGGAGCTTCCGGTTTTGGAAGAGCGCCCCCGGGTCCGCCAGCACCGCGCCGAACGTCGTCCGCGGGGGCTCCGGCAGCGCCACCACGCGCCCCAGCACCGTCTCGCTCTCGCGGGGCTCGGCCAGGACGACGCGGACCTGGTCGGGGGCGAGGGGCGCCTCGGCCTTGGCTCCGGGGACGCCGGCCCGGGCCGCCACCGTCTCGGGGGTCACACACTCCAGCCCGTCCGGCGGATGATATGGGACGGGCGGCAGGGCCACCGCCAGGACGGCCGTCGCGAGGATGCCCAGGAGGATCGATCCGCGAACCCCCAGGGTCGTCAGCGCCGCGGTCACCGCCACCCCCGCCAGCACCACCAGCGCCACGGGGCTCGTCAGGTCGCCCAGCCGCACGAGCACGGCCGGACTGTTCTGCACCAGGCCCCCGTACTGGAGCCCCACGAACGCGATCAGGAGGCCGATGCCGACGGCGATGGCGTACTTGAGGCTGTCGGGGACGGCGTGCATGACGGCCTCGCGGAGGCCGACGAACGAGAGCACGAGGAACGCCCCGCCCGCCACAAGGTTCGCCGCCAAGGCTTCCTGCCACGTGAAGCCGAAGCCCATCGGGGCAGCGCCGCACACCATGAACGCGAAGAAGAAGTTGTGGCCCATGGCCGGGGCCAGGGCAAAGGGGTAGTTCGCCAACAGCCCCATGAGGAAGCACGCCAGGGCCGAGGCGAGACACGTGGCGACGAAGACGTCGTTTGCCGGCATGCCGGCCGTCGCCAGCACGGCCGGCTGGACGAAGAGGATGTAGGAGAGGGTCAGGAACGTGACCAGCCCGCCGCGCACCTCCGCGCCGACGGTGGTTCCCCGGTCCTTCAGATGAAACATGCGCACCCCCAACCGTGGTCTCAGACCCTACCCGGCGCCGGCGAAAGACAGAAAGCGCCCGCCTCTGGCTCGCGGCTATCCCAGCCCCATGGGCCGCGCTTGCAGGCCTCGCCCGATTATTCCTCGATGGAGATGGCGTCGACGGGACAGGCCTCGGCGGCTTCGCGGGCGGCGTCCTCGTGCTCCTCGGGGACGGGGCTCGTCTTGACGCGGGCGACGTCGGCGTCCTCGGGCAGCTCGAAGACCTCGGGACACACGTCCGGGCACACGCCGCAAGCCACGCAGGTGTCGGGGTCGATGGCGGCTTTCATGGTCGATCTCCTGTCTGGGCGCCGGGGGGCCGGGTCCGGCCGAGGCGCGTTTGCAGATTCTGTCTACCGCGCGCACGCGGGTCGAATCAAGGGCTCAATGAAAGAGGGAACGGGCCTCGGACGAGACCCGTTCCCTGCGATGTCTCTTCGGGCGACCGCGGCCCCATCCCCGCCGCGCAGCCTTCCGGGGCGCGCGTTTCGGCGGCGCGCCCGCCGTCCTCGTCCGGAGCGCATCGGCCGCCCTGAACCCCGGTCTTACTTCGACGGGGTCAGTTTCGACAGGGCCGACGCCAGGTCCTGCATGTTGGCCTTTTCCGTCTCGTAGATGACGGACTTGCCCTGGCGGGTGCCGGTCACGAGGCGGCCCATGCGGAGGAGCCCGAGGTGGTGACTGATGGTCGGCTGCTTGAGGCCGAGGGCCTTGCACAGCGCCGTCACGTTCTTCGGGCCGGCCGAGAGCTCGAGGAGAATGCCGAGACGCGTCGGATCGGAAAGCAGCGAGAATCCGCGTGCCCATTCCTGGAGATCAGCCTTCTTGCTGGCACTCTTCTTAGCCATCGATAAACCCTTTCCTTTCCCCCCTCACCGAGATTATGCCTGCCTCCCACGCGTGAGGCAATCGAAAACAAACTTTTTCAAGCCGATATTTCCCTGCGTCACGGTCCGCACGTATTCAGCACGTCGCGCGGTCGTCCCAAAGGATAGCCGCGCCGCGCCTCGCGTATGCACGCGCGGCGTCCGCCCTTGCGTGGAGGGCCTTGACGGATGCATCTCTATGCCGGAGGGTTCAAAGCAAACGGACGAGCGGAACCTTTCTTCCCTCCCCCCGCTTCGCCTCCTCGTCCGTCTTGAGAGGCCTTTCGAGTCGCCGGTGTCGTTCAGGCTGGTGGGCGATACAGGACTTGAACCTGTGACCTCCTGGTTGTCGACCAGGCGCTCTCGCCAGCTGAGCTAATCGCCCTCACCCACAGCCACTACAGGATAACCCTGTAGCCGCCGTTGTCAACGCCAATCAAGTCTATCTCCGATGCGACGTCATGTCAATAATCTGCTCAAGGGAAATTGCCGGACCGCCGCCAGCACGTCCCGGCCCACGATCCCCGCCGCCAAGTCCGTCGTCGGGTCTCCGGGCACCAAGCCCAGCACGGGCACGCCCGTCACTCGCTGGATCTCGTCCGGGTTCGTCACCTCCGCCAGGTCGGCCGACTCCGAGTCGTAGCGATTGATCACGATGCCGCCCACCTCCAGCTCCCGCCGCCGCGCCGCCTCGACCGTCAGGGCCGTGTGGTTGATCGCCCCGAGCCCCGACGGGGCCACCACGACGAGCGGCAGCTCGAACCCGCCCACCAGGTCCGCCAGGAGCCGCCCGGGGGTCACCGGACAAAGAATCCCGCCGATCCCCTCGACGACCATGAGGTCATGGGCCGCCCGCAGCCGCCGCCACGCCGCCCACATGGGGCCGAGGTCGAGCGTCACACCGGCGCGGGCGGCGGCGACCGTCGGGGCAAGCGGCTCGGCCAGGATCAGCGGCGAGATCTCCTCGAGCATCTCCGGCGCCTCGGCCGCCTTCGAGAGCAACTCCGCGTCCTCCGAGACGAGCCCCTCCCGCCGCCGCACCCCGCCCGTCGCGATCGGCTTCATGACCCCGACGTCCCGGCCGCGCTCCCGAAGCATCGCCGCCAAAGCCGCCGCGATGATCGTCTTGCCGACGCCCGTGTCGGTGCCCGTGATGAAGAAGCCGCGGCTCATGCCTCGGTCGCCTCCACGATGCCGTCGCGGGCCGCGGCAACGAGCCGCTCGAGGTCGGCCTCCGAAAGGACGTAGGGCGGCATGAGAACGACCACGTCGCCGAGCGGCCGCAGCCACACGCCCCGCTCCCGCGCCGCCAGGCACGCCCGCCGCCCCCGCCGCTCCGCCGCCGGATACGGCGCCCGCGTCTCGCGATCCGCGACCAGCTCGATCCCGACCATCAGGCCCTTGCGCCGGACATCGCCCACGTGCGGCAGTTCGGCCAGCGGCTCGAGCAGCGCCTCCAGCCGCGACGCGAGCACGCCGATGCGATCGAGCACGCGATCACGCGCGAAGATGTCCAGGCCGGCCAGCGCCGCCGCGCACCCCAGGGCATTCCCCGTATACGTGTGCCCGTGGTAGAAGGTGCGGGCCTCCTCGGGCCGGCCGAGGAACGCCTCGAAGATACGCTCCGTGGCCAGCGTCGCGGCGAGCGGCAGATACCCGCCCGTGATGCCCTTCGCCAGGCACAGGAGATCGGGCGTCACGCCTTCATGCTCGCACGCGAACCTCCGCCCCGTCCGCCCGAAGCCGGTCGCCACCTCGTCGGCGATGAGGAGGGCGCCGTGGGCGCGGCACGCGTCGGCCACCCGACGAAGGTAGCCCTCGGGGTGGACGATCATCCCGGCGGCCCCCTGGACGGTCGGTTCGAGGACCACCGCCGCCGTCTCCTCGGCCCGGGTCGCCAGGATCGATTCCATCTCCGCCGCACATGCCATGCCGCACGTCTCCGGCCGCCGCCCCAGCGGGCAGCGGTAGCAGTGCGGGGCCGGGGCCTGGATCACCTCGAACAGGAGCGGCCGGTACGTCCCGTGAAACAGCTCGATGCCTCCGACGCTCACCGCCCCGACCGTGTCGCCGTGGTAGGCGAAGCCCAGGCTGACGAACTTCGTCTTCTTCGGGCGCGGCGGGTCGGTCTGTTGCCAGAACTGGAAGGCCATCTTCAGGGCGATCTCGACGGCCGCGGCGCCGGCATCGGAGTAGAAGACGCGAGAGAGACCGGCCGGCGCGATCTCGACGAGCCGGGCCGCCAGCTCGATCGACGGGGGCGAGGCGGCGCCGAGGAGCGTCGAGTGGGCGGTGCGCTCAAGCTGCCGCCGGACGGCCGCGTCGATCTCGGCCCGGCGATGCCCGTACAGGTTGCACCAGAGGCTGGAGATGCCGTCGAGGTAGCGGCGCCCCTCGGTGTCGAAGAGAAACGCCCCCTCGCCGCGCTCGATGACCACCGGCTCGGAGGCGGTCCACTCGCTCATGGGCGTGAAGGGATGCCAGAGGTGGGCCCGGTCGAGCGCGCGGAGACGGCGGGTCCGTGGGTCGACGGGGCTCATGCGCCCTCCGGGCCGGCCTCGACGGCGGTCCCGTATCCGGCCCCCAGCCGCATCGCCGCGCTCTGCCGGTTCACCGCCACTTCCACATAGCCGGCGCTGCCGACGTAGGCGAGAAGCGTCCCGGCGGTGACGTCCGAATATGCCCACGAAAGCCCCCGGATCACCGCCCCGGCGATGCGGACGGTGAGCTTCTCGGGCGACCCGTCGGGCAGCGCGCGGGCCGGGATGTTTGTGACGAGGTTCCCGAACGGGTCGACGTAGACGACATGGCCGAGCAGGCGATCACCCCGGCACTCGATCGCCGGGAGGTCCAGCGTGCAGAACTCGTCGAGTTGCGGCCCCAGGTCCTCCAGCGCCGTGCCGCAGGCCAGCGCCGCCCCAACCGGCGCGAAGATGTCGCGGCCGTGGAAGGTGCTGGAGACCTCCGGGCGGAAGAGGTCGGTGTTCTCGACGTTGACGAGCCGGACCTCGGCCTGCGGGCCCGCCTCCTCATACTCGCTCCTCAGGACAACCGACAGGAGGCCATTGTCCGGGGCGACGTAGAAGCTCCCCTCGACCTGGGCCGCGACCACCCGCCGCGCCGAGCCTACCTGCGGGTCGACCACCGCCACGTGAACCGTCCCCTCCCGGAAAGCGGTCGCGGCCGCGGCCAGCATGAAGGCGGCCGTGCGGACGTCGTGGCGCGGGACGCCGTGCGAAAGGTCGACGAGGCGGGCCTCGGGGCATCGCTCCAGGATCACCCCCTTCATCTGGGCCGGGTACGTGCTCTCGATTCCGAAGTCGGTCAGAAGCGTGATGATGGGGGCCACGGGCGTCTCCTTTCGCGGGCGTGATTATGGGAGGGGCGGCCGGCGAGGTCAAGGCCGGGCCGTTGACGCGTCGCCGCCCATGCATTATACCAAGCGTGGACCCTCGTCCCCGGAGGAACCATGGACCTCGCCCGAACACTCCGCATCCTGTGCCGCGCCGCCGACCGCGCCGCCGGGTCGGTCAGCCTCGAAGACGGCTGTGCCGCCATCGTCCAGGCCGCCCACGATGCCCTCCGATGCCACACCGCCGTCGTGCTGCTGCTGGAGGGGGGCACGCTGAGGCTGAAGACGATCGTCCACCGCGGCCTCAGCGACCACTTCGCCTATCACTACCGCCCCGACCTCGACGAGAACCCGACGCTTGACCGGGTGGTGCGTGGCGGGAAGCGGGTCAGCGTCCCCGTACCGGAAGACGACCAGGCTGCGCTCGCGGACCTCGCCATGGAGGAGGACGCGGCGTCGGTCCTGGCGGTGCCGATCCGGTCGGGCTCGGTCGGCGTCGGGTGCCTCCTCTGCGCCGACCCGGCGCCGGACCTGTTCGACCGGACGGCGGCCACCCTGGCCTGCCTCCTCGGCCACCTTGCCAGCTCGCTCTACACCCGCCACACGCTGGGGCGGCGGCAGCGGGATCTCTTGATCACCGACGCGGAGACCGGGGCATACAGTTTTGATTTCTTCTGCACGCGGCTGGGGGAGGAGATCGCCCGGGCCAATCGGTACACCCACGGGCTGGGCCTCCTGGTCGTGGAGACGGACCGCCTCGACCGTTTCGAGCAGATGCACGGGGGCGCCAAGGCGGGCCGCGCCCTGAAGCAGATGCTCCGCATCGCCGCCGACCAGCTCCGGCCCGTCGACACGGTGGGCCGCTATCACATGCGACAGATGACGATTTGTCTGCCCGAGACGGACGAGGCGGGCGCCGCGGCTGCCGCCGAGAGGCTTCGGGAGGCCGTGGCGGCCCACGACTTCGGCCACGCCGAGCCGCGCCTGACCCTCAGCGTCGGCGCGACCGCCTACCGGCCGGACGACACGGTCCAGGGGTTGATCCGGCGCGGCGAGCGGGCCCTGCACCGCGCCCGGCTGGCGGGTGGCAACCAGGTGGTGACCGCCGAGGCGTAAACGGGGACTGGCTCCTTTTCCGGCCTCATAGAAAGGGTGCCCGTCCCCTTTCGTCCCCCCTCTGAATGAAACGCGGGGCAACCCTTGAGGGCCGCCCCGCGTGACACGTCCTGAGTCCGTCCGGCCGCTAGAAGCGCCCGGCGATCCCCACCAGCCCAAGGAACCGGTTCATCGAGAGAATGGGGATGCTGAACGACTGGGCCTTGGCTTTCTCCTCGGTGTATTCGAGGAAGGCCTTGCGGATCTCCTCGTACCGTTGCCGCTCCATCGGCCCGGCGTCGGGACCGGGGGCCGCCTGGACTTCGGGCTCCTCGCCGATCACGAGGAAGTCGGTCTTGACGGTGAGCTGGCCGTCGATGCGACCGCCGAACTGCTGGATGAGGGCCTTGAGGCGCTCGGTGTCGTCGACGCCGTCGCCGTCGACGTCCATGCCGCCGATCAGGCGGAAGCTGAGCCGCCGCTGCCGGTCGTAGACCGGGTTAAAGAGCAGGTCGCCGGGGATGACCGGCTCGGCGCCCTCGTCGAAGAGGCGCAGCTCGCAGGCGTCGTCGAGGATGCGGACCACGCGGGCCTGGGCCTTCGGCTCGGCGTCCATAACCCCGAGCTGGCCGCGGCTGAAGATCGAGAACGGCATCCCCAAGAGGACCCCGTCGTCCTTGCCGAGGTCGGCGTAAGCCGTGCCGGCCAGGTCCGAGACGCGGACGATGCGGGCGTCGATGCGGGGCTCGGTGGGGGGCTGGCGGAAGGTGGCGATGACCTCGGCCATCTTGTTCATGTCGTTCCGGATGCGAAGGATCTCCTGCTCGAGCTTCTTGCGCTCTTCCTGCCACTTGCGGCGCTCGACGATGATCTGGTCCTGGAACTCGCGGACCCGCTCGTTGAACTCCTGGCTCTGGCGGATGGCGGAGTCGCGGGCGGCTTCGAGACGGGTCTTCTCGTCCTGGAGCTGCGATTCGAGCTGGGCGACCTGGCGGGCGTGCTCCTGCTTGGCGGCGGCCAGCTCCTCCTGGAGGCCGTTGATCTGCTGCTGGAGGCTGTCCTTGGCCGTGGAGTCCTGCTTGATCTGGAGCAGCAAGGCGTCGACACGCCCCCGCAGGACCTGGATGGCCGCGGTCGCGCTGGTGGGCCGCACCTCGCCGCCCGCCGCGTCGCCGACGGCCCTGTAGCTGGACTGGAGGGTCTTGGCCGTCTCGGCGAGGACGTCGGTCGTCTGCTCGAGCTTGCTGGAGACCGTCGTCCGGAGGTCGGCGCCGGACTGCCCGGCGTAGGGGTCGCCGACGAGCTGCTCCAGGAGCCGGTGCACCTCGATCTGGTACTGCTCGGCCCGCTGCTCCTTCTGTTCGAGAAGGTCGACGAGGTTGGCGGCGTCGGGATACTTGTTGAAGAGCTCGCGCCAGAGGTCGGTCTCGGTGGCCTTGGCCCGCTCAATGCGCTGGAGACCGAAGACATTGGCCTCCAGGGAGCTGTAGAGGTTGTACATCCACGCGAAGAGGACGGCGAACGCCACCGTCAGAACCACGAACGCGATGAGCAGATAAAGCTGGTACGGACTGGCGCGTCGGGCACGAACCATTCGCCTTGCCATGAACCGAACCTCCGAAACTGTCGGACTCGCGGATCTCGGGCCTGCCGCCGCCGGCGTGTCTGGGGGACGCCCGAGCCGGGTCCTTGTGCCCCGTCCGGCCGCCCCCGCGATTCGATAAAGCTAGGTGGGGCCTGGACTTTTGTCAACAGAAAAAGGGGCGTCCGCGGCGCGCGGCCCCGGTCCGAGCTCCTACCCCCGTTTCCTACTCGTATATACGGTCGGCCCCCGGCAAAGCGCGGTGAGCAAACGGTGCTTGACACGCGAGGCCGAGGTTTCTAGCATTCGGGTGTCCGGGCGATTCGGCCCGGACGTTTCCGCCCCACGGACGCACCGCACACGGGGACCCCGATCCATGCCGCCCAGGCTCTTCATCCTTGACTCCCACGGCCAGCTCTACGCCGGCTACTACGCCATCCGCAACCTCACCACGCCCCGCGGCGAGCCGTCCGGCGGGGCTTACGGCTTCGTGGGGACGCTGCTGAAGGTCCTGCGGGACGAGTCGCCGGAGTACCTGGTGGCTTGCTTCGACTCGAAGGGTCCCACCGTCCGTCACGAGGAGTTCGCTGACTACAAGGCGAACCGCAAGCCCATGCCGGACGACCTCCGGCCGCAGGTCGAGTGGGTCCGCGAGATCCTGGACTGCTTGGGCGTGCCGGCGGCCGAGGCCCCCGGCTACGAGGCGGACGATTGCATCGCCTCGCTCGCCCGCCAGGCCCGAGCGGCGGGCGTCGAGGTCGTCATCTGCTCCCGCGACAAGGACCTTGAGCAGCTCGTCGGCCCCCGCGTCCGCATGCTCGACACGAAGAGCTTCGAGATGCTCGACGAAGCGGGCATCCGTGAGAAGCGCGGCGTGGACCCGGCCCAGATGACCGACGTCCTGGCCCTGATGGGCGACTCGTCCGACAACATCCCCGGCGTGCCCGGCGTGGGCGAGAAGACGGCCGTCAAACTCATCGCCGAACACGGATCGCTCGAGGCCCTGCTCGAGGTCGCCGACGGGATCAAGGGCAAGTTGGGCGAGCGGCTCCGCGAGCACCGGGCCCAGGCCGAGCTCAGCCGCGAGCTCGTGCGCCTCCGCGACGACGCTCCCGTCACCATCGATCTCGAGGAGTGTCGCACCCCGGCGTCCGTGACCAGTCAGGCCCTCGTCGACCTCTTCCGCCGCCTCGGCTTCAACCGGTACGTGGAGGAGTTCGGGCTGGAGGGCGAGGGCGAGGCCCTCCAGATGCGGGCCCGCCTGGTCGAGACGCCCGAGGCGCTCGAGGCCCTGGCCACGGACCTCGCGAAGCAGGACGCCTTCGCCTTCGACACCGAAACGACGAGCCTCGACCCGCGCAAGGCAGAGCTGGTGGGCCTCAGCTTCGCGTGGACCGACACCGAGGGCGTTTACGTCCCCGTGCGGGCCCCGGACGCCGAGCGGTGCCTCTCGCTGGAGCAGGTGCGATGGTCCCTGCGCGAGGTGCTCGAATCGCCCGACCGGCTCCTCGTGGGCCAGAACCTGAAGTACGACCGGCTCGTCTGCCGCCGGGCCGGCATCGACCTGGCCGAACCGTACTTCGACACGATGGTCGCCGCATACCTCGTCAACCCCGGCCGCCGCGAGTACAACCTCGACGCCCTGGCCCTCGACTATTTCGGCCACAAGACGATCCCGCTGACGGACCTGTTGGGCGAGAAGAAGAACGAGCGGACGATGGACCAAGTGCCGCTCGAGCGCGCCGCCGAGTACGCCGCCGAGGACGCCGTCGTCGCCTGGCGCCTGAAGGGCCGCTTGGCGGTGGAGCTGAAGGAGGGGGGGCTGGCGGAGCTGGCGCGCGGGGTGGAGATGCCGCTCGTCGTGGTCCTCGCGTCGATGGAGGAGGCGGGCATCGCCGTGGACACGGAGGTGCTGGGGGAGATTTCGGCGAACCTGGAGGCGCGGCTGGAGAAGCTCGAGGAGACCGTCTACGAGGCGGCCGGACATCCGTTCCTTATCAACTCGCCTCAACAGCTCGCCACGGTCCTCTTTGACGAGCTGGGTCTGAAGAGCACGAAGCGGACCTCGACGGGCAGCCGCCTCTCGACTGCCGCGGAGGTCCTGGAAGATCTCGCCTGGCACCATCCCCTGCCCCGGCTCGTGCTCGAGTACCGCCGGCTCGCGAAGCTCAAGAGCACCTACGTCGACGCCCTGCCGGAGCTTGTCGATTGGGAGACCGGGCGCATCCATTCGAGCTTCAACCAGACGGTGACGGCAACGGGACGGCTGAGCTCCTCGGACCCGAACCTTCAGAACATCCCCATCCGCACGGACGAGGGCCGCCAGATCCGCCGCGCGTTCGTCCCCGGCGAACAGGGGTGGATCCTGCTGGGGGCCGACTATTCGCAGATCGAGCTGCGGATGCTGGCCCACTACAGCGGCGATGCGGCCCTGGTGAAGGCGTTCCGCGAGGGGCGCGACATCCACACCTTCGTCGCCGCCCAGATTCACGACGTCGCCGAGGAGGACGTGACGTACGAGCAGCGGCGGATGGCGAAGATCGTCAACTTCAGCCTCATCTACGGCAAGACCGCCTACGGCCTTGCCCGCGACCTGGGGATCGGCGTCGGCGAGGCCGGCCGGTTCATCGACGAGTACTTCGACCGGTACCGCGGCGTCCGGACCTTTACGGCCGAGGTCCTCGATCGGGCCAAGGCCGACGGGTACGTCGCCACGATCCTCGGCCGCCGCCGCTACATCGAGGGCATCGACAAGATGAACCCGAAGTCGCTGAACTTCCCCGAGCGGACGGCCGTCAACACCGTCATCCAGGGCAGTGCAGCGGACCTTATCAAGGTGGCCATGAACCGCATCTGGCGGCGGATTCGGGACGAGGACCGGCCCGCGCGGCTCCTCCTTCAGATCCACGACGAGCTCGTCTTCGAGATGCCCGAGACCGCCGTCGACGATGAACGGGCCTGGATCGAGAACGAGATGACCGGCGCGATGGCCCTCGCGGTCCCCCTCACCGTCCACGTCACGACCGGCCGCAACTGGATGGAAGCGGATTGAGTTCACCCGCGAAGCCAAAGGCAAGCGATTGTTCATGAAGCACGCCCCCCCCGTCCTCGGATTGGTCGGCGGCATCGCGAGCGGCAAGTCCTTCGTGGCCGCCCAGATGGCCAAGATGGGCTGCGCGGTGATCGACGCCGACCGCCTCGTCCATGAGGTGCTCGCCCGGCCCCAGATTCGTCGTCGCGTGGCCGAGGGCTTTGGCGACGGCGTCCTGGACGCCTCGGGGGCGGTGGACCGGCGGGCCCTGGCGGAGACGGCCTTCGAGAGCCGCGAGGCCCTCGGGCGGCTCGAGCGGATCGTCCATCCGCCGGTCCTTGAGCGCATCGAAGCCGAGATCGCCGCCGCCCGGGAGCGGCCCGGCGTGCGGGCCGTGGTCCTGGACGCGGCGCTTCTCCTGGAAAAAGGGCTGGACAAAGTGTGTGACCGGGTGCTATATATTATATCGGAAGAAGGGGCCCGCGAGGCCCGGACCTGCCACGGGCGGGGCTGGGCCGCTTCGGAGCTCGCCCGCCGCGAATCGATGCAGATTCCCCTCAAGGCTAAGCGCGCGCGGGCCGATGACACCATAGACAATCGTTTCACCCCCGAACACACCCGAGATCAGGTCCAAAGGCTCCTGTCACGCATCGTGAAACCGTAGCGCGTCCGGGCGGACGCGTTCCCTGCCGCACGGACAGACTGAACTCTCTCGCAAGACGACCGTTTGAGGACAAGCCCGATGGGTAAGACCAAGACCAGCCAGAAGACCGCACCGCGTCCCAAGGACAAGGATCGCGAGAAGGACAAGGCCTCCCCCGACGAGGGGTTCGACCAGGAATCCCACAATCGGTACGAGGAGGCGAAGCGCGGCGAGCTGCACATCGCCGAGCTCCAGAAGATGACCGTGGCCGAGCTGCACGACTTGGCCCAACAGGAGAACATCCAGGAATACGCGGGTCTGAAGAAGCAGGACCTCGTGTTCCACATCCTGCGCAACCGGGTCCAGTCGGCGGGCCTGATGTTCGGCGAGGGCGTCCTGGAGGTCCTCCCGGACGGGTTCGGGTTCCTCCGTTCGCCCGACTACAGCTACATGCCCTCGCCGGACGACATCTACGTCTCCCCGAGCCAGATCCGCCGCTTCGGCCTCCGGACCGGGCACGTCGTGGCCGGGCAGATCCGCCCGCCCAAAAACGACGAGCGCTACTTCGCCATGCTCAAGGTCGAGGCGATCAACTACGACAATCCGGAGCTGCTGCCGGAGAAGGTTAACTTCGAGGACTTAACGCCCCTCTTTCCTGACGAGCGGCTCCTCCTGGAGACGACCAGCGACGAGATGGACATGCGCGTCGTCGACCTGATCACCCCCATCGGCAAGGGGCAGAGGGGCCTTATCGTCTCGCCGCCCCGCGCCGGCAAGACCGTTCTCATGCAGAAGATGGCCAACGGCGTCCTCAAGAACAACCCCGAGTGCACGGTCATCATCCTCCTGATTGACGAGCGGCCCGAGGAAGTGACCGACATGGAGCGGAACGTCCCCGGGGCCGAGGTCATCAGCTCGACCTTCGACGAGCCCTCCAGCCGCCACGTCCAGGTCGCCGAGATGGTCATCGAGAAGGCCAAGCGCCTCGTCGAGTACGGCAAGGACGTCGTCATCTTCCTCGACTCCATCACGCGCCTGGCCCGGGCCCATAACGCCGAGATCCCGCACTCCGGGCGCATCATGTCGGGCGGCGTGGACGCCAACGCCCTCCAGAAACCCAAGCGCTTCTTCGGGGCCG
Organism: uncultured Anaerolineales bacterium; assembly: GCA_964461715.1. Classification (GTDB taxonomy): domain Bacteria; phylum Planctomycetota; class Phycisphaerae; order FEN-1346; family FEN-1346; genus CAYWVR01. Next base: position 143,848 of record CAYWVR010000003.1, read on the forward strand.
CCCGCAACATCGAGGAGGGCGGGAGCCTGACCATCCTCGCCACCGCCCTCGTCGACACCGGCAGCCGCATGGACGAGGT
>CAYWVR010000004.1:0-25085 GCA_964461715.1 uncultured Anaerolineales bacterium
TACGACCTCTACGGCCTGACGGACGAGGAAATCCGCATCGTCGAAGACGCCGCGCCGTAGTGCAATGACGCGCCGGGCCGTCCTTGTGAAGCCGCCTCCTCCTGCATCGTGCCGCGCGCCTCCGGCGCGGCGCGCCTCCGGCTCGGCGGCGCCGCCCTGTCGAGGCCCGACGGCGAAGGTCAAAGGACCGGCCGCTTCACGCGCCGGGCGGGTTATTATGGGGGGACCGAGGCGGCGGAACAAACCTTCAGACAGGAGTGAGGCATGAAACGTCTGGCGATCATCGTGGCGACGGCGGGGTTGCTGGCGACCGGGGCGGCGGCGGCCGAGGAGCCGTGGCCGAGGGAGATGCCGGGCCACACGGAGGTGAAGCCGGGGGAGCATCCGCGGCTCCTGTTTCGCGAGAGCGAGCTGGAGGGTCTCCGCAAGAAGGCCGAGACCCCGGTCGGCCGCGCCATCCTCAAGCGGCTCGGCGAGATGCTGAACGGCGGGGACGGGCGCACGATGCCCGGCGACATGGGCGCGGGGTCCGGGCCGGCGGAGTTCGCCCACCCGGGCGCGGGGAGCACGTTTACCATCTCTCACGTTGCCGGCTACGGTTTTCTCTACCAGATCACCCGGGACGAGCTCTACGCCGACCTGGGCCGCCGCGCCATGGACGCGGCCCTGGCGGGATGGCGGGGGGCGGACGATCGGTACTCGTTCCGGAACCCGAGCGGGGCCCTGCGGGCGGGGCCGTCGGTGGGGTGGTACGCGGTCGGCTGGGACCTTTGCTACGACGGGTGGGCTCCGGCTTACCGGGCCACGATCGCCAAGGAACTCGCGAACTATAACGAGGGTTCGAGCCGTTCGCTGGCCGAGCTGGTTCGCGGCAGCCGTCACAGCCCGCGTTCGAACCACTGGGGCATGCAGGTGGGGGGCGGGGCGATGGCCATCCTCGCCCTTAGCAAGGAACCGGGGGCCGACACGGGCCAGATCGAGGGGCTCCTGAAGGTGAGCGAGAAGTCGATGATCCGGAACCTGACCGAGGGCTTCGGCGACGGCGGGTATTTCACCGAGGGCGACGGAACGGGCAGCATGTCGAGCCACATCATCTTCCTCCAGGCCCTGGACGCATGGCGGAATGTGCTCGGCAAGGATTTCATCACGCCGCGACCCCATGCCCAGTGGACGAGCCTGCGGTGGATGCTGGGCACGGTCGTTGCGGGCGGCAAGCCGCACTTCCACAGCCGCGACGGCTACCCGCACAACGTATGGGACCGCAAGGGCATCAGCGGCGCGGGGTACTTCGGGACGGGCTTCGCCGTCGCGACCCCGCCGCAGAAGGCCGCGTGGCTCTGGTTCTACGACCAGTTCTTCAAGGCCCGGGACCTGAAGGCCGGCACGCCGTACGACACGGCCAGCTATCTGCCGCACACCGCGGTGATGGCGTATGTGAACTGGCCGATGCACATCGCTCCGGTGAACCCCGCCGCGTGCATCCCGCGGGCCGGCGTGGACCATAAGTTCTCGTACTGCATGTTCCGCAACCGGTTCCAGGACGGCGACGATACGGTGATCACGTTCCTCGGGAAGCGTCCGCGAGGCCACACGAAAGACAAGGAGATCGGGGCGATCTGGATCACCTCGTTCGGCGAGCGGAGCACGTGGGGCGAGATGCGCGGCGACATCACGCATTTCGAGGCGCACGACGATGGGAGCGCGACGGTGAGCGTGTCGAGCGGCACGCACCTGGCGGTGGATTTCTCCGGCCACGCCGGGGCCGATATGCTGGTGATGGTCGGGCCGGGCGCGGGGAAGGGCACGACGGTCGAGGCGGGCGGCGTCGTGTATCACGTCAAGTTCCTCACGAAGGGCAAGGCCCCCACGCCCAAGGCCCGGGGCGAGGGCCTCGTTGTCGGGGAGCAGACCGTCTCGGTCAAGGACGGGCGCCTGGTGTTGGGCCGCGTCGCCCCGGTGTGGGACGGACCCATCGCGGAGGTCAAGGCAGGCGCCGAGCGCTAGACATCGGGCACGGGGCGAACGGCCGACCGGGGCGCCGCGGGGCCCGGGGGCCGACCTGGACCAGGGCGAGACGCACGGGCAGGCAACCCGGCCGGGGCGACAACCCGGCTCACACCGGCGCCTGCCCGGCGCGGGTTTTTCTCACGTTTTACTTTACCTTTGGCACGCCATGCTCCGGTGTGCTAAGATTCAATGAAGCTGTACGTCGCACACACGTCTTGCTGTGACGGGATGCTGGCCGCGCCGCGCTTCCATCCGGCCGCGCGGCCCGCAGGCGCAGGGGAGGGGTCTATGGCGTCGGCGTCGGAAGGCAACGAGACGCGGGGTCCGCGCTATGATGCGCAGATGCGGGCCCTCGTCCTGGACGCCATGGCCGACCGGGTCGCCTGCTACGCGCCCGACCAAACATTCCAGTGGGCCAACCGGGCCGTCGCCGAATCGGTCGGCATGACGGCCGAGGCGCTGGTGGGGCGGCCCTGCCGGGAGGTCTGGCAGGGGCGCGACGGGACCTGCGACGGGTGCCCCGTGCCTGCGGCGCGCGAGGCCCGCGAGCCTTGCGAGGGGGAGATGGCCACCCCCGACGGCCGGGTCTGGGCGCTGCGGGCCTACCCCGTTCTGGACGAGGGGGGGCGGGTGACGGCCTTGGTGGCGTTCGGCCAGGACGTGACCGAGCGGAAACGCATGGAGGAGGACCTGAAGCGACGCGAGGCTCATTTCGCGGAGCTGACGGCCCGGCTCACGCGCGTCGAGGAGCACTCCCGCTACCTCCTCGCGGCCGACCTCCACGACGACGTCGCCCAGGTCCTCTCGGCGGCCAAGCTCAAGCTGCGGGCCCTCGAAGCCGACGCGGACGAGCACGCCGCGCCCCGGCTGGCCGCGGCCCGCGGCCTGGTGGACGCGGCCCTGGAAGGCATTCGCCGGGCGGTGCTCGACCTCGGGCCGCCTGTCCTCTACGAGCTGGACCTGGCGCAGGCCCTCGGGTGGCTCATCGACCGGACGCGCGACGAGACGGGCGTCGAGATCACCTTCGAGAGCGACGAGGCCTCGCCGTCCGATGGGTCCCTGCCGGAGGAGTTGCGGGTGGCCCTCTTCCGGGCCGCCCGAGAGCTGCTCACCAATGCTGTTCGCCACGCGTGTCCGACCCACGTTCACGTGGCCCTGGCGCGGGCCGACGACGAGGTCCGTCTCAGCGTCGACGACGACGGCTCGGGTTTCGACCCGAAGGCCGTCCACGAACCGCCCGACGCCGAGGGCGGATTCGGCCTCTTCGGCGTCCGCGAGCGCATGGTCTATTTGGGCGGACGGTTGGAGATCGAGTCGTCGCCGAGGCGCGGCGCCCGCGCGACGGTTTCCGTACCGATCAGGGGCGGCCGAGGGGAGGTGGAGGATGGCTGAGCCTGCACCCGTGACGATCCTTCTGGTCGACGATCACCGCATCATCCGCGAGGGCCTGAGGGCCCTGCTCAGGACCGACCCCGCCTTCGAGGTCGTCGGCGAGGCCGAGAACGGGCGCGAGGCCGTCCGCCTTGCCCGCGCCCTCGCCCCCGACGTCGTCATCATGGACGTGACCATGCCGGACCTCAACGGCATCGACGCCACCCTCCGGGTCAAGGGCGACCGCCCCGAGACCCGCGTCATCGCCCTCTCGGTCCACACCGACCCGAGCTTTGCCGACGAGATGCTGAAGGCCGGGGCCGAGGGGTACGTGGTCAAGAGCTCGGCGTTCGACAACCTGGCGGAGGCCATCCGGCGGGTGATGGCGGGCCAGATATACCTGAGCCCGGGCCTGGCCGACGCCGCCGTCGGGGCCTACCTGGCGAGGCAGCCCGAGCGCGGTTCCCCGCCGCGCCTCAGCCTCACGCCGCGCGAGCGCGAGGTGCTCCAGCTCCTGGCCGAGGGGTACGGGGCGAAGGAGGCGGCGGCCCATCTGCACATCAGCCCGAGCACCGTCGACAGCCACCGGGCCCACGTCATGCAGAAGCTGGGCGTGGGGAGCATGGCCGAGCTGACGAAGTACGCCGTGCGGGCGGGGCTGACGGATCTGGAGCCGTAACGCATGCCTTTTCGCCGGCCTTGGGCTTGCGTGGTGCTGCGGGGGCGCAGGGGCCCCCAAGGATGGCGCGCGCGGGCCGGCAATCTGCCTGTGGCACAGGGTGCAAGGGGCCCGGGACGCAAAGACGCCGGGGACGGGCCCTCGAAGGACCCGTCCCCGTCCCATCCCGGCGCAAGGGGGGGAGCCGCGCGCCGAAGACCAAACTATCTATCCTATTCTTCGGCAGACATGCCCGAGTCGACCATAGCGGATTCCTTGATTTCGAACTCGGCAATGGGCGTAGGGGGCGACGTCGCGGCGGCGCACGCGCACGGGGCCCGGGACGCCGCGCGGCGTTGCGGCGGCGCCCTTGGCCTTGCGATGTGCAAGGGGAACGGCACGGCCGGGCCCCGAATCCCCCGAGTCCGGCACGTGTCAAAAGCCGGGTCATGGCGAATGCGAAGGAAGGAGCACCCGATCGTGCGAGCGGGGGCACGTGTGGCGGTTCTGGCGGCGGCGATGATCGCGGGCGGCGCGGCGCGGGGGGCCGAGCCCCTCGAGTACGTCTTCCCGGACGATGCCCACATCCTCGACGTCCAGCGCGACTTCGGGGCCAGGGGCGACGGCCGGACCGACGACACGGCGGCCCTTCAGGCGGCCATCGTCGAGGCCCTCTCCGGCCCGTACCGCAACCCCAAGTTCATCTACCTCCCGAACGGCACCTACCTCCTGAGCAAGCCCCTCAAGGCCCGCGTCACCGACGCCCCGCCCGGCCAGGGCGGATGGAGCGACGGGTGGCGGTCCGGCATGAACCTGTGCGGCCGGACCCGCGACGGCGTCGTCCTCAAGCTCAAGGACCGGTGCCCCGGCTTCACGAACCCCGCCGAGCCCCGGGCCGTCCTCATCACCGGCTCCACCGGCCACGGCGCCAAGCACGACAGCCGCATCGGCGGGTGGGGCAACGAGGCCTTCCAGAACACCCTCAAGAACTTCACCGTGGACGTGGGGCGCGGCAACCCGGGGGCCGTGGGCGTCGATTTCCTCGCCTCGAACCGCGGGGCCCTGACCGACGTCACGATCCGCTCGAGCGACCCGAGGGGGGTCGGCCACGCCGGCATCGACATGACCCGCGCCTGGCCCGGGCCCGGCCTCGTGCAGCACGTCGCCATCGAGGGCTTCGACGTCGGCATCCGCCAGGGCCACATGGACAACTCGATGACCTTCGAGCACATCGCCCTGGCGGGCCAGCGCGTCTGCGGCATCGCCGGCAAAGGCAGCCCGACGATGAGCATGCGCGGCATCGTGAGCCGGGGCGCCGTGCCTGTCTTCCGAAGCGAGGGCGGCGGGTCCGGCATGATCATGATCCTGGACAGCACTTTCACCTACACCGGCTCCGGCCAGGCCCCGCCCGCGGTCGAGAACCGCGACAACCTGTTCCTGAACAACGTGACCGTCGAGGGCTATCCCACCGTCGTCAAGAACGAGGGCAAGAACCTCCGCGAGGACCTTTCGCTCCAGGGCGGCTCGGGAACCGTCGACCAATACTTCTCCCGCGACCCCTTGCGCCTCTTCCCCGGCCCGGAGCGCGTGCCCGACCTCCCGGTCAAGGAAACGCCGCGCTGGCACTCGACCGACCTTTCGGAGTGGGCCAACGTCCGCGACTTCGGCGCCCACCCGGAGGGCAAGGCCGTCGATTTCACGACCCGCCTCGCCTACACGCGCGTCGACCCGCAGATCAACTTCGGCTGGGGCGGCGGCGGGCCGGGCGAGCCGCTCGGAAACGACAACTTCTCCATCCGTTGGACGGGCGAGATCAAGGCCCCCGCCTCCGGCGAGTACACGTTCTACTATGACCTGAACGATCGCGGCCGCCTCCGGGTCGACGGAAAGCTCCTCGTCGACGAGTGGGAGAAGTATCACCGCGCCGAGTACCAGGGCAAGGTCGCCCTGGCCGCGGGCAAACGCGTGCCCATCCAGATCGAGTACTGGGAGAGCGGGCACCAGGCCTGGGCGAAGCTCGCCTGGTCCGGCCCCGGCATCGAGAAGCAGCCCGTCCCCACCGAGGTCCTCTACCCGACGGCCCAGGCCGCCGAGGCCAACGGACTGACCGGCCACTACTACGGCGGCGGGAACCCCGACATGACCGAGGCCTTCCAGAAGGCCCTCGACTCCGGGAAACGCGTCCTCTACGTCCCCAACGGCAGCTATAACGTCCAGGGCGAACTGGTCCTGCGCGGCAAGGTCCAGAAGCTGATCGGGATGGAGGCGGTGCTGGGCGGCACGACGATCCGTCTCGACGAGGGGACGCACCCGGTGGTCTTCGTCGAGCACCTCGGCGGCATCCAACTCCGCCACAACGCCACCCGCACCCTCGTCGTCCGCCACTGCTCCATCAAGCAGTACGAGAACACGCCGCGCGGTACGGGCGACATCTTTGTCGACGACGTGATGGGCGGCCACCCGCGAATCCACGGACCGCAGAGCTTCTGGGCCCGCCAGCTCAACTCCGAGTACGGCCGCATCCCCCAGCTCATCAACCGGGGCGGAAAGGTGTGGATCCTCGGCATGAAGGTCGAGAGCAAGATGCCCGTCATTATCAACGAAGGAGGGACGCTCGAATGCTACGCCCTCTACTCGATGACCAACCCGGCCCCCGACCCGACCACCCCCATGATCCTCAACAAAGACGGCCGCATCGCCGTCTCCTTCGCCGACGGCGGCCAGAAGTCCTACCGCGTCAAGATCGAGGAGACCCGCGGTGCCGTCACGAAGAAGGACGAGGCGTGGCGGAGGGAGACGATGATGTACATCGGGGGAAAGTGAGAGGACGCGGCGAGGCCCTCCGGAGACGGGCGGCCGGGCCTTGGGCGGCGAGGTGACGGAGTGACCGGCGGGACAGGCCGCGAGCGAAGCAAACCGCAGAGGTGCCCCCCGCATCCAAGCCTTCCCGGGTCACGGAGTCACCCGGTGGCCTACTCACCTTCCTTCTCGAACTCCAGTGCCGCCGAGTTGATGCAGTACCGAAGCCCCGTCGGCTGGGGACCGTCCTCGAAGACGTGGCCCAGGTGCCCGCCGCACCGGTCGCAGACGACCTCCGTGCGGACCATGAACAGGCTCCGGTCCTCTCGCTCCTCGACGGCGCCGGGCTCGACCGGCTGCGTGAAGCTCGGCCATCCCGTCCCGCTCTCGAACTTCGCTTCGGACGAGAAGAGCGGCTGCCCGCACCCGGCACAAGTGTAAAGGCCGGGGGCCTTCGTGTTCCAATGCTTGCCGCGGAAGGCCCGCTCCGTGCCGGCCTCCCGGAGGATGTGGTACTGCTCGTCGGTGAGCTTCTCTCGCCAGTCGGCGTCGGTCAGGGTCACCTCGCGGTCGGTCGGGTCGCATGTCATGGCAGTCTCTCCCGGGTCTGTGCGGGCTGTGCCCGTCTCGTCGCATCCGACCGCCCACACGCCGGCGGCCAAGGCGACGGCCATCATGACGGCCGTCCATCGCATGTTTCAGCGCCTCCCTCCCGCACCCCCGCCTGACGCAAATCCTATCCTTGTGTTAGCGAAAACGGCTCCGGGAGCCGTTTTCGCTAACAGGCCGAAAGGATTTGCGTCACGGGCGCCGTCTTTTCGACCCGCTCCGCCAGCCGGCGCGCGAGCTTCTGCATGTCCGCGACGCGGTCCGTCTCGTCGAGGATCTCCTCCCCGAGGAGTGTCTCCAGCACGTCCTCCAGCGTCACGATGCCCACCGCCCCGCCGTACTCATCGACCACCAGAAAGAGGTGCTCTCGCCGCGCGATGAAATGCGCCAGCACGTCCCGCAGCCGCGCGAGCTCCGGCACGGCGTGAAGCGGCCGGGCCAGGTCCCGCATCCGCGCCGGCGGCCGACCCTCCCGCAGGGCGTCGAAGAGCTGGTGCCGGTGCACTAGGCCCACCACGTCGTCCAGCGATGTCTCGACCACCGGGATGCGGGCGAAGCGCGGCGGCTCCTCGGCGGTCGCCTCGCGGACCGTCTCGTCGGCCCCGAGCATAAAGACGACGGTGCGCGGCGTCATGACCTCCCTGACGGTCGTCTCGCGAAGCGCGATCAGGTTCCGGATCACGCGCGACTCGCTCCGGTCGATGGCCCCTTCCTCCAGGGCCAGCGACGCGAGGCTTCGGACCTCGTCGCGGCTGACCTTCGGGGCCGCCTGGTCCCGGTGCGACAGGAGCTTCGAGACCGCGTCGCACACCGAGACCATGGGCTTCAGGGCGATCATCATCCCCCCCACCGTCCACGCCGTAAAAGGCGCCAGACCCTTGGCGTGCACCGCCCCGAGCGTCTTCGGGACGATCTCCGAGACCACCAGCACCAGCAGCGTCACGACGACGCTCACCGCCCCGACCCAGGCGCTGCCCCAGAGGCGGGCGGCCTGGGCGCCGACGCCGGCGGCACCCAGCGTGTGGGCGAACGTGTTCAACGTCAGGATCGCCGCCAGCGGACGGTCCACGTCGTCCTTCATCCGCATCAGCCGCTTCCCCACCCGCCGCCCCTGCTCGACGAGCACGGCGACATGCGAGCGCGGCACGCTCAAGAGGGCCGCCTCCAGCAGACTGCACAGGAAGGACACCCCCAACGCCACCACCAGATACGCCACCAGTAAAGCCATCGGTCCTTTCCCTTGCGTAACCGTCCCGCGGCCGACCCCCGGGCGCCGAGTCTTGCATTATAGCAGAATCGGCGCGTCGATGCAAAACCGCGCCGACCTGCCCGGGCGGGGCGAGAGGCTGGTGCCGGAGGTGGGACTCGAACCCACACCATGTTGCCATGACGGGATTTTGAATCCCGCGCGTCTGCCGATTCCGCCACTCCGGCACCCGGGATGCGGCCGTTCCCTTATAACACGCCCGGTCCGCGCTCGTAAAGCCCGCCCGTCGCGCATTTCACGCCGCCAACGTCCTTGACGCCGCGCGGCGGAGAGGGCATAGTGAGCGGCCCGTTTGCATCGACCGCATCCAACGCAAGGGAGAGACGCGTGTTCAACGGCATCTTCAACATCCCGAAACCGACGAACGAGCCGGTCCTGGCCTACGCCCCCGGCTCCCCCGAGCGGGCCGCCCTCAAGGCCCAACTCAAGGACATGCTCGCCACCGAGGCCGACATCCCCATGATCATCGGGGGCGAGGAGGTCCGAAACGGCGAGCTGCGCGACATCCGCTGTCCGCACGACCACGGCCGGCTCCTCGGGCGCGGCCACGTGGCCGACGAGACCTGCGTCGAGAAGGCGATCCTGGCGGCCAACGAGGCGAAGAAGGAGTGGGGGGCCATGGCCTGGGACTCGCGGGCCACCGTCCTCCTGAAGGCCGCCGAGCTCCTTGCGGGCAAGTACCGCCAGGTCGTCAATGCCGCCACCATGCTCAACATGAGCAAGACCCCCCACCAGGCGGAGATCGACGCGGCCTGCGAGCTGATCGACTTCTGGCGCTTCAACCCCGACTACATGCAGACCATCTACAACGACCAGCCCACCAGCACGGGCGGCGTCCTCAATTACATGGACCACCGGCCCCTGGACGGGTTCGTGCTGGCCCTGACGCCCTTCAACTTCACCTCCATCGCCGGGAACCTGCCCACGGCCCCGGCCCTGATGGGCAACACCGTCGTCTGGAAACCCGCCTCGAGCGCGGTCCTGCCGGCCTACTATATTATGAAGATCCTGGAAGAGGCGGGCATGCCGCCCGGGGTCATCAACCTCGTCCTCGGGTCCGGGCCGAAGGTTGCGCCGCCGGCGCTGGACCACGCCGACCTCGGGGGCGTCCACTTCACCGGCTCGACCTACGTCTTCTCGACCATCTGGCTGGCCATCGGCCGCGACATCCGCAAGTACATCTGCTACCCGCGGATCGTCGGGGAAACGGGCGGCAAGGACTTCATCTTCGCCCACGCAAGCGCCGACCCGGCCGCCCTCGCCACGGCCCTGGTGCGCGGCGCCTTCGAGTACCAGGGCCAGAAGTGCTCCGCCGCCAGCCGGGCCTACGTGCCCGACACCCTGTGGCCGGACGTCAAGGCGCGGGTCCTCGAAATGGTCGGCGAGATTCGGATGGGCGACGTCACGGACTTCCGCACGTTCATGGGCGGCGTGATCGACGCCAAGGCGTTCCAGACCATCCGCGAGTACATCGAGTTCGCCCGCACGAGCCCCGACGCCGAAATCCTCTGCGGCGGGGGATGCGACGATTCGGTGGGCTACTTCATCGAGCCGACCGTCGTCCAGACCGCCGACCCCAGCTCGAAGCTCATGGTCGAGGAGATCTTCGGACCGGTGCTGACGGTCTACGTCTACCCGCAGGGCGCGTATCAGGACACGCTGGATCTCTGCGACCAAACGTCGCCCTACGCCCTGACGGGGGCCATCTTCGCCACCGACCGGGCGGCCATCGTCAAGGCCATGAACACGCTCCGCCACGCCGCCGGAAACTTCTATATCAACGACAAACCCACCGGGGCCGTGGTCGGGCAGCAGCCGTTCGGCGGGTCGCGGGCCTCGGGCACGAACGACAAGGCAGGCTCGTGGCTGAACCTCGAGCGCTGGGTCTCCCCGCGGGCCATCAAGGAGAACTTCCTCCCGCCCCGCCAGTTCCAGTACCCCTACATGGCGGGCGACGATTAGCCCCCGGGCCCGTCCGCCCACGGAAAATCATCCCGGCTGAATCTCGCCAAAGTGCCGAGGCCGAGACGCCGGGGCCGATCTGAAAAAATCACCCGCGAGGATTCTCCGGGTCCGGGCCGCACCCGCACGGGCCCGGGTGGGGGTGCGGGTGGGGGACGGGGCGGCCGTTCTTCGTGACGGCCACAAGCGGCAGGACAATGTCCGAGAGGCAGCAGGGGATCATCACCGCCAGCACGATGAACACGAACACCAGGCCCGCCTGGTGAATCCAGTGCTCCAGCCCGAAGCTCACCATGAAAAGCAGCGACGCCGCGCTCGAAACCAGAACGTGGGCCGAGTGCGAGAAGAACGTCGCCCGCACGATGTGGTCCGCCGCGAAGAACCCCACCCCCGTCCCCACCAGGGCAAAGGGCAGCACCATCGTCGGGTGTTCGAGGAGGCAGATGTGCATGTGCATCTCCGCCCCGAGCACCCCCCCCGCCAGATACGGCATCAGGATGTCGCTCACGCCGCACACCACCAGCGCCCCGCCCATGCCCACCAGGAAGGCTTTGACGGCCCGCCGCTCGTATCGCCAGAACATGGCCGTCGTCGCCGTCGCCGAGAAGAGCATGTGGGCGGGATGGAAGATGTGGAAGAGCTCGCCGAACGCCGCCGCCAGCCCCGAGGCCCGCTCGTGCTGGTGCTCGCCGTGGACCTCGCCGTGGACCTCGCCGTGGACCTCGGCCGCCCCTTCGTAAAACGGCGCGCCGATGAACGTGAGGATCGCCACCAGCACCATCCCCCCGATCGTCGAGAAGACCGAGAAGGGCAGGTGGGCCGCCACCTCCCCCCCGAGCCGCCGAAGCGCCGGACTCATCGCGTCTCTCCTTTCTCCGCCGTGTCGCACACGACGTGGACCTCGCGGCAGTCGTCGCAGGTCTCGATCCGGTGAGTCTCGGCGAAATGGTCCCAGTGGCCCCGCTGGCGGGGCGTCAGGAGCCCCGTCCCGCCGCACACCGGACACAGGTTCTCCAGGGCCGCCAGCACCGCCGCCCTCAGGAACGCGCTTCGGTTCGGGATGCCCTTCATGGCCTCGGCCAGGTCGCGGTCGGCCTTGAAAGTGATGACGGTGTCCTTGGCGCCCATGGCAGCGTCTCCTGCGCGGGTTCGCCCATCATTGTTACAGTGTAATACTTCCGAAGCAAGCGCCGAATCGCGTCCGCGCCGCGCCGTCTCGCCCGGGCCGCGCGCCGTGAAGCTCCTCCCGGTTCCCATTCCTCGGCCGGCGTTCCCCGAGTCGTCCGTAGGGGCGACACCGAGGGGGCCGCCGGCCGGAGACGCGGCAAACGTAAAGTCCCGCATACAATCGTGAACCAGGCAACGTAAGGCCCGCGGCGGGTTAAGCTGCGCAAGGCCGGGGGTTTGGGGAACCTTTTTCCGGCTTTTCGGTTAAAAAAATCCGCCCCGCAGATTTGCATGTTGGGCGATTGTAGGCTATACTCCACTCGGAGATTAAGGGGGTTGGTGGTACGGGGTAAGCGCACTGGGCTTTGGTCTGCCCTACCTTTTCCCCTCCTCACCAACCGGTTGTACCGCTTATGTCTCGGGTGCACCGAATCAGTCTCTGTGCACTCACCAAGGCCTTTCGGGACCCCCAAACGCGGGTTCCGCGAGCCTCGGCGGGCCGGCATGTCCGTCCGCCGCAGCCAGGAAAGTGAGCCTGGATGCCGAGTCGTACGAGTCGTGGACGTATTCCGAGTTGGCTGAACGCGGCCCGCCGCGGGGCAGAGTCTCTCCGCGCGGCTGCGACGCACTTCTATATCACTTCTGCTGCAAGGGTCGAAGCAAAGGGGCGGAGCATGGACACGTCGAATGTGAAGGAGAGCCACATGTCGCGCACGAACCTTCTGAGCTTGATGGCCGCGATTGCTGTGATTGCCCTGATCGCGGCCCCTGCCACGGCCGGCACCACCGACTACGCGTGGATCGGGGCCGACGGGGGGGATTGGGGCACGGATGCCAACTGGAATCCGGTCCACGTCCCGAACGACGGGGTCAACGACGACGCCGTCTTCGATAGCGGCGCCGAAGGCACCGTCAATATCGGGGCCAACTCCTACGCCGTCGACGAGGTGGACTTCGCCTCGGGCGACCATACCCTCGCCGGCTCCACCGGTGTCCTCACCGCCAGCCTCATCAAGAACCAGGGCGGTACGAACACCATCGCCGCCCAGCTCTCGATGACGGGCGGCACGGTGGACATCGACGACGGGACCCTCGTCTTTGACAAGCAGAACAACGACGGCATCGACGCGGCCACCGTCATCGACGTTGCCGCCGACGGGACCCTCAAGGTCTCCAAGGCCGGCGCCCTCGGCGGGGCGAGCATCGTCCTGGACGGCGGCACGATCGAGACGGCCGGCCAGTACTTCACCGCCGGCGACAAGCTCCTCTGGGATACCTTCCGGGTGACTGACTCGGGCGACAGCCCCAACGGCTTTTACGACAGGGATGGCCAGCTCCAGAGCGCCTCGAACCGCGACACCGTCGTCGACCCGACGACCGGCTCCATGACCGGCTCCTACAGCGGTGAGTGGTCCACCCGCGGAAACCGCGACGCCGGTACCGGCGGCAACACGGGCAATGCCAAGATGCGCAACTGGGACACCAATAAGGCCATCACCGGCTGGGTCGACCAGAGCACCGAGGTCAATTACGTCGAAGGCACGATGGCCTACTGGAGGAGGAACACGGACGACCAAAACCCCCGCCGCCAGGTCAACCTCCTCGAGGGCGACGTGGCGGAGTACTGGTTCTCCACCTTCCTGAAGGTCAACAACGACGCATACTTCGCCGAGATGTACCTCGGCTTCGACAACGACTTCGACAAGTTCGTGACCATCGGCGTCGGCGACAGCCAGAACGACAAGGTCGCCCCGCTCGTCCTGAAGACCAAGACCCAGACCGTCACCAGCGCCACCGAGATCGCCGGCATCGGCGAGACCTACCTCCTCGTCGGCCACATCGAGGTCGATTACGCCGGCGACGAGACCATCACCTATTACTTCGATCCCACCGACGTGAGCGACCCGGACGCGATCGCGGCCACGGCCACCGGGACCCTCTCGCTGACCGAGGACCTCATCGGCGCCGGCGAGCGGGCCAGCGAGGTCCGCTACCAGGGCAACACCCGCTGGGAGGACCAGTGGAACGACGACATCCGCTGGGACGACCTGCGGATCGCCGACTCCTTCGCCGACCTGACGGGCGCCAGCTACGGCGACATCATCGACCTTTCCGACAACGACGTCACCGTCAACGCCGGCATGACCTCGGCCATCAATTCGTCCGCCGGGGCCCTGTTCGGCGACCTGACGATGCAGGCCGCCGCCCAGCTCGACGTCACCGGCAACGCCGGCGTCGCCGTCTCGTTCGGCACGATCACCAGCCAGGGCAGCTCGACCCTGAACGCCGCCATCGACACCCCGGCCACCAACCTCGTCACGACCGCGGCGGGCACGTTCTGGAAGCGCGGCACGGGGGCCCTGGACTTCGACGGCTCCAGCGACAACAGTCTCGTCGACGGCACGGTGCTGAAGATCTCCGACGGCGGCTCGGTCTCCATGATCGCCACCGCCGCGAACGCCAGCCCCCTGGCCACGACCACGGGCGGGGCGGACCTCGAGCTGGACGGCGGCACGTATGACGTGAGCGGCCAGCTCCAGGGCGCCTTCCCGGCCAGCACGGTCGCCTGGTTCGATTACGAGCAGGGCGACGGCGCGGCCCCGGTCAACCAGGTCAGCTCCGTCATCGGCGACGGCACGCTCGTCGGGGACGCCCTCATCGACTCCTCGGCGGCCCAGCGCGGCAGCGGCGGCCTGTGGCTCCAGAACAACGACAACCTCGAAGGCCACAACCTCGGCAAGCTCATCGACGCCGGCTTCGACATCTCCGACGACGATTTCACCATCGCCTTCTGGTTCAACACCGCCGAGACCAGCGAAAGCCATCCCCGCATCTTTGGCGACAAGTCCAGCTACAACGCAAACGACGGTGTCAGCCTCGAGAAAAGCGGCGACGACCTGAAGCTCCGCTCCAGCACCGACGAAATGAACGTGAACAACGCCCTGACCACAGACGAGTGGATTCACATCGCCTGCGTCTATGACAAGGACGGCTCCGACTGGTCCGCCCAGTTGTACCTCGACGGCGACCTGGCCAACTCGGATTCGAACTTCGGCACGGTCAACCCCGGCGACGTCGACTTCTTCATCGGGGCCGTCGGCGACTCCGGCGAGAAAAGCGCCCACGGCTTCATCGACGACTTCGCCATCCTGGCCGAGGCCCTGGATGAGGCGGGCGTCGAGGCCCTCATGCCCGGCCCCGTCTCGGCCGTGGCTCTCGACATGACCGACACCGACGTGACCGTCAGCGCTACCTCCACCCTCAGCCAGTCCACCGCCACCGAGGTCAACTGGGGCGCCCTGACCTTCTCGGGCGACGCCGAGCTGACCATCACCGGCGGCATCCCCACGACCTTCACCGGCACGACCCTGAATGCCAACGCCGTCTTGAGCCCCGACGCCCGCGCGCATATCGGGGCCGTCGACGACGGCGGGGTGGCCCGCAGCTTGGCCATGAACGGCACGGGCACCCTGGTCCTGACCGACGCGACCAGCCTCGTCGCGGGCAGCTCGGTCGCCGCCAACGCCGGCACGACCGTCGGCGTCCACAGCGGGACGAACCCGTTCGGCGCGGCCGACCTGGAGATCGGGGCGGCCACGCTCGTCCTCGCCTCCGGCGACGGCAACCACCAGACCTTCGACAACACCCTGACCGTCACCGGCGCCGGCACCCTCATCGCGGGCGCCGACGGCGAAGGCGCCGTCGGACCCCTCACGATTACCCTCGGCTCCACCTCCAAGACGGTCACCCTCAACGCCGACCTCGCCGTCGAGACCAACAGCGACTATGACCTCGAAATCGCCTCGGCCATGACCGGTGCGGGCGGCCTCACGAAGAGCGGCGACGGCGACCTCCAGATCGGCGTCGCGGGCGGCGGCACGACCAACAACTACTTCGGCGCCACCACCCTCCTGGGCGGAAACCTCATCATCAAGACCCCCGTCACCCAGACCAGCGGCATCAGCGTCCAGGGCGGCGGACTCACGGCCGACGCCGCCACCACCACCAGCGGCACCATCGACGTGGTGGGAGGCGACCTGACGGCCAACGACGCCGTCATCGCCGCCGGCGCCATCAGCGTCTCGGGCGGCAACCTGACCGCCTCGGGCAGCGGCGGGACGGTCGAGAGCACCGGAGGCAACATCAGCGTCTCGGGCGGCAACCTGACGGCCAACGACGCCGTCACCGCCGCCGGCGACGTCCTCGTCTCCGGCGACCCCGCCACCACCATCGTTGCGGCCAACGCCCCCATCACGGCCACCAACATCATCCTCTCGGGCGGCCGCTTCAACGCCAACGTCGCCGGCTCCGTCAACGCCGACATCGCCATCAACAACGGCGAACTCTGGCTCAACATCGCCGGCGCCATCGCCGGCGGCAAGCAGCTCAACCTCAACAGCGGCGGCACGCTGGTGGTCGGGGCGGACGGCGCCATGACCGGCGTCACCGCCAACACCAGCGGCGTCTACTACATCAATGTCGACGCCCAGCAGTCCGTCTTCCCCGGCTTCGACATTAAGCCGTCGGCGGCGATCGGCGGCGACATGGACAACGCCGACTACGACTACACCGCCGCGGCCGACAAGGTCTCCTTCCAGGCCGGCGCCGTCTTCGCGCCGGACCTCTCGAAGATGACCGGCCCGGCCTACAACCTGCCCACCACCCTCGACCTCGGCGAGGACCTCTTCGCCGGAAACCCCGAGGACTACCACCTGATCTACCGCGGCATGGTCGGCAAGGACGCCGACATGGTCGTCGACACCGACTTCGACGGCGGCGCCACCACCACCGACGATATCTACGGCGCCGGCGTGGCCCTCGGTCCCTGGACCCTCGCGGGCGATTTCACCGGCTCCATCACCCAGTACGCGGGCGCCGACGGCGACATCGACGTCCTCATGAGCGGCTATGACCTCGTCCTCGGCGACGGCACAACGGCGGCCCAGATCGATATCAACAACCCCGGCACCGACGCCTACAACTTCACCGGCGCCGGCCTCCTGACCGTCAAGAACGCCACCAACGGCTCCGGCGGCAGCCCCGCCCTGCTCATCAACCGCCTCCCGGCGCTCGCCGACATCGACGACGATGAGGACACCCTCGTCCTCCTCCTGGACGCCGCAAACGTCGTCGCCTCCGGCCAGACCTACACCGTCGAGAACGGTCGCGTCGTCCTGGACCACCCCATCGCGATCGCCGCGGGCGGCACGCTCGTCGTCGGCCCCGGCGCCGGCCTCGACATGGATAGCGGCCAGACACTCCTCAGCGGCGCGGTCACCGTCAAGGGCCCCTCCAGCGAGCCCGGCCTCGTCGCGGTCGACACCAAGGGCGACCTCGCCACAATCGCCACGCTGGGGACCTTCGAGCCCAGCTCGATGATCGCCCTCGTGCCCGACGGCGGAAACGAGCTCGAAAGGTTCGACTTCACGGACGTCAACAGCGTCGCCCTCCCCACGGACGTCATCTACATCCTCGGCCGGGGCGGCGACACCCAGGACGGCTACCAGGACCTCGCCCTGACCAAGGGCGGCGGCGTCTACGGCCGCGCCGGAGGCGGGTCCATGTGGAGCGCCAACAACGACGCCACCGACCTCACCTTTGCCGCCACCGACGGCGTCGATGAGATCGTCCATCTCGGCATGGGCGGCGGCAGCACCTTCGAGTGGGAGAAGAACGTCAACCTGCTCGACGCCGACGGCTTCGACGGCAATCCCGTCTACGCCGACGTCTACGTCAACCGCTACGACACGGTTACCGACGGCAATCTGGACCGCGTCCGCACGAACGGCACGGTCCAGATCGAGCAGGGCTTCGCCGCCGGCAACGTCACCATCTGGGACGGCGAGCTCCAGTTCGCGACCAACGCCGATCCCGACATCACCGGCATCATCCACGTCAAGTCCGACGGCCGCCTCGAACTCCCCGACCGCGTCAATCTCCAGAGCGACTTCTCGGACGGCACCTTCGGAAGCGAAATCCGCATCGACAACGGCGGCCAGATGGAGACCCGCTTCGACTACGGCACGTACATCGAGTACGCCCAGACCATCGTCTTCACCGGCGCCGGACCGGCCGATCAGAACGCCTACTGGGAGATGGACGAGCAGGGCGGCAGCGGGCAAAAGCAGTGGAACTTCAACGACGTCCGCTTCCAGGAAGGCGCCTTCGTCGCAACGGACCGCAGCGGCCTCACCGCCACGCAGTGGAGCTGGGACCTGACCCTCGAGGGCAGCGGCACCCTGGTCCGCCAGGGCAACGACGGCGTCAAGCTCGAGAGCGTCGATGCCACCGGTGCCCACACCCTGACCCTCGGCACCGCCGACATGGACGCCAATAACCTCCATCTCTATGGGCCGATCCTCGGCGGCGCGACCGTCGAGCTCGTCAACGCCCAGCTTTACGCCGACGAGACGTCGGCCGGCCTCTGGAACGGCACCATCAATACCCTCGGCGCCGACGGCAGCCCCGACTACCAGGCCGCGTACCTGCAGTTCGTGAACAATGAGGCCGAGACCGTCCTGACGTGGGAGGGCGGCACGGTGAACGTCTCCGGCGGCGAGAATGTCCGCTTCCTTGTCCGCCGACGCGACAGCCTCGCCGACGACCTCCCGGCGGTCCTCAAGTTCGACCATGAGTTCAACATCGTCCAGGGCGCCCAGAATATCGACGCCGTCATCGAGACCGACAGGGGCTCCGGCGACCAGAACGAGGGCATCGTCTGGCTGACCAACGTTCACATCGAGGATGGCGCCCGGGCCGACTACGACCGCCGTAACAACTCCGATCTCGTCATGGATGTCACCGTCGACGCCGGCACCGGCTACGTCCGCAACGACGACACGACCGACCACCTGTTCTTCGGCGACATCGTCGGGCCCGGCACCTTGGTCATCGAGGGCTCGATGCGCAGGAACCGCCTCATCGGGACCCAGACCGGGACCACCGAAATGGGCGGCGGCGACTTGGTCGTCGTCGGCGCCGGCGACCAGCTCCAGCTCAACGGCTACGACATGGGCTACGCCGGCGGTCTCGTCAACGGCGTCGTCAACGTCAAGGACGGCCAGCTTCGGTTCTGGAGAGAGGAGTCGATCGGCGCCGGCGGCGTCATCAACATCCTCGGCGCCGACGGCGGTGCTGGCTGGAGCGACGGCTACCTCCAGTTCAACGCCGATAACCTCGAAGAGCACAAGACCTGGTCCCTCGGCGAGATCAACGTCAACGGCGGCGAGAACGTCCGCTTCAACGTCCGCCGACGCGACAGCTCCGCCGACGACATGCCGACGGTCCTTGAGCTTATCACCCCGCTCAAGGTCGCCAACGGCGCCGGCGAAGTCGACGCCGTCATCGAGACCGACAGGGGCTCCGGCGGCTCGAACGAGGGCATCGTCTGGCTCCGCGACGTGCGGCTTGCCGACGGCGCCCGGGCCGAGTACGACCGCATCAACAACTCCGATCTCGTCATGGACGTCACCGTCGAGGCCGGCACCGGCTACGTCCGCAACACCGACACGACCGATCACCTCGTGTTCGGCAACATCAGCGGGCCCGGGGTCCTCGTCATCGAGGGCAACCGCAATGCCCGCATGATCGGCGCCATGGGCACGGACGTCGTCTGGAACTCCAGCCACCACGTGCTTCTCTCCGACCAGGACAACGGGTGGCTGAATCTCAACGGCTTCGACCTCGGGTACACCGACAGCTTCGAGCTGGGCGGCAACACCCTGACGGTCGCCGACGGCTGGGCCGACGTCTACGACGACCCCGGCGCCGGCACCATCAAGCTGGAGACGGGCGGCAACGCGTTCACCAACCGCGGCGCCGACGGCTCCTACACCGACCCGGACCTGACGTACGAGCTGGGCGCCGGCGGCGGGGCGCTGGCGTTTGCGGTCGATGAATCCATCAACCCCGATCCGGAGATCACCGTCACCATCGACTCGCCCATCGTCGTCACCGGCGAGGGCACCATCGGGAGCGTGCGGGGCGCCGACGAGGACAACGCGGGCAAGCTCGAGATCGCCGACGTCCGCTTCCAGGGCGGCCAGCTCAACACCGACGTCGATAACAACATCGACATCCGCATCAACGCCACCCTCCAGGGCGACGGCACCATCAACAACGACGACCACGACGACCGCGTCTACGTCCGCGACGTCACCGACGCGGGCGCGAACACGCTGACCCTGGCCGGCTCCGAGCGGATCCGCGTCCTCGGCGACATCGCCGTCGAGGATATCGTCTTCTCCAACACCGAAGAGGTCGAGTTCATCACCCAGTGGGGCGACACTCCGAGCCTGACCGCCACGACGGCCACCGTCCTCGCCCCGGTCGAGGTCCAGGACGGCAGCACCTACGACGTCGGCACGACCACGGTCAACGCGGGGGGCGAGCTCGTCGTCCGCAACACTCCCGACGCGGTCCTGACGACCGAGGACACCGTCGCCGATCTCGTCTTCATGGGCGGCGGAGCGGAGGAGACGGACGAGGCGCTGGCTGTCTTCCAGAGCGACGCCTCCGGCACGGTCGGCAGCGGCGACGGCATGGACGTCGCGGTCCGCCACACGGTGGACGCGATACACCAGAAGAACCGCCTCCTCGTCGAGAACGCCGACGCCGGCGAAAACGAGACCCTCACCTTCGACGACCTGACGCTCGACGCCGAGAAGGGGTCCTTCACCTTCACCATCGATACCAACGACGGCTACACGGCCGCCTTTGACACCATCGAGTCCGGCCCGCTGCCCGACTCGCCGCTGACGACCCGCGTCACCCTGGACCTCCAGGGCGCTCTGACGGCCGTCACCAGCGACCTGTTCGACACGACCGACATCATCGGCGGCGGGACGGCGGAGTTCGGCAACACCACCATCGACTTCGGCCTGACGATCAATAATGAGGCCAGCGGCCTGGTGACTTTCGATACGCTCGACAGCTGGGACCACGGGATCGGCAGCGTCATCGACAAGAACGGCGCGGGAACCGTGGGCATCACCACGTCGGTCGTCGGCGCGAACATCGATCTGAACCTGAACGAGGGCTGGCTCCGCGTCAACGGACCGAACGCCCTCCAGGGCATCACGACCACCATCGCCGCGGGCACCGGCATCGACGTGGCCACCGACGGTCTCGACATGAGCGCCCTGCCGGCCGCCGACAACCTCAAGCTGTCGGCCGAGCAGATCGGCGCCGTCGCCCCGACCAGCCCCGTCGCCGGGGCCCTGGTCCTCAACTTCGCCACCATCAATGACGGGGCGGGCATCTTCGACATCGAGATCGCCGATCAGGCCCAGGTCTACAGCGAGTTCGCCGACGACCTGGTCCGCGCCGACTATCAGGAAACCCTGAGCCTCGCCGGCGACGCCATCTTCGGCGACGCGGGCCAGGACTTCACCGTCAGCGGCGCCATCGAGGGAGCCGGCAACCTCGTCAAGCGAGGCGGAACCACGGTCACCCTCTCCGGGACCGGCGCCTACCTCAACACCCGCGTCGAGGACGGCACGCTCGTCATCGCCGACGCCGGGGCCATCGGCACCGGCACCTTCGTCGTGGAGCCTGAGACGGACGTGGGCGGCGCTTCGGTGGGCCAGCCGATCGCCCAGATCGACGCGGCCGGCATCGACTTCAACACCCATGCCGCCACGGTCGCGGCCGGCGGTCGCATGGACATCAACGGCGACACCGCCAACCTGACGAACCTGGTCGTCCAGGCCGCCGACCTGGACAGCCCGAACGGCATCCTGAACATCAACAACAGCATGGTCGGCGCCACCGCGCCGGTCACCCCCGTCTACGGCACGATGAACGTCAATGTCGACGCCGTCGACGCAGGTTACAACGTCCTGTTCGGGGACGGCACGGCGGGCGGCACGATCCACGCTACCCTCGACGCCGACCTCGCCGGCGACATCACCGACGGCAACGACATGACCCTCTCCTCGGTCGCCGAAACCACCCTGACCTTCAGCGACGCCGACGGCTTCAACCTCACCGGCAGCCGCATCTGGACCGTGCCGGAGGACGCCACGGTCGACATGGCCACCGACATCGGCGGTGCGTTCGACCTGACGAAGGCCGGCGAGGGCAGCCTGATCCTCAGCGGCAGCAACACGTTCAACAAACTGACCATCGGCACCAGCCCCGGCGGTTGGGTCATCGCGACCAGCGCCGCCGGCGCACCGGCCACCGTTGAGATCGGCCGCCAGAGCGCCTACACCGTCCAGGAGCTGGACCACGACTACAGCGAGGTCGACACGACCAGCTCCCGCGGTGTCCTGGCCCTCTCGATGGATACCGACAAGGACCTCACCTTCTCGAGCGACATCCTGACCCTCGGTGCGGCCGCCGATTCGACCTACTCCGGTAACCTCACGCCGAACGCCGGCCTGTACATGCTCGGTGGCGGCGGGGCCCAGCTTACGGTCGACGACGTCCTCGGCGACACCGGGACCAGCCTGCAGATCGGGTGGGACCCGAGCGACGATGATCCCATCACGGGCACCACGCAGGGCCCGATCGCGGGAGGCACCGTCGTCCTGACCCAGAACAACGCCGGCCTCACGGGCAACGTCGACCTCTGGCTGCCCACCGGCCTCACCGATGCCAACGCCCTGTCGGCGGCCGCCACGGTCGTCGTCCACGAGGGCGGGGCCGTCGACCTCAACAACACCGGCCACACCGTGGCCAACATCGACCTCCAGGGCGGCGGGATCTCGAACTCCGGCGGCAGCTTCACCGTCGCCGAGATCGCGACCCTCTTCCCCGCGGGGGACTACATCATCGGCGGGCCGGGCGCCGGCAACACCGACGTCGACGACGGCGCGTTCGTCCGCGGCACCGCCAACCTTCGCAAGATCGGCTCCAACTCCTACACCATGACGGCCCCCGGCACCCCGCCGTCGGCCAACACCTACGCCGGCTGGCAGCTCGAAGAGACCGAGCCCGACGTCTTTGAGTGGGTCGCCCTGGCCACCAAGGTCGAGGGCGGCACGCTGGTCGTCCCGGACGTCAGCAGCCTCGGCGACACCGGACGGCTGGAGGTCTGGGCCGGCGGCACGCTTGAGCTGCCCAACGGCGGCGCGTTCCAGATCGACCCGGCCTCTCCGCCCGCCATCGCCGGCATGAAGAACACCGTCGCCTTCGGCGGCAACGGCGAGGGCGCGGCCGTCCTGGACATCGGCACTGGCCAGACGCTCCTGCTTGAGGATGATGAGGAGTATTCGTTCAACGGCGACGTCATCCTCGCCGAGGGTAAGCTGGACCTCGGCATCGGCTGGATCGGGGGCACCGGCGGCACCGTCACGGTGCAGGACGGCGCCAGCATCGCCCTGGCCAACTCGCTGCGCGGCCGCATGGGCAGCGACTGGGCCGTCATCGAGAGCGGCGGCATCGTCGACTTCACGGGCAACCGGGACGGCGACGGCGGCCGCATCGGCGACATCTATCCGGGCGGTATGGTCCGGGTCACCGACGCCAACGGCCACTTCGTCTCCGGCTCTCCGCAGGATGACGTGCTCGACTTCCAGGTCGCCTCCATCAACCCGGCGGACTGGTCCTCGAAGGCCAACCCGTACAAGTTCGACCTCCCCGGCAACGGCGTCGACCCGATCGTCTGGGGTTACCGCCCGAACGGCGACCACACGTTCGAGGGCGTCGTCTTCTCCGACGAGGTCACCGGCGAGCTGATCGACGCGCCGGTCAACTACATCGAGATCACCGGCGGCGGCGCCCTTCGGATGGGCCGCGACCACTACGACGGCATCGCCGACACCGAGACGGGCGACTTCGACAACTACAAGTTCTACTACGTCGTCGACGGGTCGGCCCTCGAGCTTCATAACTCCATCACCAGCCAGAGCGCCCTCGGTGCGACGGCCAAGGAGTGGGTCCAGGGCGATCAGGGCCACGGCTTCAACCCGCCGAAGGGTCCGGGCTTCGAGACCCAGCATCTTGAGGGCATCGAGGTGAAGAACGGCGGCGCCGTCCGTATCTGGGGTACCTACGGCTTCATCGACGAGTCCGTCTGGCAGGCCGACGCCGGCTGGGTTGGCGTCGACACCGACGGCGACGGTTGGAATCCGGGTGAGTTCCTCTTCGAGAACGGCACCAGCCTCGGGGTCTTCGAGAACGGCACCCTGCGGCTCGGCTTCGAGGACGTCACCGAAGGCACCTTCCTGGCGTACCCGACCATCAAGGGTCCGGGCGCCGGGTCCAACGCCGAGCTCAACATGACCGGCGGCTCCGACGGCCACATCTACGTCAACTCCGGCTTCGACGTCGATGCCACCAGCTCGACCGGCAAGCTGGACCTCAACATCGACGGCCCGACGGTCCACCTGACCGGCAACCTGGCCGGCGCTCAGCCGGTCGACGTGATCGAGAACCTCTCGATCAGCTCCGGCGCGGTCATCTACAACACGACCCACGGGGTCAAGGACACCACGATCAACACCAGCGACAGCAAACTGGCGTTCGATCCGGGTGATGGCGTTAGCATCGAGTACGGCGATCCGGCCGGCCACACCGTGATGAACGACGGCATGATCCAGGCCCTGAGCGGCAGCACCGACATGGGCGCCGCCACGATCATCAGCAGCACGTCGACCGGCGACCTCCAGGTCGACGAGGGCGCCACGCTTATGGTCGGCGGCTTCCAGAACCACGCCGGCATCACCGTCAACGGCAACCTGGCCCTGACCGACACCACGGGCATCGCCAGCGACGCCAGCAGCCTCGGCATCGGGACGACCGGCCAGCTCGATCTGGCCAGCGGCGCCACCAGCGGCGTCGCCACCAGCCTTAAGGTCTACGCGGACGACATCGCGGCGGCCGAGGCGGCGATGGAGGCCATGGTCGTCGACGGCCGCATCATCGACTCCAACATCGGCGACCACGGCGGCAGTGCCATCGGTATCGCCAACAAGAACGACGGCGCCGACTACGTCGAGGCCCGCCTGACCCGTACCGGCGATATCAACGTCGATGCGACGGTGGACTTCGCCGACTTCTCGCTGCTTTCGGTCAACTACGGTCAAACGAACAAGACGTGGGACGAGGGCGATCTGGACCGCAACGACGTGGTCGACTTCGCCGACTTCTCGCTCCTGTCGGTCAACTACGGTCAGAACTACACGCCCGAGCCGGCGACGCTGGCTCTGATGGGTGTGGGCCTGGTCGGCATGACGCTCCTGCGTCGTCGCCGCTCTCAGGATCGGAAAGCCAAGGAAAGGGGAATCGCGATGAAGAAGA
>CAYWVR010000004.1:25185-72959 GCA_964461715.1 uncultured Anaerolineales bacterium
CCAACACGCCGCCCGTGGCGGATCTGCGGAGTGACGCCGGTCCGGGCACGGTGCCGGGCGACGGCCACTACGAGGCCACGCCGGTTGCCGAGCGCGAGCCGGCCGACAGCGAACTGATCGGCGACAAGGTGTTTATCAACGATTGGTGGCGTGAGAAGACCGACTCCGCGTGGTACGTGACGCTTGACGGTGCTTTGTCCGGGGATGCCGAGGAGGGGACCCCCCTGCCGGATACGGGCACGAACTACCACTGGGAGCTCTTCGCGGACGTGCTCGACGGCGCCCTGGCCCTCGAAGACTGGGGCCAGACGGTCGACTGGAGTCTGGATACGCTGCTCGGCCTGCCCGGCATCGATGAGTACGGCACCTACGCCCTGCGGCTGACGGTGACGGACAGCGAGGCCCTGGCCAACGATCCGGCGGATCCGGGTGCCGTGGGCGAGCTGACGATTCTTCCCGAGCCCGGGACGATGGTGCTGCTGGGTCTCGGCGGTCTGCTCACGGTGCTGCGGCGTCGCCGCTAAGACGATCACAATGCCCATCGGCTTCGGCCGATAAGACGTACGGCGATTCCCCGGGGAGCCGTTCCGCGAAGGAACGGCTCCCCGCCTTTTTGCGCCCGGCAGGGCGCCCGGTTTGACTTGGCCCTTGCCGCACGTATACTTCCTCATCGAGAGCGTCGCAGGTCCGCTTGCCGGGGGCCGCGGCCACGAGCGGGGCGAGCCGGGGGCGGCAATGACGAGGCGCCAAGGGGCTTGTGCGGCGTGTCTGTTGGTCGTCCTCCTGGCGGCTCGCCCCGTCTTTGCGCTGGTCAAGCACACCGACGCCGAGCCCTCCTCCCGTCCTTTTGATGCCGTCGTGGCCCACTGGGCCGGCGGCACGTCCGCCGTCGTCGTCGGGGATACGGGCATGGTCTCCACACCCTACGCCCTCACAACCTGCCACCAGGGGGGCGGCCTTGGGACGACCGTCGCGGTTGATGGGTCGTTCTACACCGTAGCCGACGAGTTCCGAGCGGCGGCGGCCGACCTGCGCGTGGCGGTCCTTGAGTCGGACGGCGGGCCGGCAGCGCTCACGCAATACGCGTCGGTGCCGGGAAACGGCGACCTCGGGATGGTGGTGGCCTTGGGCGGCTACGGCTATGGTCGCGGGCAGCCCCTCGTGGCGGGAAGCCCGCCCGACGACTACGTCTACGGCTACGCGTGGACGGACCCGGGCGTCTTGCGGTGGGGCGAGAACCGTACGGGACCGACGGCCGGCCGGTCGTCGGTGGTCGTGGGCGGGAAGACGTACACGAGCGACTTCCTCCGGATCGACTTCGACGAGACCGGGCTGGCGTGCGAAGCGTCGCTGGCGAGCGGCGACTCGGGAAGCGGATGGTTCGTGCCCGCCCCCGGCGACCAATGGAGCGTGGTGGGCCTGGGCTGGACGACCACCTCGCATACCGGGCCTCTCGGCCGTGAGACGTGGTTCCGCGACCCGACGGACCCCGCCAACAGCATGCCCGACGTCTCTTCAGGCATTCGTCTGGCTTCGTACGCGACGTGGATCAACAGCGTGCTGGCCGGCGCCGCCTGGGACGCCGAGGGAGGCGGCGAGTGGGCCGACGCGAGTCGCTGGACCACGCCCGTCGCGCCGGGCGGCACGGACACGGTGGCGGTGCTCGGCGGGGCGATCACAGGCCCCTCCAACGTGACGTTGACCGCGCCGGTGACGCTGGGCCATCTGCGGTGCGATTCGCCGCGCGGCTACACGCTCCGGGGCGCGGCCTTGCAGATGGACGTGTCCATCGATGCGGCGATCCTGGAGGTGACGAGCCGCACCGGAGCCGGGACGCACGTCCTCGATGTCCCCGTCACGTCCGCCGACCCGTTGCTCGTGCGCGTGGACGGGGGTTGTACGCTCGCTCTGGCGGGCGGCGTGAGCGCGGCAGGGCTCTTGCAGACCGGGTCCGGCACGACCGTGCTCGGCGCGGCGGGGACGTTCTCCGACGCGGTGCGCGTCGAGGCCGGCACGCTGCGGCTTGGCGCGCCGGGGGCTCTCGGCGACGCGGACGTGCACGTGGACGGCGGGACGCTGCTTCTGCGGGCCGATGTGCCCGTCGCGGTCGAGGGCCGCCTGCTTGTCGACGCCGACTCGACCGTGTCCGTCGGACGCGAGACGCCCGGTCCGTCGATCGAGCACACGGTCGCCGACGTGCAGCTCGACTTCGGCCGTCGCCTTCGCATCGCGGGAGCCGACGCGGCCCTTCGCGTCACGGGCACGTTTGATGCCGACGGGACGCTCGAGGTCCACGCCGGGTCGCACGTCATCCTGGACGGCCCCGGCGCGGCCCTGGCCCTGGGGCCGGCGTCCACGCTCGTGAAGGAAGGCGAGGGCGCCTGGACGATCGGGCCCACGGCTGCCCGGGACCACGGCCCGGCCACGACCCTTCGCGTCGCCGAAGGCACGGTGACCCTTGCCGCGAACCTCGGGGCGAGAGACGGCGGCGCGATGGAACCGAACCTCTCGCTCGAGGTGGAGGGGGGCGTGTTGACCGCAACGACGGTCCAGGACCTGTACGGGCTGACGGTGGACGCGACCTCGGCGCGCTTCACGCTGGCATTCGACCCCGGCATCGACCGGGACCTGCTGCGCATCCACAACCCGCTCACGCAGGTCGAGACGGTCTGGGAGGCCCTGTGCGCGGCCCACGAGGGCGGGACGTGGGACGGGGCGGGTCTCGGCACCAACCAAGTCGAGGACGCGACGCGGACCGGCCTGGGCCTTGTTGACACAGGTACGTCGCTCGCCGTGCGCGAGATGATCCTGGGCGACGTCAACGGCGACGATTTCGTCGACGGGGCGGACGCCCTGATCCTGCTCGACGCGAGCCACTTCAACCGGCCCGGCACGTGGCTTTCGGGCGACCTGAACTACGACGGATTTGTGGACGGAGCCGACGCGCTGATCCTGTACGAGGTGCGGCGATTCGAGCACCGTTTCGACGCCGCCACGGGACAGGCGGCCCCGGAACCGGGGGCGGCGGCGTTGCTGGCGCTGGGCCTGGCGGCCTTGGTCCGACGCCGCCGGTAAAAGTCCCTATCCCACCTTGATTTTCGGGGTTCTCGGGCGTGTGGTGCGGCACTTTGACGGCGCGCCCGTGTTCCATGAGTGCGCGCTTTCCGAGGTGCTTGACAGAGCCGGGTTCCGTCGGTAGGGTGCTGGGGCTAAGGATGGGACCGATGGCCCCGGGGCACCCGGAGGCCGCGTGGGGGCCGATTCGCCGGGCGGCCGGTGAAGGAGCGATGGGTGGCGGAACTGGATCAGTCTCGCGAGGTGTCCGCGCCTGCGCTCCCGGATGAGGAGGCGGCCCCGGAGGAGACCGGGACGCAGCCGAGCGTCGTGGGCCTGATCCTGACGGTCTTGCTGGGCCTCGTGATTCTTGTGGCCCTCATCCCCCTGGTGCTCTGGGTCGATTACGGCGCGAAGCTGAGCTTTTTCGAGACGTCCGCGCCGCCCGCCGGCGCGGTCGGAGTGCTGGTAGCCCTGGTGCTGGTGAACCTCGTGGTGTTTGCCGCGGGCCGGGTGCGGCTCTTCCGGCGATGGCAGCTGGTGCTCCTGTACGTCATGCTCATGACGGGCCTGCCCGTGGCGAACGTGGGGCTCGTTCAGCCCGTCTTCACCGAGATGACGAACGTGGCCTCGGAGTACGTGAACCGGCGGGTGCCGAGCGTGGCGCCGGCGTACGCGCTTCAGAGCCGGACGGTGTTCCCGAAGGTGGGGCTGGAGAAGGAACTCTCGAAGGAGCAGCGTGAGACCCGGGTCGAGCCGCTCAAGCGGTTCTGGTCGGGCATCGGGCTGGGGCTCCAGGAACAGTACCGGCTTCGGGACATGACCACGTGGCAGAAGCTGGTTTTCGCGTGGCACAAGATTCCCTGGACCCTGTGGATGTGGCCGCTGGTGAACTGGGGCATTTTCCTGCTGGGCCTTTTCCTCTCGATCATGTTCCTGGTGGAGATTTTGCGGCAGGAGTGGGTTGAGCGGGAGAACCTGGCGTTTCCGCTGGCGGCGGCCCCGGCGGCGGTGATCGAGGAGGGGTCCCGCGAGGGACGCGTAGGCCACCCGCTGCTCGTCAACTGGCTCTTCTGGCTCGGTCTGGCCGTGCCGGTGGCGCTGCTTCTGCTCTCGGGCCTTCGGTACTATCAGAAGTACGACATCCCGGTCGGGGAGTTGATGATTGATTTCCGGCGGGTCTTCACAAAGGCCCCGTGGGACGCGATCAAGACGAACGTCCTGGTCCTCTCGCCGATCCTCCTGGGCATCGGGTATCTGGTGCACCTGGAGATCTCGCGTTCGATCTGGATCTTCTTCCTGGTGGGGACGCTGTTTCACCTTCTGGCGGCGAACGTGGGGTGGAACGTGACGGAGTCGCCCCCCGAGCCGCTGGACTGGCAGATGCCTCGCTACCCGTTCCCGCGAGATCAGGGGATCGGGGCGATGATGGTGGTGGCGCTGTTTCTTCTGTGGCGGAGTCGGGGAGGGCTCTGGGCGCTGGTGCGGGCCCCGTTCTCACACGAGGCGGTGCGCTCGAGCACCCCCGGGTTCGTGCCGCGACGGCTGGCGGGATGGGGGTTTTTGGGATGCTTCGTGTTCCTCTTCGCCTGGATGGTGTGGGTGCTGATGGAGCCCGCCGCAGGGGCTCCGGGCGAGCCGATGGGCGCGCCGGGGTACCTGCTGGTGTTCCTGTGGCTGGTGCTGTTCTACCTGATGATCGTGGCGTTTGCGCGTCTGCGGGCCGAGGCGGGCATCCCGTCGAACTACCTCATGCCCGCCGCCGTTCGCGTGCCGCGCGTCTGGGGCGGCCCGAGCGTATGGGGCTGGCGGAGCAACAACCTCCTGAACAACCACTTTTCTTGGATGACGATGTCGACGCTTCCGGCCATGGCCCCGCTTCAGTTGGAGGGGCTGGAGGTGGCGCGGCGGCACGGACCTTCGCCGCGCGCCATCGGATTCGGCGTGCTGGCGGCGTTCGTGACGGCGCTGGTGTTCGGGGCCCTGGGCTTCCTCTGGATGGCCTACTTCCAGGGCGAGGGTTACTTCCATGCTCATATCTCCACAGGCACGATGCCGCTATGGGCCTTCTACCGCACGCGAGGCAAGGCCCTCGACATCGGCTACATCCACACGCCGGAGGCCGTCGCGTGCGTCGTGGGGGTGGCCGTGATGGCGATGCTGCTGGTAGCGCGGTCGAAGTGGCTGCGCTTCCCGGTGCACCCGCTGGGGTACCTGGTGTGGTGTCTGGCGCCGTTGCATGGGGCGTTCGCTCAGCACCAGACGGTGACGCACGTCAACATGGTGTGGGGGCCGATGCTGATCGCGTGGTTCGCCAAGCGCACGGTCATTCGATACGGCGGGATGAAGCTCTATCGGAAGCTCCTGCCGATCGCCTATGGGATGATCATCGGCCACCTGTTGATGTACGTGTTCTGGACGCTGGCCCACGCGTACTTCCTGTACGGGGGCGGCGACTGGTTGATGAGCCTTCCGCAGCAGGTGTACATGCCGGAGGCATATTAACGTGAGGTTCTGGGCCTCGCAACTTGCGGTGATCGTAGTCGTGGCGGGGGCCGCCTCGGCGGCCGAACCGTCCGCCGACCGTCCGCCCGCCGAGCAGGCCCTGGAGATTCTTCGGACTTACCCCGACTACACGTTCGGCACGAATCCCCGGGCGGAGGCGTGGATCGAGTCGGTCATCGACGAGCGGGCCGCCGAACGCACCGACTCGCTCCGCGACACCCGTGCCACGATCCTCTCGGGCCTGGGCATCGACCCCGATCCGGAGGCACTCGAAGCCCAGATGGCGGCCCCGGCCATCCGGGACCTCGTCAAGGACCAGACGGGTACGATTACCGAACGGCTCGAGAAGATCTACGCGCCCCTGCGCGAAGCCGCGACGCTCGAGTCGAAGCTCGCCCTCATGGCCGATCTGCCGGCCGCCGCCCGGGTGGACGACCTGACGCTGGCATGGCTGCGGCGGCGGGTGCTGGAGTACGTCCGGCTCTATGTGATCGACGCGTATCCGGCGCTCGGCCGGGAGGCGGTTGAGGCGTCCGTTCGCCGAATCTTCGATTTCGGGCCGCGCACCGTCGGTCAGACGGGCCACGCGTCGGCCCGCGCGTATGTCGAGGAGAAATTCGTCGAGATCGGCCTCGAACGGGTTTCCCTGGATCGTTTCGACCGCGCGTCCCCGGTGGACGAGGGCGCCCGCATTTTCCTGGCTCCCCCCGACGGCGACCCGCACACCCTCTATGCCATCTGGCCGAACCAGTCCATGCCGAGCACGCTGCCTGAGGGAGGCATCGAGGGGCCGCTGGTGTACCTGGGTCGCGGCAGCATGCTCGGGCGGTACGAGCAGGACGTGGACGGCGCCATCGTCCTGCTGGAGTTCCGGTCGAAGGCCAACTGGCAGTGGTGGGCCATGCACGGGGCCCAAGCCGCCATCCTGCTCCACCAAGACGACATGGTCCGAAAGGAGGCGGCCGACAAGTTCATCAACCTGCCCGTGAATTTCCCCCGATACTACGCCGACGAAGCCCTTTCGGCCCGCCTGCGGGGGATGGCCGAGAAGGGCGTCCGCGTCCGTCTCGAAGGCACGATGCGCTGGACGAACGTGCCGTGCGGCAACGTGCTGGGCCTGTTGCCCGCGACGGTGATTGTCGAGACGCGCGCGGGAATGCGGGAGGCCCTGCGGACCGCGAGCGAGGCCGATCCGGTCCCGGCGGGCCTGGCCGAGGCGCTCGCCGCGGACGGCCGAGGACCGAGGGGGGCGGCCGCGGGGCTCGCGGAGGCCGAGATCGAGTCCTGGCCGCCGGAGGTCGTGCGGTGGACCCTGCGCCGAGTGCTGCGCTACGAGGAGCAGGGCTACGCGGGACGTCTGGCGTCGCGT
Source organism: uncultured Anaerolineales bacterium (assembly GCA_964461715.1). Classification (GTDB taxonomy): domain Bacteria; phylum Planctomycetota; class Phycisphaerae; order FEN-1346; family FEN-1346; genus CAYWVR01. The sequence goes on from CAYWVR010000004.1 coordinate 32,114, forward strand.
CTGAAGGCGATGGCGAAAGCTCGGCAGGCGGTCGTGATGACGGGGCCGCTGGACTCGATGTGCTGCGCCCCCGCCGCGCCCCATGGGGCGGATCAGTCGGGAGGGCTTGTGGCCCTGCTGGCGGTGACCGAGTACCTGGCTAAGGCCAGTCCGTTGCGGCGCAACAACACGGTCATCGTCACGGCGGTCGACAGCCAGTACCAGGCTATCTACGGGGGGCGGAGCCTCGGGGCGATCCTCCGATACGGAGAGGAGTACTTCGCGGACGCGGCCGAGGACTTCGAGGAGCAGGCGGCGCGCACGGCGTACATGACCGAAATCCTCGCCGACCCCGACGGGTACGCCTACGGTCGGCCGAACATGAGCCAGGAGGCGGGCGAGGCCTTCCGGAAAGAGGCGGGGACCACGGTCGGTGACGTCGAAGAGGCCCTGCTGAAGCAGGTTCGCGACTGGCTCGATTTCCGCCGGGCGGGTGTCGCGGCCCAGCGGTCCGAAGAGGTCATGGGAACCGGCGAGGCGTACGAGCGGACGGCTCTGGACGTCCGGCTTGACGTCTACAAGGCCCTCGGCCGGTTCTCCGAGAAGGACCTCAAAGGCCATCTGCTGGCCCTCAAGCTCCTGGATCCCGCCTTGGGCGAGCCCGTCGACAGGGCGGAGGTGCTCGGTCGGCTCAAGCAGGACCCGGCCCGCGTCAAGGCCATCGCGAAGACGCTTGAGGAGGTGGGCTCGCTGAAGGAGGTCCGGGCCCTGCCGGCCGAGACGCTCCGGGCCATGCGGGCGTCGATGGCGGGCCCGGAGGAAGTCACCTATACCTTCGCCCGGGAGAAGATGACGAATCGCCTTGAGGTGATCCGCAAGCGCCTGGCCGGCCAGCGGGAAGACGCCCGACTGGCCGCCCTTCTCGCGGGCTTCGAGGATGCCGACACGGCGATCAAGGTGGCCGAGGGTCTCGCGAAGGATGGGGCGGAGGACTTGGCCGCTGCCGAGGACCGCCTCGTCGCCTTGGTGCGCGAGGAACGCTACGAGCCGATCATTTCGTGCTCGCTGGATCTCTCGAGTCACAGCCGGCACCTGACGTTGAACCGTCAGGGGTCGTCGGCCCTGGCGGCCGGGGGATTGCCGAACAACTTCCTCTGGACGATCCAGCCGAACCTGAGCCAGCACTATGTGAAGTCGCTCCGGTTTGCCAACGATTTGCTCGATCTGGCCCCCGTGCCGCTTTTCGTGGATACCGTCTCGGCGGATGTGGGGAACCTGTACACGCCGGCGGAGAGCTCGGCGCCGACGGGCCTCTTCACGCTGGCCGGGATCACGCCCTACGCGTTCGCCACGGCCGAGGACCCTCGCTACATCCACAACACCCCGGCCGACGTGCCCGACCGGGTGAACTTCGACGCCTTGGCGACTCAGGTCAAGACGGCGGCGATCGTCGTGGACGAGATGCTCTCGGACGAGTCGCTGCTGGCCCGGGTCGACAGAATCCGCTCCAGCCCGACCGAGATCAAGGGCCGCATCGTCCGTTTCGACGTCCGGGCCGGCGCGTTCCCGAACATGCCGGTCGACGGGGCCCTGGTCTACCTGCCCCGGGGCGGGGGGGGGGACCAGGGAGGCAAGGGCGCCGGGCAGACGGGCGGGGTGATCTCGCACATGGCCGTCCTGGCCGACGGCGACGGTCACTATCACATCCCCTTCGAGCCCGACGCCCGCAGCCAAGGCGGCAAGGACGACATGTGGATCTGGGCCTATGGTTTCGACTACGAGCGCGGCCTGATCGACATGGCCATCGACAAGGCCGAGGCCCAGCTTGCCACCTTCGAGAATCGACTGCGCCTCCAGGACCCCGTCGAGCAGCGTAACCTGCTCGTTTTCCGCTGCGCCGCGGCCACCATCTTCAATCCCATCGACCCGCGGTACCTGAGGGAGCTCCAGACGATCCAGGTCTTGGACGGCAAGGGCAAGAGCCAGCCGCGCCACTACTCCACCCTGACCGTCAAGCAGACCAAGGGCCGCAACGGCGATGCCGATCCGGCGGTCAATTGTGCCGTCGCCTTCGTGCCGCAGAACCTGCGCGTGCAGGTCATGATGGGCCAGCAGCACCTGGGGGCGCGCCGCCTGGTGCTCCTCGGGGTGGGTCCGGAAGATCCCACGGGCAACGGGTATCCCGTCGGGCGCGGGCGGCTGATCGAGGAAACCACGCTCCGCGTGGCCCGGGACATGACCGGCCTGAACGCCTATCGCCTGGATCGGCTGGGGGAGGCGGGCATCCGGTCGACGAAGCTCGAGGAGTTGATGGCCCGGGCCCGGGGTCATCTGGAGGCGGCGGAGGCGGCCCTCGAGGAGCATCGGTACGGAGACCTGGCCCGAAGCGCGAACGCCGCCTGGGGATACGCCGCCCGCGCCTATCCGGAGGTGACGCAGACGGCCAACGACGCGGTGTACGGGGTCGTGTTCTTCCTCGTGTTGCTCCTGCCTTTCGCGTACTTCATGGAGCGGCTGACGTTCGGGTTCAAGACGGCCGTGTCGCGCGTGGGCGGGATGCTGATCTGGTTCACGATTGTGTTCTTGCTGCTTTTCTGGGTGCATCCGGCGTTCCAGATTTCGCTGACGCCACTGGTCATTCTGCTGGCCTTTGCGCTGCTGGTGCTGGCGTCGGTGGTGCTGGTGCTCGTGTCGGCCCGGTTCGGGGAGCAGGTGAAGAAGTGGCGTCAGCAGGCCGGGGGCGTCCATTCGGCTGACGTCAGCCGCCTTTCCACGACCGCGGTGGCGTTCAACCTCGGCATCGCCAACCTCGGCAAGCGCAAGAGCCGCACGGTCCTGACCATCGTCACGCTCATCCTGCTGGCCTTCAGCGTCATCAGTTTCACGTCGATCCAGGAGGCGGCCGACCACCTGCCCATTCCGCTGGCCGAGGGGGCCCCGTACAGCGGCCTGATGTTCCGCATGCCGCTCTGGAAGAACATGGTGGATTCCATTGCCACGGCCCTGGAGGTGGAGTTCGGCGGCCGTCACACGCTGGTGAAGCGCGGCTGGCGGATGGAGGCCGAGGGGGGCTGGGGTGCCTGGCTCGAGGGCAAGAACGATTTTCCTTTGGCCCGCCTCGACCGGCCCGACGCCAAGGCCATCGTCCAGTGTATCGCCGGTTTCGAGGCCGCCGAGGCCGACTTGACGGGCATTGACCAGTGCATCACCGTCGGCCGCTGGATGGCCGAGGGCGAACGCAACGTCGTGATCGTCCCGCGCGAGGTTGCCGACACGCTGGGTCTGACGGACGAGGACGTTCGGACCGAGCGGGTCCGAGTGCGGCACGCGGGGCAGAACTTGACGGTGATCGGCATCCTCGACGCCAGGAAGGCGGATGCGATCCGCGGCCTCAACAACGAGTCGATTGCCCCGGTCGATTACCTCGCCTCGGGCTCCGAGGGCGGCAATGTGGGGGGCACCCTCGACATCGAGTCGGACGTCGGGATGGAGCGGCCCTTCGAGCACATGAGCTTCCGCGACGTGGCCATCGCGCCGCTCGATGGGGTCCTGGAGATGTCGGAGAGCCACCTCAAGGCCGCTTGCGTCAAGTTCGCGCCCGGCACGCCGGAGGAGCATCGCGAGGTCGTCGACGAGCTGATGAGCCGACTCGCGATCAACGTCTACGCCGGCGTCGGCGATCAGCGGTACCTCATCCGGAGCGTGGGCCTGCGGACGATCCGGCCGGACTGGGCCCTGTTGGCGCCCATCGCCCTGGCGGTCCTCATCATCCTCAACACGATGCTCGGGACCGTCGAGGAGCGCAAGGGCGAGATCGGGATGCTCGGGGCGGTGGGCCTCGCCCCGCGGCACGTGGCGATGCTCTTCTTCACGGAGGCCAGCGTCTATGCCAACGCGGGGGTCGTGGTCGGGTACCTCGTCGGCCAGGTCATGGCCAAGCTGGTCGTCTCGATGGGCTGGTTCGGGGAGTTGTCGCTGAACTACTCCTCCCTCGCGGCGCTCTTCACGGCGGCGCTGGTGGCGGTCATCGTGCTGGCGGCGACGGTCTATCCGGCCCGCAAGGCCGCCGCCCTGGCCACGCCTTCGGGCGCGGCCCGGTGGGCCATGCCGGGGGCCACCTTCGGCCGGCGTCTCGAAATCGAGCTGCCCTTCACCCTGACGCGGGGCAACGCCGTCGGCATGGGCATGTTCCTGCACGAGCACTTCGAATCGCACGCCGACCCCACGAGTCCGGACTTCTCGACGTCGGGTCTGCGGACGCGGGCCCGGGTGCGCGGCGGCGGGGCCACGCTCATCCTCCAAATGATTGTCTACCCGACGCCCTACGACCTCGGCGTGAGCCAACGCTGCCGCGTCATCGTCTACCCGACCGAGCGGGAGGGCGTCTACGGCGTCCGGTTCACGCTGCGGCGGCTGTCGAGCGACGAGGGCTCCTGGATGCGCACGAACTTCCGGTTCATGGACCTTATTCGCAAGCAGTTCCTGATCTGGCGGACGATCCGGCTCGAGGAGCGCCGGTCGTATATTGAGCGAGGGCTCCAGCTATTTCAGTAAGCGACGCGAAACCCACCGAGCCGCCCCTGGACGACGAGGGACTCCTGGAGGAGCCCGAGGCCGAGTTCCAGGAAGGCTTCACGAAGAAGACCATTCTCGGGGCCTTCTTCGTCGCCTTCGTCATGCTCCCGGGCAACATCTACCTGGGCCTGCTGATCGGCAAGGACAACCCCGCTGCCGAGTGGGTCACGGTCATTCTCTTCCTCGAGCTGGCCCGCCGCAGCTTCACCACCCTGAAGAAGCAGGAAATCTATCTCCTCTTCTACTCGGCCAGCACCCTGACCCGCATCTACGGCGGGCTGATGTTGACGGGCGGCGTGTTCGCGATGGCCATCTGGAACCAGTACTGCCGCCAGTCCCCCGTCTTCGAGCAGTTCGGCCTCTCGAGCGTCGAGGCCCTGCCGGAATGGGTCGCGCCCCGCGTGGAGGTGCTCCAGCAACGGACCTTCTTCCATGCGGCGTGGGTGCCGGCATTCTTCGTTTTGGTGGCCAGCTTCATTCTCGACCGGCTCTCCTGGCTGGGCCTGGGGTACATCGCGTACCGGGTGACGGCCGACGTCGAGCGGCTCGAGTTCCCCATGGCCCCGGTGGCGGCCGAGGGGGCCACGGCCCTGGCCGAATCGAGCCAGAAGAAGGAGTCGTGGCGGTGGCCGATCTTCTCGGTCGGGGCGACCGCCGGCGTCATCTTCGGCCTGTTCTACGTCGCCGTCCCCGCCATCACCGGGGCGGTCTTCCCGCGGCCGATCACGCTCCTGCCCATCCCCTGGTTCGACATGACGGAGATGATCGGGAGTTGGCTCCCGGCGGCCACGTTCGGCCTGACGCTGGACCTGCAGATGGTGCTCGTCGGGTTCATCCTTCCGCCGCGCATCCTCATCGGCATGTTCGGCGCCTCGATCCTCATCCACGTCTTCCTGAACCCCGTGCTCTACCGCGCCGGGGTGCTGACGCAGTGGCAGGAGGGCTACGACGCGCTCGCCACCCACATGGCCAACAACCTGGATCTCTGGCTGAGCGTCGGCATCGGCGCGGCGATCTCGGTCGCGGTCATCGGCCTCTACAGCTTGATGAGGGCCAGCCGCAAGGCCGAGAGCCAGCGCGACTGGGGCCGGCTTTGGAACCCTGAGCGCACGCGCGGCGACATGCCGCTTTGGATCGCCCTCGTCATATTCCTCATCACGAGCGCCGGCTACGTCGTCCTCTGTCACGGGCTGGTGAATCTCGGGTGGCTGGGCGGCGCCCCGAAGGTCGACGACGAGCAGTTCCCCCTCTGGATCTTTGCCGCCTTCGCCTTCTTCTGGACGCCGCTCAACACGTACCTGGCGGCCCGGATGCAGGGCATCACGGGGCGGCCCATCGCCCTCCCCTTCATCAAGGAGGGGTCGTTCCTGGCGATGACGAACTACAAGAAGCCTGACGTCTGGTTCGCCCCCGTCCCGTTGCACAACTACGGGACGGCGGCCCAGTTCTTCCGTGTCGTCGAGCTGACGCGCACCAAGTTCACGAGCATTCTGAAGACCGAGGCCTTGCTCACGCCGCTTCTTCTAGTTTCGGGTTTCCTCTTCTGGGCATACATCTGGAGCCTCGGCGACATCCCCTCCGAGCGGTACCCCTACGTCCAGCGGTTCTGGCCGATGCACGCCACGATGCGGGCCCTCTGGGCCACGGCCAAGGGCGACGGCACGCGCTACATGATCGAAGCCCTCAGCGTCTACAAGATCGGGGGCGCTGCCGCCGTGGGGCTCGTCATCTACACGGTTCTTACGATGTTCGGGATCAGCCCCCAGTACTTTTACGGGGCCATTGCGGGGATCGGCGGCTACCCCCACCACACGATCCCCATGTTCATCGGGTTGCTCATCGGAAGGCTTTACCTGGCGAAACGCGTCGGAAAGGAGCGGTGGAGGCGATACACGCCGGTGATCATCGCCGGCTTCTCATGCGGCATGGGCCTGGTGGCCATGCTCGCGATTGCCTTCGTGTTCCTCTCGAAGGCCGTGACGCCGCTTCCGTACTAGAACCGAGGCGGCGAGGATGGATGGAATGGAAGCGAATCACGCGAGCCCGAACGGTCGGCCCGGCGAGGTCGGACGCGTCGTCGTCCTGCCCCTGTCGAAGGCCATCCGCATGGCGTGGCAGAACCTGCGCCTGCGGCCCGCCCGGACCGCCCTGACCGTCCTTTCGATTCTCGCCGCCGTCGGGTTCGTCCTGTTTGTCCTCGCCTCGACGCACCTGCGCGAGGCCGCCGGCCGGGCGACGGAGGCCACCCTCGTTGCCGAGGAGGAAGCGGTTCCGCCGGAGCCCGAAGACCGCGGCCGACTCTACTGGCTCGTCGCCGTCAGCCTCTGCGCCTGCACCGTCGGCATCGTCAACGCCATGCTCATGTCTATCACCGAGCGCTACCGGGAAATCGGGACCCTCAAATGTCTCGGGGCTCTCGACGCATTTGTCCTGAAGCTGTTCCTGCTCGAATCGGTCTTTCAGGGGCTCGTCGGGGCGGCCGGCGGCGTGCTCGTCGGGCTTCTCATGGCTTTCGCGGCCGTCGTCATCGGTTTTTTCGATCACCTCGGCGTCGCCCTGGGGTCCGTGCCTTGGTCCACGCTGGGCATCGACGTTGCGATTGCGGTCACCATCGGGATGTTCCTGGCGGTCACGGGGGCCGTCTATCCCGCGATGGTCGCCGCCCGGATGGAACCGGTCGACGCGATGCGGGCCCGGATCTAGCCGCCGACGGAGAAGCCGGCGGGGGAGTGGAAGATGCCTCAGAAACTCGACATCGACCTGTCGGCCGAGCTCGAGCACGCCGTCATGGCCCTCGGCGTCCGGCGGTACTACGAGATGGGGGACATCGTCGTCAAGGCGCTGGACGGTATCGACCTGACCGTGCCCCGCGGCGAGTACGTGGCCATCATGGGCCCCTCCGGAAGCGGAAAGACCACCCTCTTCAACTGCATCGGCGGTCTCGACCAGCCGACCGACGGCTCCGTCTTCATCGACGAAGTCGACGTGGCCGAGCTCGACGCCCTCGAGCTCGCCTGGCTCCGATGCCGCAAGATCGGCTACATCTTCCAGGCTTTTAACCTCGTGCAGGTCATGACGGCCATCGAGAACGTGACGCTGCCCATGGTCTTCGGCGGCGTGGGGGCCGACGAGGCTCTGGACCGCGGCGTCGAGATTCTGGAACGCGTCGGGCTCGGCGAGCGCATCACTCATACGCCCGCGGAGCTCTCGGGTGGCCAGCAGCAGCGCGTCGCCATCGCCCGCGCCTTCGCCAATGACCCCGCCATCATCCTCGCCGACGAGCCCACCGCCAACCTCGATCTCCACACCGGCCGCGAGATCATCCACCTGCTGAAGGAGATGAACGAGGAGCGCGGCACGACGATCATCACTGCGACGCACGACCTGAAGATGCTCGATGTCTGCGACCGCATCGTCTGGATTCGTGACGGCCGGGTCGAACGCGACGAGCTTCGCCGCGACATGGAGATTCGCGTCGGTACCGTCGCCGGCGAGGAGGCGTAGGCGGCGAGTCGCGGGCTGCCCGACCGGAACTCCTACGGCCTCGCTCCCAGGCACACCACCTCGCCCGCCATGGTCGCAAGCACCAGCCGCCCGCGGGCGGCGTCGAGGCCAGCAGGCACAGCCGGCGCGGGTCGTCGATGGAGGCGAAGACGTGGTCGACGTATGGCTCGGTGTTCAGGCCGAGATGCGGGCAGACGATGACGTCGGCAGGAAGCGCGGCGGCGACGTCGGCGACGGGCTGTTCGGTGGCGCCGACGTTGACCATCCGCAGGCCCGGAATCGACGCGACCTGCTCGATGTTCTGGGTGAATCGGCCGCATGAGTGCAGCATCAAGCCCCCGAACATCTCCGAGAGGCGCGCGAGGCAAGCTTCGCGCGGGCGGCGGGACCCAGGGGGCTCATTCGACCACCACCATCTGGTGCCCGTCGACCACGGGAACGGTCACGCGGACGCGCCCGCCGTCGACCTCGTACGCAAGATCGCGCTCCTGTGGCGCGAGGTAGACGCGCCGGACCTTCCTCCCCCCGGCCACCGAGAGGCCGACGTCGTGAAGTGGCACGCGGTCCTCGATGATGTCCATGCGGTCGGTCCGACGCTCCGGGACGTAGCTCGCAAGGTGGACGACGCGGCGGCGTCCTTGCTTGAGCATGGTCGCCCGCGCGGTCGTCGGCAGATCGGTCTCCAGGGCGCGGTCTTCGAGCAGGGCATCGAGCAGATGGGCGACGATTTGTCGATAGACGGGGTAGGCCGTCTCGGCGTAGGCCGTGAAGAGCGGGGCCCGGGCGTAGGCGACATTGCCCATCCTCACGATTGCCGGACGTCGGGTCCGCTTGGCCAGGGGGGCCTCCTCGTGTCCCGAGAAGTGCAGGCGCGTGCGGCTGAAGTGCGGATCGCCGAGCCGCGCCAGGACCTTTGCCTTGCGGACCGCGCGGACTTCGGGGCCGGGCACGTAGAGGGCGTGCGGCATGTCGGGGATGCCCCGGGCCAGGTCTCGGCCGAGGAGCAGGAACGGTTGCGAGTGCCGCGCCTCGCCCGCGTACGTCGCCGGCCAGCCCTTGAGAACGAACCGATCGTCGTCTTCAGCCAGACCGCTCCACGCGGTGGCGAGCGCTGTCCCGCCGCCGTCGAGATAGGCCTGGAGCTTGTTCGCCATCTCCGCCCCAAGGCGGACGCCGTCGGGGAGGATGAGGACCTTGTAGGGCTTGAGATCGGCCTCGGCGTCGATGACGTCGAAGAGGACATGGCTTTCGGCAAGCATGCGGACGGCCCCGGCGACCGAGGGCGGGACGTGGCGGACGCCTCGGCGGGGCTCAGGGACCGCGAGAACCGCCGCTTCGACGATGGGCTGTGCCCCTTCGCACCATGGGGCCCGCCGCATAACGTCGCGGAAGACCTCGCCGATCCGCTCGTAGACGGCAGGTTCCGGCCGGCCGCGCGGGTCGAGATGGTCGCCGACGTTCACCTTTCCGCCCAGCATGAGGGCGTGGAAACACTCCTGTTCGAGGGCGGCACGGGGCTTGAGGCCGCCGAAGTCGCCCCAGTGGTGGTGGAAGCGGGCGGTCATGCCGACGAAGGTCTTTCCGAAGATGCGGGCGAAACGACCGAGGACGGGGAAGTGCATGTAGCCCCAGCCGCCGGTCGGCAGGCTCTCGACGTCGACGTGCGTGTCGAAGGGCACGAAGTCGCGGGCCCTCAGGTCGAAGCACGAGTTGAAGAAGACGCTGAGATTCTGGCGGTGTCCTTTCGTGACGGCGGCGAGACGCTGACACGCCTCGCGGATGATGCCGTGCTGCCACGCGGCGGCAGCTTCGGCGTCGGCGGGGTCGACGCCCTCGGCGTCCATGCGCTCGATGCAGCGAGGGCACATGCAGGCCGGCTGCGGCTGCTGCATAATGTCGAAGAAGAGTCCGTCGGCGGAGGTTCGGTCGAGCACCTCGGCGGCCTGGCCCGCGACATAGTCGAGGTAGGCCGGGGCATTCAGGCAGAGGGTATGCCAGCCGGGGCGAAGCGGGTCTCGGACACGGCCGCCGGGGGCGACGGCCTCGAGGGCCGGGTCCTCGCGCCAGGCGAGCTCGTCGTAGCCGACGCTGATGTACGCCGGGGCGCGGATGCCGCGCGCCTGGAGGGCCTCGATCTGACGGCCCATCAGATCGAACGAGAGGTTCGGGTGCATGCGGCCGACGTCGGTGGGGTAGTAGGACCAGCCGTGGTGGCACTTGGCGAAGACGGTGACCTGGCCGACGTGGGCCCGGGCGAACGTGTGGGCGAAGGCCTCGGCGTCGAAGTCCGCGCCGATATTCGGGATGAGCCCCGAGGTGTGGAAATCGAGGTGGATTTGCGTCAGGGGCAGATCGAGGGACTTGTCGCGCGCCATACAGACCTCCATCGCGATAACCCGCATCCCGGCGCGCTGCGTGCCCTACCGCCGCGCCCGGCGGAGCTTCGTCTCGGTTTCGCCGCCGTTCAGGAGATACAGAAGCGGCAGGGGCCGGTCGGTGCCTTCGATGAAGGCGGGACGGGCCTGCCAGGGGGCGACGGAGAGAACGTTCGCGAGGTCCATCCAGTGCTGGAGCCGCGCGGGCTTCAGGTTCCACGTCATGTGGAAGTGGTTGGCCGGGGCGTACTGCTTGTACTCGGCCATGGCGGCGTACTTGGGCGAGACCCAGGTGTGGGGCCAAGTGTAGGTGGAGGTCTTTCGGACCTCCTCGGCGAGGGCGTCGGGCAGGTCGAGTGTGACGGCCTCGTCCCAGGCCATGCTGAAGCAGCCGGAGAGGTTCGAGTAGGCGAGGCGCGCGGCGATGCCCTCGATGCCGCCCGGCGTGATGAAGGTGACGCTGTTGCCGCCGCCCGGGAAGTAGAAGAGCTCGGCCCCGGGCATGGAGACGCGGTCCATGACGTCGGCGAGCTTGTCGCCGGGGCGGCCGGCCCAGTCGAGGCTGGCGGAGCCGGAGTTGTCGCCGTCGACGAAGCCGCGCGCCGCCCACGTGTCCTTGTCGGTGTACTTGATGCCATGCTCGTCGGCGAGGCGGCGGATTTCCCACGGCTCCCAGACCTTGCGGAAGTCCATGAAGAGGGGCGGGTTGCCGCCCGAGAGCCAGGTCATGAAGAGCATGGTGAGCAAGCCCTGGACGTCGGCCTCGGTGGCGAAGGGGCAGGGCGGCTTCTTGCCGCGATGGTCGAAGGTCGAGTTGAAGAGGCTTTCGGCGGCGTCGGCGATGGGCTGCGGGATGCCGCGCGGCTCGCTGCCCCACTCGAGCTGGTTCATGAACCCTCCGCCCACGGCGTTCAGGTCCTCCAGAAGGTCGCGCATGATGAGGTAGAGGGCGAGGCCCTTGCTGAAGTCGGCCTCGGCCTTCTCGTCGGCGAGCTCGACCCTCTCGCCCACGTACTTGCCGAGCCAGCGGCGGAGCTTCTTCAGCTCCTTTTCGTCGTAGGCTCCCTTGGCGAGCATGTCCGCGAGGAGCTTCATGTCGAGCCTGGCGATCTCCAGGCCGAATGTCCGCCGTGTCGGGATCACGTGGGCCAGGGCCGTCTCCATGCCCATCGAATCGTGGCCGAAGACGACGACGCGGCGGCCCTTGAGGCCCGCATAGGCGGTGGCGGCATAGGCCCAGTCGATGAGGGCCTCGGCGGTCGGGTCGGTCATCTTCGGCTTCATGCCCGTGTCGGGCCACGTGCCGACGTTCAGGGCGACGAGGCGCCCGCTCTGGGCGAGGGCGCCGTTGACGGCATGGGCGTAGACGACGCCCGGTTTGGGGCCCGAGTTGCCGCACGTGATGTTGACGGGCAGATCGTCGGGGAACTGGCTGAGGAGGCCGATGAGCGTCCGCTGCGGGAAGGCCCACGTGTCCGGGGCGCAGACGATGGCGTCGACGCCGGCGGCCTTGAACTGGCGGGCCACCTGGTCGGCCTGCTTCTCGCCGTCGACGAGGATCGGTGTCCACACGACGTCAACGGGCTTGCCGTCGGGCATCGTGACGCCCTTGGCCACCACGTCGGCGACCATCTCGACGATGCTCGCGCATCGCTTCCGCGAGTCCTCGTCGAGGCGCGGATCGCTGGTGGCGAAGACGCCGAAGGTGACGGTCTCTCGGGTCGTTTCAGTCGATTCGCTTAGCCGCTTGGCCTTGGCCACGGTAGGCCCTCCTCAAGATTCAATGCGCTCCAAGACTCGCGTCCAGAATGCGTCCCGAGGGCCGCGAAGTCAAGCGAAACCGGGCTTTCGGGGCCGGTCTACGCCAAGCCTGTCGGATCGGCCTCGAGGAAGTCGGCGTGACGGGCGGGGCCGGTGGCGCGGAGGCGCTCGCAGTACGCTTCCAGCCGCCTGCGCGTGTGGCACGGGCCGCCCTCGGCCATGGCGGTCCCAAGCGGGTCCTCACGCGGCGGGGACGATCTCCTCGGCGCTCTCGCCGCCGCCCTTGCCGGAGTTGGTGTGCTTGCGCCATGCTTCGCACCACCCCCCCGTGCCATGGCGCTCGGCGAACGGGCTGAACGTGACCGGACCGAAGCCCGCCTGCCGCAGGTTCCAGAGGAGGCGCATGGGGGGCCGGTCCCTTCTTGAGTGTGCGACGCCCCGGCGTCTAGCCCTTGAGGGCCCCGGCGGCCACGCCCCGGACGAAGAACCGCATGGTAAAGACGAAGAGGATAACCATGGGGATGGCGGCCAGGGCGTAGGCGGCCATGGTGGGCCCCCAGTCGCGGATATAGGCCCCCTCCAGCCGGTAGAGGGCCACGGCGATGGGCAGCCGGTCCGGGTCGCGGATCACCAGGAGCGGCAGCAGGAAGTTGTTCCAGACGTTGACGAACGAGAGGCACGCGAGCGTCGCAAGAATGGCCCCGTTCATCGGCACCACGATGTGCCACACCTGTCTCAGCGATCCTGCCCCGTCCATCTCGGCGGCCTCGAAGAGCTCTTCCGGCGTGTCCTCGATGTAGTTGCGGAGGATGAACAGGTTGAACACCTGTCCGGCCGAGATGCCCGTGACGATCAGGGCCGTGTAGGTGTTCAAGAGGCCCATGCCCCGCAGCAGCGTGAACAGGGGCACGAGGTTCGCGACCCCCGGCATGAGCATCAGCAGCATGAACGCCCCCCACAGCACCGGCGAGCCGGGAAACCGGTACCGGCCGAAGACGTAGGCGGCAAGCGTCGCGACCAGCAGCACGCCGGTGGTCGTCACGACCGCCAGGAAGATCGTATTGGGGATCGTGGCCCCCAGGATGGCCCACCCGGCGGCGTAGTTCTCGGGATGGAACGGCCCCGTGGGCAGCCAGGGCTGCTGGTAGAACTGCTCGTTGTTTTTGAAGGAGATGTTGACCACCATGTAGAGCGGGAAGAAGGCGAAGGCCAGCACGCCCAGGACGAAGGCGTGTTTGACCAGCTCGGCCGTCTTGCCGCGCGCCGACTTCGACTTCATGTAGCCCGTCGTGGCTGCCGTCATTTACTCACTCGCACGTAGCGGTTGTTGATGACCGTGAGGACGAGGATCAGCAGGAACAGCAGGAGCCCGATGGCGCAGGCGTACCCCGCCTCCATCTGGGCAAAGGCCTTGCGGAACATGTACAGGCCCGGCACCATGGCGATGTTGTCGGGGCCGCCCGTGTCCCCCAGGAGGATGAACACCAGACCCCACCCCTTGAGCGTCCCGATGACCATCAATACCAGGTTCAGCCGCACCTGCGTCAGGATGAGCGGGAACTCGACGTTCCAGAACTTGCGGAACCAACCGCACCCGTCGATCTCCGCCGCGTCGTAGACGCTCTGGTCGATGTTCCCCAGGCCCGAGAGGTACAGCAGCACGCTCACGATGCCCACCCACGGGAACCCCCAGAAGATCAGCGCCGGGAGCACGAGCTCCTTCGTCCCCAGCCACGCCGGGTCCGCCCCCCGCACGAACACGTCCCACCCGAACGTCGCGTCGATCTCCTGGAGCACTTCCATCAGGCCCGTGGCGTTCAGCACCGAGTTCAGGACACCCACGGTCGGGTCGTAGAAGTACTTCCACACGAGCAGCCAGACCATCGCCGGGATGATCATCGGGATGACGAAGGCCACGCGATACAGATACCGGGCCCGTTCGCTCTTCATGCGATGGATCATCACCGCCGTGATGATCGAGGGGACCATCTTAAAGAGGTTCGCGAACAGCAGGACCAGGACCACGATGAAGGCCCACCCCAGCAGCGGGTCGCCGAACGCCCGCTTGAAGTTCGCCAGCCCCACGAACTCCGAGATGTCGTCGCCGTTCCAGCGGAAGAAGCTGTGGTAGATGGCGCTGGCGGCCGGGTAGTAGCTGAACGCCAGGACGAAGGCCAGGGCCGGGAGGATCATCAGGTAGAGCGGCCAGCGATGCCGGAGCTGAGACCAGGTGATGACCTTCACGGCGTGGCCTCCTCCGCCATCCGCCGGTCGTACGCTTCCAGGCCCGTCTGGAACAGGTGCCAACCGACGGCCCGGTCTTCGATGCGGCGGGTCTGGCCCAGGACGAGCGAGACGTAATGGCGGCGGAGGTCCTCGTTGCCCTCCAGACCGTCCCGGAGCACGCGGGCTCGAATCTGGCCGAGCGAGGCCTCCGTCTGGGTCGCGGCCACGTAGGAGTTGACCCACTTGCGGACGTAATCCGCCGGGGCGTACTTGAAGTAGATGGGCGTGTACTCGCGCATGAAGCCGCGGTAGTGCTTGTCCGCCCACGCCTCGTAGGGCTGGTCGGCCGGCTGATGGGCGCCGATGTAGTTCTCGTACTTGCCCTTGTAGTGGTTCTCCGTGTCGCCCGAGAGGTACATCGCCCAGTTCCCGCCGCCGATGCCCTCCACCCTCGGCCGGAACTTCGACAGGAGCTCGTCCGTCTCCGCCGCCCGGTTGGCCGGGAACCAGCGGAACCGCAGGTTCAGCCACTCGTTGACCCGCCGGCTCGTCATGAAGTGCATGAAGTCGATGGCCAGGTCCGGGTCGCGGCTGAACTTCGTGAGGCCGAAGGGGAACCCCGTCTGCTGGCCCGCCTCGCTGCCGCGGTGCCGGATGACGTCGCTGTACTTTTGGCCGGGGGCGGGGATGGGGAAGTCGAACACCATGATCTCGAACTTGCCCCCCACCTCCTTGTACAGGCTTCCGGCGTCCCACGTGCCGGTGGCGATCATGCCCGCGTAGCCCTGGGCGAACAGGAACACCGACTGGTCCCGCTGGGCCGCCATGAAGCCCGGGTTGAAATACCGCGTGATGTCCAGCAGAACCCGGTGCCCGACCTCGATGTGGCGGTTCATCGGGTAGCGGATCTGGCCCTCCAGCACCGCCGCCAGCCGCTCGGCGTCGGACAGGGAGCCGTCAAAGTCGCGGTCCACGGTGGCCACCAGGCCGAATGTGGACATGCCGAAATACTTGCCCTGGAAGATGTTCTGGGTGTATTTCGAGCCCGAGATGGGCACCAGCTTGAGGTCGTTGGCCCGGGCGTAGGCCTGGATGGTCTCGCACAGATCGAACATCGCCCCGAGGTCCTGCGGCGGGAGGTAGGGGGCCGCATGGGTCTCGAAGTCCTCGACGTCGCGGCCGTCGGCCCGGGCCTGCTCCCATCCCCACCGAAGCGCCGCCTCCAGCACGTCCCGGTTGGCGAACGCCCGGACCGTGAACACCGACAGCGGCATGCCGTAGTAATCCTGGAGGTTGTTCCGCCACCCGCCCTGCATGCCGTCGATGTACGTGTCCCGCCAAGACACGCCCTCCAGCGCCCCGGCCAACTCCGGCGGCGCCGGCGGCTGGTCCAGCATCCGCGCCAGCCGGTCGTCCCACTCGTGTGTGTTGTACGGGTTCGGGTCGTCGATGCGGTCCGTGATCGGCACGAAGTACCGGACGACCAGGTTGTCCCAGATGTCGCCCCTCATCTCGATCAGATCCGGCGCGGTGCGGCCGATGAGCTGGGTCCGCGTCCACTGCTCGTAGGCTCGCTCGGGAATCTCGATCTGCTCGACGCGGACCTGGCGGCCGTGCACCTCGCGCTGGACCTGCTCGTAGAGGCGGGCCACGTCGTGCATCGTCTGCACGATCCCCCCTTCGAGCTGCCAGTGGGCGAAGCGGATGGTGGGGATGCGGCGCTCGGACACCGGCGCGTCCGACGGACCCCAGGCCAGGCGGGCCACCTGGACCGTCGACCACACGAACGCCCCGCCCAGGATCGCCAGGCCGATCAGGTGGCGCACGAGCTCGCGGCGTTTGCGGCGGCGTTCCTCCTCCCGCCGGCGGGCCTCGATCTCCTCGAGACGGTTGGCGGCCTGCGGGCCGGGTGTGCGCGGAGGCGGGAGCGTCGAGCCGGTCATCCGTCGCCCTCCTCGCCGCGCGCCTCCGCGTCGGTCCCCTCGATGCCGGCCTTCTCGCGACAGCGCTCCGCCGCCAGCTTCGCCAGGTAGAACTTCGCGTCGCGCAGCGTCTCGTCGACGATCCGCTGGTACCACTTCGCGGCCCGTGCGTAGTCGGCCAGTTTCTGCTCGGCGACCTGGCCGATGGAGTAGTAGAGCTTCGCCCGGTCGGCCTGGCCGGGGATGCCGGCGGCGTCGGCGGCGATCCAGTGCTCGACCGCCTTCGCCCACCGCCCCGCCCGCTCGTGCAGGTTCCCGAGCATCATCTGCATCGGTCCCGCGAGGACCGAGTCCGGGCGGGCCTGGAGGTGCTCGGTGAGCATCCGCTCGGCGGTCGCCAGGGCCTCGCGGCGCGTCTCCGCGTCCACCCGGGCCCGCTTCTCGGCGTCGCCGGCGTCGGGCGGGATGTAAGCCTCCTGGATATACGTCAGCGCCAGCCGCAGTTTGGCCTCCTCGGCCGCCACGTGGCCGGGATAGAGCTCGATGGTTTCCTCGTACAGCTTTCGAGCGAGCGGCACGTCACGGTCGGTTTCCGAGTCCGGCGTATCGGCCAGGCGGGCCAAAGCCAGCCGCGCGTACGGGGCCGCCGCCGTCGCGGCATGGGACGCGAGAATCTCCTCGTACAGGGTGTGGGCTTGCGCCACGTCCGGCCCGGGGCGCCGGTGCTGCCAGAGCGTGGCCAGGGCAAACGTCGCCTCGGCCTGCTCCTCGGGGTGCGTCGAAAGCGTCCGGACCTGCTCGAGCAGCTCGCGCGACTTCGGCCAGTTCGCGTACCGAAGCTCCTTCCACCCCTCAGCCAGCAACTCCGCCGTATCGACGGGCTCGTCGGCGGGATCGGCCCCCGCGCTTGCCGCGCAGAGCATCCCCGCGAGGGCGGCGGTCATCAGGAAACGACGGCTAGGGCGTGTGGTCACGGTCTGAATGCTTTCCCCGAGCCCCCACAGCTCTTGGCGCAATCCCCGAAACCCCGACACTTTACCGGTGGCCCCGGCCTATCTCAACAGAAAAACGCGGCTGCCGCGGGCCTTGCGGCCGACGTCTCCGATGGGATAGAATCCCCCTCATGCCCGTCCCCGCCATCCTCGTCGTCGGCAGCGTCAACCTGGACATCGTCGCCCGCGTCGACCACGTCCCGGCCCCCGGCGAGAACGTGCGCGGCACGGATCTGGCCACGGTTCCCGGCGGCAAGGGCGCCAACCAGGCCGTTGCGTGCGCCCGTCTCGGCGCCCGCACCATGCTCCTCGGACGCGTTGGCGACGACGCGTTCGGACGCCGGCTTACGGGCGATCTCGACTCGGCCGGCGTCGTGACGGACGAGGTCGCGGCCGTCGAGGGATGCGCGAGCGGCGTGGCTCTCATCATGGTCGACGCTCGCGGCCAGAACAGCATCGTCGTCACGGCCGGGGCCAACGCGCGACTCGGGCCCGACGACCTGCATGCCGCGCGCCCTCTGTTTGACACCGCCGACGCCGTCCTTCTTCAGCTCGAGATCCCTCCCGAGGCGGTGGCCTGGGCCGTTCATCTGGGACGCGAGGCCGGGTGCCGCATCATCGTCGACGCCGGTCCGCCGCGCGGTTCGGTCGAGGAGGCCGTCTTCGCCGCCGACGTGCTTACGCCGAACGAGGCGGAGGCCGCTGCGCTGCTGGACCGTGAGCCCGGCGGGGCGGCGGACATCGAGACCCTCGCCGCCGACCTGCTCGACCGCGGGCCGGGCGCCGTCGTCGTCAAGTGCGCCGAGCGGGGGGCGTACCTTGCGGCGCCCGACCAGAGCGCCCGGGTCCCGGCGTTCTCCGTCGAGCCTGTCGATACCACCGCCGCCGGCGACGCGTTCACCGCGGCGCTGGCCGTCGAGACGGTGCGGGGCACCGGGCTTCGCGAGGCGGTGCGAATCGCGAATGCCGCAGGGGCCTTGGCCTGCACGGTCATGGGCGCTCAGCCCAGCATGCCCACCGCCGACCAACTCGCCCTCTTTCTACGGGAGCATCCCGCGCCATGCGATTCCTGACGGCCGACCTCCCCGGGACGGGCGGCACGATCAAGGCTCAGCCGTCGGACTTCCGCGTCACGGAGGTCCCGCTCTACCTGCCCGCCGGCGAGGGCGACCACACGTACGTCTACGTCGAGAAGACCGGCCTCGGGTCCATCGAGGCCGCCGACCGCATCGCCCGCGCCCTCGGCCGGCCGGGACGGCAGGTCGGCCTGGCGGGCCTGAAGGATGCCCGGGCGGTCACCCGCCAGTGGATGAGCCTTGAGCGGGCCGACCCCGAGCGCGTCCGCCGGCTCGACCTGCCGGGTATCCGCATCCTCGAGGTCGCACGCCACCGTAACAAGCTCAAGATCGGGCATCTCGCCGGGAACCGCTTCGAGGTCCGCCTGCGCGGGCCGGGGCCGGGGACGCTCGACAAGGCCCGGGCGGTCCTCGATGTGCTCGGACGGCGCGGCCTGCCGAACGGGTTCGACGTCCAGCGGTTCGGGCAGCGCGGCGACAACCACCTCTTGGGCCGCGACCTCGTCCTCGGACGGTACCCGGACTTCTGCGATCGCTTCCTCGGTGGCCCGACGGAGGCGGATTCCGCCCGCTTCGCCCGCGCTCGCCGCGCCTACGACGCGGGGGATTTGGCGGACGCCCGGAAGGGCTTCGCCGGGAGCCCCGAGCATGTCCGCGTCCTTCAGACGCTGATGCGGCGCGGCGACCCGAAACGGGCGGCGCGGGCCGTCTCGAAGCGGCTGACGCGCCTGCTCGTCAGCGCCTGCCAGAGCGCCCTCTTCAACGACGTCCTCGACCGGCGGCTCGAGACGTTCGACGAGGTCATGCCGGGCGACCTCGCCTACCTGCACGGCCGCGGGGCCGTCTTTCTCGTTGAGGACGCCGAGGTCGAGGCGCCTCGGGCCGCGCGGTTCGAGATCAGCCCCACGGGACCGCTCGTCGGGCACCGAGTACGCCTGGCCGAGGAGCGGCCCGGCGAGATCGAGCGCAAGGTCCTGGACGCGAAGGACCTGGCCCCGAAGGACTTCGAGCGGGTCAAGGCCCTGCGCCTGCGCGGCGAGCGGCGGCCGCTCCGCGTGCCGCTCGTGGACGCCGTCGTCAGCGACGCGGGCGAGGACCTTCTCCTCGCCTTCACCCTCCCGCCGGGGGCCTATGCCACGCTCGTCCTCGCGGAAGTCACGAAGCAACCCACGCCGCTTTAGCGCCCGGCCGAACGCCTGCGAATCGTCCGCCGCCCGCCGCGTCCAAACGGGGGCCGGTGGACAAGTCGCAGCCGGCCCAGTACCATGAACCGCGCGACGTCCCGAGGAGGATGTGACGTGAGCAAGCAAGGGATGACCCTGGCCGTCTGTGTCCTGGCGACGGCCATCGCGGCGCGGCCGGTGGCGGGCGAGGGCGACCCGAACGCCGACCGTCGCACGCCCGTCGTCCGGGCTGTCGAGGCCGCCGCGCCTTGTGTCGTCAACATCTCGACCAAACAGGTCCGGACCGTCCGCGCCATGCCGTATTTCTGGATGGACCTGCCGGACATTTTCCGGCGGAATCTGAGCCCCTTCTTTCGCCCCCGGCGCCAGGTGACCGGCAGTCTCGGCTCCGGCGTCGTGATCAGTCCGAAGGGGTACCTCGTCACGAACGCCCACGTCGTCCAGCAGGCCGACGAGATCATCGTGACGCTCTCGGACGAATCGCAGCTTCCGGCAGAGCTCGTCAGCGCCGACCCCGAATCCGACCTCGCCGTCATCAGGGTCGACTCGCCCGAGCCGCTCCCGGCCATCCGGCTGGGCACGAGCGACGACCTCATGATCGGCGAGACCGTTATCGCCGTCGGCAACCCATTCGGATATCAGCACAGCGTGACAACGGGTGTGGTCTCCGCCCTCGACCGGACCATCCAGCCGAAGCCGGGCGTCGAGTACCCCGGCCTTATCCAGACCGACGCCCCGATCAACCCGGGTAACTCGGGCGGGCCGCTTCTGAACATCCGAGGCGAGTTGATCGGCATCAACACGGCCGTCCGGGCCGGGGCCCAGGGTCTGGGGTTCGCCATCCCGGTCGACCGCGTGCGAGAGATCATGATTCGCCTCCTGAACGTCCGTCGGGTGGGCGGGGCCTGGCTCGGGCTTCGGTTTCGCGCCGACCTGCCCGGCATCGTCGTCGCTTCGGTTGATCCCGATTCTCCCGCCGAGGCCGCAAAGATCCGGCCCGGCGACCGCGTCGAGGCCATCGACGGCCGCCCGGTGCGCGACCCGATCGAGCTCGAGACGATCCTCCTCGACCACGACGCGGGCGATGACCTGCGTCTGACCGTCCGTACCGGCGACGCCCGCCGCGAGGCGCGGGTCGTCCTGGCCGTCCCGCCGAAGCCGGACGGCGCGACCCTGGCGCGCAAGCAATTCGGCCTGCACCTCCAGGAACTCGACGGCGATCTGGCCGAGCGGCTTCGTCTGGCGGTGGAGGAAGGCTTGCTCGTTGCGGGCGTCGAGGACGACAGTCCCGCCGCCGAGGTCGGCTTCAACGTCGGCGACGTCCTCGTCCAGGTCGATCAGCACCGGGCCTCCGACCTCGACACTCTGGGTCTCACCCTCCAGCAGGTCCAGAAGGGCGACGTGGTCCGGTTCTACGTGGTGCGGCGACACACGGTCATGCGGACGCGCATGCGGGCTCGCGCGGGGCCGCACGACTGACCTGCCGCCGGAGCCGGCGCCCATGCGCGTCCTCCTGGCCCCCTCGTCCCTGAAGGAATGTCTCGCGGCCCCGGTGGTCGCGCGAGCGATGGCGCGGGGCGTGCGGAGAGCGGGAGCCGAGGCCATCGAGCTTCCTCTCGCCGACGGCGGGCGGCCTCGGCCCGGGGCACCAGGCAGCCCTCGACCAGGGCGTGAGCAAGCTCTTTTGCCTGGCGGCGGAGGGTGTTACACTGGCGGCGGCGATGGCCGGCGCGCCCGGGCTGCTGGCCGACCGGGCCGAGGAAGCGGTCCGCGCATTCACCTGATCCGAGGGACCCAAGGAGACCCCATGCAGCTTGCCTTCAGCACGAACGCCTTCAAGCAGACCACCCTCGAGGAGAGCCTCGGCGAGATCGCCGCCGCCGGGTACCGCGGCATCGAGATCATGGCCGACGTGCCCCACGCCTATCCGCCGGAGATGGACGCGGCTCGGCGGACGGCGGTGGTCGAGCTTCTCGGCGAGCTCGACCTCACGATCTCGAACATCAATGCGTTCACGCTGTTCGCCCACGGCGACACGTGGCATCCGTCCTGGATCGAGCCCGACGTGTCGCTTCGCGAGCAGCGGATCGCCCACACGCTCGCGTGTATCGACCTGGCCCGCGATCTGGGAGCCCCGTCGCTGAGCCTGGAGCCGGGCGGCCCGGTGCCCGAGGGCATGGATCGCGGCGAGGCGATGGAGCTCTACCGGACGGGCCTCGAGCGGGTGCTGCCCGCGGCCGAGGAGGCCGGCGTCGACCTCCTGGTCGAGCCGGAGCCGGCGCTGCTGATCGAGCGGCCGGAGGAGTTCGAGGCGCTCGTCGACGGCTTCACGCATCCGCGCCTTGCGCTCAACTTCGACATCGGCCACTTCTTCTGTGTCGGCGTCGATCCGGCGGGGGCGGCCCGGCGGCTCGCCCCGCACATCCGGCACGTGCATATCGAGGACATCGCCCCTTCGCGCGAGCACAAGCACCTTGTCCCCGGCCGGGGGGCCATCAACTACCCGGCCGTCCTCGCCGCGCTTCGCGACGCCGGGTACGACGGGTGGATCACCGTCGAGCTTTACCCGTACACGTCGACGGCCCGCGAGGTGGCCGAGGCGGCGCGGGCGCACCTGGCGGGAATGCTCTGAGGGTCCGACCATGACGACGCCGAAGGGCGAATGGGTCCTGATCGATTGGATTCGCGGCCGGACCCGCCTTGACCCCGAAACCGTGCCCATCGGTCCCGGCGACGACATGGCGCTGGTGCGCCTGGGCGAGGAGGAGATGCTCATCACGGTCGATGCGCTCCTCGAAGGGACGCATTTCGACCTCTCCAGGGCCTCGCCACGCCAGGTCGGCCACAAGGCCCTGGCCGTCAGCCTGTCGGACGCGGCGGCGATGGCGGCCCGGCCGGTCTGCGCGGTCGCCTGGGTCGGTCTGCCCGAGGGCCGGAGCATGGCCTTCGCCGAGGCGATCTCCGAGGGTCTTCGGGATGCCGCCGCGCGGTACGACTGTCCCATTGTGGGCGGCGACGTGACGAGCGGCGGCGGGCCCCTCACGGTGGGCACGGCCCTGGTGGCCCGTCCTGCGGGGGTGCGGCCCGTGCGACGCAGCGGCGCCCGGCCCGGCGACGCCCTCTTCGTGACCGGACGCCTGGGGGGATCGGTGCTCGGGCGGCATCTGGCGGTCGAGCCGCGCGTCGCCGAGGCGCGGCAGTTGGCGGCCCGGGTTCATCTACACGCCATGATCGACCTCTCGGACGGCCTCTCGACCGACCTCGGACACCTCACGCGCGAAAGCGGCGTGGGCGCGGAGGTCGAAGCGGCGGCGGTGCCGATCGCCCCGGACGCCGAGAAGCTTGCCCGAGAGGACGGTCGCAGCCCCCTCGAACACGCCCTGGACGACGGCGAGGATTTCGAGCTGCTTTTCGCGGTCTCGCCCGCCGACGCCGAGGGACTCGCGGCCGAGCCCCCTGTGGGCCGGGTGCCGCTTACGCGAATCGGGACGGTCCTTGAGGGGAAGGGCATGACGCTTATGGCCGCCGACGGGTCGCGCCGGCCGCTCGAGCCGGGCGGCTACGAGCACTTCCGCGGCGCGGCGCCCGCCGAGGAGAGCGACTGAGCGCCATGGACGAGCCTCTGGTCATCGAGACCCGCTCGCCGGCCGAGACGATCGCCTTGGGGCGGCGACTCGGGCGCGCGGCCCGGGCGGGGGACGTGCTCGCGCTGGTGGGCGAGCTGGGGTCCGGCAAGACGCACCTCGCCAAGGGGCTTGCGGAAGGTCTCGGGGCTGCCGAAGCCCGCGAGGTGACCAGTCCGACGTTCGTCCTCTCGCGCGAGTACCTGGACGGCCGCCTCCCCTTCTACCATTTCGACGCGTATCGCCTTCATGGGTCGGCGGACCTGGCGGCGATCGGGGCCGAGGAGACGTTCGAGGGCGACGGCCTCTCGGCGATCGAATGGGCCGACCGTGCCCCCGACGTCCTGCCCGCGGACCATCTGGAGATGCGCTTCGAGATGGCGGGCGAGGCCAGGCGGCGCATAACCCTGACCGCCCACGGCCCAAGAAGCCGGACGCTGGCGCACGCGGCGCGATAGCCGCGACGCCGAAGGCGAGCGCTTGCTGCACGTCACGCCCACGGTCGGGCTACTCCTTCACCTCAACCGTCTTCGCCGCATGGGCCGTGTTGCCGGCTTCGTCGACGGCGCGGAGG
Source organism: uncultured Anaerolineales bacterium (assembly GCA_964461715.1). Taxonomy (GTDB): domain Bacteria; phylum Planctomycetota; class Phycisphaerae; order FEN-1346; family FEN-1346; genus CAYWVR01. The sequence continues at coordinate 55,905 of CAYWVR010000004.1, forward strand.
GCGAGGCGGTGGGGGCCGGGCGAGAGGCCCTCGACCGTGAATTGGAGCGTCTCGCTGCGCGCGTCGAAGAGCCGATCGGTCGGGGCTACGACCCGCCACTCGGTCGAGGAATCCACCGTCCAGGCGGCCTCGACGAGGCGGCTGGTGGCGTCGCGGACCTCCACGCGGACCTCGATCCCGTCCTCGACCGGTCGCACGTCGATCGTCTCGAACACCGGGGCGGTATTGTCCACGAGGATCGGATCGCTGACCCGCTCGTCGGTGCGGGCGACGTCGGCGGGGTTATCGGGGGCGTCGGTGGCGACGACGCGGAGCTCGTACCATCCGTCGGAAACGGTGGTCGTGTCCCACGCGTACTGGGGCTGCTCGAGGTTTTCCTCCAGCAGGATCCAGACGGGCTCTCCCTGCCCGCGGAAGTAGAGGTCGAAGCGGAGCTGGTCGCCGTTCGGATCGGCGGCCTGCCACTGGAGCATGCGGACGGGCTGCGCCCCCGGGGGCGCCTGGCCCTGCGGATTGCCGGGCCCGCCCGATCCGCCGCCGCGCGCCCGCGCCTGGGCCATTTGACGCATGCGCGGGACGGCTTGGGCGGCGTGGCCCTGCTGCGGGGCGGCGGCTTCGCCGAGGGCCGTGATGCGCGGCGGCTCGTTGACGCGGAGGTGCGCGGCCTTGAACTCCTGCAGGACGGGCGAGCGGTCGCCGCGGCCGGAGGTCATCCGGACCTGGAACTGGATGAACCGGGCGGGCGGGCTTGCGATCTTCGTGCCCGGGTCGGCCGCGCCGTCCGTCCAGTCGGACCACGGTCCCTTCTCGGGGTCCTGGACGTTGCCAGTGCGGGTGGCGATGCGAATCTCTCCACCCGCCTCCCGGCCGCGCCAGTCCAACGCCCCCCACCAGCTCGATCCTCCCGCGTCGTAGACGCGGCTGGTGTAGGTGCCCTCGCGGGCGTGGTCCTTGGAGAGGAGGTAGAGGCGTCCGTGGGCGGCGGTACCGGCCGCGACCCGCCCGTCGGGCAACACGGCCAAGGCCATGACCTGCTTCGGGTCGACATTGGCGACGACGGCCTCGGCCTCATCGCCGCCGATCTCGATCTCGTAGACACGGCCTTCGTGCCCCGTGCCGACCAGGAGCTTGCCGTCGGTGGCGACCAGGGCGAGGACCATCTTGTCGGCGGCATCGAAGAAGCGGGTGACGATGCCCTCCGGCGTGATGCGGTAGACGCCCGCGCCGGTTCCGCCGCCCGGCTGGGTTCCGCCTCCCGCGGCGCGACGCATCTGCTGCATGGCCTGCTGAAGCTTCCGGGCGATGGTCTGGGCGGGGGAGGGCTCGGACGGTTCGGGCTCGTCGGCCTCCTCGGCGCCGGGCTCCGGGGCCCCGTCGTTCCCGTTGTCGGGGGCCATCTGCTCTGCGAGCAAGGAGGACGGTCCCTCGGCCTCCTCGGGGGGCATCGTGACGCGGACGGTCGTCTCGGTGGAGATTTGGGCGCCGCCGGTGCGGCCGCCCGTGCCGCTGGAGGCCCCGACGTACACTCGGCCCTGGCCGTCGATCGCGAGGCCCGTGATCTCGGCCTCGTCGGCATCGTAGAGAACGAACGGGCCGTCCTTCGTGAGACGATAGACGAGGGCCTCGCCGTCGGTCCCGGCGTAGAGGGTGCCCTTCGGCCCGAGGGCCAGGCACAGGACGTGGTCGGCCTCCGTGTCGAGGAGGACCTCGGCCTTGCCGTCCGGCGCGATCCGCCAGAGCTTCCCCTCGTCGCCGGTGGCGGCCACGACGGCCCCGTCGACCCACAGAAGGTCCCAGAGATACTTGACGTCCTCGGGCTCCCAGACGGCCTCGACCTCGGGGTCGCCCCGGTCGGCGGGCCGGATGCGCCAGAGGCGCCCCGCGGTGCCGCCCGAGCCGACGTAGAGGTTTCCCTTCGGGTCGAGCGTGCAGGAGAAGAGGTACTTATCGGGCAGCGTGGTCCAGAGTCGGACGTCCTTGCCGTCCCACACGTAGACGCGCCCCGTGCCGCCCGTCACGGCGTAGACCGTGCCGTCGGGGGCGGCCGCCAGGTCGGCCACGTAATCGATCTCCTCGACGTCCGCGAGGAGGGCTTCGACGGCGCGGCCGAGACGGAGGGTGCCGAGGCTCGTCCACACGAGACCGTCGGCCTCGCCGGCGGCGAAGTCCTCGCGGTTCGTCTCGACGAAGGTCTCCGTGCGCGAGGCCCGCACCGGGGCCGGAAGGGCGAGCGCCAGAACGATTGCGGCAAGGGGCATCCATCGCATCGTCATCGTCTCCGTTGACCGAAACCACTCCATCGTAGCGCGATCTCATCTTTGCGCGGCGGGTCGCCTGACCTGCCGCGGCGGACTTTTCCCTACGGGCGGGGCGCGTGCCGGTCGACGAGCAGCTGCAGGTTCGCCCCGCCCACGAGCACCCACGGCACGGCCCGGATCGTCTCGCGGGCCTGGCGGACGCTGAGGACGTCGGCGCGGGCCGAGCCGGAGAGGATCCGGCGCATCGACGGGGGCAGGTTGGGCAGCTCGTCCGTGCCGATGGCGATGCCCTCGCCCGGCGCGTCCAGCCGGATGTACAGCCGGTCCTGGCGCTTCTCGAACCCGAGGACCCGCACCAGGTCGGCCAGGTTCCGGATGCGGAAGCGAGCCGGATGGTTCGACATCTCTTGACGCGCCGCCTCGGCCGCCCCGGAGATCACGAGTCCGTACGTCCCGTCGGGATAGTCGGCGGGAACCTCGACGGGCACCGTGAGCCAGCGCGGCTCCTGGCGGTAGGGCTGGATGCGGACCTGAGCCTGGACGGTCGAGCCGGGCCGGGCGGCGTTTTCGAGGAGCCGGGCCTCGAGAATCTCCGCCAGGCGCGACTCGGCCTCGACCTCGGCCTCGACCTCGACCCGCGCGATCTTGCGATTCTCGAACGGATTGTTCATCAGGAGGCCGACCGCCGTGCGGATGCGGTCCACGAGGGCCAGCGAGCCGCTCGGCGAGACCGCCACGTTCTCGTAGGTGATCGGCGCGAGGCCGACCGGCTCGACGCGGATGCGGTACGTGACGGTGTGGTCGACGGGAAGCGCCCGACGCGACTCCAGGCTGCTCATGGCGGCTATCGAGGCCAGGAGGGCCGAGAAGCTGCGGTGATCGATGATCTCGTAGCGGTACTGCCGCTCGGCGCCTTCGTCCGGTCCCGCGACGCCGACCTCGACGGGCACCATGCGGGCCCGGGCGGGTCCGAGGCGGCCGAGGATGGCCGTCTCCTCGTCCCGGGTCAGCCGGCCCACCTCCTCGGCGGGGGCCCCCAGGCGAAACGAGCTGGCCAGCGACGGGATCACCAGATGGGCGACGCCGGTGGTCATCGGATAGTCGGCCGGGCCGAGACCGAACATCGAGTGGCCAAAACCGTAGACGCGATCGCCGCGCACGTCCGTGATCGTGCCCATGGCCGCCATCTCCATGTCGCCGCGCATCAGAACCACGCCGATCGGCGCTCCCGGCGCAAGACGTGCGTGGGGCGCTTCGGCCGCGTCGGCGGCCCCGCCTTGGACGGCCACCATGCCCCGCGGCTCAAGCTCGCGCCGAAGACGGGCGAGGGTCCGCGGGCCGGCGCCGGAGACGGTGACGGGCGTGCGAATCGGCTGCAGGTCGAAGCTCGTCCGGCCGGCGGCCTCGGGCGGAAGCTCCGCGAGGCCGAGCCTCTCGAGCGGCACGGTATGGCTTGCGGGGCCGCGCGCGACGACGGGCGGCTCCGGCTCGGACCGGGCATGCTCGTCGGTGACCTCGAGCATCTGCTCGATGGGCTGGACCCCGGCGATGGGCAGCTTGGCCCAGGGGAACGAGAACGCGACCGCCCCGATCAGGCGGCCGTCGATCGTGACCGGGCTCCCGCTCATGCCGGAGATGACGCCGCTTTCCTCCAGCCCCGCCCCTCGGCAGCGGACGAGGATGAGGTCGCGCTTCGGGTCGAGATTGCGGAGGATGGCCCGGACCACGACCTGGAACTCGATGATCTCGGTCCCTTCGAGGGTGGTGCGGCCGATGCCGACCATGCCCGGGCGGACCTCGTCGAGGGGCATGATGGGCTGGCCCGTCGGCTCGACCTCGGCGGCGAGGACCGGGCCCGTCCAGACGGCAAGAAGTATGACCGCAAGCGTTCGCATGGACCGAAACCTCAACCAAGTCGGCGCGGTGGGCGACACGTTCCTCGGGGCGTGCGGGTCCGCCCCGGCGAGCCCCTACACTCTATCCGCGTGCCGAGAGGCGAGCAAGCGAATTTCACTCGCCGCTCTCCAGCGCCAGGAGCCGGCGCTTGAGCGCCAAGCCCCCGCCGAAGCCGCCCAGCCCGCCTCCCGCGGCCACGGTTCGGTGACACGGGACCAGCAGGGGCACGGGGTTGCGGCCGAGGGCCCCGCCCACGGCCCGGGCCGCCTTGGGGCGGCCGATGCGCGCCGCCAAGTCGCCATAGGTCCCCGTCCGGCCGTAGGGCACCCGGCACTGGCCCTCCAGGACCGCCCGCTGGAACGCCGTCAGGTCCGCGAGGTCGAGCGGCACGGTGAAGGTCCGGAGGCGGCCCGCGAGGTAGGCCCGGATCTCGCGCTCCGCGAGGGCCGCATGGCCCCGGGCGTCGGCGGGGGCGTCGTGGGCGGCCCGGTGCGAAAGCGACCCCCGCTGGGCCTCGCCCTTCGGGTTTGGCAGGATCACGCGGGCGGCGCCCTTCGCCGTCGCGCCGATGGCGAAGGGGCCCCAGTCCGTCTCGAAGACCCGCACGGCCGGCTTCCGCTCAGCGCTCATCGGGGCCCTCCCGGGCGCGAAGGTAGACGGGGTTCGTGAAGACCCACGGGCGGCCCTCAAGATGGGCCTCGACGCGGTACACGCCGGGGGCATCGACCGTGACGGTCATGGCGAGGCCGTCGGCCTCGGCGTACATTTCCCCGTTTCGAACAAGGCGCAGCCGGGCCGCGACGGGAGAGCGGATCGCCAGGTCCACCGGTCCGTCCCACGGCTGCGCCTCGCCCAGGCGGATGCGATCGCCTCCGCGGCGGCCCTCGAAGGCGAACCCGCGGGCGTCGGCCCAGAGGTCCAGGGCGAGAAACGCGCGGCCCTCGGCGAGGGCATGGACGATGGCGGCCGCGTCCGCGGGCGTACCCGCGAGCTCCGGCGCGAGCACGTGCGTCCGCAACGTCCGGAACCCGTCTTCGTACGGAATGATGCGCCTTCCGATGACGGGCACGGCGATGGCGTGATTATCGAGCGACCCGACCGCGGCGAACCGCCGCGCCTGCGTGATGCGGTCATAGTGGGCCACCGTCTCGGGGTGGGGCCCGCGGACGCGTCGGCGCCAGTTGTAGACGAAGGAGGGGATGCGCCAGGGCGTTAGCCCGTCGCAGACGTCGTGCATGAAGCTCCAGAGCTCGACGCCCGTGAAGCCGGGGACCTCCCACTCGTGCAGGGCCCCGCCCTTGAGGGGCCAGCCCATGATCTGGGCCGGATGGGCGTGGGCGACGAAGGCCCGGGCCCCTTGCCGACCCAGCTCAAAGAGCACCCGCCGCATCGGCTTGTGCCGCAGGTCCGCGACGTCCCGGGCCCCGAGAGCGACGATGTGGCAATGGCGCTTGCAGGAGACCTCGACGCCCGCGATGACCAGGACGCCGTCGTTCCATCCCTGCCATCCGTCGCGGCAGGGCCGGAGGGTGTCGTGGTCCGTGAGGACGAAGTAATCGAGGCCGGCGCGGGCGGCGGCGGCAGTCATCTCGCGCAGGGTCCCGCTTCCGTCGCTGTAGGCCGAGTGCAGGTGGAGGGCCCCGACGTACTCACGCATCGCCGTCCCCTTCGGCGAGAGTCGACGGGTCGGCGGACGCGTCGTGCATCCGGTCGTGCATCTCGCTCGGGGAGACGTCCGTCCGACGGAAGAGGTACAGCACCGCGCCCGGCACGGCCACGGCCATCTGGACGAGCCGGTAGGCGAGCATCATGGCCAGGGCCAGGGACGCGGCCTCGGAGGCGGCCATGGTCTGGCCGGGGGCGGCCAGGACGTCCCGGCCGAAGAGCTGCTGGGCCAGGCCCTCGGCGACGCCGAACCCGCCCGGCACCGGCACCAGCGACCAACCGATCCAGATGATCGGCATGTTGACGAAGTAGTGCGTCCAGAGGGCGTGGCTCCCGAGGGCCGTCCCGACGAACAGGGCACACATCACGGAGGCCGCCTGCGTCGCCCAGCCGCAGAGCACCGCCCATCCGACGGCCCCCTTGTGGTCGCGGTAGAGGAAGAGGGCCCGGTCGACCTTCGTCACCATGCCCTTGAGCGGCAGCTTCGCGAGGAGCCGCTCGATGCGCAGGAGAGCCCGCACGCGCCGGCTGTAGAAGACGATCGTGCCGACGACCGTGCCCGCGAGGAAGGCGCCGATGAGGACCTGGGGGACCCGCAGCCGCGGGTCGCCCAGGCTCACCAACACCGCCGCGCCCCCCAGCAGGCACAGCGAGATGATCCCGATGAAGCGGTCGAGGAAGACGACGGTGACGGCCTCGGTCTTGCGGCGGGTCTGGCGGGCGATGTACCAGGCCTTGACGAAGTCGCCGCCCGTCGCCCCGGGGAGCCAATTGTTGAAGAACCACCCGATGTACGTCAGGCGAAGGGATTCGAGGAGCGTGATGTGGATGCCTTGGACCTTGAGGAGGATGCGCCACCGGACCGCGCCGAGCGGCGACTGGAACATCATGGCCCCCAGGGCGGCCAGAAGCCACCCCCACCGCCCCGCCACCCGCTCCGCGATGGTGAGGATGCCGGGCACGCGGATGGCGCGGCGGGCGTCGAGGTCGGCCTGCGGGACGAGCTGCTCCCGGTCGTCCTCGGACCGGACGACGATCCCCGCCTCGGTCGTGCGGACGATGGGCCGCGCCTCGGCGCCCACCGCCGGACGGACGCGGTCACGGAAGTTCGCCCGGGAGAAGACGTACGCCACCAGGCCGGCCATCAGGACCAGCCGCCCCGCGTGCCACAGGGCCTTCTTCGTTTTCTCATTCATGCGTCGGGCTCGCTTCGAGCTGCTCCAGGAACGCCTCCAGGCGGGTGCGGCTCTGGCCGTCGAGTGGCCCGGGGCGGTCGAACTCCAGCGTCAGGATCGGCACGCCCACCTCCTCCCTGAGGAGCCGGTCCTGGATGTGCCGGAAGCAGAAACTCTGGACGTAATGCACCAGGCCCTCCAGGCGCCGCTCCCGGACGGCGCGGCGGATGTCGGCGATCCGCCCGCCGACGCCGTACGGGTACGTGTAGGCGAGGTACTGGGCGACGAGGTCCGCCGCGGGCGGGTCGGCCACGGCGGCCGGCATGCTGAACTGGCGCTGGAACTCGTTGAAGACGATCCGGGCTCCGAGCCCCTCCAGGAAGCCGTAGAGCCCGTCGCGGATGGGCGGGATGCCGACGTACCCGAGGCGGCGCGCGGGCGGCGCGGGCGAGCGCGTTCGGGCCGCCTCGACGAACGCCTCGGCCTCGCGGGCGTAGCGGGTGGCGTCGCCGCCGAAATCGCTCGACCCGAGGAGCCACCGGTGGTTCTCCTCGCCCGTGACGCGGTCTTCCCGCCACGTGAGGCGGTCGATCTCGGCCAGAGTCCGCCGAAGCGGCCGAAGCTCGTCGCGCACCTCTTCGGAGGCCTCGCGCGTCGTTCCGAGACGCGCGGCCAGGTCGTCGATCTCGTCGGCCAGGGCCGACGCCTCGGGCGGGTAGGGGTAACGAAACGGGAGGACCTCGACGCCCTCGCTCGCCAGGACCTCCATCAGGGCGTGGGTGTTCGAGCAGTCGCCCTGGGTCACCGCGACGACGCGTCCCGGGCCCGTGGCCCGCACGGTGGCGTAGATGCCCTTGATCCACGCGCAGCAGCTTGTGGGGAAGCCGCGTCGCTCGGCTTCGGCGATGCGGGCCGCCGGGTCGGGGCCCGTGATGAAGACGTTGTTGAGGTCCACCGGCACGGCCCCCGCCGCCAGCAGCACTTCCACCGGCACGGTGGCCGTCAGGCCGAGGGTCCCGGGGTCGAGGTCGCTCACAGACACGAGTGTACCAGCCGTGCGCGGCTTCGTCATCGAAAAGTCGAAGGACGCCCCGCGAGGGTCTCGGGCGGGGATTTGTCTTGAGTCGTTCTTCGGGGCCGCCTAAGATTGCCGCTTCAATCCCGCGGGGACACGCGGCGGAGGGCGCCCGCGCGCCATGGCCAACGATCAACAACCCGACTACCAGGAGCTTCATCGGCGGCACAAGAATCGCGAGTCGCTCCTGGAGACCCTCGAGTCCATCGTCGTCGCGTTCATCCTGGCGTTCATCTTCCGGGCCTTCCTCGTGGAGGCCTTCGTCATCCCGACCGGCTCGATGGCCGCCAACCTCTACGGCGAGCACCTCGAGTTCACGTGCGAGGACTGCGGCTACGAGTTCGCCGTCGGGCTGGAAGCCAGCAAGGCCCGCGAGTTCGGCATCACGTCGCCCCAATGCCCGAACTGCGGTCTGGAGCAGCCCGTGACGGGGCTGCGGACGTATTCGGGCGACCGGATTCTGGTCCTGAAGTTCCTCTACGACTTCGAGGAACCCCAACGATGGGACGTCATCGTCTTCCGCAACCCCAACGATCCGGCCCAGAACTACATCAAGCGGCTCGTGGCGCTCCCGGGGGAGACGATCCAGCTCGACGGCGGCGACGTCACGACGAAGGCCCCCGGGGAGGACGCGTTCCGCGTCCGCACGAAGACCGACGAGGCCCAGGAAGCCCTCTGGATGCCCGTCCACGACACCCGCTACCGGCCGCACCGGAACGGATGGGAGCCGCGCTGGATCGGCGAGGGCGGCTGGACGGTTCGCGATGGAGGCTACGTCCTCGCCGAGGCGGACGCGGATGCGGGTCCGGCCTGGCTCACGTATCGCCATCGCAACCCGGCCGGCGACCTTGACTACATCCGCGATTACTATGCCTACAACAGCGCTTCGGGCGGCGGCTCGGGCCGCTGGGGGCTTCGTGCGGTGACGGACCTCGCGCTTCGCAGCAAGGTGACGCTCGCCGATGCCGAGGCCCGGCTCGTCGTCGAGCTTCGGGCCTGGCGCGATCGCCTGCGTTTCGAGCTGACGGCCGAGGGGTCCGCCGCGCCCTCGCAGATTCTCCTGAAGGGCGAGCCGATCGCCCGGGCCCCCGACGGTGTGCTCCCGGTCGGCCGGCCCGCGAACGTCCTGGTCGCCAACGTCGATCACAAGGCCATGCTCTGGGTCAACGGGCGGCGGGTGCTCGAGCCCCTGACCGAGACGGTGTCCCCCGAGGGCGACCCGATGTACGAACCGACGCGGATGACCGAGGACGAGCGGGAGGCCATGAAGTCGGGCCCCACCGGTCCCGCGGAGGTCCGCCTCAAGGCCGCCGGCGGGGGCGTGGATCTCGGGTACTTGCGGATCGACCGCGACGTCTACTACGTCAACGAGAGGCGGGGCGGTCTGGTGGGCGGTCACGAGCCGGGCTACGGCACGGAGGGGGCCGCGTTCCAGCTCCGCGAGGACGAGTTCTTCGTCATGGGCGACAACAGCCCCCACTCGTACGACTCGCGGCTGTGGCAGATGCCGAACCAACTGGATCCGGATGCCAAGGACCGCCCCGTCGTCCCGCGGCGGAACCTCGTGGGCAAGGCCTTCTTCGTCTACTGGCCGTCGGCCGGGTGGCGGGCCCGCTACATCCCCCTCGCCCCCGACCCGGCGGGGTGGCGCTTTGTTCACTGAAGAAGTTCAGAGTTCAAGGTTCAGAGGGCAAAGCGAACAGCGCAAGGCCTTGCGCGCGTCCGTGTCGCCTGGCACGCCAAGCCGTTCGCCTTGAACTTTGCGCTTGGAACCTTGAACCGCCGTCTCAGCCCCTTGACTTGGCGTCAACTTTTTCCACAATGCGGCCGGTTCGGGCCGAAAAGGCCCGGAAAAGGCCGTGGCGAGGGGCTTTCGTGCGCCTGTGGAGGTTCCGAGGGCCTTGAATCGGCCCGCGCGAACGTCTAAGGTGACATGGCGCGAGTGAACGGAGCGGGTCGCCGAGACCGGGAAAACGGCTTTTCGAGGCCGCGCACGGCCTTCGGAGGTCCGAAGGGCGAGTTTTCCACGGGTTATCCACACCCGGCTCGCTCGCCGGAAACCGCGTCAGGAGGTCTAGGCTTGGAGCTGCTCAACGTCACGGGCCTGACCAAGTTCTACGGCGGCCGCAAGGTCGTCGACGACATCTCCTTCAGTGTCAACGAGGCCGAAATCGTCGGCCTGCTGGGCAAGAACGGGGCCGGCAAGACCACCAGCTTCAAGATGACGATGGGCATGATCGCCTCCGACGGTGGCCGCGTCATCTTCGAGAGCGAGGACGTGTCGAAGCTCCCCATGTACCAGCGGTCGCGCCGCGGGATGGGGTACCTGTCGCAGGAGCCGAGCATTTTCCAGCGGCTCTCGGTCGAGCAGAACCTCCTGGCGATCCTCGAAATGATGCACTTGGCGAAGACCGAGCGCAAAGCCATCGCCGCCGAGCTCCTGCGCGACTTCGGCCTGACGCATCTGGCGCGCCAGCACGCCCGGACCCTCTCGGGTGGCGAGCGGCGGCGGCTCGAGATCGCCCGGGCCCTCGTCTCGCGACCCAGCCTCATCCTCCTCGACGAGCCTTTCACCGGCGTCGACCCCATCGCCATCTTCGACATCCAAGGCTTCATCAAGAACCTGAAGGCCCGGGGCATCGGGGTCCTCCTGACCGACCACAACGTCCACGCCACCCTCTCGATCGTCGACCGGGCCTACATCATCAACGAAGGCCGCGTCTTCCGGCACGGCACCAGCCAGGAGTTGATCAACGACCCGGAGGTCAAGCGCGTCTACCTCGGGGCCACGTTCCGCGGGGACGAGTTCGACCGCAAAGAGCCCGCCTGACATGGCCCGAGACCTGCCCCCCCTCATCGCCGTCGCCCTGAACCCGGCCCTCGACCGGTCGATCGAGGTGCCCGGCCTCGAGATCGGCGGCCACGTGCGCGGGCGGCTCGTCTCCGTCCAGCCCGCGGGCAAGGCCGTCAATATGGCCCGCCTCCTGGGGACGCTCGGCACGCCGTGCATCCTGACGGGTTTCATCGGGGAGAGCGACCGCGAACGGTTCGCGGCCAGCTTCGAGAAGAGCCTGGTGCGCGTCGAGATGTTCGAGGCGCGGGGCACGACGCGCGAGAACATTACCTTGATCGACCCGGAGGCGGGCGTTGAGACGCACGTTCGCGACACGGGTTTCCCGCTCGCGCCGGACGACCTCGGCCGGCTGGCGAAGAAACTCGGCATCCTGGCCTCGGAGGGGGCTGTTGTCGTCTTCGCCGGGAGTCTGCCGCCCGAGATGGGGGCCTCCGATTTCCAGACGCTCGTCGAAGTGTGCCGCGCGGCAGGGGCCCGCGTCGCCGTCGATTCGAGCGGCGAGGGGCTCCAGGCCGTCCGGAGCGGCGGCCCCCTCTGGCTCGTCAAGCCGAACCGGGAGGAGCTGGCCGAGTTGACCGGGCAACCCGTTGGCTCGGACGAGGAGCTTCGCGAGGCGGCCGCACAGCTCGCCCGCTACGTCGAGCTCGTCGTGGTGACGGCGGGGGCGGACGGGGCATGGCTCTTTGCGCCGGCGGGCGTCTGGCGGGCCCGCCCCGACAACGATCCCGAGACGGTCGTCAACACGGTGGGGTGTGGCGACGCGCTGCTCGCCGGGTTCGTCCGGGCCTATGCCGCCGGTCGCCCGCCCGACGAATGCCTCCGCCGGGGCGTGGCCTGCGGCACCGCCGCCACCCTGAAAGTCCGGGCCGGCGAGGTCGACCCCGCCCGGGTCGAGGCGGCCTACGAGGCCGTCACCGTGTCGCGGGTGGACGGGCCTCGCCCCGGCCCCGGCGCCGGTTTCCTGGCGCCTTGAAGCGTTCTTATCCCTTCGGCTCGGGCGGCTTGGCGAGCCACGACTCGTAGGCCTCGATCGTGTCGGCCTCGACGCCCGTCACGTCCTTGAGGACGCGGAGGAAGAGGGCCTGGACTCCCGCGTTTGATTCGGCCTTGTGGCCCTGGATGAGGGCCTCGACCACGTCCTTCGAGCCCTTCGGGGCGAGCCGCGCCAGAGCCACCAGCGTGTTGGCGCGGGCCCACTCGGTCTCGGCCTGAAGGTTGGCGAGGAGCTTGGGCAGCGTCTCCGTCACCGCGGGCGTGTCGGGCTCGAGGACCCGCATGGCCAGGATCGCCGCCGCCCCGCGCGTCCGCGCCCCCTCGGCTTCGAGCAGTTTCGTCAGGAGCTCGAGCTCGACGGGCTTGCCCTGGAACGCCAGTCCGAGGGCGGCGCTTCCGCGGACCCGGGCGCTGGAATCGGCGGCGAGCTCGATGAGCCGGGCGTGGGCCTCGTCCTTGCCGGAGAAGCCCAAGGCGAACGCGGCCAGCTCGCGCACGACCGGGTCCGGGCTCGCTGCCTCCTCCATCACCGTCTCGAAGTTGACGTGAACGAGTTGGGCCAGCGTGGCGGCGATGCGGCGGGTCTCGTTGGCCTGGCCCTGGCTCGTGGCCCGGTCGTGGGCCACCTGGAGGTTCTTGAGCATCATGCGCAGCTGGCCGGCCGGGACGGGTTGCGTCATCAGTCGCTGCTGGAGCAGCGAGGCGTGCATCGAGCGGACCGCCGGCGTCCAGACGCCTTCCGGGTTGTTCTTGATGTAAGTCTGGAGGATTTCGAGGCCCTGCTGAACCTGGCCCGCCTGGACCTGCTCCAAGGCGCTGCGGACCAGGGAGATGTCGGCCTTGGCCTTGGCGAGCCGGTCGTCGGAGACCACCGTCATGTCGGTCAGCTTCGAGGTGAACGTCTGGCGCGACTGCTGGGTGGCCTCGTCGGTCTTCTCGTAGAAGACGACCTCGCCGGCGCCGGATCGGTTGCCGCTGCCGTCGAGCGCTTCGGCGGAGGTCATCGTCATCGCGCGGATTTCCATCCGCTTGCCGACCTCGCCGGTGAAGGCGACGTCGGCGTCCGCCTCGAGGATGGCACAGGGCGTGCCGCCCACCTCCTTGATCTCCGTGAACCGCGTGGTGAGGGTCCCCTTGAGGATGCCGAGATCGAGGGGCGTGGACCAGGTGTCGCCGAGTTGGACGGGCTTCGGGGGCAGGGCCCGGAGCCGGGTCAGCACGTCCCCCACCGCTTGCGACGGGTCTTCGAGCTCCGCCGCCTCGGCGGGGGGCGGGGCGCCGGGCTCCAGCACGCGGATCGAGAGGGTGGGGGGCAGAGGACGCGTCAGCCGCTCCTCCGGAATCTCGGCCAGCAGGTCCTGGCCGTCCTGCGTGGCCTCGACCTGTCGCTCGGTGGGCACGTCGAAGACGGCCATCGTCACCTCGGGGCCCTCCTTGGCCTGCGACAGGATGAGCTCCTGCCGGACGATCGTCCGCTCGATGGCCGAGGTGCGCTTGACGTCGGCCGCCTCGATGCTCCGCTCGACGCGGTGCACGCTCGTGTAGGTTCGCATCTCGCCCGGCTTGTACTCGTAGTTCAACTCGTAGGTCTTGTCGGCCGGGGCCGCCATGGCCGTGCCGCATGCGGTGGCCAGCGCGAGAAGGCTCAGGAAGAACGTTTTCATGATCGCTTTCCTCTATGTCGGGGCGCCTTTGCGCGATTCGGCGGCGGGGCCGGGGCCTCGCGCCGCCGGGCGACCCACACCAGGGCCGCCATGCCCGTGGCCACCATCACGATCGCCACGTTCTGGCTGATCGTCAAGCGCGGCAGGGCCCCCGCCGCGCCTTCCATGCCCAGCCGCGCGAAAAGGGACGGTAGGCCCAGAAGATACGCCGACGCCTCGTCCGACCGGACCCACTCCAGCAGGAACCGCGTGATCCCGTACAGGAGCACGAAGGCGAAGAATATCTGCCCGTCCCGCTTCTTCCACCGAAATCCCACGTGTAAGACGGCAAAGATCGCCAGCGCATTCAGCATCGAGTACAGCTGCGCCGGGTGCAGGAGCGGCATGTCCCACGCAGCGGCGGTGGACGCCACGGCGGCCCCGAGCTCTCCGCCCGGGTAGCCGCTTACCGTCACCCCCTTCGAGGCCAGGAACTCCGTCGCGTAGTGCTGCCACGGGATCGACCCGACCGGCCACCGAAGCGCCCACGGCACGTGTGTGACGTCGCCGTGGCAGCACCCGTTCAGGAAGCATCCCATCCGCCCGAACGCCAGGCCCATCGCCAGGCCCGGCGCGACGATGTCCATCCACGCCAGGATCGGGCGTCGCGTGATCCCCAGGTACGCCACCACCGCCCCGCCCGCCAGGATCAGGCCGCCGTAGTACGTCAGGCCGCCCTCCCAGATTCGAAGCAGGCTCCAGACGTCAAATCCCCGGGTCGGGTCATGGTACTGGATGACGTAGAACAGCCGGGCCCCCAGCACGCCGCCGAAGAAGCAGAACAGGGCGATGTTGTAGAGCGTGTCGGCGTCGCGTCCCTGGCGCCGGGCCCGCCACTTCGCCACCAGGATCGCCGCCAGGAACCCCAGGCACATCATCGCCCCGTAGGCGTAGAGGGGCTGGGCGTGGTCGGTGCCGGGGATCGGAATGCGAAAAAGGATTTGGCGCATCGGGCGCGGCCCCCTGCCTCGTTACGGGCCCTTGACGATGCGGTTCCGCTCGTCGAGGACGATCTTGCGGGGCGAATGGTCGGCCAGCTCCTCCGGCGCAAGCAGCGCGAAGCCCATGATGATGACCCGGTCGCCCGGTGCGGCCAGCCGCGCCGCCGCCCCCTGCACGGAGATCGTCCCGCTGCCCCGCTCCGCCGGGATCACGTACGTCTCGTGCCGCGTCCCGTTCGCCAGGTTCGCCACGAGGGCGATCTCGCCGTCGACGAGTCCGGCGGCCTCCATGAGGTCCGCGTCGATGCCGATGCTGCCCTCGTAATCGAGCCGCGTGGCCGTCACGCGCCCGCGATGGATCTTGCTGCGAAGGACCTTGATCCACATGCCGCGCTTCGCCTCCTCCTTATGCGCCCGCCTCGGGGACCTCCCGGAGCAGGCAGTTGTCGATCAGTCGTACCTTCCCCACCCGCACCGCCGTGGCCACGAGGACCCGGTCCTCGATCCGCGCGAGCGGCTCGAGCGTATCCGGGTCGACCACGGCCACGTACTCCGGCTCGAGGCCGTCAACGGCATCGAGGACGCCTTCGATCTCGGCGCGGACGGTCGCGGCGTCGCGCTCGCCGGCCTCGATGCGCTCACGCGCCGTCGCCAACGCCCGGCTGATCGCGAGCGCCTCTGCCCGCGCCTCCGCCGAGAGCCGCGCGTTGCGGCTCGAGGCCGCCAGCCCGTCCGCGTCCCGCACGAGCGGGCACGGCCGGATGCGGACGGGGAAGTTCAGGTCCGCCGCCATCCGCGCCACCACCGCCAATTGCTGGGCGTCCTTCTCGCCGAAGTACGCGACGTCCGGCTCCGCGATGTTGAAGAGCTTTGCGACCACGGTGCACACGCCGTCGAAGTGGCCCGGTCGCCGAGCCCCACACATCGACTCCGTCAGGCCCGCCACGTGGACGGTGGTCCACGGGGCGTCGCCGTACATCTCGGCCTCCGAGGGCGCGAATACGAGGTCTGCCCCCTCCTCGCGGGCCACCCGCAGGTCCGCCTCCAACGGCCGCGGATACGCCCCCAGGTCCGACGCGTCGTCGAACTGCGTCGGGTTGACGAAGACGCTGACGACGACGAACTCCGTTTCCGCCCGGGCCGCCCGCAGGAGGCTGACGTGCCCGGCGTGCAGCGCGCCCATCGTCGGCACCAGGCCGACCCGGTCGCCGCGCCGGCGGGCCGCCCGCACGGCCTCGCGGACCTCGCCGACGGTCGTGGCCATCTGCGTCATCCGCATTGCCCTCCGACCCGCGCGTGACCGCTCATTATAGACCGTCCCGCGCCGCGACACAAGAAACCCTCCGCCGCCGCGTGTGTTTTGGCCATTGAACTGTGGTCCCGGGCGTGGCATCCTGGGTTATTAAAGGGGGAACGATGGCCTTCGCGCGTCCACCCATCCGGGTCCTGGGGTTGCTCGACGGGGGCCGGCGCTTCTGCGCGCCGGCCGCCGGGCACCGAGTCCGCCTCCACAGCGCCGCCGACGGGGCCGTCCTCGACGAGCTCCCTGCGGGCGACAGCCCCGTCACCGCCGTCGCCGCCGCGCCGGACGAATCGACGTTCGCCGTCGGCCATGCCGATGGCATCGTGCGAATCGTTGATCCGTCCGGCGAGTCGGGTCGCCTCGAAGCCCACACCGGCGAGGTTACGGCCCTGGCCTGGCCCTCCTCCGGCCGCCTCTATAGCGCCGCCCGCGACGGGGCCCTGGCCGCATGGGACCCCGCGACGGGCGAGCTGCGTGTGTGGCGCGACGTGCCGGGCGACGGGATCGGCGACCTGGCGCTGGGGCCCGGCGGCGTCGCGCTCGCCACGGCCGGCGCCGACGGCGTCCTTCGGACGTGGACCGACGGGCTCGAGGAGGTCTGGGCGTCGCTGCCTGCCGGCGCCGCGCTCGAGCAAGTCGTCTTCTTGGGCGCTTCGGGCCTGCCGGCGGCGGGCGCGGCCGACGGGACCGTCACGATCCGGGCCCCGGGGACGGACGCGCCCGTCATCACGCATCGCGACCACGGCCAGGGCCCGCGTGCGGCCCCTGCGGTTCGCGGGCTCGCCGCCTCCGGCGACGGGGAGATTCTTGTGAGCGGCGGCGCCGACGGCCTCGTCGTCGTCCGGCGCGCGAGGGGCGAGGGACCGCCGATGGCGCGGCTGCACGCCCATGCCCCGGTC
Organism: uncultured Anaerolineales bacterium; assembly: GCA_964461715.1. Classification (GTDB taxonomy): domain Bacteria; phylum Planctomycetota; class Phycisphaerae; order FEN-1346; family FEN-1346; genus CAYWVR01. The sequence goes on from CAYWVR010000004.1 coordinate 72,667, forward strand.
GCCTCGGTGGCGCTCGAGTCGGCCGAGGGGATCGTCTTCGTGGGCACGGAAGACGGCCAGGTCATCGCGTGGACCCTCGGGCGGTTGGGGTCGCGGCGGGTCCTGGTGGCCGCGCCCCCGACGGGCAGCTTCCGCGGGGCCGCCGCCCCCATCCTGCCGCGCGGCTTGGTGTTCGGCGAGGACGACTACGGGATGTGGCAGTCGCATGCCGCGCCGCCGCCTCCTTCGCCCGAGCCCGCGCCGGCCCCCGAGCGTGAACCGCCGCTGCCCCGCGAGCTCGAGCCGGAGCCCGA
>CAYWVR010000004.1:73059-131625 GCA_964461715.1 uncultured Anaerolineales bacterium
CCGGAGCCCGAACCTGAACCCGCGCGGCCGCTCGCCGCCCCGCTCGAGGCCGTCCGCTTCACCGTCTACCGCCCGAAGACCGTCCGCCCGCGCGTTTGGTACCCGATGCTGGCGTTCGCACATCCGTCGGAGCCCGTGGCCGAGGATGAGCCCGATCCGATCGAGGAGGTCCGCGCGCGGGCAAAGGCCGCCTTCGGACGCAAAGGCGCCGAGGCCGAACCCCCCGGGCCCGCGGACCGGGAGCCGGAGGCCGACGAACTGGCCTTCGTCCCCGAGGTTCGCGGCCTGGAGTTCGACCCGCCGCGCCGCGTCTTCCGCTGGAACGAGCCGGTGCACGGCGAGGAGTTCCGGCTGCGTGCCGCGCCCGAGATGGACGGGCGGATCGCTGCCGGGCGTGTGGCGGTCCTGTGGGGCGAACGGGTTCTGGCGGAGGTGGCGCTTCGGATTCCCGTCTCCGACACGCCGCACGAAGGGCCCCGCGTGCCCGCGGTGGCCGAGACGGCCCGCGCCGCGCCCGCCGAACCTGCCGCGCCCCGCGCCGCGCTCCGCCGCCGCCACGTGCGAAGGACCGTCCTGCTGATTCTCATCGCTCTGGCCCTCGCTGCCCTGGCGATGGTGGTGCTGGCGTTCGTGATGGGCCGTTGAGTCGATCGGGCCCCGGCGGGTGGCCGTGGTCAAGGCGCCGTGGGGGTCGGATCGTACTCGAGGGCGGCAAAGCCGGAGGAACGGTGGGCTTCGAGGGCGGGGACGCCTTCCTGGGTTTCGTGCTCGGACGCGACGAGAAGCAGACACTCGACGCCCTCGGTCTCCTCGACCAGGGCCAGGGCCTTTTCCACGCCGAGCACCGCGAGGCCGGTCGCCAGCGCGTCGGCGACGGCGGGGTCGTAGGCGACGACCGTGACGCTCGCCAGCACGGGGTTGACGGGCCGACCGGTCCGTGGATCGATGATGTGGCTGTACCGCCGGCCGCCGATCGTGTAGCCGCGCTCGTAGTGGCCGCTGGTGACGGCGGCCCGGTCCTCGAGGCGCAGGGCCGTGTAGAGGCGATCGCGCTCGCCCGGAGTGCGGGGGTCCTGGACGCCGATGCCCCACCGCCGGTCCGCCCCATCGGGCGCGAGCGACGCCGGACGCCGGCCGAAGGCGTAGACGTCGCCGCCCGCGTCGACGAGCCCGGCTGTGGCTCCGGCCCGGTGCATCTTCCGGGCCATGCGGCCGATGATGAAGCCCTTGGCGATGCCGCCCAAGTCGAGGGCCATCTCCCGCTCGGGCAGGGCCACGAGATGCATCTCCTGGCGGACCTCGTCCGGCGTGGGCGGGCCGTAGCCGGGCGGGACGACGGGCATCTCGGACGCGGGCTTGTCGGCCACGAAGGCGAGGATATCGACCTGGTCGAAGCCGACGAGGGCAACCTTCTCGGCGATCGCCTCGTCGCCGGGCGGCTCGCTCCGCTCCTCGGCCCCGCGCCAAAGGGCCAAGAGCGGCGCGACGGTCGGATCAAAGGCCCCGCCGGTCATGTCCCACACCTCGCGGGCGGCCCCGAGGCAGCTCGTGACGGCCGGGTCGACGCGGGCGTGCCCGAGCCCCGCCTCGGCGTTGATGAGGGCCACGCCGTAGACCCGCGTCTCCTCCTCGCCCGTGACCGGGTCGGTGTAGACCTCGCCCCCGTAGCGGCTGAGGCGCTTCTCGAGGAACGCCATCTCCTCCCAGGCGGCCTCGAGAGCGCTTTGGGCGGTGTCGCCGTCGGGGGCGACGGCCCGGACCGTCACGACCGTGTTCATCGCCGCGCGGATGTCGACGACCTCGACCGGGGCCGGCCCGCACCCGGCAAGAAGGGCCGCGAGCGCCCCGAACAGAATCGCGTTCCTAAGCATGCTGTGTGCTCCACCTGTTGAGGCTGGGCCGCACGCGCCTAGGGCCCGAACCGGTACTGGGCCTGGCAGGCGCCCTCGCGGCTGACCATGCACGGGCCGACGGGATGGGCGGGGGTGCACGCCTTCCCGAAGAGCGGACACGCCTCCGGCAGGACCGCCCCCCGAATCACGTCGCCGCATCGGCACCCGTGCTCGTTGACGTCCGGGCCCGTCGACACGGGCCCGAGGCCCTGGACCGCCCGCGCGTCATGGCCCGCGAACTCCGGTCGCAGGCCCATGCCGCTCGCCTCGATCGTCCCCAGCCCGCGCCACTCGGCCGCGACCGGCTCGAAGACCGTCTCCAGGCGCTCGAGGGCGGCCGGATTCCCTTCGGGCCGGACCGCCTCCGGATACGCGTTCTCGACCCGCGCCTCGCTTGCGGCAATCTGCGCCAGGAGCTTCGCGACGCCCGCGAGGACGTGCTCGGCCGTGAAGCCCGCCACCACGCACGGCCGCCCGTACCGCTCGGCCAGCGGCTCGTAGGCCCGGCTCCCGATGACGACGCTGACGTGGCCCGGGCAGAGGAACCCGTCGATGCGGACCTCGCCGCCGGCCAACAGTGCGCTCATCGCGGGGATCATCCACTTGTGCCCGGCGAGGACGAGGAAGTTCGTCAGGCCCTCCGCCCGGGCAGTCTCCAGGGCCACCGCCGTGCCGGGCGCGGTCGTCTCGAACCCGACGGCGGCCCAGACGATCCGCTCCTCGGGCCGCTTCCGGGCCCGGTCCAGCGCCTCGAGCACCGAATAGACGACCGCGACCCCGCCGCCTCTCGCCTTTTCCCGCTCGAGACTCGACGCCGATCCCGGCACGCGGACCATGTCGCCGAACGTCGCCACCGTCACGCCCGGCTGCCGCGCGAGGTCCACGCACTGGTCGACGTAGCCCTGCGGCGTGACGCAGACCGGGCAGCCGGGGCCGCTGACGAGGCGAATCCGCTCGGGCAAAAGACTCCGGAGGCCCGTGCGGCGGATGGCCACGGTGTGCGTCCCGCAGACCTCCATGAGAACGACGGGCCCCGCGCCGGGCACGCGCGCGGCATCGCGGCGGATGGCGTCGAGGAGGGGCGGGATGGCGGGGTCGGCATGGGTCATGGGTTTGCGCGGCGGGGCGCGTGATCCGAGAAGCTCGGCCCGCCGGCGGGCCGGCGAAGCGGGCCCAAGGGCATCGCACCCCCCTTATCGTTCATCGGCCTCGGCCTTGAGGCCCTCGAGACGGTCGAGGAGGGCGTTGGTTTCGGCGGCGTCGTCGGCGCCGATCCGGGTGATCGCGAACCCCGCGTGCAGGAGGACCCAGTCGCCGACCTCGGCCTCGGGCACGAGGGCCAGGCCCGCCCGGACACGGTTCCCGCGGACGTCGAGCACGCCGACGTCGCCGGTGCGATCGGCGATCTTTCCGGGAACAGCCAGACACATAACGGTTGCTCCTTCGGTCGCGGTCCCGCGCCTCAGACGCCGGCGAGCCGGGCGGCGGCCACGTAGGCCTGGCCCAGCGCCACACCGCCGTCGCCGGGCGGTACCTCGCGGTGAACGTACACGTCCAGGCCCGCGGCTTCAAGGGCCGGCGCCAGGAGCCCGACGAGCCGGGCGTTGGCGAAGCATCCGCCCGAGAGGACGATCCGCTCCAGGCCCGTCTCCTCGCGGGCCCGAAGGGCCGCCTCCTCGAGCATCCGCGCGACCGTGGCGTGGAAGCGGGCCGAGACGGCCGCCGGCTTGACGCCTCGCTCCAGGTCGCGCACCACGTCCCGGACCGCCGGGAGGGTGTCGATGATCCATCCGGTCTCGCCGGTGCCCTTCGGGGCGGGGTCGAGAGCCGTGGTATAGGGCACGGCCTCCAGGGGCAGGCCCGCGGCGGCGGCCTCGAGCTCGATGGCCGCCTGCCCCTCGTACGTGTTGGCGTCGGCGATTCCGGTGAAAGCGCTGACGCCGTCGAAGAGCCGTCCGAGGCCGGCGGCGCGGGGCGAATTGACGTTCCGTTCGACCATCCGGGTCCAGAGCCGCCGGTCGGCCTCGGTCGTCTCGGCCAGGCGCCCCACCAGGTGCCGCTCGGCCCCCGACCGCCCGAACGCCTCCAGCGCAAGGGCCCAGGCCGTCCGCACGGGATGCCGTACGGCCGCTTCCCCGCCCGGCAGCGGGACGTAGGCCACGTGGCCGAGGCGCTCGAAGTGGACGGGGCTGGCGGCCAGGACCTCGCCGCCCCAGACCGTGCCGTCCGGGGCGTAGCCGGTGCCGTCCATCGCCAGGCCCAGGACGTCGCCCTCGAGTCCGTGCTCGGCCATGACGGAGGCGACGTGGGCGTGGTGGTGCTGGACGTTGACGCGCCGAAGGCCCCGCCGCTTCGCGTAGCGGGTCGAGAAGTAGGACGGGTGCAGGTCGTGGGCGACGACGACGGGCCGCACGTCGAGGAGCCGCTCGAGCTTCGAGATGGTCGTCTCGAAGGCCTCGGCGGCCAAGGCGTTCTTCAGGTCCCCGACGTGCTGGCTCACGAAGGCCTCGTCTTCGCGCACCAGGCAGACGGCGTTCTTCAGCTCGGGCCCGACGGCCAGGATCGGAGCGGGCGCGGGGATGGGCAGGCGGATCGGCCTCGGGGCGTAGCCGCGCCCGCGCCGAAGGACGAGTGGCCGGCCCCCCTGGACCAGGGTCACGGAATCGTCGACGACGGTCTCGATGGGGCGGTCGTGCAGCAGGAAAAGGTCCGCGATGCCGCGCAGCCGCCGCAGGGCCTCGTCGGCCGTGCGGCAGATGGGTTCCTCGCTCAGGTTCCCGCTCGTCATGACCATGGGCGGGAAGTCGCCCTCGAAGAGGAGCAGGTGCACCGGGGCGTAGGGGAGCATGAAGCCGAAGTAGACGCTCGCGGGCGCGACGCTCTTCGCCAGCCCGTGGTCGGGCCGCTTGGGGAGGAGCACGATCGGCCGCTCCATCGACTCCAGCAGCGCCCGCGAGGCGTCCTCCACGCGGGCGTGGGCGGCCACGGCGTCGGTCGAGGCGGCCATCACGGCGAACGGCTTGTGGTCGCGGCCCTTGCGTCGGCGGAGGTGCGTGACGGCGTCGGCGTCCCGCGCGTCGACGGCCAGGTGAACGCCGGTCAGGCCCTTGACGGCGACGATGCGGCCGGCGAGCAGGGCCTTGCGCGCGGTCTCGATCGGGTCGCGGTCCGGGAGGGGCCGGCCGTCGCCGGCGCGGAGCTCGAGCGCCGGGCCGCACGCCGGACACGCGTTGGGCTGGGCGTGGAAGCGGCGGCTGGTCGGGTCGTCGTACTCGGCCTGGCAGGCGGCGCACATGGTGAACCCGGCCATGGTGGTGTTGGGGCGGTCGTAGGGGATGTCGCGCTGGATGGAGTAGCGCGGGCCGCAGTTCGTGCAGTTGATGAAGGGATAGCGATGGCGGCGGTCGTCGGGGTCGAAGATTTCGCGGGCGCAGTGGGCGCAGACGGACATGTCGGGTGAGACGAGGGCCGTCCTCGGGCCGCCCTGGCTGGTCTCGATGCGGAACGCGGTCTCGCCGAGGGGGTCGATGGGTTCGGCGGCGACGTCATCGATGCGCGCCAGGGGTGGCGGGTCGGCCTGGAGGGTCTGGAGCAGATCGTCGATGGCTTCGGGGGGGCCTTCCAGCTCCGCCAGGACGCCTTCGGCGTCGTTGCGGACCCATCCGGCGAGGTGGCGTTCGGCGGCCAGTCGATGGACGGTGGGTCGGAAGCCGACGCCCTGGACGAGTCCGCGGACGCGGATTCGGCGGCGGGCGACGCCTCGGACGGAGGGCTCGGGATGTCGTCCGTTCGGGTCCACCATCGGGCCCTCAAAGGGCGTGAAATGGTTCCCTGCATTATAGGGACCGGGCGGGAGAAGGGAAGAGGCGCAAGGACAAGGGCGACCCGCGGGGGCCGCCCTTGGAGATCGCTTCCGTCTTGGGTGCGACTCAGCCGCGCTTGCGTTTCAGGATGGCCGCGGCGCCCAGGGCCACCAGGGCCAGCGTCGCGGGCTCGGGGATGCCGACGGGCGGCTCGAAGGTCTGGTCGTCCATGAAGTACCCGGCGGCATAGGTCTCGCCGCCGACGGCGGTCACGCGGACGGACACTTTCTCGCCTTCCTCCTGGGCTCCGATGGTCCACTCGACCATGCGGCCGTTGCGGACCTCCTCGCCGGTCAGCTCCATGACGGAGGTGTCGGTGCCGACGGCGCTGCCCCAGATTTCGATGTAGAGGGCCGCGTCGGGGACGCCGACGCCGAACTCGGGATCATAGAAGAGCATGGAGTAATCCATTACCCAAGCCCCGCCAAGGTTATTGCCGATCTCGTAGGTGGTCTGGATGGGGGCGCCCCCTCCGCCTCCACCGCCCCCGCCGCCCCCGCCGCCCCCGGCCATCGTGAAATGCAGCTCGGCGGGGTTGTGGGCACCGGCGTAGACGGGCGTGGCGCTGGGCCGGCCGTCGTTCAGGAACGTCATGTCGGAGTTGATGGTGCCGGTCCAGGTCAGGTAATAGGCCCCCTGCCCATATCCGGCGGTCTGGAAACTGGTGGTGGTGGGATTGAAGAGTTTGTTGTCGACCTCGACGATGTTGGCCGCCGACGCGACGCTGCTCCCCACGAGAACCACGGCGAAGACCCAGACCCCCACATGGCAAACGTGCCGCATCGCAGAACCTCCCTTTAGCGCAGAGCGCGCTCCTACCCCCGGACGTGTCGGCAGACCACCGTATGCGGTAGAGCGCCACCGACAGCGGTACAACCGGTTGGTGAGGAGGGGAAAAGGTAGGGCAGACCAAAGCCCAGTGCGCTTACCCCGTACCACCAACCCCCTTAGTCTCCAAGGATAGTATAGCACAAAACCGCGGAAATGCAAACGCCGTATCGTTCCACGAGACGCGAAAAATGGGGGAAACCCCGGCCCCCGAAACCGTCGAATACTTGGGAGGAGCCGCCGCGCGGACGCCGGTTGACGCGCCCGGGAAGGCGTTCTATAATCGCCTCGCGTGCGGGTCGCGGTCCGGAAACTGCCCCGCGACGCGGCGCGAGGAGCAGAGCTGGCGATGGCCGATTCCGACAACCACGCGGGCGCGGAGGCCGCCTGGCAGACCCCCGAGGCGCCCTGTGTCTACTGCGGCCAAGTCATCCCCCGCGCCAGCGACCGCTGCCCCCACTGCCGCACTTCCTACTCCGTCGCCGTCCGCCGCGCCAGCCGCGAGGTCATCGGCGACTGGTTCTACCTCGACCCGCGGAACCCGAGCGGGCGCGGCGTGACGTTCGAGACGCTCGTGAAGATGGTCGAGAAGGGCCGCATCCGCCCCGATTCGATCGTCCGCGGGCCCCCGACGCACCACGATTGGATGTATGCGGCGGAGACGCCTCGCCTGGCGAAGTACCTGGGCCTGTGCCCCCACTGCTTCGCCGAGACGACGCCCGACCAGACGTTCTGCGGCGACTGTCACCGGAACATGAACGAGCGTCCCGGCTCGCCTCAGCCCGGGGTGCCCATCGAGGACGTCAAAGAACCGGTCCACGCCGAAGCCCACGAGCTGGAGATGACGCTGGCGGGCCGGGAGGAACCGCCCGCGCCCCAGCCCCCGGCGGCCGACGTCGGCCCCCCGGCCCCCACCCCCACCCCGCATTCCGAGCCGCTGGCGGCGGTGGCGGCGGCGGGGGCGGCCGACCGGCCGAAGGCGCGGCCCGCGCCGGCGGGAGGCGGCAAGCGGCCCAGCATCTGGGTCGTCCTGTTCCTGACGTGGCTCACCATGGTACCGCTCTTCCTCCTGGGCGTCTTCACGTCGCTGCCGCTTCTGTTCCTACCCTCGGGATGCGAGCCGGGCGTGGTCGAGTTCCAGAACTCGTGGAAGCGGATGTTGGGCAGGGGGCCGGCCGACCCCGTACCCCCGCCCCCCGAGGAGGGACTTGCCGAGGATACGTGGCTCAACGAGCAGCTCCGTCTGGCCGACCGGGCCGAATCGGCCGGGAACCTCGACGAGGCCCGGGCGGTCTTCGAGCGCATCTACGCCCAGCGCCCCGACCAGCAGCAGCGGTGGCTGCTCAGAATCCGGGACATCGACCGAAAGATCGAGGCCCGCCGCAAGGACCACCTCGACGCCATCCAGGCCAAGGTTCGCGTGGCCCAGCAGATGGCCAACGATCGGAAATTCGACGACGCCCTGGCCGTGCTCCGCAACATCGGCGCCGACGACCGGACGTTGGTGGCGTCGATCGGGTTCAGCGTCGGGAAGATGATCCGGGACCTGGAGCGCGACCGGCAGCAGTACGAGCAGGCCCTGGCGAATCAACGGCAGCAGATCGAGGACGCCCTCGCCGCCGCCACCCGCCTCCGCGCCGAGGGCAAGCTCCAAGAGGCCCTGGATGCCTACCGGCACATCGGGGAGCGGTTCCCGGGGGAGATGATCGGCGCCCGGGTCAACCTCGACCAGCTCATCCGCGACGTGCAGGACGCGATCCGGGCCGGCGCCGTTACGCCGCCCCCGCCGCATGAGCCCATCCTCAACGAGAAGGAGGTCATCGCCAAGGTCGCCGACTTCCTGGAGGCCGCCAAGAAGCTCGAGCAGGAAGAGAAGTTCGCCGAGGCTCTCCAGAAGCTCGAGTCGATCCGCAAGTTCGACGAGAAGTACTGGCCCGAGCAGCTCGACAAGACCTACGACGAGATCAAGCGGAAGAAAGAGGCCCTCGAGTTCTTCGGCATGGACGGCTGAGCTCTACCGCCCTGCCGCCGCCTCCCGCGCCGCGGCCTCGCCCGTCTCCGGCTCGACGTGGATGACCATCAGGACCTGGTCGGCCGGAAGCGGTGCTGCATGGCGGATCGAGCCCGTCCGCCAGTCGATCCCCGCTTCCTTCCGGTTCGACGCACGATCCGGTTCCGCGCGAAGGGCCAGGACGCGGCCCTCCGGCGCGATGCCCACGTCCACGGGGCCCGTCCCGTCCGGCCGAGGCCCGAGCGTTGCCACGGCGGCCTTCCCGGCGATGACCACGATCACGTCCTCGCGGTCCGTGCGGCGGAGCCAGTAGGACCCCGCCGGCGCGGGCGAGGCCGAGGGAGCCTTGGCAGCGGGTGGCGGGGAGGCGGCCGCCATCGCCTTGCGCGGCGCCGGTATGGCGGCGCTCGGCCGAAGGTACGAGACGAACCGCGCCGCAGGGGTACGCCCGAGCGCCGGCGTCGGCTCGAGCTCGATGGCGATCTCCTCACGGGGTGGCTCGGCCGCGAGCGCTGCGGCGCGTTCGTCGAAGAGCGCGCCGTCAAGGCGGCTCATGTCCGAGTCCACCTGGAAGAGGTGCGTCTTCGGCGTGGCACTCGCCGTCGCCGGGTCCGTGATGGAGAAGGGCTCCGCCACGAACAGGTCGATGGGCTCCTCGACCGTCCCGGACCAGGCGCCGAAGGCGAGGGCGTCGCCGGCGGGCTCTCCGTGCGTCGGCGGGCCGCCCGCGTCGGCCGACGGGCCCACGCCCGTGTCCCGGGGCCAGGCCAGCACCCCGATTCCCGCCGCCAGGAGCACCGCCGCCGCGAGCACCCATCGTCCGCGCGCCGGAGGGCGGGCGGAGACGCGGGCGGGAGCGGCCGGAAGGGTCTCGGGCTCGTCTTCGGCCACAAGGACGTCCCGCTCGACGGCGCGCCGGACCACGTCGGCGAAGTCCGGCCCGAGCCGACGCGCGGGCAGCCGGGCCAGCAGGGCCTGCGTCGATTCGAGCGACCGGCACGTGTCGCGGCAGGCGGGGCAGCCGGCCAGGTGAGCGCGCACGCCCTCGGCCGACTCGGCGGGGAGCGTCCCGTCAAGGTAGTCGGAGAGTCGGTCGCGGTAGTCCTGGCATGTCATGCGTCGTTCCCGAGGTAAGCGGGCTGCACGTGGCCCGGCGAAACGGGATGATCAGCCCTCCAGAAGGGGCCGCAGATGCTCCCTGAGCAGGAGCCGCGCCCGGTGCAGCCGCGACTTCACCGTGCCCTCCGGCAGGTCGAGCACCTCGCCGATCTCGCGGTAATCGAGCTGCTGGATGTCCCGCAGGACGAGGATGACGCGGTGCGGGTCGTCGAGGGCCGCGAGGGCCTCCTGGACGAGGGTCTCGGTCTCGGCGGCGACGAGCGCGTCCTCGGGCGCGGGGGCCGAGGGGTCGGCCCATCCGGCCCCGGTCCCGGCGCCGGCGTCCCCCTTGCCGCCCACCGTGGTGAAGCGGACGGCGCGGCGTCTTCGGCGACGACTGAGGCTGCCGTTGATCGCGATGCGAAAGAGCCACGTGTACAGGCTGCTCGAGCCGCGGAAACTCTCGAGCTTCTCGAACGCCTTGACGAACGTGTCCTGGACGACGTCGCGGGCTTCCTCCGGCGAGCCGAGCATGCGGTAGGACGCGTGGTACAGACGGTCCATGTACCGCTCGACGATGACGCCGAATGCGGGGGCGTCGCCTCCGACGACCCGGGCGACCACCTCGCGATCGTCCGGACCGCCTTTCGCTTGTGCGTCTCGACTCACCGCTTCCCTATCCATGCATTTGACGCCGCCGGTTCAGGGTCGGTTCCCGGAATGCCCTCGCCCCCGTTCTTTACGGACGCGGGGGCGGTCCTATTCAGTCGCGGCGGTCGCCCCAGTGGGCCCGTCTTCAGGGTACGGTCCGGTGGGCAAGAAGTCATGTAAAACTTGCGCAACGTTCACAGAACGGACCGGCGCATCGAGCCCGAGCGATTCTTTACGAAGTATGCGTTTGACAACGGCCCGAATCCGGGGTATAGATTCCGTAGCAGGGCGGGGATAGCGGGTCGTTGTCCATCGTTTCCGGAACCACGGAGGGCGAAAGGGATGCTATGCGCTCGGTCTACGCCGTGGTCTTGGTCGCGGGGCTCCTCGTCCCGCTGAGCTCCGTCTCGTGGGCGTCGTATTTCGAGGAGAACTTCGACGCCTACTCGCCGGTTCCGTCCGCTCTCAATTCGGCCGACTGGCTCGTCCGCCAGACGACCTCCACTGAATCCACCGTCGCCGCCGACACCGAGACGGGCCTCACGCCCCCCGCCAACCAGGTGGCCGCCTTCGACTTCACCGGCTCGGCGAGTGTCCAGGACACGTCCCGGGCCTGGACCCAGGGGTCCTGGGGTCTGGACACCTACGGCACGCTCGTCTGGACGATCGACTTCCGCGTCGCCGCCGGCACGGCCGACACCGTCGTCATCCCGTTCGTCTACGACCTCGACCGCGACGACGAGGGCGCCGCCGGCCAAAAGTACTACAAGGACACGGACGTCAACGTCGTGATCGTCTACGACGACACGGCGGGGGCGGGGGTGGCGAACCTGAGCGTCTTCAGCGTGACCGGGCAGGACTCGTTCGAGGACTCCGGCGGGACGCTGTGGCGGCCGCAGATAAGCGATACGACGTGGTATCGCCTGGAGATGGTCCTGGACGACACGGCGAACACGGCGAGCGGCACGATCTGGGACCCTTCGCTCGCCACGCCGACCCTCTACACGGCCGAGATCGCGAACCTCGACGGGCTCATCAACACGAGCCTCGCGGGCCACTTCGGGATGCAGGTCTACAACCAGAACGCGGTCGGCTCGAACGCGAAGACGGTCGAGTTCGACCAGGTGCGCCTGACGCCCGAGCCCGCGGCGCTGGCGCTGGTGGGGATGGGGATCGCAGCGCTCCTGCGGCGCCGGCGGTAACAAGTGCCGGCCTTCGGCGTCGCGGCGGGTCGGCGCCCCGCCTGGCCGGGGGACATGAAAGACAAGGCGTGCGGGCCCCTCGTCCCGCACGCCTCGTCCCGGGCGGAAACCGTCCCCTCAATTCATCGACGGTTCCCAGTCCGTATATGCCTTCGTCGGCCGGCCGGCTGCCACGAGATCGTCGCCCCGCGGGGCCTGCTTCAGCCGTTCGTTCATGATCTCCAGGAAAACGTTCACCAGCGTCGGGTCGAACTGGGTCCCGGCGTTGACCTCGATTTCCGTCAGGGCCACCCACGGATCGAGGGCCTCGCGGTAGGGCCGGTCGCTGGTCATGGCGTCGTAGGAGTCGACGACGGCCAGGATGCGGGCCCCGAGGGGGATCGCCTCGCCCGCCCGGCCGCCGGGGTATCCCTTCCCGTCCCATCGCTCGTGGTGGCTCTGGATGATGTCGCGGGCCCCATCCAGGAACCCCAGGTGCCGCACGATCTTCGCCCCGCGGTCGCAGTGCATCCGCATCAGGGCGTACTCCTCCGGGTCGAGGCGGCCGGGTTTCGTGATGACCGCCTCGGGGACGGCGATCTTGCCGATGTCGTGCAGCGCCGCCGCCCGGGCCACGTCCGTCAGGTCGCGGCCCGCCAGGCCCGCGGCCTTCGCCAGCCGCACCGCCAGCTCCATCACGCGGTCCGTGTGGCCGCGCGTGTAGCAGTCCTTCGCCTCGACCGTCTCCATGAGGCTGGCCATGGTGTTGACGTAGTACTGCTCGATGGCCTCTCGGTCGCGCAGGCCACCGAGGGTGACGGAGGCGGCGTCGGCGATGAAGCTCATGAGCATGCGGTCGTCGCGGCCGAAGGGGCGGTCCTCGCTCCGGCCCGTCGCGACCAGGAGCCCGAGCGGCGTCTCGCCCCAGACCAGGGGCACGGCGATCAGCGGCAGCTCGACGGGCAAGGTCAGCTCCACGCCCTCGGGCAGGTCCGCGTCCGTCTCGGCGATGATGGGCTGGCGGTGCCGGAGCACCCACTCGGCCACCGCGTCTCCGAAGGGGACCCGGGTCTCCTCGGCCAGGCCGCCCGTCTCGCCGATCGTGACGGGGACGCGGAAGTGGTCCTCCTCCAGCAGCATCGCCGCCACGCCCCCCGCCGCGATCTGCTCGTGGACGAAAGCGACCGTGCCCAGGAGGGCCGTCTCGAGGGTGTGGGCGGCGCTGGCAAGGCGGATAAACTCGAACTGGGCCATCAGCCGGTGCCTCAGGGCATCCCCCGCCAGGTGCAGGTGGTAGCTCCGCAAGAGTTGCTGGATCGTGTTCGCGAAGTCCGCCGACTGCTCGATGGGCTTCGTGAAGTACTTGTCCAGGGCCCGCTCGTTGATGGCCTCGATGGCGGCATCGAGGCCGGCGTGCCCCGTCAGAAGGACCCGCTGCGTGTTCGGGCAGAGGCGCTTGATCTCGGTCAGCAGCTCGACGCCCTTCATCTCGGGCATGATCTGGTCGCTGATGACGACGGCCAGGCGATTCTCCTCGGTCTCGCGGGCGGCCTGGATGGCCTCGGCCGGGTCGTCGAAGAAGTCGAAGTCGAGGATGAACCGCGGGAAGGCCCCCTCGATCCGCCGGGGCAGGAACTGTTCGAGGCTCGCCAGGAAGTCGGCGTCGTCGTCGACGCAGAAGACCGTGTAGGACGGCTGGTTCAGGGCCACCGACTGGAGCTCGATCGCCAGCACCGCCACCAGGGCGTCGGTCGGCGTGTCGAGGGTGTGAATCTGATCGCTCGTCGTGCCGATCAGGGCCGGGCATCCCACCACGGCCGCACGGTCGGGTACGAGGAACACCAGGGCCATGCTGCCCTGGAGGCCCATGAGCGACCGCATGGGCCCCTTGGGCAGGGCCCACGGGTCGTCGGTGGCGACGAGGACGAGCTGGTGGCGCCCCGTGTCGACGAGGGCCAGGAGGTGCTCGATCGTCTCGACGGTCTCGACGCACCATCCTTGCTCGCCGAGAGCCCCGAGGAGCGGGGCGCAGTCGATCCCGCCCAGCCGGGCCACGGCCATCTGAGCCTCGTGTTCGGTCTGCATCGTCGGTCCGCTCCCTCGGGTGCTCGCCGGCCCCCCGGCGCGCCGCGCTAGGCGGTCGCGATCGCCGCGTGCGCTTGGTCCGGCTCCTCGCTTGCGTTCCCTTCCGCACCGGCGGCGGGCAACGTCACCTCGAAGACGACGTGGTCGGGCTCGTTGCGGACGGTGATCGTGCCGCCCAGCCGCCGCACGATCCCCGCGCAGATGCCCAGCCCCAGCCCCGTGCCGCGCCCCACCGCCTTCGTCGTGAAGAACGGGTCGAAGACCTTGCGGAGCTGGTCCTCGGGGATGGGGGCCCCGTCGTTGGCCAGGGTGACGGCCACGCGGCCGTCCTCGGCCCGGGCGGCCACGTGGATCGTGCCCCGGGCCCCGTCCGGGTGCGATTCCTCGATGGCGTCGCAGGCGTTGTTGAGGATGTTGGTCCAGACCTGGCTGATGTCCGGTCCGCAGTGGACGCGCGGCAGGTCGGGGGCGAAGTCCGTCTCGACGACGGCGATCTGCTTCAGCCGGTTCTGGAGAATGACGAGGGTGTGGTCGATCGTTTCGGCGACGTCCATGTCGACCCGTTCCTCCTGGTCGGCCCGCGTGTAGCAGCGCAGGGCCCGGACGATGCGGGCGATCTTTTCGGCGCTGACCGCCGTGATCCCCGCCGCGTGATGAAGTGCCGCCGCGTGCTCCAGAAGGGCCATCGCCGGGGGATGCTCCAGGTGCCCGAGCACCGCCTCGTCGAGGTCCTCGGTCCCCAGGCCGCACTTGACGAGCACGTCGGCCAGACGTCGGGCGTCGCGGCGGCGGGTCTTGCGGAGCGTCCGCTCCAGCTCTCGGCGGCGGGACCTCAGGGACGCGTCGCTGGCGCTCAAGGGGGAGGCCGGCAGCGTCTCGGCCCGCTCCCGGGCCCACGTCCGGGTCTCCGGCGGAACCGTCGCGAGTCGGGCCGCCGCCTCGACGAGCGCCGCCAGATGCGTCCCGCAGTCGGCCGCCACGTTCAGGATCGCCCCGGTCGGGGTGTTGATCTCATGGGCGACGCCGGCGGCAAGCTGACCGAGCATGCTCATCTTCTCGCCCGCGACAAGGTCGGCCTGGGCCTGGCGGATGCGTCGGTTGGCCTCGACGAGCTCGGCGGTGCGTTCCTCGACCTTCTGCTCGAGCTCGCGGTTGTGGCCGACGATCTGGCGCCGCTGGGCGGCGAGCTGGTCGGTCATCCGGTTGAAGCTGTCGGCGAGGGCACGCAGCTCGTCCCGGCGGCGTCCGACCTCGACGGGGGTGCCGAAATCGCCCGCCGCGATCCGCTCCGTGCCCTGGACGAGGGCCTGGATCGGGGCCGCCAGACGACGCCCGAACACCAGCAGGACGTTCAGGCTGATGGCCAACGTGGCGGCGGTCACGAGGAGCATCTGGAGCTGGTCGTGGGCGACGGCCCGGCGGGCCTTCTCCGGCGACCGGACCGCGACGACCGTGGCCGTCTCGGGCTCGGCCCCGTCGGCCGCGGGCAGGGCCAGGGGGAAGGTGAACGTGGTGTGTGAGCGGCCCTGGAGGGCCGGCATGGCGCCCTGGCGCGTCTCGGGGTCGCTTCCGGCGCGGACCGTGGCCGGGAAGGCGAACGGTTCGGCCGTCCAGGTTCGACCCGTGATGCGGACGCCCTGCGGGTCGTAGAAGGCGACACCCAGAAGGGCCTCGTCCTCGGGCGTGCGGAGCCGCTCGGCGGTGGCGTCGAGGGCGGCCGTATCGCCACGGACCAGGGCCTCGCGGGCCGAGTAGGCCACGTTCCGGACGTGATCGCGGCCGGCCCCGGTGAAATGCTTGTGGCAGGTCTCGGCGGCGCGGGACCACTCGGCCCAGCTTCGGACACCCGCCTGGAAGATGAGCAGGGCTGCCAGCGTCAGCAACAGCTTGTCGCCGATCCTTACCTTGGACACGGCCCAACCTTTCCCCGAACTCCCCAGCTTGCCTACTTTATCTCTATCGGACCGACCTCACTCCTGCTTGAGCACTTAAGCCCTTTTTCGGCACCTCAGATGCTGTATTCGAGGAAATGCGGATAGCCGGGAGGCCCGCAATCCCTAAAGTCGCCCGGCGTTCGGTGTCGAACTAGCTAAGTCTGGCAAGCTAGGCAAGCTCTGCGGACGCTGCGCAGGGCCTCCCGGCGGGGGCCGGCCCCAACCCGACCCGCCGCCCGGCAAGGGATGCACGTGAACCGTCCGAACGACACGCAGGCCGCCTACGAGGACCCGACGCCCGTCGGCGAGGCCCCCGCCGCCCCCGGCCAGCAGTGCGCCGTGGCTCCGCCCGAGGAGTACGGGCGCTCCGAGGACCCGATGATCCGCCACCTCGACCTCGAGCCGGTGGCCGTCGGCCCGTACACCATCGATCCCGAGGTGGTCCACCTGCTGCCGGAGGGCCTCGTACGCCAGCACCAGGCCTTGCCGGTGGCCCTCGAGAACGGCGAGTTGGCCGTCGTCACGTGCGAGCAGCTCGACCTCTCGGTCCTGGACCAGATGGAGCTCGTCTCGGGCTACCGCGTCAAGCCCATCGAGGCCCCGGAGCGGGACATTCGCCGGGCCATCGAGCGGTTCTTTACGATGGACCGGAGCTTCCGCGAAGGTCTCGACGACATGGACCTGGCCCGGGGCGAGTCGAAGAACTCCGGGGTCATCAGCCTGAATGAGCGTCTCGGCGCCCGCCGCGACGCCCCCGCCGTTCGCCTCGTCGACTCCGTCCTCCGCGGGGCCGCCCGGCGCGGGGCCAGCGACATCCACGTCGAGCCCGCCGGGGGTGACCTGCTGGTCCGGTACCGCCTCGACGGCGTGCTCCACGACATGATGCGCGTGCCCGGCAACGTCCAGGAGGAAGTCGTCAGCCGCATCAAGCTCATCTCCGGCCTCGACATCACCGAGCACCGGCTGCCTCAGGACGGGCGGATCAGCGTCCGCATGGAGGCCGCCGAGTTTGACATGCGCGTCTCGACCGTCCTGACGGTCGACGGGGAAAAGGTGGCCATCCGTCTCCTCAACAAGAGCAGCGGGGCCCTGAACCTCGAGCAGCTCGGCATGACCGAAACCCAGCGGGAGCTGTTCGCCTCGATCATCGCGCGGCCGTACGGCATGATCCTCCTGGCGGGTCCGACCGGCAGCGGCAAGACGACCACCCTTTACGCGGCCCTGCGGGAGGTCGACCGCAAGCGGGCCAACGTCACCACCATCGAGGACCCCGTCGAGTACAGCTTCGACCGGGTCAACCAGATTCAGGTCAACACGCTGGCCGGGTTGACATTCGCGTCGGCGCTGCGGACGGTCCTGCGGCAGGACCCGGACGTCATCATGGTCGGCGAGATTCGCGACACCGAGACCGCGCGCCTGGCCATTCAGGCCGCCATGACGGGCCACCTACTCTTCTCGACCCTCCATGCCAACGACGCGGCGAGCGTCATGAACCGGCTGAAGGACCTGGAGGTTCCCCCGTTCCTGATCGCCTCGACCGTCGCCGGCGCCATCAGCCAGCGTCTCGTCCGCAAGGTCTGCAGTGATTGTGCCGAAATGGTCGATCCGCCGAAGGACCTCGTGCGCGGCACGCCGCTGGAGGGCTTGAGGCTGAAGCGAGGCACGGGGTGCGACATGTGCCTGAACACGGGGTATCGCGGCCGGCTGGGCGTCTACGAGATTCTGCCCGTGACGGCGACGATCCGCGAGGCGTTCCTCCAGGGCGCTTCCGGCGATGCCCTCCGCGAGCTGGGCCGCGAGGCCGGCGTCTTCACGATGCGCCAGGCCGCCCTCGAGGCCGTGCGGGAGGGCCTGACGACGATCGAGGAAATCCGGCGGATTCTGCCGGCCGAGGAGCTGACGGGATGACCGCGACGCTGACCCAAACGCCGACCTCCGCCCCCCGCCGCATGGGCGGCGCCACGGACGGTCGCGGCCGGGGTCCGGAGCCGGGACCGCCCCGGCCGAAGGGCCGGAAGCTGTTCGGCGGCAAGGTCAGGGACCGCGAGCTGACGGCCCTGTGCCAACACCTGGCGGCCCTGTCGGGGAGCGGCATCAGCCTCTCGGACTGTCTCCACACGTTCGTCCAGGAATGCCCGAAGGGGGCCCTCAAGCGGACCCTCCAGGAGGTCAACCTGGACCTCGAGGCCGGCCGCAAGCTCTCCGACGCCTTCGACCGCCATCCCCAGCACTTCTCGCCCTACTTCCGCGCGTCGGTCTGGGCGGGCGAGGCGAGCGGCAACATGGCCGAGACCCTCGATCGCCTCTCGAAGTACCTCGTGGACAAGCAAGAGACCCGCCAGCGGGTCCGCAACGCCTTCGCGTACCCCGTGGTCCTCTCGTTCGTGATCGTCGGCGTGGTCACGTTCCTGATGCTCTACGTCGTGCCGATCTTCGCGGGGGTCTACAAGAAGATGGGCGTCCAGCTTCCGCTGGCGACGCAGGTGCTCGTCAAGACGAGCGACGTGCTGCTGAACCAGCCGTGGGTGCTGGTGGCGCCGGCGCTGGTGGCGGGGGGCTTCGCGGTCTGGGTCAAGAAAACGAAGGGCGGGCGGATGTGGATGGACCGGTGGAAGGTCCGCCTGCCGCTGGTGGGACCGCTGGCGAGGCAGATGACGCTGAACCGGTTCACGCGGGCCTTCGGGGAGATGATGGGGGCGGGCGTGCCCGTGCTCCAGGCCCTCGATCTGGCAGGCCGCGTCACCGGCAACGTCGCCTTCGACAAGGACCTGGAGATCGTGCGGGCGGACGTGCAGCGGGGCCAGGGACTGACGGAGCCGCTGCGCCGGACGGGGTGGTTCAGCCCGTCGCTGTTGCAGGTGATTTCCACTGGAGAGCAATCGGGTCGTGTGCCGGCGCTTCTCGGCCGCGCCGCCGACATCCTGGAGCGGGAGGCCGACATGACGCTGAAGCGCGTCGTCGGCCGCGTGGAGCCGCTCCTGACGGTGGCGATGGCCGCGATCGTCGGACTCGTCCTGTTGGCCGTCTATCTGCCGATGTTCGACGTGATGCAGCACGTCGGCAAGTAGGGGCGACCCGTTTTCATAGGATAGGAAGCGAAGCATGAACCGCGAACCCGGAAATGCGTGGGACGCAAGCCCGCCCCCAAGGGGTGCCGAAAGGAGTCAAGTCATGTTCCGAAGGAGAGGGAAAGGTTTTACGCTGGTCGAACTGCTGTTGGTGGTCGTGATCCTGGGGCTTCTGGCCGCGGTGGCCATCCCCCGGCTCGCCCACTCCGGCGGCGACGCCAAGAAGAACACGTGCAAGTCCAACATCGCCCTGATCAACAGCCAGATCGAGCTGTATGCCGTCAACAACAGCGGGACGTACCCCTCGAACCAGACCGAGTTCGACAACAACATCATGAACAACACCGACATCTTCCCGGACGGGCCTCCGGAGTGCCCTTACGGGACGGCCTACACGTACGACTCGGCGACGAAGCGTGTCGAGCCGCACAGTCACTAAACGGGCCGGACGGACCGAACCCGGTGGGCGGGTCCGGGGCGCCCCGAGGGGTGGGCCTCGCCTGTCCACCGGCCGGTCCGTGCTGCACCGGCCGCCCGGAGGGGACTCCACGCCCCCGCCTGTGCGGTCGCACCCGAGGAGAAGGAGGCCTGACGTGAGACGGCCCCACGAGGGACGGCGCCGTTCCCCGGCCACCCGCGGAATGACCATGGTCGAGGTCCTGGCGGTGGTGGTCATCCTGGCCGCCCTCGCCGCCCTCGCCGTGCCGCGCCTCGCCGACGCCACCCTCTCGGATGCCTCCGGCGCCGCCGCCGTCAAGCAGTTCGTGTCGGAGCTTCGTCTGGCCCGGCGCCGGGCCATCGAGCATGCCGCCTCGAACCCCTCCGGGTTCCAGGTCCACACGTCCTGCGACCGGTACCGGACGCTGGACCTCGGGACGGGAAGCTGGGGCGGATGGACGGAGCTGCCCGACGGGTGGAGCTTCGGCGTCGGCGCGTCGATGGCGGCCTTCGATCCGTACGGCGGGGCCACGGGCGATACGTCGTTCGTCCTGACGGGCCCGGAGACGGCCTACACCGTCACCATCGAGGCCGCCACCGGGTACGTGGGCTACCAGGAGAGCCCGTGATGAGAGCTGCCGGTCGAGCCAGACGCGGGATGACGCTCGTCGAGGTGCTGCTGGCCTCGGCGCTGCTCGTCATTGCCATCGTGCCGCTGTTCGGGGTGCTGACCGGCGGCCTGGAGATGGCCCAGGAGGTGGAGAGGCGGACGACGGCCACGCTCCTGGCCCAGAAGGAGATCGAGACGGCCGTCGCCCTGGCCGAGGAGGACGACGCCGCCGACCTCGCCAAGACCAACGCGGACCTCGGCGGCGGATACCTGGCCCACGTCGAGGAGAACGACTCGGGCATCGTCACGAAGATCGGCGTCGTGGTCGGATGGGACGCCGACGGAAGCGGGACGCTCTCCGATTCGGAGGTACTGGTCGGCTTCGCGACGATGGCCGCCTACCGGGGCGACCCGAACGCGACGGGCGGCGGGGAAGACGAAGACGAAGACGAAGACGAAGAGGAAGACGGTGACTGAGCATGACGGGTACCTGGCACAACCTGGGCCTCCCGCGACCCCGCCCGGGGTGGACGCTCCTGGAGTGCGTCATGGTGGTGGCGCTGATGGGGATGATCTTCGCGCTGGCGGCCCCGGTGCTTCACTCGGCGGCGGCGGCGTACCGAGCGTCGCAGCCGCGCGTGCTGGCGGTGCAGGAGGGGCGGTTCGTTCTGGCCCACGCCGCGCGGGCCCTTTGCGGGGCCCGGGCTGTGCTGGCGGCGGTCGACGCGGGCGCCGGGACGGCCTACCTCGAGTTCCTTGCCGCCGACGGCACGGTCACCGTGCTCCAGCGGACGGACGCCGCCGGCGACACCGTCGAGTTCGGCCCGGCCGGCTCGCCCGCGACCCTGGCCCGGCACTGCTCGGCCTTGGCCGTGCGGTGCTACGCGGCGGACGGAACGCCCCTGGCCTCGCCTTTGACGGAAGCGGGAGCGGCGGCGGAGGTCGAAGTAGCCGTCGACGTGGCCGACCCGGAGGGCACGCTCGCCCCCACCACCCTGGTCACCCGCGTCCGCCTGGCCCGGCCGCGCCCGACCATCGTCCTGAACGAGATCATGTACGACCCGACCGACGGCCCGGCGTCCACGCACCAGTGGGTCGAGCTCTACAATCCGACCCACGAGGACGTGGATGTGGCCGGGTGGCAGCTCTGGACCAAGGACAAGGACGAGATCGATACCTTGTACGCCGATGTCGCCCACGGCGGGTCCTCCATCGTCCCCGCGGGCGGGTACGGCGTCGTCACGGACACCGATTCCGGGCTCTACGCCGAGGCGGTCACGAACGGCAGCTTCGAGGACGGCATGAGCGGCTGGAGCAGGGACTTCGGCTCCTACGACCTCACCTCCGACGCCCCCGTCGGCGACAAGAAGATCGAGATCTACTACCACACCTGGGCCAAGCTCTGGCAGACGTTCGACGTCCCCGCGGGCGGGGCCGTCACGTTCAGCTTCTGGGAAATGGAGGCCCCGGGGCAGTGGGGCGGCCGCATCCTCGTCCGCCTCCGCGACCTGGACACCGGTATCACCCACGTGCCCTACGACGGGCCGACCTCGGAACAATGGACGCTCCACACGTTCGACGTCTCGTACCTGGCGGGGCACCAGGTCAAGATCGAGCTCAAATACTGCGCCTACAACGGCTTCCTGCCGCGCTCCTACTTCGACGGGATCAGCCTGGTGGTCTCGCCGTTCCCGGCGGACTGTGCCCGGCTGGTGACCGACAACGACATCGGCAAGGACCTGGCGGACGAGCACCTGTTCATCGGTCGCGGCCGGCGCGTCGAGGATGCCATGGCCTTCAAGAAATCGTGGGGCGGCGACGGGGACGGCACGACGCTGAGCCGCGTCTCCCCCTGGGCCCCCGGCGCCGAGCAGGCGTCCTGGACCTCCGGGCCCTACGGCGGGACGCCGGGGGAGGCCAACCCATGAGCGCCCGGACCGACCGACCGACAAGACGAAGGCGGCGCCGCGGGGCGGCCTTGCTCCTGGTGATCTTCGCGGTCGCCCTGATCTCGGTCTTCGCGGTCGCGATGCTCGACGCGTCGACGACGGACCTCGCGATCATGCGGAACCACGCCTCCGGCCTCCAGGCCTCCTATGCCGCCCGGGCCGGCGTCGCGAAGGCCTTCGAGCAGTTCCGCGAGGACTGGGACGAGGACGACGACCTCGCGGGCAGCTTCACCGGCCCGGGGGGCGAGACGTACACCTACCACGTGAGCATCGACAAGGACAACCACGTGATGACCGTCGTCTCGACCGGCACGGCCGCGGGGTTCACCCGCCGCATCGAGGCTTGCTTTATCACCCACGGCCACGAGTACGACGACGGGACGCATCCCGTGACGATGGCCGACTGGCAGGAGAAGGTCGGCTTCTAGAGGACAGGGAGAGGCACTGTGGCAGGGCGAAGCGCCGTAGGCATCGTGGTAGACGCCGGCGTCGTCCAGGCCGTCGAGTTGGCGGCCGAGGGCGAGCGCCTGGTCCTGCGGCGCGCCGTCTGCCACCCCCTCGCCGCCGACACCTTTGAGGACGGCGACCTCGGCGACGCCTCGCGCCTCGCCGATTCGGTCCGCGGGGTCCTTCGCCAGTGGGGCCTGCCGCGACGCAACAGCGCGCTGGCCCTCGGGTCGAAGCGGACGCTGGCGCGGATCATCGAGATCCCCGCCTCCGGCGACGCCGAGGCCGAGCAGATCCTCCAGGACCGCATCGCCCGCTACGCCCTGTACGAGGACGCCGACGTCACCTGGCAGGCCGCGCCCCTCGCGACCGAGGCGGAGGACAAGCACGCCTACCTCGCGAGCTCCGGCGCCGCCGAGGAAGTGGCCGCGGTCCTGCCGGCCCTTCGCCGCGTGGGCGTCTACGTCGGACACCTCGAACCCTACGCCCTCGCGACGATGCGGGCGCTGGTGGCCTGCGTCGCCGAGAACGATCCGCCGACGGTGCTGGTGAGCCTGCGGAACCGCTCGGCCGATTTTCTCATCGCCCACGGCCGCCGGCCGCGCCTCATCCGGTCGGTCGGGGTGGGGGCGGCGGACATGGCCCTCGACCCCCAGGCAATCGAGGACCTCATGGTCGAGGTCGGGCGGAGCGTTGCCTATTGCCGCACCCGCTTCCCGGACGCCCGGCCCCGGCTCTGGCTCTGCGTCCAGGCGAACGAGGGACGCGAGGTGGTGGAGCTGGTCGAGTCCCGCCTGGCCGAGAGCGCCGGCGAGGCCGACGTCGAGCCGCTCCCCGCCTGGCCCGACCGGGCCCCCGACGCCACCGTCACCGAGGGCGCCGAAATCCCCTGGGCCGCCGTCGGCGTGGCCATGGTCGGCCTGGCGCGCGACGAGGACGTCTCGCGGCTGGACCTGGCGCCCTCCTGGTGGAGCGAAATCCAGCGGGTCCAGCGCGAGCTGATGGCGTTCGCGGCGTCGGTGGCGGTGGCGGTGCTCGTCACGACCGTCGTCACGACGACGCTCCGCCTGACGCTCGGCGACGCCTCGCACCGGGCCCAGGCCGCCTCCAGCCGCATGGAGGTCAACACCGTCAACGTCAAGACCGCCGCCGAGCTCAAGCGCCAGGCCACCGAGGCCGTGGACCGGGCCCGGCTCTGGACGGACGTCCGCCGCCACGTCCGTCCCTTCGACTGGGTCGAGGGGTTGGAGACCGTGACCGAGGCGATTCCCGCGGGCGTCCGCGTCCGCGAGTTCTCGTTCCGCCGGGGCGTCCTCCAGGTCCGCGGCGAGGCCAAGTCGAACGACCTTATCCACCGGTTCGTCCAGGCGCTGGCGGGCCTGGCGGTGCTGGAGGAGGCAAACATCGAGCGGTTGGTGCGAGGCGGGCGGCCGGGGGCGGGCCTCGGCGAGACGCGCCTCCCCGCCTACACCATCACCTGCCGCTTCCGCGAGACGAGGCCCGACCCGGCCCCCGCGCCGGACGCCAAGGGAGCGACCCCGTGAAGATGCTCGAATATCTCGTCCGGCGGTCCCCGCGCGAACGGTGGACCTGGGGCATCGCGGCCCTGGCCGTCGTGGCGCTGGCCTGCTACATGGCGGGCGTGGCCCCGCCCCTGGAGAGCCTCGAAGGAATCGAGGAGGACCTCGCCACCACCGAGACCGGCCTCGAACTCCAGCAGCGGCAGCTGCAAATCCTCAAGGCCGAGACGACGGCCTGCGAAAAGGTCCTCGCCGACCTCAAGGACGTGCCGTGTCCGTGGGTGCCCGCGGCCGAGGCCGACGCCCACCTCCAGCGATGGCAGCGGGAGGCCGCCGAGCTCGGCCTGACGGTCCGCAGCGTCATTCGCGAGCGGCAGAGCGACCTCCGACTCGGCGGCGAGAAGGCCCCCGTCTCGATCCTCGTCGTTCGCCTCGAGCTCCACGGCCCCTATGCCGCCGTCATGGCCATGCTTCAGCGGCTCGGCCAGGGGGACGCGGTCACCGGCCTCGAGGAACTCACGCTCAAAGGTCTCGATGAGCCGCCGTACGACGTCGAGCTGGTGGTGCTCGTGCGGCTGGCCGTTGGGGAAGGGGATAGCCATGCGTAGGGCCCTGATCACCGCCACCGTCCTGGCCGCCGTTGTCACGGCGGGCGCCGCGACGCCCGACCCGGCCGACCGGGTGCGGCCGGAGGCGGCGGCCCCCGAGGGGTCGCCGCCCGACGGAAAGACGCCCGACGAGGCGCCGCTCGAGGAACGCTTCTGGCTCGACAAGCTCAACCCCTTCGCGCCCCTCGTCAAGCCCGAGCCGGCGAAGCCGGCCGAACCCGACGCGCCCGTCGAGCCGGAGCCCGCCGAGCCGCTCCAGGCCTTCGAGCCGGAGCCGGAGCCCGCCGAGCCCCGCGAGCTGAAGCTCAACGGAATCCTCTACAGCCCGGAGCAGCCGCTGGCGGTCGTCAACGACTCGCTCGCAAGGCCGGGCGACGTGGTCACCGGATACCGCATCCTGGCCGTCGAGACGGAGCGGGTGCTGGCGGAAAAGGAGGGCACGCGGTACCTGTTGACGCCGCTCCAGCCGCTGGCGCGGGCCCTGGTGCCGGTGTCCCCGGCGCCGGCGGGGTCCGCCCCGGGCGAGGACGCCTCGGGCGCCTCCCCCGACGCCGCCGCGGCCGCCTCCGCCGAGGAGCCCGACGACCTCCTCTTCCTCCCCGACCCAAGGGAACCGTCATGAGAAGCGCGACCCCCATACGCGGCGCCGCCGTGGCCGCCGCCCTGCTCCTTCTTGCCGGCGTCGCCGGCTGCGCCGGCCGGTTCGCGCCCGGCCGCGCCCGCGACGACGGGCCCGAGGTCCGCATCCACGGCGCCCGCATCCTCGCGCCGGACCCGGAGCACGCCGTCGAGCCGCCTCCCCTGCCGCCCTTCTACGGCGAGGAGGACCCCGAAGGCCGCCTCGAAGCCGACCTCGGCCCGGCCGGGCCGCCCGCCGGCGTCGGCGAGGGCGTCATCATCACGCTGGACCTGGTCGATACGCGGGCCGTCGACGCCCTCCGGAGCCTTGCCTACCAGGGCGAGGTGGACATGGTCGTGGCGGGGGGAGGCGACGTCCGCGTCACGATCCACCTGAAGGACGCTCCGTGGCTGGAGGCCTTCGAGGCGGTCCTCGACGGGGCCCACCTGGTGGCCCAGTGGGAGGGGCGGCGGGTGCGGGTCCTGACGGCCGAGCAGATGGCCGCCGAGCGGGCCGTCGACGAGAACCTCGAGCGCATCACGCCCTCGGCCGCCGTCATCCGCCTCCAGAACATGCTCGCCAAGGACGCCGCGTCCGCCCTCGCCCCCGTCCTCTCGGCCACGGCCCGCGTGGGCGTCGACGAGGAGACGAACACGCTCCTCGTCTCCGACACGCCCCGCCGCTTGAGCCTGCTGCGCCGGGCCGCCGAACGTCTCGACCGCCTGCCGCCCCAGGTCATGATCGAGGCCATCATCGTCGACGTCGCCCTCGAGGACGACCTCGCCTACGGATTCGACTGGACCGCCATCAAGCAGGGCGGCGACACGATGACCCTCGGCCAGGCCCTGTCCACCGCCGCCGGCACCAACCCCGCCACCAACCCCGGCGGGTTCGTCACCTTCGTGCTGGGCGGCAGCGACTTCACGATCACGGGCCTCCTGGATTTCCTCCAGAGCCACGACAACACGCAGGTCCTCGCGAACCCGAAAGTCCTGGCGATCAACAACCGGACGGCCTCCATCGAGATCATCGATGAGGTCCCGTTCCAGCAACTGACGCAGACCTCGGGCGGCGGGCAGATCGGCACCACGGAGTTCAAGGAAGTGGGCGTCAAGCTCCTGGTCACGCCGCGCATCGCCGCCGACGGGAGCGTCCACATGGAGCTGAACGCCGAGCAGTCGAACCAGACCGGGGCCGTCGGGGCCCAGGGCGTGCCCGTCATCAACACCCGTCGGTCCTCGACGACGCTGACCGTCCGCGACGGCCAAACGTTCGTCCTGGGGGGCCTGCGGCGCGTCCGCACGGCCGTCACCGAGGACAAGGTCCCCTTCTTCGGCGATATCCCCGGCCTCGGGGCCCTCTTCCGCCGCAACGTCAGCGTCGAGGTCGAGACCGAGCTCGTCATCTTCATCCGGCCGCGCATCGTCCGGCCCGGCGCGACGCTCACGCGCCGCGAGGCGACCCTGGCCGGGGCCATCGACCACCCCGACCGCCGGCCCCAAATCCTCCGCAGCGCCCCCCTCCGATGCGACGTCGAGGGCCAGGACGAGGACCGCAGGACCGTTCCCTGAAGGGCACGGCAACGCCGAAAGCCGAACCGCGGGTGACGAATGCCGGCGTGTCGCGGCCTTCGTTATTCGTCGCTTCTGTTGGGAGTCGGCTTCGTCGTTCCGATTTCGGGTATCCGTCCGATCGTCCCGAGAAACGCGTCGACCACGTCCGGGTCGAAGTGCTTCCCGCGCTGCCGCGCGATCAGCTCGACGGCCAGCTCCGCCGGGTACGCCGCCTTGTAGCACCGCGCGTGGGTGAGAGCGTCGTATACGTCCGCCACGGCGGCGATGCGGGCCGCAAGGGGAATCTTCGTAGCCGCCAGACCGTGCGGGTATCCGCGCCCGTCCCATCGCTCGTGGTGCCAGAGGGCGATGTCGCGGGCCATGGCCATTAACTCGTTCTGCGGGTCGCCGAGGATATCCGCCCCGATCAGCGTGTGCCGCTCCATCACCGCCCGCTCCTCCGCCGCCAGCGGGCCGGGCTTGTGCAGCACGGCGTCGGGCACGCCGATCTTGCCGATGTCGTGCATCGGGCTCGCGCACCGGATCATCTCCACCTGCTGCGCCTCCGGGGCCATCGCTTGGGCCACGCGGGCGCTGGTGGCGCTGATGCGGCGAAGGTGCTCGGCGGTCTCGTTGTCGCGGACTTCGGCGGCGATCGACAGCCGCACGACCGTGTCGAGGTGGGCCCGGTGGAGCTGGTCC
Source organism: uncultured Anaerolineales bacterium (assembly GCA_964461715.1). Classification (GTDB taxonomy): domain Bacteria; phylum Planctomycetota; class Phycisphaerae; order FEN-1346; family FEN-1346; genus CAYWVR01. The sequence goes on from CAYWVR010000004.1 coordinate 100,117, forward strand.
TGCAGCAGGATCGTTTCGAGGACCATCGACGCCATCGCCGCGAGCGAGCGGATCGGCCCCGAGTCGGCGTCCGGAAACGAGCCGACCCGCCCGTCCTCCTCGACGCGGTTCAGGAGCTGCAGGACCCCGATCGTCGACCCAACCGGGGCCCGAAGCGGCAGGGCCAGGACGCTCTGCGTCCGGTACCCCGACGCCTCGTCGTACGTCCGATTCAACGTGAAGGGGGCCGAGGGATCGAGCGTCTCGGCATCCGACAGGTTGACGGCCCGGCCCGTCGAGGCGACGAACCCCGCGAGCGAATCGTGCGTCACGGGCATCTCGCTGTCGAGATAGAACGCCGCCATCTCCGGCGTGTCGAGGCGGTCGTTCTGGGCGACGACGAACCGCAGCGTGCCCTCGCGCACCAGGTACAGGCTCCCCGCCTCGGCCCGCGCCAGACGCCGGGCCTCCGAGAGGATTTTCTCGAGCATCCGCCGCCGGTCGCCGGAGGCCGCCAGCGCGACGCCCGCGTCCATCAGGTTCCGCACGAGGTCCGCGCCCTCGCCGGACGGCCCGGCCGCATCGGGTGACGTGGTCATGGGCACTCCCCATCCTTCTCGGCGCCGTAAGCCGACCCCTGGCCTTAAAGGCGAGAGGGTGACGGCAACCTCTAGCCTACACGCCGCCGGGCCTCGGTCAAGAGACCGGCGAGACGGGCCAGGGCACGGGCGGCGGGGGCGATTGTAAGCACTTGCCCAGCCTCACCTTACGCCCGCCTCGCCCGGCGCGCCTGCATGGCCCCGGCGCCCCTCCGGCGCGCAGGCGGCACGAAAAACCGCGCGAAATTCCGCCGCCACCCGCGCCCCGTGGCTTCTGCGAAACGGCCCCAGGGGTCCAGGCCGTCTCCAGCAACCGGACGGTCGGATTGCGCGATACTGGATGCGTATCGTCGCAAAGATCAGGAGCTGCGAGGAAATCATACATGCCGGTGCCACAAGGGTGTATAAAGAGCCGGCACACGCGGGCGACGCGGTGTTGAGGCGAATCCGGGACTCTTCTCCTGCGATCCTGTCAAGTAGATAGGAGTGGTTCGATCGCTATCCGGTGTGGATCGCCGAGGTCGCGAAAGTCCAGCCATGCCCCAAGGCCCGGTTCGTTACCCGCAAAGCGGTGGACGTCGCCTTGGGTCCGGCCTCGCACGCCGTGGCGCCGGGGCCGCCGGGGAGGTCGAGGCCTTCGAGAGCGCCGGCGCCCTTGGGGCGGGGCGAGTCGCGGGCCCTCGATGGGCCGAGGAGGTGTCCGGACCTCGATGCGGCGGTGAAGGTGGAGCAAGGATGGCCATGCGTGCCACGGCGAAGGGCGGGGCCGGGGGTAGCCGAAGCCCGTGAGAAGAGGCGCAGGGTGGGCGGGATGGAGAAAGGGTCGATGGTGACAAGGGGGTCAAAAGGGGGTCAAAAGGGGGTGAAAAGGTGCGAGTTCGCGCCAAGAACGTGCAAAAAGTGTGTCGCGGAGGGATAAAGTGTCGCACGTTTTGCGACAGACCGCCGCTTTGGCTTGCCCAAAGCGCCCAGCCTCCCGGGCTTGCCGGGGGAGATGATTGGAGCAGGGCGCGCCAGGCATATGCGGTCTCAAGTGGATGGCCGGCGCGGCCGGGTCCGACGGCGCTTGATATTGACCGCCGGGGCGTTTAGGATGGCACGGCCGAGGGCGGGAGGCACGCATCGTGGTCGAAGGGGGCAACGCGGGGCAGGGCGTGGTCGGACGGGTCGGCGGGCTCGGGGCCTGGGCGGTGGCGCAAGTCGTGGGCCTGGGCCGGTTTGGGCGATTCTGCGGCCAGGTGTTCCGGTGGGTCGTCACGGGGTTCGTCCGGTGGCGTCTCCTCGGGCCGCAACTCGTCCACATCGGCGTGCGGAGCCTGCCCGTGGTCGTGATCACGGGGGCCTTCGTGGGCATGGTGCTGGCGGTCCAGTCTTACCGGCAATTCGAGGCCGCAGGGCGGGCGGCGTGGTCGGGCGGAGTCATCAATCTATCGGTGCTCAAGGAACTGGGGCCGGTGCTCGCGGGGGTGATGCTCGCGGGCCGCGTGGGCGGGGCGCTGGCGGCCGAGCTCGGCACCATGAAGGTGACCGAGCAGATCGACGCCATGCGGGCCATGGGGGCCGATCCGATCAAGCACCTGGTGGTCCCGCGGTTCCTGGCCACGTTCCTGCTGATTCCGTTTCTGACCATCTACTGCGACTTTGTGGGCATTCTGGGCGGGTTTCTGGTGGCGGCGGGGTACGGGGTCGACCAGCACGAGTACTGGCGGCAATCGGCCCGATTCATCGAGAACTGGGATATCTTCGAGGGGGTGCTGAAGAGCGTCTTCTTCGGGGCGGCGATCGCCCTGATTTCCTGCTACAAGGGCTTCCAGAGCCGCCAGGGGGCCGAAGGCGTCGGCCGCGCGGCGACGGAGGCGTTCGTGGCGAGTTTCATCACGATCCTGCTGATGGACCTGGCGATTGTGACCGTGATGCAATCGCTCTACCGCATGTTGTGGGGGACGGCGACGCTCTTCGGATGAATGCCTCGTGTGATGACAATGCGTCTGGGGCCGACCGCTGCCGGCGCCCCCTCATCCAGCTCCGCGACGTTTCCAAGCGGTTCGGGGAGACGGTGGTGTTTCGAGGTCTGAGCCTGTGCTTCGAGCGGGGCGAGACGACGGTCGTCCTGGGCCAGAGCGGGGTGGGCAAGAGCGTGATGCTGAAGCTCATTCTCGCCCTCGTCCGGGTGGATTCGGGGCGGGTCGTGATCGACGGCGAGGACATCACGGACTGGCCCGAACGGCGGCTGGCGGAGGTCCGGACGCGGTTCGGCATGGTGTTCCAGGAATCGGCCCTGTTCGATTATCTGACCGTGTTCGAGAACGTGGCCTTCGGCCTCAGGGAGCACCGGGACCTGGCGGAGGAGGAGGTCCGGAAGATCGTCGCCGACAAACTGGCCCTGGTGGACATGGAGGGTACGGAAGCCCTTTATCCGGAGGAACTTAGCGGCGGGATGCGGAAGCGCGTGGGCCTTGCGCGGGCCATCGCCATGGACCCGGAGGCGGTGCTCTATGACGAGCCGACCTCCGGCCTCGACCCCGTCACGGGCGACACGATCAACCGGCTGATCCTGCGGACGCGAGACCGGCTCCATGCCACGAGCATCGTCGTAACTCATGATATGGGAAGCGCTTACCGCATCGGCGACCGGCTCATCATGCTGCACGAGGGCGAGGTGATCGCCAACGGGACCCCCGACGCGATCCGAGACTCGGAGGACGTCCGGGTCCAGCGGTTCATCCGGGGGAACGTGGACCTCGGGGCGCCGGGCGCCGCGCACGAAGGGGGCACGGATGGCTGAGAAACGGGACGTGATCGTCGGCCTGTTCGTGGTGGTGGGCCTGGCGCTGCTGGCGGTCCTCATTATCTGGTTCGAGGGTGTCTCCGGGGTGCTGCGCGGCGGGTACGTGGTCCGGGTCAAGCTGCCGAACGCCCGGGGCATCACGGAGGGCAAGCAGGTCCACCGCGACGGGGTGCGGATCGGCGACGTCTCGGCCATCGAGAGCTGCCTGCCCGAGCCGGGCGTCGTGGTGGTGCTCTCGATCGATCCCGGCGAGCGGATCGCCGGCAAGGCCCAGTTCGTCGTCCAGACGAGCGCCGTGGGCGATCTGTACCTCGATTTCCGCACGCCGTCCGACCTCAAGCGGGTCGAAACGTACCTGCCCACGGACGGCTCGGCCCGCGTTCAGGGGGGCATCAAGCCCCCCAGCCTGCTGCCCGAGAAGTGGATGGAGAAAATCGAGGAGGGCATGGCCCAAATCGGCAGTCTCAAGGAGATCGTCAAAAACGTCCAGGAGCTGACCCAACGCCGCACCGTCGAGGACGTGGAGGCGGGCCAGGCCCCGAACCTCAGCTCTGCTATCGAGCAGTTCTCCCGCACCGCCGCCGCCTACGAGGATCAGACCAGGAAGGACGATCCGAAGACGTTTCTGAACCTCGCGGCCCAGGCCGCGGAGGACCTGATCGAGACCCTGGAGTACGCGCGCGGCACGATGGCGGATGTCGAGAAGACCCTCAAGACGTACCAGGAGGCCGGTTCGGACGTCAAGGCGACCCTCAAGTCCATCCGCGAGACGGCCGGCACGTACCAGGACGTCGGCACGAAGGCTTCGGCGATGCTCGATAAGATCGGCACGGAGGTCGACCGGGCCGAGGAGATGATCGCCAAGCTCTCGGGCATCGTGTCCGGCATCGAAAAGGGCGAAGGGACGGTCGGCAAGCTCCTGACCGACGACGAGCTGCACCGGGCCCTCGTGACCCTCGTGGAGAACCTGACGGCCGCCACCGACGATATCCGGCGGCTGGTGACGCTGTGGCGGGAAGAGGGAATTATGGCCAAGGAGGGCGATTAGAGCGTTTCCGGGCCGAAACGAACGAGAGGATTTCCATGGCCGAGAAAGAGCTGGCGATGATCGGGGGGGGGAACATGGCCGAGGCCATCGCGCGCGGCGTGCTGGGGGCGGGCCTCTATGAGCCGGGGTCCCTGCTGGCCTCCGACCCGAGCCCCGCGCGGCGGGAGGTCTTCGAGGGCCTGGGAGTCGACACGACCGACGACAACGCCCTCGCCGCCCGCAGCGCCGGCGTCGTCCTCGTGGCCGTCAAGCCGCAGGTCTTCGACGAGGCCCTGGGGCCCGTTGCCGACGCGTTCGGGCCCGAAAAGCTCGTTCTTTCGATCTGCGCGGGGATTTCGACGGCCCACGCCGAGGCGGTGCTCGCCGACGGCACCCGTGTCGTCCGCTCCATGCCCAACACGCCCATGCTCGTCGGCCGGGGCATGGCCGCCATCTCGGGCGGAAGCCGGGCCACGCAGGCCGACCTGGAGGCCGCCGGACGGGTCCTCGGGGCCGCCGCCGAGGTGGTGCGCGTGCCGGAGGAGCTGATGGACGCCGTCACGGCCGTCTCGGGCTCCGGACCGGCGTACTTCTTCTACTTGGCGGAGCTCCTCGCGAAGGCGGGCCGCGAAGTGGGCCTGGAGGAGGACGTGGCCTCTCGCCTGGCCCGCGTCACGTTCGAGGGTGCCGCCAGGCTCCTGGCCGAATCCGGCGACTCCCCCGAAGCCCTCCGCCGCAAGGTCACCAGCCCGGGCGGCACCACCGAGGCGGCCCTCCGCACCTTCGACACGCAGGGCCTGCCCGCCCTCGTCACCGCCGCCGTCACCGCCGCCCGGGACCGGGGTCGGGAGCTGGGGACGTAGGCCGCGTGCCCCCCAGCCGCCCGCGGCTTTTCTTTCCCCAGGCCCCCTGCCGCCGTGCGGGCGCGGTAAGCTGGGAGGGTGGACACGAAGCCGGAAAGGACGCCCCATGGCTGAGCCATCGCTTGCCGAGAAGAAGTGCACCCCGTGCGAGAAGGGGGCCCCGCCGCTCAAGGGGGCGCCCCTCAAAATCCTCGCGGAGCAGGTCTGCGAGTGGGACCTCGTCGAGGACCATCACCTGCGACGGGAGTTCACGTTCGACGACTTCCAGGAAGCCCTCGAGTGGGTCAACATGGTCGGCGAGATCGCGGAGACCGAGGGCCACCATCCCTGGTTCCACTTCACCTACGGCCAGGTCATCCTGGAGGTTTTCACCCACAAGGTGGACGGGCTGGTGGAGAACGACTTCATCCTCGCCGCGAAGATCGACGAGGCGTGGGAGCAGCGCTAACGCCTTTCCCCGGCAGAGTTACGGCCGCTCGCCCAGCGCGGCGGCGACCTGGAACGGGTCGCTGGAGACGACGCTGGAGGCGTAGAGCTCCATGGCCCCGACGTCGGCGGTGCGGGCCTGGGGGTCGCCGCGGTCCACCAGGTGCACGAGAACGGGCACGTGGCCCCAGTCGGGGTCCGGGTCGCCCAGCGGGGGCATATAGACGGCGAGGTTGTAGCTCTCGACGCCCATCGCCGCGTACGTCTTCAGGGCCCGGTGTACCGCCACCGCCGTCTCCTCCCCCTCCAGCGACGGGCACACCAGCAGCACCTCCTTCTCCTTGACCGGCACGAGGTGCGCCAGCGCCGCCACGTCCCCTTCCCACCGGACCGCCAGGCCCAGGTCCTCGTGGGCGGCGACCAGGTCCTGAAAGTAATCGAATCCGCGGCGGAGTGCGTAGACGCGGGCATCGCGGCAGAGCCGCTCGACCTTGCCGTAATGGAAGTGGCGGGCAACGGTCATCTGGGCGTGGCCGTGGAGGATGCTCGCCCCGGCCTTCCAGAGGCAGTTCCACATGAGGAAGAAGAACCGGGCCGCCGGGTCCTCCCCGTGGGCCTTGGCCGCCCAGGCCCGGCTGGTGGCCAGCAGATCGGCCACCGCGTCGGCTGTGAAGGTGTCCGAGCGGAACTCGAAGGGCGAGTGGGCCTCGAAGATCACCAGACCGTGCCACCCGTCGTAGGCTGCCACGTTCGCGCAGGTCTTGGTGTCGATGCGACCGAACGCGTTCTCGGGGGTCAGCTCCAGGGGGTGACAGAAGGCGCACCGCTCGCGGGCGGCCTCGATCTCGGCCTCCACGTTCGAGGCATCCTTCGCCTCGATGGGCCGCAGCGCCCGTACGGCGTTATACAGGGTTCCCTGGCACGTCACGCGGTTCATGACGTGGACGATGGGCTGGCGGGCGATGGCCTTCAGCACCCCTTCCGGCGTGGGGGCGAGGTACGCGAAAGCCTTGGCGATCCAGTCCTCCATCGCTTTCGGCGGGAAGACGCGGGCCTCGCTCCGGACGACGCGGAAGAGGCGGTCGAAGCGGGTCCGGGCCTCGGCGGGCAGGGCGTCCATGAGCTCGGGCAAGTCCGTGATCGTGGGCATAGAGCCAGTCTAGCGGACGCGGGGCCCGGCTGCAAGGCGGCTTGGAAGAGATCAGAGACCGGCTCAAACGGCGTTACTTCGCGACCTCCTCCAGGACGGGCAGGAGATAATCCCGGGCGACGACCTCCCAGGACATCTGGTGGGCCAGCTCGTAGCCCCGCTTGATCATGGCCTCGCGGGCCTGGGCGTCGGCGGGAAGGCGGTCGAGGATCTCGCTGGCCACCCGCTCCGCCTCGACCTCCTCGATGGCGTCGCGTTCGCGGCCGCCGATGGCCAGGGCGTTGGCCAGGGTCCCGTCGCCGGGCAGCTTGGTATAGTTGGCCACGAGGACGTTCGGCACGTCCTTGCCGTCCGTGACGTTGGCCACGAACCCCGCGCAGCCGCAGATGTTGGTGATGACGCAGAGGCCGCCGAAGGAGAGAGGTTCGAGCTGGGCGATGCCGAACGGCTCGTAGATCGACTGGCCGAACTCGATGTCCGTGCCCTTGCGGATGTCGAGGAAATCCATGTCGCCCGGCATGGCCTCGCCGCAGGAGGCCCGGTTCCAGCCGAACTGGTTCACCAAGAGCACCTTGACTTGGCGGGCGCAGGCGTTGAATTTCTGCATGTGGACGTAGAAGGCCGCCTCGCCGCCCGAGAGGTCGGGGTATCCCTCGCGGTGGCCGACGGGCCAGGCGTAGCGGCTCTCCATGTCGAGAATCTCGTGGCCCTTGCGCGGGGCGCCCAGCTCCGAAGAGAGGAGGAAGAAGACGCCCGTCTGGCCCGTCTGGCGGAACTTCTTCTCCAGGTGCCACAGGACCTTCAGGTCCCGCCAGAGGCCCTTCGAGAGGGCCATCCGCGTCACGTGCGAGAAGCAGAAGTCCGGCCGGAACTCCAGCAGGCTCTCCGCATAGTCCTGAAGCCGCTTCTTCGAGATGTCCACGTCCTCGGCCGACACCTCGTAGGCCGGGACGCCGTTGTAAGCCAGTCGCACGTTCTTCTCGGCGAAATCGGAGGCCAGAAACTCGATCTCCGACAGGACGTGGTCCCCCACGCAAAGAATGGCGTCGCAGAACCGCGCGGCCGAGACGAGGGCGTGCTTAAAGAACGGGCCCTGGAGGCCGAAAACGTCCTCCACGTACTTGCCCCGCTCCAAGGCGCTCGCCAGGACGTTATAGAACATCGTGTCGTGGCCCGGATGCCCCTCACAGATGCGACGCATCGTGGCCACCTCGTGGGCGTAGAAAATCGTCCGGTACCGCTCGTCGTCGCGGGCCAGGGCCGCCAGGCACGTGGGCATGCCCATGAACTCGTGGGCCAGGATGACGGCCGGGCCGTCCTCGGCCACCCCCACCGCGTCCAGGGCCGCCAGCGCCGGGGCCGCCAAACGCACGTACTGCTCGAAGTCCCACTCGCGGTAGAGGTCGCTGCGGATGCCGAACCGCTCGTAAAGGAGGGCCTTGAACTCCGCGAGACGCTCGTCGTTCGGCGACCGCACGTCCACCAGGAGAAGCTCCGGGGTGCTCGAGACGCCCGTCGAGCGATCCGAGAAGGCGCGCTTCCCGTAGAGGATGCCGACGCCGAAATGCTCCTGAACGGGCCGGAACGTCTCGCCCCACTCGTCGACCCCCTTGCCGGAGAGGCTCGAGTACAGGACCTCGCCGCCTCGCCCGACCATCTCCTCCAGGCCCGGATCGTACAGCGGACCCACCAGGATGCTCCGCTCGACCCCGGCGGCATAGGTCTTCGAGGTGAAGAAGCCTTGGAGGACGGCGCCGATGCCGCCCACCTTCTGAATCGCCTCGTGCGTCACGTGGATGACGGTGCTCATGCGGTCTCCTTCGGTGGTCCGGCCTGCCGGGGCGCCCCCTCATTCTATCGGCAAACCGCCGGGGGGGCATGAAGATTGGAAAAGCCGGACCCCCGGACGGCCGGCTAGCCGCCTCAAAGGGCCTGAATCTGTCGCACGAAGTCGAAGATCAGGAACGCCACGACCGCCAGCACCAGGAGCGAGAACCACTTCGTGAGGCGGTAGCCGTGAATCCGCGTGCAGATGGCCGCCCCGACCTGGATGCCGACCGTGCTGCCCACCAGCAGGGCCATGGCCACCCACAGGTTCACCCGCCCGTTCAGGGTATACTTGACGGTGCCCATGATGCCGCTCCAGATCATCACGCCCAGGCTCGTGCCGACGGCTTGGTGGGGCGAGAGGCCGACGATGAGCACCAGGATGGGCATCATGAAAATGCCCCCGCCGATGCCCATCAGCCCCCCCAGAAACCCGATCGCCCCGCCCGTCACAAAGAGGCCCGGCACGCTCACGCCGTTCGGCCCCGGGTCCGCCAGGTCGACGCGCGGCGGAAGGGGCAGGCGCTGGAGCGGTGAGCGACGTTGGCCCTCCCCCCTCGGCCGTGCCAGGAGCAGCACCGCCGTCGCCAGCAGCATCACCACGAAGAGGGAGTGCATGATGAGCGTGTAGGTGACCTTGCCGAAGGCCGCGTTCAGGTGGAGATTGAACTGGGCCCCGCCCAACGCCCCCGCCATCGCCCCCACGGCCATGAAGGCGATGGTGCGCGGCTCGTAGTTGCCCGCCCGGACGTGGCGCGCCAGGCCCGAGGCCCCCGACCCGATCGTGAAGCACAGGCTGCTGCCCACCGCGATGGTGTACGGGATGCCGAACATGAGCTGAAGGAGCGGGGTGACCAGGAAGCCCCCGCCGACGCCAAACAGGCCGATCAGCACCCCCACCGCCAGACCGAAGAGCGTCAGCAGCACGACCAGCCAGGGGCCGCTCAGGTACTCCGATACGCCCTCCAGGCCGCCCATCCGCTATTCCTCTTTCGCAGGGGGGGCGTCGGACGCCTCGGACTCGTGCGCCTCCTCGGTCTCCTCCGCCTCTTTTTTCCACCGCCGGAGCCGGGCGAAGACGTAGTCCGCCCCCAGGCCCCACGCCAGGGGCGCCGCGATGACGAGCAGGATTTCCAGGGCCTTCGGCATTCGTGCGTCTATTCCGCTTCCTCCAGCATCCGTCGCGCCCCCGCCGCGAGCATCCGCTCGGCGAGGCTCACGCCGAGCGCCGCGGCGTTCTCCGCCGGGCCGTCGAGACGCTCCCGCAGGCGGTCCCGTCCGTCCGGGGCCAGAAGATACGCCTCCAGCGCCAGCCGCCCGTCGTCTCCCACGCGGCCGAGGACCCCCAGCGGCGTGCGACACCCCGCTTCGAGCCGCCGCGCGAGGGCCCGTTCCGCCGTCACGGCGTGGCGCGACGGGGCATCGTCGAGCGGCTCGATCAGCCGCCGCACACGGGCGTCCCCGGCCCGATGCTCGAGGCCCGAAGCCCCCTGCCCCGCCGCGGGCACGAGGATGTCCGTCTCGAGGAGGCGCATCCGTCCCTCGTCCCACGCCCCCAGCCGCGCGAGGCCCGCCGCCGCCAGGACCGTTGCCCCGCAGACGCCCGCCTCCAGCTTCGCCAGGCGCGTATCGACGTTGCCCCGGAGGTCCCTGAAGGCAAGGTCCGGCCGGGCCGCCGCCAGCATCGCGCGCCGCCGCGGGCTGCTCGTGCCGACGACCGTTCCCGGGGCGAGGTCCGGGGGGCCTGCCCCGCCGGGCGTCACGAGCACGTCCCGCGGGTCGGCCCGCGCAGGCACGACCGCCCCGACCGTCAGGCCCTCCGTCGGGGCGGTCGGCACGTCCTTCATCGAGTGGACCGCCAGGTCGATCCGCTCCTCGAGGATCGCGACCTGGAGCTCCTTGACGAAGAATCCGACGCCCGGGAGCCGGGAGAGCGGCCGGGAGCGGTCGCGATCGCCGGCGGTGTGAATCTCCTCGATGCGGACCTCCAGCCCCGGCCACGCCCGCTCCAGGGCCGCGGCGACCGACCGCGTCTGGACGAGGGCCAGTCGGCTGCCTCGCGTTCCGACGACGAGTCGTTCGCCCATGGTCCCGCCACCATAGTGGAATCGGCCCGTGCCCGCAAGCGCCCGCCGGCATGGTGGCACGGGCCGCTTGTCTGCCCGTGGGCCCCGGGCCAGGGCCTCCGCAAGGCCGAACTGCGGTTTTCGTTGACCCGCGCCGCCGGGCGCGCGAGACTCGGGGGCATCGCCCGACGGGAGCGCCGCGATGGCCGATGCCGATGAGACCGTCTTCGTGACCGGCGCCACGGGCTTCATCGGCCGCGCCGTCGTCGAACGGCTCCTCGGGCGCGGGTGGACGGTGCGGGCGCTGGTGCGGCCGGGGTCGGAGAGGAAACTCCCACGCCATGACCGCGTGGAGGCCTGTCCCGGCGACGTCCGAGGCGAGGCCCAACTCCTGGCCGCCGCCCGCGGCGCCTCGGCCGCCGTCCACCTCGTCGGCATCCTCCGAGAGACGCCCGACGACACGTTCGACGAGGTCCACGTGGGCGGCACGGAGAACGTGATCCGAGCCTGCCGGGCGGGGCGGCTGGAGCGGCTGGTCCACATGAGCGCGCTCGGGGTCGCGCGCGGCCCGGAGGTCGCGTACCTGGCGACGAAGCGGCGGGCCGAGTCGCGGGTCCGGAACTCGGGGCTCGACTGGACGATCCTCCGCCCCAGCGTCGTCCATGGGCCCACGGGAGACTTCATGATCCAGATGGCCCGGATGGTCGCCCGCCCGGGACCGGTGCCGCTGGTCGGCACGGGACGGGCCGAACTCCAGCCCGTCTGGGTCGAGGACCTGGCGGAGCTCGTGGCCCGCATCCTCGAGCGGCCCGTCGCGGCGGGGCGGATCGTCGAGGTGGGCGGCCCGGAGGTGCTGCTCCTGCGGGAGTTCTATCAAATCCTCAGCCGCGTCCTCCTGGGCCGCCGGACCTGGCTCCTGCCCGTGCCGACGCTGCTCGTCAAGGCCGGGGCGCGGCTCGCCCGGGCGGTGCTCCGCGACCCGCCCATCACGCCGGACGAGTTGCGGATGCTCCTGGAGGCCCGGCCGTGCAGCATCCGGCCGCTGGCCGAGCATTTCGACCTGGAGCCGGCTCCCTTCGAGGAGACGCTCGAAGCGTATGCCGACGCGCTGCGGGAGGCCGCCGGGATCAGCTGAGCCGCCCTGCCGCGCGCACCCATGGACCGTGACGTGAAGGAGAAGCCATGACGCACCTTGCCATGAAGCTCATGCTGGCCGCCGAGGCCGCGGGAGGCGCCGCGACCCTCGAGGACGTGCTCACCAAGGTCGAGCAGGCGGGCCGCCTGATGCAGGTCGTGCTGGGGGTCCTGGTGGTGCTGGCCGTGGCGCTGGTCCTCGCGCACCGGCGGCTGGCCAAGAACCAGGTCGAACTGGCCGCGATGGTCCGCAAGGCCGTGGATCAGCTCGAGCAGGACCTCAGGGGCGAGTAGCGCCGGGACGCGGTTCCGCGCCGGCGACCGGACCCGTCTCGTCCACACGGTCGGCGGGGCGGCGGTCGCCTTGCCGCGCCTGGTGGCCGTGCTCCTGGAGAACGGCCAGCAGGCCGACGGGTCGATCGGGCTGCCGGCGGCCCTGGCCACGCGCGGTTGTGCGAAACTTTCGCCCCGCGGCCGTGTCTAACATGCGGGTCGATATGCATGAGGGGGGGATTCCTGGATGGGAGACGAACGGATGCGGCGCGGGTGGGGTCTTCTGGTGACGGGACTGGCGATCCTTGTGGCGGCTCAGGCCGCCCGGGCCGAGACCCGCGCCGAGCGGCGTCGCCGCGAGCACTTCACCAAGATGGCCGTCCGGCTCCTCGATTCGGGCAACCCCAAGGAACGCGCCGATGGGGCCGCCCTCGCCCTGGAGGTCCAGGCCAAGCCCGACGAGATCGTGCCGCTCCTGGTGCGGCACGTGGGGGACGGGGGCGACATCACGCGGGCGCTGATCCATTACGGCGCCCCGTGCGTCGAGGGGCTGATCGAGGTCGTGAAGGGCGGCGGAGCCCACTGTCTGGACGCCATCTACGCGCTGGGCGAGATCGGCGACCCGCGGGCGGTCGACGTGCTGGCCCCGCTCCTCGACAGCTCCGACCAGGAGTTCCGCTTCAAAGTGGCGACGGCCCTGGGCCACATCGGCGACCCGCGGCCGGCCGACCGCCTCATGCCCTGGCTGAAGAGCGACAACCCGGACGAGGTGGCTGTGGCGATCATCGCCCTCGGGCGCATCAAGGCGCCGCAGGCCGTCAAGCCGATCCGCGCCTTTCTGAAGCACCCGGCGTGGATGCTCCGCTGGCGGGCCGTGGACGCCCTCGGCGACCTGGGTGACCCGGAGGCCGTGCCCCTCCTTCTGCCGCTCATGCGGGACCCCAAGCCGCACGTCCGGCAGCAGGTGCTCGCGGCCCTGGCGAAGCTGAAGGACCCGCGTGCCTACGCGCCGATCCTCGGCCGGCTCGACAGCAGCGAGCCGCGGGTGGCGACGGCCGCCGCGCGGGCTCTCGGCGACCTGGGCGACCCGCGGGCCCTGGAACCGCTCACGGAGCTCCTGAAGACGCGTCGCGGGCCGGTTCAGTGGGCCGCCGCCGACGGCCTGGGTCGCTTGGGCCGCCCGGAGGGGGTCGCGCCGCTGGCGCGGGTTCTCCACGATCCCGACCCGCGCGCCCGCACCGCCGCCGCGACGGCCCTCGGGACGCTGGGGTGTCTCGATGCCGTCGAGCCCCTGATCGGCATCCTCGGCGACCCCGAGGAGGGGGTGCGCAAGACGGCGGCCCGGTCGCTGACGGCGCTGACGGGCAAGGACTTCGGCACGCTTGCCAAGAAGTGGTCGGACTGGTGGGCGAATCAGAAGGCCTCGTGACCCGCCCCGCACCTGCCGATCTGGCAAAATATCCTCCATCTTGGTAGGATTCCTTCCGTTTTTGCGTCAGACGCGCCTCTGATATGCGTCAGGCCGGCGTTTGGCGGCCGCCGTCCGGGGGAAGGTGGGTGGGGGTTTTTGCCCTTGACAGAACACCTTAGCGGAACCATCATACTTCAACTGCGGCTCGTCGCGAGCCGATGAAGGGATAGAGTGTCAACACTGGTCGGGGGTTCCGCATGCGCGGGGTCCCACGCGATAGGAGAAACCAAGGTCCCTTAAGACTGGGAAGCGGGGCAGGTGAAACGTTCCGCGTGTGGACGAGCTCAAGGCCCGCCCACGGGCGTCGACCGGTCGCTTGGCGAAACCGGACGCATCGCCCCATCGGGCCGATTCTGCATGACGCTGTGAGATATCCGAGGTACGCGAGACCCGCCCCCGGCGGGGTTTCGCCCGCCGCAAGGCGGTCCAGACGGAGGCGCGCGGGATGAGAGGCGCAGACGAGAGAGCCCACGAGACAACCACGAGGGGGTCGCGTACGCGCTTCGTCTGAGCCTTTCGCTTCGAGTCCGTCCGTCTGTTTGTACCGGGTCGCCTCGGCGTCCGGCGTCGTCCTCACGTGGCGTTCCACCTGCGCGGCACGGTTGTAGCCTGCCGCCTTCCTGCCCCTCCCCTGGAAAGCGAGTGGCATATGATGCTTGCCGTCGACATGCCTATGGTGATCCTGCTGGTTGTTGTGGCGGCCGGGGCGGGCCTGGGGATCGGGAGCCTGATCTTCCGGTCCATCGCCGCCCGACGCGCACGCGACGCCGACGCCGAGGCCGCCCGGGTCATCGAGAAGGCCGAGCGCGAGGCTGAATCGCTCGTGAAGGAAGCCAAGGTCGAGGCCAAGGAAGAGGCCATCCGGGCCCGGGAGGAGTTCGAGAAAGAATCCGCCAAGACCCGCGAGGAGCTGCGCGAACGCGAGCGCGTTGTCGTCAAACGAGAGGATTCGCTCGATGCGAAGCTCGAGACCCTGAGCCGCAAGGAAAAGACGATCGAGGCGATGGAGAAGCGGCTCCAGGAGACCCAGAAATCCGTTCAGGAGAAGGAGAAGGAGCTGGAGCACCTGGTGGCCGAGCAGAAGCGGGAGCTCCACAAGATCGCGGGCCTGGCGCCGAACGAGGCCCGGGCCATGCTCCTGGAGAAGCTCGAGGCCGAGGTCCAGCACGAGTCCGCCGCCCTCATCCAGCGGATCACGGAGCAGGCCCAGGAAACCGCCGCCGAGAAGTCCCGCCAAATCCTCGCCACCAGTATCCAGCGCCTCGCCTCGGACTTCACGGCCGAGGTCACCGTCGCCACGGTCGACATCCCCAGCGACGAGATGAAGGGCCGCATCATCGGCCGCGAGGGACGCAACATCCGCGCCTTCGAGCGGGCCACCGGCGTCGACGTCATCGTCGACGATACGCCCGGCGTCATCGTCCTGTCGTCTTTCGACCCGGTCCGGCGCGAGATCGGGCGGCGGGCCATGTCCAAGCTCATCGCCGACGGCCGCATCCAGCCGCCGCGCATCGAGCAGGTCGTCTCCGAGACCATCAAGGAAGTCGACCAGGACATTACGGAGGCGGGCAAGCAGGTGGCCCTGGACACCGGCGTCCGCGGGCTTCATCCGAAGGAGATTCAGCTCCTGGGGCGCCTCAAGTACCGCACGAGCTACGGCCAGAGCGTCCTCCAGCACTCGATCGAGGTGGCCCACCTTTCGTGCATGCTCGCCGAGGAGCTGGGCCTCGATGCCCAGCTCGCCAAGCGGGCCGGCCTGCTCCACGACATCGGCAAGGCCGTCGACCACGAGGTCCAGGGCGGCCATCCGGAGATCGGGGCCGACCTGGCCCGCCGCTACAACGAGGTGCCCGAGGTCGTCCACGCCATCGGCGGGCACCACGAACCGAACGTCACCGACGCCCTCTACACGACCGTCGTGGCGGCGGCCGACGCCGTCAGCGCCTCGCGCCCCGGGGCGCGGCGGGAGACGCTCGAGAAGTACATCCAGCGGCTCGAGAAGCTCGAGGAGGTGGCCAAGCGGCAGTCGGGCGTCGAGTCGGCCTACGCCATCCAGGCCGGCCGCGAGATCCGCGTCGTCGTCGACGCCCAGAAGGTCGACGACGAGCTCGCCATCAAAATCTGCCGCGACATCGCCAAGGACGTTGAAAATGAGCTCTCCTACCCCGGCGAGGTCAAGGTCGTCCTCATCCGGGAGCGACGCGTCATCGAGTACGCAAGGTAAGCCATGGACTTTCGCGCCCTTCTCGTCGGCGACGTGGTCGGCAAGCCCGGCCGCCGCGCCTTGGCGGCCGCGCTGCCGGGCCTCCTGGAGACCCATGCCATCGACGTGGTCATCGTCAACGCCGAGAATGCCGCGGGCGGCAGCGGCATCGTGCCCTCGATCTTCGAGGAGCTGCGGGCCCTGGGCGTCGACTGCGTCACCATGGGCGACCACGTCTACCGCAAGAAGGAGGCGGTGCCCCTGCTGGCCGAGGCCGAGCGGATCCTGCGTCCGGCGAACCTGCCGGAAGAGGCCGTGGGACGGGGCTTTACGGTGCTCGAGAGCCAGTCGGGCTTCCCGTTTGCCGTGGCCAGCCTCCTTGGCCGCACCTTCATGAAGCCTGCCGGGTGCCCGTTCCACGCGGTCGACCGGGTGCTCGAGGAGATCGGGGACCGGGCGAAGCTCATCTTCGTCGATATGCACGCCGAGGCTACCAGCGACAAGATCGCCATGGGCTGGCACCTCGACGGCCGCGCCACCTGCGTCTACGGCACGCACACGCACGTACAGACGGCGGACGAGCGGGTGCTGCCGGGGGGGACGGCGTACATCTCGGACCTCGGGATGACGGGCCCGTACGAGGGGGTCCTGGGCCGCAAGAAGGAGAAGGTCCTTTCGGCCCTCATCACCGGCATGCCCACGCATTTCGACGTGGCGACGCATGACCTCAGGGTCTCGGGCGTCCTCGTCACCGCCGACACCCGGACGGGCCGGGCCTCGGCCATCGAGCGAGTCGTCGTGTCCGTTGACGCCGATGCCGGCACGAAGAACGAGAAGAGCAAAGAGGACGCGGCGGAGCCGAAGAAAGCGACGGAACCCCCGGCCGCGTCTCCCGCCCCCGCCTCCGGCGGTCCCTGCGACGTGTCTGCCGCCAGCCCTTGAACGTTCCGCGCCGGGCCGGTATCGTGTGGGACCTGATCCCCAAGACTACGACCGGAGACCGACCATGCGGGAACTCGACCTTCGACCTCTCCTCCAGGACGGCGGGAAGATCGTCCTCTTTGTCTGGGACGGCTTGGGCGGCCTTCCGGGCCCGGACGGCAAGACGGAGCTGGCCGCCGCCCGGACGCCGAACGCCGACCGCCTGGCCGCGGGCGGGGTGTGCGGGCTGCTGGAGCCCGTCTATCCCGGCGTGACGCCGGGCTCGGGGCCGGGGCACCTGGGCCTGTTCGGCTACGATCCGATCGAGTACAAGATCGGCCGCGGGGCCCTCGAGGCGGTGGGCGTCGGCTTCGATCTGGAGGCCCGGGACGTCTGCGCCCGCCTCAATTTCTGCCACCTCGACGCCGACGGCGCCATCACCGACCGCCGCGCGGGACGGATTCCCACCGACGAGTCGAAAAGGGTCGTCGAGACGCTCTCGGAGGCGATTCCCGAGATGGACGGCGTGAAGGTCCTCTGGTCGCCGGTCAAGGAGCACCGGGCCCTGATGGTTCTTCGGGGCGAGGGACTCGGCGAGGGCGTGGCCGACACGGACCCGCAGGAGACGGGCGTTCCGCCCCTGGAGCCCGAGACGACCGACGATTCGCCCGAGAGCGCCCGGACGGCCAAGATCGCCGCCAAGGTCCTGGCGAAGGCCCGCGAGGTGCTCGCCGATGAGGCGAAGGCGAACGGGGTCCTGGCCCGGGGGTTCGCGAAGAAGCCGCATTGGCCGTCGATGACGGAGCGGTTCGGCGTGAAGGCCGCGGTGGTGGCCGGGACGCCGATGTATCGCGGCGTGGCGAAGCTGGTGGGGATGGAGGAGCGGCCCGCCTCGAACGAGGTCGAGGCCGACGTGGCGAGCGTCGCCGAGGCGTGGGACCAGTACGACTTCTTCTTCCTCCACTTCAAGCACACCGACAAGGCCGGCGAGGACGGCGACTTCACGGCCAAGGTCCGGGCCATCGAGCAGGCCGACGCCGCGCTGCCGCTCCTTGAGAAGCTCGGCCCGGACGTCCTCCTCGTCACCGCCGACCACTCGACGCCCTCGGTGATGAAGGCCCACTCGTGGCACCCCGTGCCGGTGCTGCTGGCGTCGTCGACGGCGCGGCAGGATGCGGTCGAGCGGTTCGACGAGGTGGCGTGCACGGCGGGGGGGCTGGGCCTGAGACCGAGCATTCACCTCATGCCGCTGGCCCTGGCCCACGCCGGGCGCCTGGCCAAGTACGGCGCCTGAGCCGCCTGCCGCTTCGTTATGTATCAGCATGGCAACATTAAGCCGCCCGCCTTCTGGTGCGACGCGATGCTCGGGGGGCTGGCCCGATGGCTCCGGGCCGCGGGGTACGATGCGGCGTGGGAGGAGGGCATCGACGATGCCGAGCTGGTGCGGCGGGCCCTCGCCAAAGACCGCGTCCTCCTCACCTGCGATACCGGCATCATGGAACGCGGGGCGATCCGCTCCGGCCGCGTCCGGGCTCTCCTGGTGCCGCACGCGAAGAAGCTGGAGCAGCTCCGGTTCGTGCTGCGGTCGCGGGACCTCCCGATCCGCCCGCCGCGGTGCATGGCTTGTGGCGGGTCCCTGAAGCCCATCCCCCGGGCCTCGGCCCGTCCCGAGGCCCCGCCGCGCACCTTCGCCTCCGGGGAGGAGTTCTACCGATGCACCCGCTGCGCGAAGCTCTTCTGGCGAGGGACGCACTGGGAGAGCATCGCGCGGCGACTGGGGGCGCTTTGACGCGCCCTGGGGCCTCCAAGGGGCCCGGACAGCCCTCTCAAGCCCTTTTTCGTTCCTGCGCCGCGCTTTTTCGCTAACGCGGCATTCTCCGGCGGCCGATAAGACGCGGGACACGTAGCCCGACCACCGGAAACGCGCTCCAGGGGATGGGGCTAGGGGGTCGTGTTGAGTACCTGGGACCTCTCAGGTAGCCTGCTTCGTCTCATTATCGTTGTCGGGGCCCTGGCCGCTCTCCCGTGGTGGCGACGTTGGATGGCGGGCCGGACCCGGACGTTCGCGGCGTTCGTCTCGGGCCTGGCGCTATTGGCCCTGGCCGAGCTCTTGCACCTGGTCTTCGCCGTCGGCGCCGAGCCGGGCCAGGAGGCGGGCCTGCCGTGGGTTCGCGTCTACCTCCACGCCGGGGGCTACATCCTCGTCCTCGTGGGGGCCTTGCTGTGGGTCCGCGACGTGCGGCTCTCGAGCCGGCAGGCGGCCACGCGCCTGGCCGACGAGCGCCGGCGCCTCAGCGAGGTTCGCCTCAACGAGGCCAAGCTCCGGGCCATCCTCAACTGCGCCACCGATTACTGCATCATCGTCTGCGACACCGACGGTCTCGTCACCAGCTACTCGGGCGGCGGGATGCGCGTCCTCGGCTATGCCGCCGACGAGGTAGTCGACCGCATGCGCGTCTCGGCGTTCCACCGCGAGGGCGACGCCCCGCCGTTCGCCGAAATCCGCCGCATCGTCGACGAGAAAGGCCACTTCGAGTCCGAGGTCACGCTCCTGAAAAAGGGCGGCGAGATGTTCCCGGCCCTCCTGACGGTGACGGCCCTGAAGGACCCGGCGGACGGGGCGGCCGTCGGCTTCGTCGGCATCGCCAAGGACATCACCGAGATCAAGCAGGCCGAGACGGCCCTTCGCCGCGAGCGCGACTTCGTCAAGGGCGTCATCGAGACGAGCGATCTGTGCGTCGTGGGCATCAGCCTGCCCGACGGACGCATCACCATGTTCAACCGCGGGGCCGAGCGCGTCAGCGGCTACGACCGGAGCGAGGCCCTCGGCACGCGCTACGTCGACCAGTTCCTGCCCGTCGAGCTGCGCGACGGGTTCCAGCAGCGGCTCGACAAGCTCGCCGCGGGCGGCTCGACCGGCGTCGAGCGGGGCGAGGCCCCCATCGTCACGAAAGACGGATCGAGGCGGGTCCTCTCGTGGACCAACAGCGTGAGCCTCGATTCCTCGGCCCGGGCGATCCACGTCGTCGCCTTCGGCCTGGACGTGACCGAGCTCCGCAAGATGCAGGCCGGTCTCCAGCGGGCCATGATTGAGCTCGAGGAGGCCAACGCCGAGCTCAAGCGGATGGCCTCGACGGACTTCCTGACGGGCCTCGTCAACCGCCGCCAGGCCCACGTCCAGTTCGAGCGCGAGATGGCCCGAATCCGCCGCTATCCCACGTCGATCGGCGTCATTATGTGCGACCTCGACCGCTTCAAGCCGGTCAACGACACGCACGGGCACCCCGCGGGCGACGCGGTGCTGGCCCACGTGGCCAAGATTCTGAAGAGTCGGGCGCGAGGCTCGGATATCGTGGCCCGCTACGGCGGCGAGGAGTTCCTGCTGGTGCTGCCGGAGGCCGACCTCGAGAGCACCACGAAGGTGGCCAACGCCCTTCGCCGCCAGGTCCGTGACAACCCCGCCCGCCACGGGGAGCTGGACTTGCCGATCCGGGCGAGCTTCGGCGTCTCGGTCCTGGACCCCGGCCAGTCGGCCACCCCGCGCGAGCTCATCGCCCGGGCCGACGAGGCCCTCTACGCGGCCAAGGGGCTGGGCGGGAACCGCGTCGTCAGCTGGCGGGACCTCAAGGCCGGCCAGACCGAGCCCACCATCGCCGCCACCGAGGCCGTCGCCGAGATTCAGAAGGCCGTCGGGGAAATCAAGCGGGCCAACCGGGATGTTGTCGTGGGGCGGCTCCGCGAGTTGGTCGCCCGCGTTGAGGACCGCAACCCCTTCGCCGCCGGCCACTCCGAGCGGGTCACACGCTACGCCGTAGCCATCGCCGGCCGCCTCAAGAAGAGCCCCGAGGAAATCCGCCGCATCGAGCAGGCGGCCCTCGCCCACGACCTGGGCAAGGCGGGTATCCCCGACGAGATCCTCTACAAGGCGGGCACGCTGACGCTCGACGACTGGGCCCTGGTGATGCAGCACCCGGCCGTCAGCTGTCGCATCGTCGCGGACCTGCCGTATCTGAAGTCCGAGCTGCCCATGATCCGGCACCACCACGAGCGTCCGGACGGGCGGGGGTACCCGGACGGCCTGTCGGGCACGCAGATTCCGATGGGGGCCCGAATCCTGGCGGTGGCCGACGCCCTGGATGCCATGACGAGCCCGCGTCCGTACCGCGAACCCCTCTCGCTCGAGGCGGCCGTCAAACAGCTCTCCGAGGGGTCGGGCACGATCTTCGACGAGCAGGTCGTCGGGGCGGCTCTCGCCTGTGCTGCCGATCCCGCCGAGGTCTGGCCGCTTCAGGACGGGCGTCTGCCGGTGCCGGAGACGGTCGAGACGTCGTAGGCATCGGACCGTGACGCAAACCCTTGGCGCGGCGGGTCTCCTGACCCGCCGCGATCCGTTTATCAAGACCGGTCGCGGTGGGTCGGGAACCCGCCGCGTCCGGCGTGCGATTCATGCCCGGAAAATCGCCCCCAGCTTCTTTCCCATCAGCAGCGTCGCCCCGACGAGCGTCAGCGCCAGAAACCCCATGGCCCAAACGCCCAGGGCGCTGGCCACGGCGTCGCCGGTGACGGCGTACTCGGCGGCGTAGAGCCGGTAGATGGTCCGCGTGATCGGGTTATAGGCGTCGTCCTGGGCCAGGATGAGACTGTCGCTGACCTCCAGCATGCTCATCGAGAACACCAGGATCGCTCCCGCCGCCAGGTTCGCGAGGATGAGCGGCACGGTGATCCGTGCGAGCGTCCGGACGGGCCCCGCGCCCACGCTCATCGCCGCCTCCTCCAGGGTGCGGCTCGTCTGCTGGAACCCGGCCACGGCGCTTCGTACCGCGAGCGGCAGCCGCCGCACCGAGTACGCGACGATCAGCAGCAGCACCGGGTTCGCCTGCGGGTAGAGGTAGTTCTCCTTCCAGAGGCCCGCCTCCACCAGCGCGTCGCCCCAGTCGGCGTAGCTGTTCAGGTACCCGAACGCCAGGACGATGCCCGGCAGGGCCAGGGGCAGCATGACCATCGCGTCCAGCAGGCCCTGCCCGCGGAAGGTCTTGCGCACCAGGACGTAGCCGATCCAGATCGAGAGCCCGGCGCACAGGACCGTGGCCCCGAGCGAGTACAGGACCGAGTTCCGGATGCTCGCAAGGGTCCACGGGTGATCGAGGGCGGCGGCATGGTGGGCGAGGGTCAGCCCCTCCGGCAGGACCGTGCCTTGCCACTGGGTCTTCACGCTGTAGAGGATGACCGAGACGTGCGGGATGACCGCCAGGAACGTGACCGTTCCGAAGAGGGCCCACGCCAGCATCGTCCCCCCGCGGCCCAGCTTGCGCGGCTCGGCGGCCCGCGTCGCGACGCTCATCTGCCCGAAGGCCTTCCGGCCGAACAGCGCCCGCGCCCCCCAGTACAGGATCGCCACCGCCACCAGCATCAGCACCACCAGGGCCCCGGCCTCCGGGCTCGACGGTTCGCTGACGCGGTCGAAAATCTGAACGGCCGTGACCTCGCGGAAGTTGAACATGAGCGGCGTCCCGAGGTCCGTCATCGCCCAGATGAAGACGATGATCGCCCCCGCGAAGTACGCGGGCAGGATGAGCGGGAACGTTACCCGCGCAAAGACCCGCCACGGCCCCGCCCCGACGCTCCGTGCCGCGTCCTCCAGCGACGGATCGACGTTCGCGAGGCCCGCCACCACGTTCAGATAGAGGATGGGGTACAGGTGCAGGGCCTGGAGGGCGACGACCCCCGCCAGCGGGTACACGCGGAACCAGTCAACCGGCCGCGCAGGGTCGATCCACCCGAGCTGTCCAAGGGCCGCGTTCAGCACCCCGTATGGCCCCACGACCTGCTTCAGACCGATCGCGCCGACGAAGGGCGGCAGGATCATCGGCACCAAAATCGCCGCCGACAGCCACCGCTTCCCCGCGAACGCCGTCCGGGCCCCCAGGACGCCGAGCGGCACGGCCAGGACCGTCGAGACGACCGTCGTCAGGGCCGCCAGCACCAGGGCGTTCGCGAACCCGGCCCGCAGGCTCGACCGGGCCAGCACGTTCTCGACGTAATGGAGCGTCGGGCCGGTCGTCTCCCACAGGGCGTTTTTGAAGACGTGGCCGATGGGGTAGAAGAGGAACAGGCCAAAGAGGGCCACCAGCACCGCCACCAGGAGCCAGGTTGTCCGATCGGGTCGCATAAAAGGGCCCTACGGTCGGGCCGCCTCTCGAATCTCCCGGTACCGGGCCCGCAGGGTCTCGCTCCACTCGGTCCGAAGGTCGCTCTGGCGGCGGCGCCGGGCCTCCTCGCGGCGCTGGGCGTCGGCCTTGGCCTCGGGCGCGGCCTCGTCGGGGACCACGACGGGCGTCCACACAGTCCGGCCCAGCCCAAGCATCTCGTCCTCGGAGAGGAGCGGCTCGACGAGGCGGGCTTCGAGCTCCGGCCGCCCCTCGACCGCCGGCCACGCCTCCCGCAGCGGCCCGTGGTTCTCGACTATGGCCGCATAGAGGTAATCCGGCAGGATGGCGAGGCGGGCGTGCTCCTTCTCGGCTTCGAAGAAGTCGGCGGGCGGCATGGTGAAGGGGTTCATGGCATAGCGGATGGCGGCCGTCTCGTCGTAAAGGGCCGGCCGCACGGCGAGCCGCTCGAGGCTGTGCTCGGCCGGACCGCCGGGGGCGCCGGGGAGCGTCATCCACAGCCGCTGCCCGGCCTCGCTCATGACGAAGGCGACAAACCGCTCGGCCACCGCCCGGTTCGGGGCCCCCCGGAGGATGCCGATGGGGTCGCAGTTGACGACCGTCAGCCCCTTGGGACTCGTGAAGCCGATGTGCTCGCCGCCCTCGGCCAGCTTTTGCCGCTGGGCGTAGAAGTCGATGCACGGGCCGACGGCGACGAAGCCCCGGGCGCAGGCCCGCGGGATGTCCGAGGCCCCCTCGTAGAACTCGCGGGCGTTGGCCCCCATCCGGACCAGGATGCCCATGCCCCGCTCGTACCCGTAGGCCTGGAGGATGATCTCGTAGGCCTTGCGGAGGCTGCCGCTCTTGGTGGGGTCGCCCGCCCCCACCAGCCCGTGGTAGGCCCGGTCGGCCATGACGTCCCAACTCTCTACGGGCGGCAGGGCGCGGTCGGCGATGACCTTCGTATTGAAGATGAGCCCGAACGTGGAGATCGCCGCCCCGTACCAGTGGCCCTCGGGGTCGTAGAGTGGCTGTCCCGCGACCGTCTCGGGCAGGCCCTCCATGACCTCCGGCGAGAGGGCACAGGGCTCGAGGAAGGCGAGCTGCTTCATCCGCTCGAAGATCGGCCCGCCGCCGAAGACGACGTCGACGTCGGTCCGCCCCGCCGCGAACTTGTCCTGGATTCGACGCAGCATCTGGGTCGTCCCCCCGGCGTCGGGCCACGAGAGGGTGACCTCGCGGCCGGTCTCGGCCCGGTAATGGGCCTTGAAGGCCCGCTCGAACTCGGCTTCGATCTCGTCGGAGTGCGGCGAGAACAGGACCAGGGCGTCGCCCTCGGCCTCGGGGGCCCGGCCGCAGCCGGCCCAGGCCATCAGACCGGCCAGGGCGGCGAGGCGGAGGACGGGGCAGCGGATCAGCATGGCTTTCTCTCCTCAGGGTCGGTGGCGACACGTTCCTCGTCGCGGAACCAGACGCGGACCCGATCCTCCGGCACGTGGACCCGCGCGGGGCCGCCCGGCTCGACGGGCGGCAGGGCCGTCGGGCGGTCCGTCACGATCATGTCGCGCCGCCCCAGGCGGACGCGGACCTGCTCCGTCTCCCCCTGGAACACGCGGCCCAGGACCTTGACTGCGTAGACGTTCGTCTCGGGGGCCTCGCCTTCGGGGTCCAGCAGCCGGACCGATTCCGGCCGCACGCTTGCCACCACCGGCACGCCGGGGAAGAGCTTCGTCTCGGCCCGCGCGACCCGCAGGTCGCCGAAGGCGGTCTTGACGACGGCCCGGTCGCCGTCACGGCTTCGAATCTCGCCCTTCAGGAAGTTCGTCGCCCCGAGGAACCCCGCGACGTACGGCGTGGGCGGATCGAGGTAGAGGTCGCGCGGCGTGCCGAGGGCGACGATCCGCCCGTCCCGCACGACGGCCATGCGGTCGGCCATGGCCAAGGCCTCGTCCTGGTCGTGGGTGACGTAGACGCTGGTGACGCGGGTGGTGCGTTGGGTGCTCCGAATCTCGGCCCGCATCGCCAGGCGAAGCTTCGCGTCGAGGTTCGAGAGCGGCTCGTCCAGGAGCAGGAAGTCCGGGTTGATGGCCAGGGCCCGTGCCAGGGCCACCCGCTGCTGCTGCCCGCCGGAGAGCTGGGTGGCCTTGCGGGCGGCGAGGTCCTTCATGCGGACGACGTCGAGGACCCCAAGGGCCCGCTCGCGCCGCTCGCTCCGACCCACCCCCCGCACCGACAGCCCGAACGCCACGTTCTCCAGCACCGTCATGTGCGGCCAGAGGGCGTAGTTCTGGAACACCATGCCGCAGTTCCGCCGGTGGGCGGGGAGGTCCGTGACGTCGCGGTTGCCGAAGAGGATGCGGCCGGCGTCCGGCTCGTAGAACCCCGCCACGAGCCGCAGCAGCGTCGTCTTGCCGCACCCGCTCGGGCCCAGCAGAAAGAACAGCTCGCCCGGCTCCACCGCGAGCGACACGTCGTCGACGGCGGCGACGTCGCCGAAGCGTTTCGTCACATGCTCGATGCGCAGGGGTTTCATGGGCCATATTATCACGACTGCGACGCCACGGTACAAGCGGCCATTGGCGCAGGGCCGCGACGGGCCCATAATCACCCCATGCCGCCCAAGCCCAAGAGCCTCGAGGTCTGGACGTACGAAATCCCGCTCCGCGTGCGCTTCGAGCACGCCGGGGCCCGGCGCGACGTAAACGAGGGCGTCCTCGTGCGGCTCGAGCTGGCCGGCGGGGCCGTCGGGTGGGGCGAGGGCATCCCGCGCGACTACGTCACCGGCGAGACGGTCGCCTCGGCCGTCGAGGTCATCGGCCGCCTGTACGCGCCGCGCCTCGCGTCCGACGCCCCGCTCGCCACCGTCCCGGCGACCGAGGACGGCGTCGTGCACAACGCGGCCTGGGCGGCGTGCGAACTGGCCTACCTCGATGCCGTCGGCGTCCATCGCCGCGAACGCGTCGCCGACATGCTCGCCCGCGAGCTGGACCTGAAGCCGCACCGGCTCCTGCGGCGCGTCAGCGGCATCCTTTCGACAGGCCCGGTGGAGAAGACGAGGCGGATGCTGCGGCTGATGCGCCTCCTGGCACTCAGGGACTACAAGCTCAAGGTCGGACGCGACGCCGACCGCGACGAGGCGAACCTGGCCGAGTGCGCGCGGCAGCTCGGGCGGGGGCTGGCGCGGACGCGGGGGCCGACCCGGCGGACGCTGCGCGTCGATGCCAACGGGGCCTGGGACCTGGAGGAGGCCGTCGAACGTTGCGCGGGCCTGGCGCGGCACGGGGTTCTCGCGGTGGAGCAGCCGCTGGCGCGCGGGCGGGAGGAGGAGCTGGCGGAGCTGCGGCAGCGGTCGAGCGTTCCGATCATGCTCGATGAGTCGCTCCTGACGGCCGAGGGGGCCGAGCGGCTCGTGGTCGCGGGGCGCGTGGACCTCTTCAACATCCGCATCTCGAAGAACGGCGGCCTCGTGCAGAGCCTGCGGCTGGCGGAACTCGCACACCGGCGGGGACTCGATTTCCAGCTCGGGTGCATGGTCGGCGAGACGGGCGTCCTGACGGCCGCGGGCCGGGCGTTCCTGGAGCTGGTGGGGCGGCGGGTCCGATGGGCCGAGGGAAGCTACGGGCGGTACCTTCTGCGCAAGGACGTGACGCGCGAGCGGCTGAGCTTCGGCTACGGCGGGTTCGTGCGCGGGATGATGGGCCCCGGCCTGGGCGTGCATGTCTCGTCGGCGAAGCTTCGGCGCGTGGCGACCAGGGCGCTAAGCCTACGCTATTGAGGAGCGTTGATGACCGGCAAGAAGAGGAAGAAGCCCGCGTTTCCCCGCCGGTGGTGGACGCCGGGGCAGACGCCGCGCGTCGAGACCCCGGAGAAGGGCAAGGGGGCCTACGACCGGCACGAGGCTCGCGAGGACGTCGAGGAACGGCTCGACGAGGAGGAAGCGGGGCCCGGCGCCTAGAGCTCGTCGTCGTCCGCTGCGGGCTCGGCGTCGGGGTCGATCTGGCCCATGGCCTTGAGGGCCTCCATGGCGGCCCGCTGCTCGGCGCTCTTCTTGGAGGGGCCCCACGCCGACGGAAACCGCCGCCCCTCCACCACCACCGCCACCTCGAAGGCCTTGGCGTGGTCCGGGCCCTTTTCGTCGAGGACCTCGTAATGGGGCGTGGCCGCGAGGGCGCGCTGGGCGTACTGCTGGAGTATGGATTTGTAGTTGAGACGATGGGCGCCGTCGGCGACGCGCGTGATCTCTTCGGTCATGTGCTCGAGGATGAAGGCGCGGGCGGGCTCGAGCCCCGCGTCTAGGTACAGGGCTCCGATGCACGCTTCCAGCGCGCACGCCGCCAGGCTGCTCGGCAGGCTCGCGGCCCCCGAGATGCCCTTGCCGAGGTGGAGGTGATCGACGAGTCCGAGCCGGTTGGCGACGTGGGCGCACGTGTCGCGGGAGACGACGACGCTCTTGATCCGCGTCAGGTCTCCCTCCAGCGACTTCGGGAACCGGTGGAAGAGCTCCTCGCAGATCACCAGCCCCAGGATGGCGTCGCCGAGGAACTCGAGCCGCTCGTTCGAGCGGAGCCGATGCTCGGCGATGGAGGCGTGCGTCAGCGCGCTTTCGAGAAGTTCGCGGTCTTCGAATCGATGGCCGAGGAGGGCTTCGGCGGCGTCGAGCGCTTCGCAATGGTCCAAACTTGCGGTCCTCCCGCCCCCGCGGGCATGCTGCCGCCGACGGCCGAACCCATTCTAAAGCGCCCGACCGGACCGTCAAACGAAAAGGCTTGACCTCTCGGCCCGCGGGCGGCGATGCTGGGCGCGACGAAGGAGCAGGCCCATGGCCGAGCCCGGCGCAAGACGGACCCTCAGGCGGCGGATGGCGCTGGTCGCCGGAGCGCTCGTCCTGGTCCTCGCGGCCCTCGTTCTCGCCGTCTTCTGGACCCCGGCCGTCTACCGTCGCACCGAGTCCATCGGCCCCGACCCCGAGGCGGTCGCGGCCTTTGGGACCGAGGTCGTCAACCGCATCGGCAACGCCATGCTGGACGAGAGCGGCAAGACGCGGCTCGACCTCGTGCTGACGGAACGGATGGTCAATGCGCGTCTGGCGGCGTCGCTGGAGGCGGCCCGGGCCGGCGGGATGGCCCTGCCGGAAGCGCTCGATCGGCTCCGCGTGGGGTTCGAGCCGGGGGCCGTGGTGGTGGCCACGCGGCTGGGGGAGGGGGCCGGGTCGGTCGTCGTCGCGCAGCGGCTCGAGCCGACGGCGGACGCCGAGGGGCGGCTCGTGGTGGCGGACACGTCGCTCCATGCCGGGGCCCTGCCGCTGCCGGCGGCGGTGAGCGACTACCTGCGCGAGGTCATGCGCGACCATGCGGCTCGCCTCCGGGCCGAGGACCCCGAAGACCCGGTCGCGGACCTCTGGGCCGCCGCGGCCGAGGCGGCGGCGGGGAAGCCGGTGCCCCTGGGCAAGGGCGAGCGCCGGTTGCACGTGGATCACATCGAAGTCAGGCACGGCGAATTGCGCGTGGCGGGGCATCGCGCGCCGAAGCGCGAGTAGCTCCCCAGATCAAGCCCGAGGCCTCGAAGCCCCGGGCTGGGGTGCGGTCGGGTTGACCCGGTCGCCTTTACTCCGCCTCTTCCTCTTCCGGAGCCACGCGGGCGACGGCCACGAGCTGGTCCTGGTCGCCGAGGCGGATGATCCGCACGCCCTGGGTGGCCCGGCCGATGGGCCGGATGCTCTTCGGGTCGACGCCGATGCGGACGATCTGGCCCTTGCGGGTGATCATCATCAACTCGTCTCCGTCGCGGACGGTCATCATGGCCACGACCTTGCCGTTGCGCTTCGTGGTGCGGATGTTAATGAGGCCCTTCCCGCCGCGCCCCTGTGTCCGGTACTCGGAGAACTCGGTCCGCTTGCCGTAGCCGTTCTCGCAGACCGTCAGGAGCGTCGCGCTCGGGTCGACGACGGCCATGCCCACGACCTCGTCGCCCGGGCCGAGTTTGACGCCCTTGACGCCGGTGGCCGTGCGGCCCATGGAGCGGACGCCGGTCTCCTTGAAGCGGATGGCCATCCCGCCGCGCGTCCCCAGGACGACCTCGTCGGCGCCGTGGGTGATCTGGACGTCGATGACGCGGTCGCTGTTTTTGAGGTTGATGGCGATGATGCCGCCCCGCCGCGGGTTCCCGTAGTCCGCCAGGGCGGTCTTCTTGACGATGCCCCGGGCGGTGCAGAAAACGAGCCGGCGCTTGTCGTCGAACTCTCGCACCGGGATGAAGCTGGCGATGGACTCGTCTTTCTTGAGGTCGAGCAGGTTCACGACCGCCCGTCCCTTGGACTGTCGGGACATCTGGGGGATGTCGTAGACCTTCTGCCAGTAGCATTGGCCGAGGGTGGAGAAGAAGAGAATGTAGTCGTGGGTGGAGGCGACGAACATGTGCTCGATGAAGTCGCCCTCCTTGGCGGTCGAGCCGATGATGCCCTTCCCCCCGCGCCCCTGCCGCTTGTAGGACGTCAGCGGCATCCGCTTGAGGTACCCCTCGTGGCTGATGGTAACGACGCAGTTCTCCTCGGCGATAAGGTCCTCGATGTCGAACTCGCCCACGTCGCCGACGATCTCGGTGCGGCGGGGGTCGCCGAACTTGTCCTTCATCTCGTGGAGGTCCTCGGCGATGATGTTGAGGACCAGCCGCTCCTCCCGGAGGATCGCCTCGTACTCCTGAATTTTTTCCTTCACGTCGACCCATTCGTCGCGAAGCTTCTCGACCTCCAGGCCCGTCAGCTGCGCCAGGCGCATCGCGAGGATGGCGTCGGCCTGCGTGCCGCTCATTTTCAGGGCTTCGCCGGTGGCGGCCAGCAGCAGCTGGTTGGGCTTGTCGGAGCGTTTGCCCGGGAGGTTCGTGAGTCGGAACGTCCAGGCCTTTGCCAGCAGCCGCTCGCGGGCGGTGGGCACGTCGGGGCTCTTGCGGATGATGGCGATGATGTCGTCGATGTTGGCGACGGCGTAGAGCAGGCCGAACAGGACGTGCTCGCGAGCCCGGGCCCGCTTCAGGAGGTACAACGTCCGCCTCCGGATGACCTCGATGCGGTGGTTCTTGTAGGCCACCAGCATCTGCTTGAGGTTCATGGTGTGGGGACGGCCCTTGTCGAGGGCGATGTTGATGATCGAGAAGGTCGACTGGAGCTGGGTGTGGTGGTAGAGCTTGTTGAGGATGACGTGCTCGTCCTCGCCGCGTTTCAGCTCGATCACCAGGCGCATGCCCTCGCGGTCGGACTCGTCGCGGATATCGGCGATGCCCTCGAGGATGCCGTCCTTGACGCAGTCGGCGATGCGGTCGATGATGCGGGTCTTGATCTGGCCGTAGGGGATCTCGGTGACCACGATGTTCGACTTCCCGCCGCGCGTCTGCTCGGTGTGGGCCCGGGCCCGGACGGTGATCGTGCCGCGCCCCTTCGTGTAGCCGTCGACGATGCCTTTGCGGCCGCAGATCATGCCGCCGGTGGGGAAATCGGGGCCCTGGACGTGCTTCATCAGGTCTCGGACGGTGCAGTCGGGATTGTCGATGACGTGGAGGATCGCGTCGGCCAGTTCGTTGAAATTGTGGGGCGGGATACTGGTGGCCATGCCCACGGCGATGCCGGAGGAGCCGTTGGCGAGGAGGTTCGGGAAGCGGCCCGGCAGGACGGTCGGCTCCTGGCGCGTCTCGTCGTAGTTGGGCTGGAAGTCGACCGTGTCCATGTTCAGGTCGTCGAGCATCTCGACCGTCAGGCTGGTCATGCGGGCCTCGGTGTAGCGCATGGCAGCGGGGGGGTCGCCGTCGATGGAGCCGAAGTTGCCCTGGCCGTCGACCAGCGGATACCGCTCGGCCCAGGGCTGGGCCATGCGCACCAGCGTCGGATAGACGACGCTCTCGCCGTGGGGATGATAGTTGCCGGAGGTGTCGCCGGCGATCTTGGCGCACTTGCGGAACCGGCCGCGCGGCCCGAGATTCAGGTCGTTCATGGCGACCAGAATCCGCCGCTGGCTGGGCTTCAGACCGTCGCGGACGTCGGGCAGGGCCCGGCTGACGATGACGCTCATGGCGTACGTCAGGTACGAGTCCTTCATCTCCTCTTCGATGAGGAGCTCTTCGACGTTCTCCGGCTGGTTGAGTCGGGTCACGGGGGCCTCCCACCGGCCCGCGCCATCGTCTCCTAAACCCTTATCGTTACGCCACTTAGGAGAGCTCCGCGCGGGCGTCCGTCAAAGCGATTCTTTGTACCCGAACGGACCCCGAAAAGCAACGGAAATCGTCCCGATTCGGACCCGAAAAAAGGGGTGGGCGCGGCCGGGTTCAGGACCGGTGACGCCGCCGGAACACGGTCGGAGGGACGCCCGTTTCCTCCGAGAAGATGACCGAGAGCCGCTTGGCCCCGGCGAAGGCCGACGCCTCGGCGACCTTCGGCATGGGCCAGTCCGTGTGGACCAGGAGGTCCTTGACGCGTTCGATCCGGACGCGGCGGATCTCCTGCCAGGGGCTCCGGCCGAGGACCTGCCGGAACCGCCGCTCCAGCGTCCGGCGCGAGATCGAGACCGCCTCCAGGACGTCGTCGACGGTGATGGGGTCGGCGGCGTGCTCGCGGATGAACCGGGCCGCCCGGGCCACCTCCGCGTCGTCGG